>DJIF01000048.1:0-1764 GCA_002433485.1 Deltaproteobacteria bacterium UBA6601
CGAAGCTGAGTCCAGCGACGCTGATACCTTCGATCCGGCCGATGCTGCTCCGCCCCCGCTACAGCAAGCGGCTGATGATGCCTCCGCCGGGAGCGGCGCTGTCGCTGAGCCCGAGCCGCTGGCAGAGGCAGCCGCGCCAGGCCCTGTGGCTCCGTCCCTGAGTTGGAAATTGCAGGCTCGGGAGCGTGCGCGCTTTTTGATGCGCAGTGCCGAGGACGGGGCATGGGCCATTGAGAATCTGGCTACTGCCGGTGTCTCTGCCAGCATGGGGCCGGCTTTTGCCCACTTTGAGATTCGTGATCAGCGCAATTGGGGCAGTGACGGCACTGACGGTTCTTTAGCGGTCCAGCAGGCTTACGGTGGTTTTGAGCTGAGCAACGGTCTGATGCTGCGGGTCGGCCGCATGGAGGCCAGCTGGAACAGCAATCGACTGATGAGCCATCGGCCCTGGAGCTCGGCGGGCAACCCCTTTTGGGGAATTGATGTGGTCTTCTCCCAGCAGCAGGTGGAGGCAGAGCTCATCTACATCAAGCGGACCCTTAATGACGCTGACCACATGTTCGCGATCCGCGCTGGCCCGCGGCTCGATTCGTTCCTGAACCTTGATGTGATGGCCTTTGTTGAGGCCAATGCCGAATCGGAACGCAGTCAGGCAACGGTTGGGGCAAATGCGGCAGGCTCTAAGGGTTTGTTCTCGTACCAGGTGGAGGCCTACGGTCAGGTTGTCCGGATCGGCGACGCTGATCCGGTCAGTCGCTGGCTGGTGGGCGCGCGCGCTGGAGTGCAGCCCGAGCATCGCCTCAAGCCCTATATCGGTGGCGGAATCGATATCATGGCCAAAGACTTCGACAACCTGTTTGGAGCTGGCCGCGCGTTCTTCGGTCACTACCAGGTGCCGGGCATTACCGATGAGGGCTTGATCGATGGGCTCTTTATATTCCGAGCCAGGCCTTATAGCGCGCTGTTGTTTGATCTTGGGGTGCATGTGTTTGCTTCGCCCTGGGCTGAGGAGGAGGCCTTCAAGGGGGTCGAGTTCAACATTGAAGCCACTTGGAGCCCATGGGATCCATTTGACTTGTTGATCGGTGCATGGATCTACGTTCCCGGGGACGAGGACCCGAACCCACTGGTGGCGGGAGTGGTCCAGGCCGAGTTCACCTTTTAGGCTGGCTGCCGCTCTTGGCTGTTCAACAAGCTGCTGCGTTAGTATTTGGCTTCGGAGGGATCATGAAGCTCAACCAAAAACTGATGGCTCTGTTGACTGTAAGTCTGCTGCTGGGAGGGGCCTCGGGCTGCAGCAGTGGTGATGCGCTGCCATTGTTGACCGCTTCGGCTCCTTTTGTTGACTTTGGTGAGGCGAGGTTGGGGTCCTCTGTGGAGGCTCAGGTCTCGCTCAGCAATGTGGGTACAGCAGCTGCTGAGCTTGCGCTCCCTACGATCGTGGGGGACGGAGCCGGTGCCTTCATTGTGGCGGGTGAAGACTGGCCTCTATTGATCGAGGCCGGCTCGGCGGCCGATCTTGACCTGCGTTTTTCGCCTTCGGTTCTGGGCGTATCGACCGCATCTATGGAGTTGGTCAGTGCGATCTCTGGGACGCTCTCAGGTGGGGTTGGCTCAGGGTCTCCTGCCGGTTTCTCAGTTCCTATTACTCTGGTCGGACTTGGAGTGGCTGCCGGCGACGACGACGACAGTGCCAGCGATGATGATGACAGCGCCAGCGATGATGATGACACCGGCGACGACGACACCGCCGGCGACGATGAC
>DJIF01000048.1:2129-2692 GCA_002433485.1 Deltaproteobacteria bacterium UBA6601
GACACCGCCGGCGACGATGACGACGAACTGGGTCTGGATCAAGACGGTGATGGCTACTCAGCTGAGAGCGCTGGCGGTAGTGACTGCGATGACAGTGATCCTACGGTGAGTCCTGCCGGGCTTGAGCTGTGTGACGGTGTCGATAATGACTGTGATGGGGATGTGGATGATGACCCCATTGATGGGGCCACCTGGTATCTGGATTCCGATTCCGATGGTTACGGTGGTCAGCTGCTGGCGCAGGAGGCCTGCGCGGCCCCCGCCAGCTATGTGGACAACAGCGATGACTGTGATGACCTGGTAGCAGCGGTCTATCCGGGCGCCACCGAACTTTGTAACGAAAGGGACGACGATTGCGATGGCGTGATTGACGATAACGCACCCGCCGCCCAGACCTGGTACCTGGATAACGACGGTGATGGGGTTGGTGGCTTCTGGTTGACCCAGGAGGCCTGCCAGATGCCTACCGGTTATGCCCCCGATAGCAGCGATTGTGATGACACCAACCCGCTGGTCTATCCGGCGGCGGTGGAGCTCTGCGATGGCATCGATAACAACTGCGA
>DJIF01000048.1:2994-29604 GCA_002433485.1 Deltaproteobacteria bacterium UBA6601
CGATGGCATCGATAACAACTGCGACAGCAGCCTTGGAGGTGATGAGATCGATGATGATGGTGACGGAGTCTCCGAGTGTGATCAGGACTGTGATGACACGGATTCGCTGCGCTTTCCCGGCAGCCTTGAGCTTTGCGATGGGGTTGATAACGACTGCGATGCGACCACAGAGGCTCTCGGTGGCGAGGTCGATGCAGACGGCGATCTGGTGCTCAGCTGCTTGGACTGTGATGACGATCCGGCCAGCGGCGTACTGGTCTTTCCCGGTGCTCCGGAAGTGTGCAACTCGGTAGACGACGACTGTGATGGCACGGTTGATGTGGGTGCCAGTGATGAGAGCACCTGGTACTTCGACGCCGACGGTGATGGGGTTGGTGGTCTGCTGTTGACTCAGGTCGCCTGTGCAGCTCCCGCGGGCTACGTGGCCAGCTCCGACGACTGCGCCGAACTCGATGCCAATAGCTATCCCGGCGCTGCTGAGATCTGTGACGGTGCCGATAACGACTGCAACGGTCTGGTGGATGACGGTAGCGGTGCTGCTGGAACCCTCTGGTACGCCGACTCGGATGCCGATGGTTATGGGGATCCGGGCAGCAGCACGACGGCCTGCTCTCAGCCCGTCGGCTTTGTGACCAACAGTCTCGATTGTGATGACGGCAATGCCGCTACTAATCCCACCAGCTACGAGATCTGTGACGGTCTGGACAACAACTGTATCGGCGGTGTGGACGAGGCCGGCTCGCTGGATGCTGACGACTGGTACGTTGACTCTGATGGTGACGGTTTTGGTGCCATCGGCACTCCCGTCTCATCCTGCAGTCAGCCGGCGGGCTATGCCGGCAACGCTGCCGACTGCAATGATGACCCCAACAACGGTGGCGCTGACATTCATCCCAACGCCTCAGAATTCTGCAACAACATCGATGATGACTGCGACGGCACCGCTGATGATGGTGCCGTTGATGCCTCGCTCTGGTACGTCGATGCCGACGGTGACAGTTACGGGCATCCGACTACCAGTAGCTTCGCTTGTACTCAGCCCAACGGCAGTGTCGGTACCAATACCGACTGCGACGATACTGAGAGCACGATCAATCCAGGCTCTCCTGAGCTGTGCGACAGCATTGATAACGATTGCAACGGCGAGGTGGATGATGCCGAGGCGGTGGGAGCCGATCAGAACTGTGTGGCCAGTGACTGTCAGGAGGTCTTTGACGCCACCAGTGTGGCGGCCATCGATGGCGACTACTGGATATCGCCCGATGGGGGCGCTGCCTTTGAAGCGCACTGCGAGCATACGACTCAGGACGGGGGTTGGACGTTGGTGATGAACGTCGAGCCAAACGACGGCAATCAGGTGACCTATACCAATACCGCGTTCTGGCTCGATGACGCTGAATTCGGTCAGCTGTCGAGCGCCTTCATCAATGACTACAAAGGGCCGGCTGCCTGGCGGATGACAGCCACCAATATCATGGTTCAGGTGGCCAGTCCGGGAGCTGCCGGTGCGGTGATTGGTTGGAAAGCCTGGTCCATGGGGGCGCGCACCTACGACAGTTTCTTTCATAGTTCTGACAACACCATTCAGACCAGCGCGGTCTTGAATTCAGATCTGGCCGCTGTCTATGACTATGAAGCGGTGATCAAGTTGGGTACCCATCTGCGCTCCAATATGGCCCATGGCCCCAATACCGATCGGTCCCGGCTGGCGGCCGATACCTACAGCCCCCACGGTGACGACAACCAGCCTGGACTGGGCACTCAGATGAACGCTGGTTGCTGCGGCTTGAACTATCGCAATCGGGATGTGGAACTGTGGGTCAATAGCAGCGACAACCTGTGGTGCACCGCACCGAGTACCGGTTCCTTTGCCTGGATCGGCAACGATGGTTTCTGCGGCGGTAGTTGTGGTAGTTGTGACTCGAACGCCGGCCCGGCCTACAGCCCCTATTGGACCTATCGTATTTACGTGCGTTGAGCCGCTTTAGGTGAAGTGTCCGACAGCATCCGACACACAATGCAACGGCTTTTTTAGGCACATGATGGTTAGCGTTCAACAGCGCGTCTCGTTGCAGGCCAGCTTGTTGCTGGCCTGCTCCTTGCTATGGGCCCTTGGCGGCTGCCGCCCTGATCTTGAAATTCAGTTGCCGCCCACGGGGGCCATGCTTGTTGGTGATGCTCCGGTAGAGGTGGTCGTCAATGGTGTAGCTGGCGCGGCCCAGGTCGAGGGCCTCGATAATGACCCTGGTGAGCTGGTCGAGGCGGATGACGAGGGCCGAGTCAGTCGCTTCGTACCGGCCCACGACGGCCTGGGTTTTGTGACGGTGGTTACTGAGGGCTCGCCAAGGGCTTACGCGGTGCGTTCCTGGCATCAGGGTGAGTTTCTGGATCCCGCTGAACTTCAGCGAGACGTCGCGACCGGGCGCCTGGACCAGCCGCTGCTCGACTCGGTAACTGCCCTTGTAGGCCAGAGTCTGGCTCAATCCAACCTGGCTCGTTACGCCGTCAATCCAGTGGTTTTAGATACCCCAGTGGGAGACTTGCTGCTCAACATCCGCGATGCCGGAGCGGAGAATGTTCATATTGACGCTCAGGTCGATGCGGCCGGGCTGGTTCGTCTTACCGCTCGTCTCACCGGCGTGCAGATCTGGTACCAGGCGGAGCAGGCCAGCCTTAATTGGGCCATCGACTACGGCACCGCGGCAGATCCGATCTATGGGGTTGGCAGCTTTGATTGGGTCGAGATTGCCGGGTTCATTAATCTGCCCTCGCTGCTGTGTGATCCGGACCCGACCCTGCCCTGTGAGGCGGGCAGCTTTCTTAACGAGGTCGTGGTTACTCATAGCGAGGCCGCTGTTGATGATCCTAACTGTGAGCTGTTGTGGGGCTTGCTGGACCTTTGCGGCGTGGTGAGTTCTTCTCTTGAAGAGCAGCTGCCGGGCCCGCTGGCCGCGGTGGCTGAGGCCGCTGCCGCCCATGTGCTCAAGCATCTGGTGCAGTCCCTGGACCCGGTGCTGGACGTGCAGTTTGAGCGCCCTATCCAGCGGCAGCTCAGCCTGACTGGAGTTCGGGCTGAAGATCACTCGGTGGTGCTGGAGTACAGCGGCTTTATAGGCGCCGTTACGCCCGAGGTGGCAGCCTCAGATCAGGGCGTCTTAAAGCGTCCTATGACCAGCCCTGGAGGCAGCGGCATCTGTGTTGGGCGCCCTGCGATCAACGCGCTGTCTTTTGCTGCCTGGGATGCCGGCAACCTTCGTAATATTGAATTCGATAACGGCCAGTTGGTGAGTTTTGGTTTGCCCGCTCAGGTGCCCTGGACGGATATCCGCAAGGCCACCATTGAGGCTCTGTTGCCGCCGGTGCTGGAGTATCGAGAGGACTCAGCCTGGCTGGATCTAGGTGGCATTCGCGCGGTGGTTGATGCTGGCACATGGGGCGAAGCGGTTCTGTTTGCGGCAGGACAGATGCCGGTGCGAGTTGCCGCCAATGACCAAGGTGGGCTCACTCTGGTGCTTAACCTGGCTGATGACGGTTCACGACAGACCCGCGTGCTCGGGGTTGGCTTTGATGAGGCTCACCCCTTGTTGGATCGGGGGATGGCCCTTGAGATCATTGAGGCGGTGGTGCCGGGCTTGATGTCGCAGGTGTTGAGGGACCTGGCCAACCTGACGATCCCGGAGATCGTCATTCCACCGCTTGCAGGTAGCGGGGCGGTGGACCTCACTGGTCAGGTGATGATGGCCAGCGAAGCGGTGCGTATTGTCGAGGATGCCTGGTGCGTGCCCACCACGTTGGAGTTTTGAACTCAGCCTGATTTGCACCGGTGCCGGGTCTGGGCAGACCGCTTGCTTCCCGTTGCGACAGGCCTTCAGCAGCCGTCATCATTACCCTGTTGAGTTGCGGAGCCGGTGATGGATGTGTTGGCAAGGAAGCTGCTGACGCTGCTGGCGCAGAGCAACGGGTTGTGGCGCACTGAGGCGCTGCCCAGCACCGATGTCAGGTTTGCCAGTCCGCTGATGTCGTTCAGCCAGTCGTTGCCGCTGATGGTCAGGTCGCCGCCGATGTAGCTCAGGCTCGACAGCTCGTCTAAGTCGGTCGCGTCGATCCAGTTGATGGTCAGGTCGCCATCGATCGTGTGGAGGCTGTCCAGTCCCGCCAGACTGGGCAGGTTGAATAGTTGGTCGAGGGTCAGGCTGCCAACGGACGTCAGATTGCTCAGACCAGAGATGTCAGTCAGGGCAGGGTTGGATAGGTCCAGATGACCGCTAACTTCGCTCAGGCTTGCCAGACCGTCCAGATCGGTGAGGCCTGCGTGAAAGGGCAGGATCAGGTCATCGCCGACCAGGCTGAGGTTTGCGAGGCCGTCAATGCTGGCCAGCGCGTCGTTGCCGAGCAAGGCCAGGCTCCCACCGACGATCTCAAGGCTGCTTAAGCCATGGATGTTGCTGAGGTGCTGGTTGTCCGCGATGTGAAGGCCCGTGCCATAGGTGGGGTCACTGCCAAGCACCATCTCAAGACTGGAAAGGCCTTCTAAGGTGAGGAGTGCCGGGTTCTCTTCAATCGACAGCCATCCACCGATGGTGGTGAGGTTGTCCAGTCCGGCCAGACCGGTCATGGAATCGTTCTGCAGGATTTCGACGGCCCCGTCTACGATAGTGAGACCGGATAGACCATTGAAGTTGGTGAGGTTGCTGCTCGCAACCAACAGGTCCCCGTAGATTCGGCCGAGGCTGGATAGGAAACTTAGGTCCGGTATCGCGTCACCAACAATGGCCAGGTCCCCCGAAATGCTGCCGCAGTTGGTGAGCTCGGCTAGGTTGGTCGCCGTTGTCCAGAGGTCAACCGTGTAGCTGTTTGCGCAGGCGATGTCAGCGCTACCATCACAGTCTTGATCGATGGCGTCGTCGACCAGCTCCGGTGCCCCGGGGAAGCTCAGCGGGTCGCTGTCGTCGCAGTCTGCAAGTAGCCCGTAGTAAGCAAGGCAGCCGGGTGTGTTGCCGTCGAAGCTGCCATCTCCATCTCCATCGAAGTCTTCGTCGATGCTGGCGTTGCAGTTGTTGTCCTGTCCATCACAAAGCTCGGTATTGCCAGCAAAGTTCTGGGCGTCGGAGTCATCGCAGTCCGCTCCGGTCAGACTGCCGTCGCAGTCACCGTCCAGCGTGACCGCCAACAGGTCGGGGTCGGTGTCGTCGCAATCTACCGGTGCTACTTCTGCTGAAAAGCCGTCTCCATCGGAGTCGTTGCCGTCGACGAGATCACAGTTCTGGTCAACGCCATCGCCAGGTACGTCGCCGGTGCCAGGATAGATCAGGGAATTGCTCTCATCGCAATCCCCGGAGCAGGGGCTGAAGCCGTCCTGGTCTTTGTCGACTCCATAGATCAGGGGGTTGCTGTCGTCGCAGTCGTTGCAGGCGAAAAACGCGTCGCCGTCGCCGTCAACCTCGTCTGTTGGGATATTGCCATCGCAGTCCGTATCGATCCCGTCGCAGGCTTCGACTGCGCCCGGGTAGATGACTGGCTCAGTGTCGTTGCAGTCGCCGTCGCAGCTTGAATGCCCATCGCTGTCCCGGTCTTCCTGGTTGAGTAGTGGGTCGTTGGGATCACAGTCTTGCTCGTCTGAGGTGCCGTCAGCATCCATGTCCGCTTCGTCGCTGCCATCGCAGTTTTCATCGATCCCGTTTCCCGGGCTCTCGGTGGCGCCTGGATTGACGTTTGGATTGTTGTCGTCACAGTCGTAAAGGGCTGGCTCAGAGAGATCCTCGTTAGCGGGGTAGCCGTCGCCATCTGCATCCAGCCCGTCGAAGCCATCACAGTTCTGGTCGATGTTGTCGCCGTAGCTGTCAGGCGCTCCGGGGTAGATGGCCGCATCACCGGGGTCGCAGTCTGATGAGTCCTGGCTGCCGTCGCCATCAAAGTCCTGCAGAACCTCGCTGGTCGGTCCGCAGCCGAACCCGAAAATGGCGACTGCAAGGCACAGGGTCCCGCGCTTCATTGCTTCCTCCGTGCCCGCATCCTAGCGGACTTGGTGCCCTCGCTACGGGTCAATAGGGGAGCTGGTGGACACCTGGCTGGAGAACTTTGCCAGTCATTACTCTGTCTTTGCTGGTCAAATGGCTTGCAGTGACTGTTGCCACGGGTAACAATCTGGACCTGACCACCTTGCCGGAAATCACCAGCCACGAGGTCTGTTATTCGCTCAAGACGTAGCAATTCAAGCGGAGCGCGGCAGCGCCCCGCATCGCAGGCCTTAGCCTCGCCGGTGCTCGCTGAAGGTGTCGCCGCCGGCGCCGCCGAAGCGGCCTCACCTCGCAGCGCCAGCTCACAGTTCGCCCTGCAACGTCGCGCGCTTTCGCCCAGGGATGATGGTCGTGAGCTGCAGCTCCGCCCGGGTGGCAAGGGCCGCAAGGGTGCCAAAGAGAGCCGCGCTCGGGCTGCGGAAGGGGTTGCTGGCGGTGGCGGAGCTCTACCTCACGCCGAAGCGATCCAGAAGTCCTTCGGCAGTCATGACCTCAGTTCGGTGCGCGGTCATGTGGGTGGCAAGGCCGCCGGGGCTGCCTCGGACATTGGCGCTCAGGCCTATGCCATGGGCAACGATGTTGCATTTGCCAGCACACCAGATCTACACACCGCGGCCCATGAGGCGGCCCATGTGGTCCAGCAGCGTGCTGGTGTTCAGTTACAGGGCGGGATGGGCAAGGAGGGGGACGCCTACGAGCGCCAGGCCGACGCTGTCGCCGATGCGGTCGTCCAGGGTCGTTCGGCGGAGCCTATTCTCAACCGCACTGCCGGGCCGGCTGGCTCTAGCGGTGCGTTGCAGAAGCGGGAGCTGCCCAAGAAGCAGGTCTCTGCCCAGGCGATGACCCGTATTGGCCAGGCGCGCAAGGCCATTGACCACACCAAGCAGGTGCTAAAGCACGGCGCCGGCAACCAGAAAGAGGCCCTTGAGGCGACCCGCTTTAACAGCTACTTCCGGATGGCGGCGATGCGCGATCACGAAGCCTGGCACATCGACCCCGGGGTTCGTGCCCTGGCGCGTAAGTATCCGGAGGCTCTGGTGGCGGCCAAGGCCGACCTCGCTCAAGGGGGCAACTGCGGCGAGCATGCCATGGTGGCTTTTGACTATCTGCGCCAGATTGCCGGTAGCGACGAGGTGAATCGAGTCTCAGTGAAGGGCCTGGATCACGCCTTTGTTCTCATCGGTTCCATCAAGAAGGATGACGATGGTGAGATTGGCGCCTGTGACCCCTGGCCGACCCGGCCCACCGCCTGCCTGTGGGAGGACCACTTTGCCCACGCCGCTAAATCGGAGATCAACGTTGCCAATTCGGTGAGTGGTGATGATGCGGACGTTAAGGCTGCTATTGCAAGTGGCTTGAGCTTGTCGGCCAAGGGGCAGATGTACGTCAAGCACGCCTACGATGAGCAAAAGACTCGCGAGGCGATTGAGGAGGGCACCAGGAGAGAGGCTCCCAGCGATGAGCATCCAGAGGGGATCAAGCCCTGGATCTGGGATCATGCCAATGCGGCTAGCGATGAATTCGATTACGTCGGTCCAGAGCCTGCCCCGCCGTCCGAGCAGGCCCAGGCGCCCGCAGCGGACTCGGCCCTGGCGAGCGCCTCGACCGGTGCTGGTGCAGCCCAGACCGAAGACCAGGGGCAGGGCGGCTTTGGCGCCTTCATTGCCTGGTTGCGTCGCTTTATCTGATCGGTTTGGGAGCTTTTCTTTGCGGATGGAGCTTAGGTTGCAGCAGCGGCTAAACCCTGGTGACCGTCGAGCTTGGTTCCGCCTCTCGTCGTTCCTGATGAGCGGTTTGTTGCTGATCGGCAGCGGCTGCTCTTCGCCCCCTGCTGTGACTTCTGCCTCTACCGTGTCTGCTGCGCCGCAAGCTGCTGCTGCACCAGCGAGCCCTTCTTCTCACGTCAGTGGCCCAGCTGGGGCCGCACAATCGGAGGCCGCCGTGCCTGAACTGAAATTTGTCGCTGGCCCCGCGCTCACTCCCGTCTCTGAACTGCGAAGCTGGCTTGGTTCCCATCGAGACACCCTGATCCGGATCCCCATGGCCATCGAGATGAGTGGTTTTGATGTGGGTCCGGCTTGGATTGCGACAACCGCCGCTGACCCCGCCGCTGACGCTATCCATGTGACCCTCGACCAGGGTGCTCTGGGCGTTGGCCTGGTGGAGCGCCTCGGTGCGCTGTGTCAGGCTCCAACCCGCTGTGTGGTCTGGCTACAGGGTTACTGGAAGCCGACCCTCAGTGGTGGCCCGGACTTTGCTGCCCTTGAACTGCCTGGACCGAAGCGGGAACCCTTCTCTGTTCGGGATGTTGTGGGGCTGGTGGCCGCTGAGGATGCGGCCCGAGTCCAGGTCGCTGCCGTGCCCTGAGCCGCAGAGCTGAGGTCCTGCCTGGGAGAGGCATAACGGTGATTCAGACTCGGTCTTCGCTGTGTAAGATGAGCAGAGTCTTCTGTGTTGATGCCCGCTCATGGAATGCCTGACGATGATCTTTCGACAGCTCTTTGATCGTGAGTCCTGCACCTATACGTACTTGCTCGCCGATCCGTGCAGCAAAGAGGCGCTGCTCATTGATCCGGTACTGGAGCAGGTAGCGCGTGACCTTGAGATCATCGCAGAGTTGGGCCTCAAGCTCCGCTTTACCCTGGAGACCCACGTCCACGCTGACCACATCACCGGTGCCGATCGCCTGCGTGCTGCCACCGGTAGCAAGAGCGCCCTCAGCCCCAGGGGCGGCGCTGATTGTGCTGATCTGTATCTGGATCATGGCGATTGCATTGAGTTCGGCGAGCAGGTCCTGGAAGTGATCGCTACTCCGGGGCACACCAGTACCTGCCTTAGCTACTACCTGCGTTCGCAGGATATGGTCTTCACCGGTGACACCCTTTTTATTCGGGGCTGCGGTCGCACCGACTTCCAGCAGGGTTCCATTGGTGAACTCTACCGTTCGGTGAATGAGCGCCTGTTTACTCTGCCTGATGAGACTCGGGTCTATCCAGGTCATGACTATGCGGGACGGACCCTGTCGACTATCGGTGAAGAGAAGGCTCACAACCCTCGCCTGGGGGGAGGGCGTAGCCTGGCGGAGTTCACTGCGATCATGGAGGGGCTTGCTCTCTCAGACCCGAAGAAGATCGCTGTTTCGCTGCCCGCCAATCGCAACTGTGGCCGGCTTGATGCTGGTGATGTCGCGGGTCCTGCTCAGTCTTAGCGCTTGGGCCTGGAGCTGATGTGATGGAGAATTTCACGCCTCTGTTGTCGGCCCTGGGCGGTGTCTTGATTGGTCTGGCCGCGGTCCTGTTGCTGCTGTGGCAGGGCCGAATCGCCGGGATCAGCGGCATTCTTGGGTCCCTGTGGACCCGGCAGGGTCGAGCCGGCGCTTCCTTCCGGCTGCCCTTTTTGCTGGGCCTGGTCCTCACCGGTGTGCTGCTGGCCCAGTTGCACCCTGCTGGCTTCGCCGTCGAGGTGAGTCGTTCTCCAGCGGCTCTCATTGCCGCCGGTCTGTTGGTGGGCTTCGGTACTCAATTGGGCTCGGGCTGCACCAGTGGTCACGGTGTCTGCGGGCTCGGCCGACTTTCTTCGCGCTCCCTGGCGGCCACTCTGACGTTCATGGCCAGTGGGGCAATTACCGCTGCGGTGGTCACGCATCTTCTGGGAGGGACCCTGTGATCGCGGTCACAGCTTTTGTGGTGGGGGTCATCTTCGCTGTCGGCCTGGTCCTCGGTGGGATGACCCAGCCCCTTAAGGTGATCGCCTTTCTTGATGTCAGTGGTGGTGCTTGGGACCCCAGCCTCGCTCTGGTTATGGGCGGTGCTCTGACCGTCTACGTTGCCGGCTTTCGTTGGGTTAAGCGCAGGGCACGTCCGGTGTTTGAACAGACCTTTTTTCTACCGGAACGCAGTGATATGCCGCCGCGACTCTTTGTGGGGGGCGGGCTGTTTGGGGCGGGCTGGGCCCTTTCGGGCTTTTGCCCGGGTCCGGCCCTGGTCTCGGTCGGTGCTGGGATGGCTGAAGCCTGGTACTTCTTTCCAGCGATGCTCGCAGGGATGGGACTGTTTCAGCTTTATGAGCGCCGACTTGGCGATGCTTCCCAGGGAATTGAAGCTGGCCAGGAGGCCCCTGTAGCAGGAGGGCAGGAGTGAGCCTTGAAGGGCAGGGGACCCGGGTTCCCAACTACGGCTTCGTAGTTGACCTCGGTAAGTGTATTGGCTGTCACGCTTGCAGCACCGCCTGTAAATCGGAGAATCAGGTGCCATTGGGGGTCTACCGCACCTGGGTCAAGACGACCGAGACCGGGGTCTACCCGGACACGCAGCGGCACTTTCAGGTGACCCGCTGCAATCACTGCGCAAACCCTCCCTGTGTGCGGATTTGTCCGACTCAGGCCATGTATCAGCGGGCCGATGGAATTGTTGAGTTTGATGGTGATGCCTGCATCGGCTGCAAGGCCTGTATGCAGGCCTGTCCTTATGACGCTATTTACATCGACCCGGAGACCCAAACCGCGGCCAAGTGTCACTATTGCTCGCACCGGATCGAACTTGAGCTGGAACCTGCCTGCGTGGTGGTGTGCCCTGAGCACGCCATTATCTCTGGTGATTTGGACGATCCCAGCAGTGAGATTAGCGGCATTGTCACTCGCAATCAGGTCACAGTCAGTAAGCCAGAGCAGGGCACAGCGCCGAAGCTGTTTTACATTCAAGGAAGCGACGTCAACCTTCACCCGACCGCTGCTGAAACCCGCCCTCGGGGCCTTGCCACAGTGGACCTGGATCGTTCTCGGAGAGAGCAGGGCAGGGCTTCTGCACGAAGGGTGGAGGGTGAGCTGCGACGGGGCAGGAGTGGCCAGCAACTGCGGGCGCCACAGGCTCAGGGTCAGCCCCTTGCAGGCCCTATCCAGATTGGTGGGCGGCGGGCTGAGCATATGGTCCAGGTAGGCTATCGAGTCCATCACAAGATGCCTTGGCATTGGCCGGTTCCGGCCTACCTCGTGACCAAAGGGGTGGCTGCAGGGATCGTGGTGAATCTGGCCTTCGCTTTGTTCTTTCTCGACCTCCGGCCCGGTCCCGAGTTGGCAAGCCTGTCCGGCTTTGTGGCTCTGGTCGCGATGGCCGCGACGACTGCGCTGTTGGTCTTTGATCTGGAGAAGCCCGAGCGCTTTCTCTACATCCTGCTGCGCCCCAACTGGAGCTCTTGGTTGGCCCGTGGTGCGGTGGTGCTGATCGGCATGAGCGCCCTGGTCGGGCTGTGGTTTGCCTTGGAGCTGGCGGTGGCGATGGGCTGGCTTAAGCCGGATCTGATGACCATCGTTCGGGGGCCGCTACTGGCGGCGTGTGCGTTGTTTGGGGTCGGCACCGCCATTTATACCGCCTTTCTTTTCGGTCAGGCTGAGGGCCGTGACCTCTGGCAGAGCCCCCTGCTGCCTCCCCACCTACTGGTTCAGGCGGTAATGGCTGGTGCCGCGGTGCTGCTGCTGATTGCGGCGGTGGTGCCCGTGTCAGAAGCGCTGCTTGGGTTCTTCCACTGGAGCTTCGCCGCCGCTCTTGTAGCCGATCTTTTCATGGTGCTGCTCGGTGAATTTGGGATGCCTCATGCCAGCGAGGTAGCGGCCCGCGCTGCCCATGAAATTCGGCGTGGTCGCTATGCGCGACTGTTCTGGGTTGGAGCGATCCTGCTTGGGCACGGGCTGCCTCTGCTGCTGTTATTGCTGCCTGGTTTTTCTACATCTCTGCTCGCCGGCTGCTGCTGTCTGGTCGGCCTGTATTGCTTCGAGCATGCTTTTGTGATGGCGCCCCAGGAGGTCCCCAATTCATGAGCGATGAAGAGCAGGACGGTGCCTTGCAGCAGATAGCTCAGCCGAGCTTCGCCGCGGCCGAAGCTGCTCCGATCCCGCTTACCGTCCGTCATCCTGACGGTCGTATGTCACAGTATCCACCGCCTTCGAAGTGGAACGACTGGACCGAGTGGGACGGTAAGGCCTGGCCAAGGAAGGTGGCTCGTAACTACACCCTGGTACCGACGGTCTGCTTCAACTGTGAGTCCGCCTGCGGCCTGCTCGCTTACGTTGATCGGGAGACCTTTGAGGTGCGCAAGTTTGAGGGCAATCCAGCCCACCCGGGCAGCCGCGGTCGCAACTGTGCCAAGGGTCCTGCTACCCACAATCAGACCTATGATCCTGAGCGCATTCTCTATCCCCTTAAGCGGGTCGGTAAGCGGGGCGAGGGCAAGTGGCGTCGAGTGTCCTGGGATGAGGCTCTGGATGACATCTCGGCTCGGATGCGTGCCAGCCGCCTGCAGCGCCTGGACGGCATCATGTATCACGTCGGGCGACCGGGCGAGGACCACTATGCCAATCGGGTGGTCTCAGCCTGGGGGGTGGACGGTCACAACAGCCACACCAACATCTGCTCGGCTGCCGCTCGGGCTGGCTATTCCCTGTGGAGCGCTGCGGACCGTCCGTCCCCGGACTACGCCAATGCTAGGGCGATTCTATTGATCTCGGCTCACCTGGAGTCGGGTCATTATTTCAATCCTCATGCGCAGCGCATCATCGAGGCGCGCGAGAAGGGCGCCAAGATCATCACCCTGGATCCGCGACTCTCCAACACGGCGGCTAAGTCCGATGTCTGGTTACCGTCTTGGCCAGGTAGTGAGGCCGCGCTATTGCTCGCCATCGCCAACCACCTCATTCAGCGCGGGCTCTACGATCGGGACTTTGTCGAGCGGTGGGTCAACTGGCAGCAGTCCATCGAAGGGGCGGTCCATTTCGCCAGCGGACC
The DNA here is from genome assembly GCA_002433485.1 of Deltaproteobacteria bacterium UBA6601. Classification (GTDB taxonomy): domain Bacteria; phylum Myxococcota_A; class UBA796; order UBA9615; family UBA9615; genus UBA6601. The sequence goes on from DJIF01000048.1 coordinate 15,788, forward strand.
TGCGTTGGAGGTCGCCGAGGCGGCGCTGGCTCGCCCCGAAGGCCCCTGCTTCGATGACTTTGACGCTCTGCTTCGGGCGCTCTATGTCGACTACACCTTCGAGCGTGCCGCCCGCGAGGCGCAGGTGCCCCTGGAGCGCATTGTTGAGGCTGCGGAGATCATTGCTTCGGCGGGCAATCGGCTCGCGGCGCATACCTGGCGAGCGGCCACCATGGGCAACCGCGGTGGTTGGCAGGTGGCGCGTTGCCTGTTTTTTCTCAACGTCCTCACTGGCTCGGTCGGAGCCGTGGGTGGGACTTCGCTGAACTCCTGGAACAAGTTTGTTCCCAAGCCCCACCTCCAGCCGCCTCCCTTTACTGCCTGGAATGAGCTCCATCTGCCCGATGAGTGGCCCTTTGCCATGTACGAGATGAGCTTCTGTCTGCCTCACTTCCTTGAGGAAGGACGAGGCAAGGTCGATGTCTACTTCACGCGGGTCTACAACCCACTGTGGATCAATCCAGATGGCTTTATGTGGATGGAGGCCTTGGCCGATGAGGAACGCATCGGCTGTCATGTCGCTCTGACCCCAACCTGGAATGAGTCGGCCTGGTTCGCTGACTATGTGCTGCCCATGGGCCACGCCGGTGAGCGTCATGATCTGGTCAGTCAGGAGACCCACTCGTCTCAGTGGCTCGCCTTTCGGCAGCCGGTTCGGCGAGTAGCGATGGAGCGGGCGGGGCGTCCGGTAGAGCGAACCTGGCAGGCCAATCCGGGTGAGGTCTGGGAAGAAGCTGAATTCTGGGTGGACCTCTCTGTGAAGATGGACCCTGACGGCTCGCTGGGGATTCGTCAGTGGTTTGAGAGCCCCTATAGGCCTGGCGAGGTCTATACGATGGACGAGTACTTCGGTTGGATCTTTGAGAACTCGGTGCCCGGCCTGCCGGAGGCGGCGGCCCGCGAGGGCCTCAGCCCTCTGGCTTATATGCGCAGGTACGGTGCCTTTGAGGTCGCTCGGGACCTTTATGATGTCCACCGAGACAAGGGTTTTGGAACGCCTAGTGGACGCTTGGAGTTCTTCAGCCCGACCCTCAGCAGCTGGGGCTGGCCCGAGCAGCAGCACGTTATTCCCTGGAGCCTCGAGAGCCACGTCTCGCCAGCGCAGATTGATCGTGCGGCTGGAGAAATGTTGCTGCTGCCAACCTTCCGCCTGCCCACTTTGATCCATACCCGCTCGGCCAACGCCAAGTGGTTGTACGAATTAAGTCATCGTAACCCCATCTGGATTCAACCCAGCGACGCCACTCGGCTCGGGGTTGAGACCGGAGACCTGCTCCGTATTGAGACAGAGATTGGTTCGCTGGTTGACGCGGCGTGGGTAACCGAAGGGATCAAGCCCGGGATTGTTGCGATATCCCACCATCTGGGCCGCTGGCGTCTGGCCGAGTCTGAGGGGGTTGGGCAGGGGATGTCCAGCCTCGTCGACCTCAGCGATGACGGTAAAGGAGAGCGTGCACTGCACATTGTGCGTGGTGCTGGCGCCTACAATTCCAGCGATCCTGATACCGCTCGCATCTGGTGGCAGGACGTTGGAGTTCATCAGAATCTTACCCACGGGGTTCACCCCGATCCGCTCTCAGGCGCTCACTGCTGGCACCAGAAGGCCTTGTCGGTGCGGAAGGCTGGTGCTGAGGATCGACTTGGTGATGTGAGGGTCGACACGAGGCGTTCCATGGAGGTCTATCGCAAGTGGCTCGCTCTCGCCCGGCCTGCCAGCATTAACAGCCCTGATGGGACCCGCCGGCCTTATTGGCTGAAGCGGCCCTTAAAGCCGACCCGGGCAGCCTATGCTCTGCCTACCGCTGGCTACCAGGGCGGTGAGGACCCTTGAGCCAGCCAGGCATTCCCCTTGGCCCCCTTGCGATCGCCGAGTTGCTCGACGCTCGCGCTGATGATGACGAGCTGGCGGCTGCCGCTTATGAACTCTTCGGTCGCTCTGTGTTTCCCTTTGCTGGGGTGTTCTGCGATCCCCAGGTCAGCTCCTGGGGCTCGCTTGCTGAGGCGCTCCGCCAGCCGCAGCTGCCGGTCTCTGAGCTTGTTTTGTGGTTGCCGCCGTTCTGCAACGCCCTTCTTGATCACTCCAGCCCTCTCGCCGAGGCCGTTGTGTGTGGACTGGAGGGATTGGTTGCCGAGTCCCTGTCGAGCACGCCCATGGGTGACGCGGCTGGCTTTGCACTAAGCCCTGCCGCGGCCCTTCCGGATCTCACCAGGACCAGTACTTCGCTCAAAGCCATTGTTGCCTGGCTGGTTACGCCATCCAGCAGCGGAATCTTCCTCTCCATTGGCGTGCTTGAAGAGCTTGCTCGCAGCTTAGAGGTGCCGCGCGGCTTTGGCGGGCGGCGGCGGGTCCTTAGTGGTCTATTTGAAGCAGCGGCGCGCTTCGGTCTGGTGCCGCAGTTGCTGGATGCTCTTCGCTTTAGGGTCGAACGTCATCGCCTTGGCCTGGAGCGAAGGCCCTGGTCCCTGTCAGAACTGCAGCCCGCTGTCAGTCCGTGGGCAGAGCGTCTTGATGCCAGCTCCCGATTGCTTGATCAACTGGCGCAGCATTTGCCTGCCGCAGTGTCTGCACAGCACCCGAGGGCAGGAGGCCCGTGCTAGCCTGTTGCTACGGGCATGGGCGTTCGATCGCGGATCGCCGCGCCTGCAGTAGAGCGTCTGGGAGCAAGGTGTTCATGAGCATAATCGGTCAGCGGAGCGAGGCCTTCAGTCGGGTCACTCGGAGCGGGCTGCTGGCGCTGGTTTTGGTGCTCGGCTGTGCGGAGCCGACTTTCTATGTCGATGGTGAGGTCGATGTTGACGGCGACGGAGTGCTTCCAGCTGAAGGGGACTGCGACGATCGGAATCCGGTGGTCTACCTTGGCCAGACTGAGTTCTGCGACGGTCTCGATAACGACTGCGACGGACTTGTTGATGGGGCTGACGACGATCTTGGGGATCGGGACTCAGATGGGGTGGGCGTTTGTGAAGACTGTGATGATAGCGATCCGGCCCGAGCGCCCGGTCTTGAGGAACTCTGCGACGGAGTCGATAACGATTGTGATGGTGTGCTGGGAGAAAATGAGGTCGATGGCGATGGCGATGGCATAGCACTCTGCCAGGGCGACTGTGACGATGCGGAAGCCACAGTTGGACCCGGTCTGCCAGAAATCTGCGACGGCGTGGATAGTGATTGCGATGGACTCGCTGAGGCAGAGGACCCTGATGTCATAGATAGGGATGCGGATGGTTGGCGGGCCTGCGATGACTGCGACGATGGTGACCCTCTGGTGTTTCCTGGCGCAGAGCCGATCTGTGATGGTCGGGACACCTCCTGCGAGGGGGAGCTGCGGGCCGAGGAACTGGACGTTGACCTTGATGGCTTTCGCCCCTGCGAGGGTGACTGCGACGATTTTAATCCAATCATGTATCCCGGCGCGGCCGAGATCTGCAACGGTCTGGACGACTCCTGTTCAGGCACTCTGGCGGCGGCTGAGGCTGATCTTGATGATGACGGTGAGCGGATCTGTGAGGGCGACTGCGACGACGAGAACGCTCAGGTCTTTCCCGGCGCGGTCGAGATCTGCAATGGGCTTGATGACGACTGCAGCGGTGCACCGGATCCGCTTGAAGTGGACCTCGACGGCGACGGTAGCCTTCGCTGCGGTGATGACTGCGACGATGACAACCCCTCGGTTGGTGCCGGCCTTCCAGAGCAGTGCAACGGGATTGACGATGACTGTGTCGATGGCATCCCCACTGACGAGGTAGACCTCGACGGCGACGGCAGCCTGTTGTGCGCAGGGGATTGTGATGACAGTCAGGCGTTGATGGCGCCGGGCTTGAGCGAGCTCTGTGATGGGCTCGATAACGACTGCGACGGCTCCGCTGCCGCCGATGAGGTGGACCTCGACGGTGATGGGGTCATGATCTGTGCGGGTGATTGCGATGACGCCAGCGACACGGTCTTTCCGGGAGCGCTGGAGAGTTGTAACGGTAATGATGATGATTGCGCCGCCGGTGTGCCCCCGGATGAGCAGGATCAGGACAGCGACGGGGTTGCTGCTTGCGCCGGGGACTGCGACGACAACGATCCACAGCGCGCTCCCGGTCTTGCCGAACTCTGCAGCGGTCGCGACGAAGATTGTGATGGCCTGATCGATGGGCTCGATCCTGATGTTGCGGACCTTGATGGCGACGGTGCTTCTCTGTGTACGGACTGCGATGATGACGAGCCGCTCGCATCGCCGGATCTGAACGAGGTCTGTGGCGATCAGATCGACAATGACTGCGATCAGCGCGTTGACGAGCCCGAAGCGGTTCCGGCGCTGCAGTCCCTTGCTACCGGTCGCCAGGACGGCTCTCTGCTGACCTGGACCGTTAATCCGCTGGGCGGCCTGGGCTTTCCTGTCAGCCTGGGCGACAGCGGCTCAGGGCCGGCGCTGGCAGTAGCGGCAGTCGATGTCGACGGTGATGGGGTGGTTGAGCAGCTTCGCCAGCGTCCGGGCGGTTCCGCGGGCAGCGTGGACCGCTTGAGTCGCCTTTGTGATGGCAGCCTGGGTGGAAGCATTGTTACGGGCTTGAGTCTGGGAGCTGACGAATACTTGATCTCAGCGGCAGATCTGGATGCGGACGGTGACGTTGACCTGATCTCGGTGCTGCTGGAGGGAAGTAGTGCTGGTCAGTTGACCAGCTTCCTTAACGACGGATTCGGTAGCTTTACCGCGGTCACTGCAGGACTGGTTCTCACCGGTCCGGGTGCTGCGGCCAGTGGGGATGTGTGGAGTCTTGGGCGAAGTCCGGTTGACCATACCGGGGATGGCTTACCTGACCTGGTGGAGTGCCTATATACGGTCGGTGCGACGAGTAACTGTCGTCTCCATCCGGGCTTGGGCGATGGCAGCTTTGAAGAGGGAACGGTCGTCGCGGTGCTGGCGGCGCCGATTGAGATGGTCGCCCAGGGTGACTTCGATAATAACGGGACAGGTGACTTGCTGGTTGGCATGAGCGCCAGCGGGGACGCCGGTCAGCTGTACTTCCTGGCGGGGCTGGGTGCGGGCGACTTCGGCCTTCCTTCGGCGAGCATCGATGTCAACCTACAGGTCGAGGGTGGTAGCCAGTCGGCCGCTGGCCGGGGCTGGGCAGTGCCTATGGACATTGACTCGGACACCGATCTGGATTTGGTTTTGGTCTGGGACACCGGGGTCGGCAGCGCCAATCGGGCCATTGCCACCGCGTTGGGCAATGGTAGTGGCGGCTTTGCGATGGGTCCGCCACTGGCCTTTGTCAGTGAGACGCCGCCCGCCTTGGGTCGGGAGTGGATTGCTGCGCCGCTGCCCTGAATGGAGCGGTCGGCTTGGGACCGTTGGCCGGACAATCGCTGTGCAAGCGCGCAGTTTCTTGTTCCTGCTGGGGCTCGCTCTGTTGTGGTCTTCGTGTGTCGCTAATGGTGCCCTGACTGATGACGACGATGCCGTCGATGATGACGATGCCGCCGATGATGACGATGCCGCCGATGATGACGATGCCGCCGATGATGACGACAGTGCCACATCGGACTGTTCGGAGGACTGGTTGGCTCCTGCGAGCTGGTTCTCGGAGTCGGGGACAGCGCCCCTGGCGGGGGTGCTTGAGTTTGCCCAGACCCATGTGGTTGGGCGTGACGATCCCCGCTATGCGCCGAGCCTTATTGCCGAGCGCGAGGCCCTGCTGTTGTTTACGCCCAACTCAGTCCTTGAGCCGGGACTGGACCTGCGAGTGGCAGCCTTTGAGGATGGAGCCTCCCTTGGTGCGCTGAGGATGTTGGCTCCAGATGCCTTGCCGCCAGTGTTGGAGCAGGCCCTGACCAGTGAGTCGCTCGCTCCTTATAGCGCTCAGGCGTGGAGCGCCTTTCTTCCCTGGCACTGGATGAAGCAAGGGGTGGTGCTGCGTCTCGGCTACCTCGATGAGGAGGCTCAGCTACAGGTCCTGGAACATCCGCTTGCTGATCTGGCCGCTCCGCACACCTTTACCCTGTCTCGTACCAAGCTGGTGCTGTTTGGGGAGCCGGATTTCGATACCTTTACGTCGCCGGCGGGCAAGCTGGCTCGTGACTTCTTCTCGACCTTGCCATTTGCTGAGCTGCGTTGGGTTGATTCGGCTCCGTGGCGGCTCTCAGAGCTGGTGGTGAGCACTGCTCAGGGGCCACGACGGGTCAGCTCCGAGCAGCAGCGGTTGGCGGTCACTGACGCTGAACATCGGTGGGGCATCCTCAAGCACCAGCTCACCTTGCGCAGCAGTATGGCCAACACCGGGCGTGGACTGAGCAATACGGTGGCTTCATCGGGCGATAGTTCGCCGTACTCCTCAGGTTCAATGGTGGGGCTCGGTTGGGTTCGTGATCAAGATGACCGCTATGTGGATCTCAATAACTCTCCGCACGCAGCGGGTTGGACCGGCTGGTCATCGCTGTGGCTTGAAGAGTGCGGCAATGTCTTTGTTCATGAGCTGGGCCACTCTATGACCATGCTGCACTTCACCGAGGGAACCGCCCTGGAGTGGGGGATCGACTCAGAATATCCCAGCGACGGAACCCACTTGATTGGACACCCATGGGGCTATGACTCGACCCGCCGCCAGTTCCGTACCTGGTATCGGGTGACCGGTGATGGCCCGGCAATAGACGATCAGGGACATCCGCTCGGTAAGAGGGACCCCATGAACGGTGGTGAGGCAGCCAACGCGGTCACCTGCTTTCCCCAGTACACCGGCTATCACGCCTGGAAGGCCCAGGACTGGGCACAGAACAGTGCGACGATTCAGGGCCTGGACGGGCAACCGGGCATCTATCGTTGGGATCAGGATAGCGGCACTTATCTCCAGGAATCGGCCGCACTGCAGGACGATTCTGAGGGCAGTGCCCTTGAACCGGTGGCTCACGATGTTCCGGTACTTACTCTTATTGGAACCCTCAGCAATGATGATGATGCCTGCCAGACTTACCCCCCGATGCGCTGGTCAAATGGCAACGTCTTTGAGCTTCCCGATCCAGCAGACCTGTCCTTGCCAGACGATTTTGAGGGTGCTCGTTGGTTCCTTGAGGTCAGCTATGCCGACGGCAGCACTGAGCTGGCCTTGATTGCCAGCGGTGATCGTTCGGCCGACACCAGCATGGGCCTTTTTTCGGTAAACCTGGATGCTGGGCGTGGACCGAGCCAGGTCGACCTGTATCGGGCCGAAGCTGCCTGGCCCGGCCTGGACCCCACTGCAGCCACGTTGGTGCACAGCCGGGTTATTGAAGCTGGCACTGAGGCGCCGCCGCCGATGCTGCGGGTAGGCCGAGGGCAGCTGGCGGCTGAGGCTCTGCGTCTTTCTGCGCGCTGCAGCCCTGGCATTGACTGTGAGGGCAGAGCGGTGGAGAGCAGTTGGCGAGTAGCTGCTCCGGCGTTGCAGTTCAGCGAAGCGGACGGGAGCGGCTCGTCTCCTGCCCTGTGCCTGGAACAGGGTGGCGTCTACCCCCTTGATGTGCCGGTGCTTCGAGATGGCAGCGCAGAAGCGGTCCTTCGGGTTCACCTGCAGCGGGTAATTGAGGGCAGTGACGGCTCCATTGCAGTGCCCATGAACGACTACAGCCCCTGGCTTGCGGCGCCCGATAGTGAGCAGCGGTTGCGGGCTTGGATTCCCTATGCCGAGAATGCCGCGCTCGCTTCTGGCAGCTACCGCAGCGCGGCAGCGGTCGCCGTTCAGGGACTGCTGGCTGGAGAACCCTTCAGTCGCAGCGAGCTTGAAGTGGAGTTTGTGGTTCATGATCTGATCAGCGCTGATCTGAACAGCTCTTTTGAGGGGCCTGCAGTGAACGCTGCTGACTCGTCCATTTATTTCCTGGTGGAGGAGGCCTCTATGGGTCCGAGGGATCGGATCTGGTGGGGCAACAGTGATGCGACTCCGCTGCGAGTGCCCGTTGTAAATGAGGCTGATGGCCAGGCTACAACCCTGGTCCTCGATGCTTGGAAGAGTGCTTGTGATTCATTGTGGAATCTCAACTCTGGTCAGTCGGCGGACTGGGGCTGCGCGGCTTCGGTGGTGCTGGCTGTTGCCGAGCAGGGCAACGACCACCTTCAGCCCGGTGCGAGCTACCGCAGCCCCGGCTCTTCGCCGTTGGTGACGACGGCTCATCGCTGGCACGCGCCTGATGCGCGCCTGGTGTTGGACACCTTCGCTTTTGAGCTGTTCTACACGGTGCCGTGAGGCAGGGCTGAGCGATGAGACGGTCCCTCGCGTTGCTGGCGGCTCTGGTGATTTGCTGGATCCTGTTGCAGGTGCTGTGGCTGGCTCAGGATGAGCGCATCGTTGAAGGCGATGTCATGGGTAATGTGGGCGCGGCTGAGCTGTTTCGTGTTGATCGTTGGAAGATGTCGGCGCCGGAGGTGCTGCTGCGCTCCTACGTCGAGGACTTCGGTGAATACCCGGCCCTGTTTCCGGCGCTGACGGGCATCGCCCTCGCTGCAGCGGGGGTCACTGATCTTGACGGCGATGGGCCCGCCCTGGTCGGTCTGGGCTGGTCTCTTATGGCATTGCTCGGTACCTGGTTGCTGGGGCTGCTCCTGGGTGGCCCTCGGCTGGCAACGCTTGCTGCTGCGGTGCTGGCTTTGTCACCCTTCTGGAGCGCAACGCAGCGCCAACTGCTGCTGGAGAACGGACTCTGCGCTGCTCTGGTCTGGGTGCTGGCCTTGGTGTTGCTTGCGCTGCGCTACGAGGGGCGTGCCGCAGTCCGGTCTGCGCAGCTCTGTTGGTTGTTGTCTGGAATGAGCGCTGGTTTGGCGCTCCTGATCAAGCAGACTGCGGTGCTTGTGTTGGTGCCCCTTGGGTTGGCAGTGCTGGTCCTTGCGCTTTTGCCTGGCCTGGCTACCTGGCGCTTTGCTGCGGGTTCTCGGCGGCGAGCTGGCTGGGATCTGCTGGGGGGGCCCACCCTCGCTGTTGCTGCTGCTCTGTTGATTGCGGCACCCTGGTATCTTCGCCAGCAGGGCGCCCACGATGGCTATCTGCTGCGGTCGCTAGCCGCCAACCCTGATGCGGTGGGGCCGCTGCACCAGCTGCTCTACTACCCGCTGGTCCTGTTGCAGTTGCCCTGGGCGCCAGCCTCGCTGTTGTTGTTGCTGCTGGGTGCGATTGGGATGCGGCGGCGCGAAGCCGCGTTTGACCTGGGCCCAGCGCCTTTGCCCGCGCTGGGCGGGCGTCCCGGTAGTGCGCTGCTGTGGCTGGTAGTGGTGCTCAGTCTGGTGTTTTTGGTGTTGTTGCCGAAGAAGTATCCACGCCTGCTGTTGCCGCTGTTGCCGCTGTTGTCGGTGCTCATGGCCATCGAGCTGCAACGGTGGTCCGCCGGGCGGCGCTCCCTGTTGCTGCTGGCACTGGCTGTGTCTCTTGTTGCCAGCAGCTTTTCCGTAGGTTCGTTGAGCAACGTGTTGGCAACCAGCCGGCTGGGATTGGTCGAGGTCGATGAGCGTTGCTTCCAGTCCTGGATTGAGGCTCCTTCCCGACCTGGATTGCCCTGGTCGGAACTGCTTGATGCGCTGGAGGATGTGGGAGGCAGGGGCGGTGAGTACCGGGTCGGCGCGCTTCGCTGGCCGGTCCCCCCCTGCAGCCATCAGACTACCCATGATCTCGGACAGCATCTGCGGGTGCGGGTACGTCGGGCTGGCCTCGATGCGCGGGTGTTGGCTGGTGAAGATGCTTTTGAGATTGCCGGGAGCTGGGCCGAGGGGCTCCCCGCGGTGTTGATCAGCGATGGCCCAGCGGCTTGCTCGGACCGCTTCGATTGTGGAGGTCTGCCCACCTTAGAGCTTGCCCGCCGATTGCCCAGCGAAGTGTCGGGCTGGCCCCTTGACCTTCATCTTTATCGGGTCGCTGGTGCGTCCCGCTGAGTTGCTAACACCGGCCTGGCTTCAGGCCTCGCTGGCCGAGGCCGGCGGCGTGGCAAGGTCCCGCTTACGCTCGAGGTTGAGCTTCTTCTGGTAGCGACTCTGTGCCAAGTCGATGGCCACCAGGATGATGATTACAAAGTAAAATGTGGACTTCGCCATAGCGGTTACCTGGTGCCCACCCAGCCACAGATGGGCGAGGTGTCCACCCTCTGAGATCAGCATCACTCCGACGATGAGCAGAATGAACAGACCCAGGACTTCATACATTCGATTCTTTTTAAGAAATTCGGCGACATGATCAGCAAGCACAATCATCAAGATGCCGGACACCACGATCGAAATGGCCATGATCAACACGCTGTCGGTGAGCGCTACGGCGCTGAGGATCGAGTCGAAGGAGAACACCAGGTTCATTACTGCGATCCAGACAATGGCTGAGCCGACCGAGCGGCGCGCCGCTGAGGCATCGCTGCCGAGCTCGTCGATGGTCAGCATGTGGCTGATCTCTTTGACCGCGGTGTAGAGGATGAAGATTCCGCCGGCGAGGACGATGGCAGCATGGAGGTTCATCTCGAACTCCAGCAGTCCTTCCAGGTGCAGTGCAGCAAAGGGCTGCTGAAAGCTTGAGATTGCGGCGACCACTACGAACAGCAGAATGATCCGCAGAACAATGGCGCCACCAATGCCCAGTCTTCGAACCTTCTGCTGATGCTGGGGTTCGACCCGTCCGGACTCGATGGATACGTAGAGCAGGTTGTCGAAACCAAGCACCGCCTGCAGGAAGATCAACATCAGCAGAGTGCCAAGGTTACTGAGACTAAGAAGTTCACTCATTGCTTAATCCATTCCCGGACCAGTAGCAGTGCCACCCGAAGTTGTTTTGAGGCTTACCTGGGGCCGCCGACTTGCCCGCTGGGGTCTGCGGCGGTGGCTTAGTCTACTGGGGGTACCCCTGCGCACCTCGACGCTGTCCTAATTGACAGGCTACCTGCTGCTGCTGTTTTGGAGTACCCTTGCGCCTTCGTAAACCCTCACGAAAGGCCTGCTAAATGACCTTTGGTTTTCTGATTGGCATCGTCCTGTTCTTCGTCGGCATCGTTACCCTCTATAAGGGCATTCGGGTGGTTCCCCAGAACGAAAGCTGGATTGTCGAGCGCTTTGGCAAATACAGTCAGGTCATCCTCGGCGGGCTAAATCTCCTGATTCCCTACATTGATGACGTCGCTTATAAGTGGGACATGCGGGAGCAGCCCTTGGAGGTGCCGCCTCAGGCCGCCACTACCAAGGACAACATCCGGGTCAGCATTGATGGCGTGCTCTACGTACAGATCACCGACGCCAAGCGGGCCTCTTATGGCTCCAGCGACCCCTATCGGGCGGTTATTGAGCTTGCTCAGACCACCATGCGAGCTCAGATTGGGCGCATGGATCTTGACGAGACGCTCTCTAAGCGCGATGTGATCAACACCGTGGTGGTGGACGAGGTCAACATCGCATCGAGTCCCTGGGGCCTGCTGATAAAGCGTTATGAGATTAACGACATCGTGCCTCCTTTGGACATGCAGGAAGACATGAAGCGCCAGGCTAAGGCAGAGCGTGAGCGGCGTGAGCTGGAGACCTCCGCCATTGCTGATCGAGCGGCGCGCATCAGCCGTGCCGAGGGCAAGCGCCGTGAAGCAGAGCTGTTGGCCGAGGGCGAGCGCTTGCGACTTGAGAATGAAGCTAAGGGTGTGGCCGCCGCCATCGAGATGAAGGCTGTCGCCGATGCCACCGCGGTTCGAGTCAAGGCGGAAGCTCAGGCTGAGGCACTGCTGGCCGTGGGTAAGGCCGCTGCTTCCAGCGATGGGGCGTTGGCCGTGAGTTTTCAACTGGCGCAGGACGCCATTGGCGCCCAGGAAGCTATTGCTGGGCAGTCGACAGTGGTGCTTAAGGAGGGTGGTGGCCCTTCGGGCGCGGCGGACACTGTGGCTGAGGCACTGGCAGTGGCAGCGGTGGTAGGCAAGGGCATCTCTGATGCCGCCAGCCCAGGTGGCAATTAAGGGCGCCGCGGAATGCTGGAGAACGCTACTTATCTGGTGAGCAGCCCCGCTTTTTGGGCGGGCTTGTTTGTGGTGATGATGGTCATTGAGTTGAGCACGACGGGCGCCTTTGCAGGCTTCCTCGGACTCGGCGCCCTGGTGACCGCATTCTTGGTCAACTTTGGCGTGGCTGAATCCAATCAGGCCATCTTGTTCACCTTTCTTGCCTCCACCTGCCTGTGTGCCGCGCTGCTCTGGAAGCCGCTAAAGGCCCGCTACATTGGTCGTGAGACTACTGACGCCGAGGAAGGGATAGAGCCCTTTACTGGTGACTTCGCCACTGTAGAAGACGGTCCCTTGAGCCGGTCCGGAGGCGTCATCCTGCTGCATGGTGCGAGAATGCGAGCCGTGCTCGACGCCGATGCCGAGGTCGAGCAGTTGGCGGTTGGGGCGAGAGTTCAGGTGCTGCGCCAGGACTCGGATCAGCGCTTCGTCGTCCGACCTGCTCGGTGAACTGCGGCGGCTAACTCGGTGATGGCCCAGCTGTGGGCAGCAGTGGTCCGGTCGAGCCCAGGCATCTGGTCTCTGCAGCGTGCTTGGCTGCTGTTGTTTGGACTCAGCGCCTGTGCTGTGCCGCCTGCCGACTCCGCAGATCCGGTGCGGCCGCAGGGGCTGGTCCTGCCAAGGCACTCCCTTGCAGCGAGTGATTTGGGGGTGGTGGTTAACCTGGACGACCCTTTGTCCGCGCCTCTGGCGGAGCGCTACATGGCAGCTCGTTCGGTGGCCCCTGATCGGCGCATCGACCTGCACATGGGCCAACAGCGGTCGATGAGCGCTGAGGATTTTCAACCTCATTTTGAGGCCATCCAGCAGGCCTTCGGTGATGAGGTCCAGATGGTTCTTCTGACCTCGATGTTTCCCAGCGAGGTGAGCTGTATGGGTGTCAGTGCCGCGGTCGCCCTCGGTTTTGATGATCGCTATTGCGCATCGATGCCGCCGTGCAGCGGTACTGCGCCGACCGAATATTTTGGCACTGACAGCCTCATGCCCTTTGCGGACTTTGGGCTTCGGCCGACCATGATCCTGGCTGCTCGTGATGAGCCTGGCGGGCAAGCCCTCATTGATCGGGGGCTGGCGGCTGAGTCCAGCTTCCCCCTGGGCCATGGCTGGTTTGTTAATACCAGCGACAGTGTCCGAAGTGTGCGCTGGGAGCGCTTTGTTGAGACCGTCGAGCGCTTCGGTGAACAGTTAGAGCTGGTTACCCACGACAACAGCGCTGGGGGCGGTAGCGATTTGGTTGCGGATCAGGAGGGGGTGCTGTTCTATTTCACCGGACTGCGTGAGGTCGGGAGCATTAGCACCAACAGCTATCGGCCCGGGGCGGTGGCCGATCACCTCACCTCATTCGGTGGCCAGCTTCCCGACTCCCAACAGATGAGCATCATCGCCTGGCTGGAGGCGGGAGCGACCGCCAGCTTCGGCACCGCCCATGAACCTTGCGCTTTTCCTGCCAAGTTCCCAGATACCTTGGAGCTGCTGCGTCACTACCTTAACGGCAACACCGTGGGCGAGGCCTACTGGAAGTCGGTGCGCAGTCCGGGAGAGGGCAACTTCGTCGGCGACCCCCTGGCCCGCCCATTTGGTGGCTACCAGGACAGTTGGGATGGCGTTGACTGGGCGATCCGAACGGGGGCTCTGCGCGAGGGTCGCAGCTATCTGTTGCAGGGCGGAGACAGCGCAGCTGGGCTCTTTGTTGACCTCTATGAGCTGCCCCAGCTGGGCTCAGAAGGCATCGATGAGCTGGTCATCGAGGAACCGAGCCACTCCTGGTATCGGCTCCTCGAGTCCTGAAGTCTGCCAGACAGCTTGGCTCAGCTGATTATCG
>DJIF01000088.1 GCA_002433485.1 Deltaproteobacteria bacterium UBA6601
GGGGATTCGCCTGCGGGCGAGCCTTGGTCGGTATCGGTAGCCCAGTTCCTCGCGGTTCAATGCTGATCCACCTCTACGGCGCTGGCATGTTGCTGCTGGCTCTCCTCATCTCTCGTTTGGCGCCTCTCAATGCTGCGGTGCCACAACTCCTGGCCTTGTATCTGCTGGGCCTGCTGCTGTTGTGGCGCGCGCGCAGCCGGTTGCCTGAACTGGCGCCTGCGCGCCGGTTCAGTTCCCTTGAGGCGGGCGCGGTGCTGTTCTGGGCTGCGCTTATTCGTGCAGTGTTTCTGGTCGATCCACCTAGTCTAAGTGACGACATCTATCGCTATGTCTTCGAAGGAAGGGTGGTCCTGGAGGGCTTGAGTCCCTACCTCTTTGCCCCGGACTCGTTGGTGCTGGCCGAGCTCCGAGACAGCGCTCCTGAGTGGCATCTTATCAATCACAAGGAACTGCCCGCCATCTATCCCCCAGGCGCCCAGGTGCTGTTCGCGGTATTTGCCTGGATTCGTGCTGATCCACTGTTCTTTAGATGCGTATTCACGTTTCTCGATCTGGCCGTGGTGTGGCTCGTCCTGAGTCTCGTGCGGCAAAGCTCGGGTGGCGAGGGCAACGTGCTGCTTTATGCCTGGCATCCGTTGCCTGCGCTGGAGCTTAGTGGTTCAGGACACCTTGAAGTGCTCGGCATTTTGCCGCTGTTGGTCGGCTTCCTGGTGTGGCGGCGGGGTGCTGCTCTGCCTGCATTTGGGTTCTGGGGATGGAGCTTGTCGATCAAGTTTGTTGGTGGCATTGCGGCCCTGTTTGCCGCGCCGCTGCTGCTGGCCAGCCGCGGTTCAGGGGTGCTACTGCGAGCATCGCTGTGCTTGCTTGTGCCAATTCTCGTGTTCTCCTTGCCCTTTTTGCTACAGGGCTCGGTGCCGTTGGGTTCGATCGGCCAGTATCTGCGCCACTGGGCCAGTTTTCCGGCCCTGTTTGCGGGACTTGACTGGCTCCTTGGGCATCAGGCGGGACGCTGGGTAAGTTTGGGCTGCTTGGCGCTGTGGGTGATGGTTGTTATGCGTCGCAATCTGGTCCCAGCCCAGGCCTTTGCCTGGTTCTTTGCGGCCATGTTGTTGCTCAGCCCTGTCGTGCATCCGTGGTACGGCTTGTGGTTGTTGGTGCTGGTGCCCCTGTATCCATCGTTGTTGTTGTTTCTGCTCAGTAGTCTGCTGCCCTTTGCCTATCTCGCTTGGACCGCCCAGCTTGAGGGTGGCCCCTGGCGGGCGCCGGGCTGGGCGCAGTTGCTTGCTTATGGAGTGCCGATCCTGGCTTGGTGCTGGGAACGGTTAGCTTCGCGAGCTGAGCCTGTTGGCCCTGTTCCTTGAGCGAACCTGCGCCAACGAAGCTGAAGCCGAAGCAGAACAGCGCGAGAAAGGGCAAGGCGTGCCACAGCCCCTGGTGAGCGGCCAGCGCCATTGCAGCAACATAGTAGAAAGCCAAGCTCAACTCTGCCCAGGCCTGTAGACCCGCTCGTCGCGCGTAGCCGTGGGTCGTCACTGCTCCGGCCTTCGGAGTTCGCACAAAGGGCGAGTAGGTGCCCCGCAGGGCCTCCCATACCGCACGACTGTTGTTGACTGTCAGTCCAACGCCAAGGGCCAGCACCAGCGGCAGCAGGTGGAGCCTTCTTGGCCACTTGCCGTCGCCCAATTCAATTTCAGCCATTGCGTAGAAGAGCAGCAGGTTGGCGGTCGCGCAGATGAATATTGGCAAGTCGATCCAGAGTCCCCAGCCTTCGCCGAGTGCCATTCTCGTGTGCAGGGTGATCGGTAGCAGTAACAGCAGGAGAGCCATCACTGGATAGGCTAAATTTCCACACAGATGAAACACTGCTTCGGTTCGACAGCGGAGCGGAAGTCTGGACCCTAGTAGCTGAGGTAGGAGCTTGAGTGCGGTTTGGATGGAGCCTTTAGCCCAGCGATGCTGCTGGGTCTTAAAGGCACACAATTCAGCGGGCAGCTCTGCAGGTACTGCCGCATCCTGCAGGTAGATGAAGCTCCATCCTTTGAGCTGCGCCCGGTAAGAAAGATCCAGATCTTCGCACAGAGTGTCTCCCGTCCAGCCACCACTGCCCTCAATAGCTTCGCGGCGCCATACGCCAGCAGTGCCATTGAAGTTAAAGAAGCGACCGGACCTATAGCGGGCGCTGTGTTCCAGGACAAAGTGGCCGTCCAACAGGATTGCTTCCAGTCGAGTCAGTAGGTTCTGTTCTCGGTTCAGGTGCTCCCAGCGACATTGAATCATGCCGACCTTCGGTTGCTCAATGAGCGCTGGGATGGTCCTTTGGAGGAAGTCGGCACCAGGAATAAAGTCGGCATCGAAGATCGCTACAAAGGGTGTCCCTGCCTTGTCGATGGACAGCCCGTGGTTCAGCGCCCCAGCCTTGAAACCCTGGCGGTTGTTGCGGCAAATATGCTCAATATGGAGGCCTTTTGCTGCATACATGGCGCACCGTTGGGAGACTATCTCGAGGGTCTCGTCGTTGGAGTCATCGAGGACCTGGACCTTCAGCTTGTTTCGGGGCCACTCAAGGGCTGCGACCGCATCGATCAGCCGTTCCGCCACATGCCTCTCGTTGTAGATGGGCAATTGGATCAGCACTTCGGCGCTTAGGGCTGTCGATTGGCAGCTGAGTTCTGGTGCCCGGGAGCCGCGATGTCTGAAGTAGAGCCCAAGCAGCACGATGCGGTGTGCGCCGTAGACGCTGAGCAGCGCCGCACAGGCCAGATAGAGCCCAAGGCTTAGCTGAGCGCTGGCTGTCAGGGCCAGGTAGCTATCAATCAAGGCTGCCATCGCCGGTGTCCTGGTCTGCCTGTAGCCAATCAATGATGGTAGGGAAAAGGTGCCGGGCCGCAGCTGGACTGCTGATCAGATCGCTATGACCAAGGGAAGGTGCTCCGCTTTTCAGGTCCGTGCCGTCCAGAAGCAGATAACGACGTTGCGCGGAGCCGACTCGTTCCATGGCCGGCGCCACCACTGCAGGCGGTGCCAGTAGATCACTTCCTCCAGCGACCACCAACAGGGGAGCGTTGAAGGATTTCATTCGATCGCCTCCGTCCTTTGACTCAAGGTAGGTCTTCAGGTTTGCCGGCCCCTGGGCCAGAAAGTTGTCCAGTAGGCGGGTTGATAGGTCTTCGGCCGCACCACGGATCAAGGTAAGTCGTGCTCTGGTACTCAGGTTCCTCGGGTTGATGGCGATCTTGAGCAGCTGCGGGAACATCAGCGCCAGTGGAAGTACCGGTAGCAGCGCCAGGCGCGCACGGAACACCTTGCGGCCGGGCTGCAGTTTGCGAAGGATACGTAGCAGCGCCAGGCCGGGCCCTCTGATCTTGCCGGTGCGCACCGGAGACCCGAGCGTTACGACCCGATCTAGGTACTTGCAACCATGAATGGCGCCGTACAGGTAAGCGACGACCCCGCCCATTGAGTGGCCAACCCAGTGGACCCGATCCGCCGCAGTGATGGATCGAACCGCATCAATGATCGCGGGCAGGTCTTGTTGGGCGTGATCGAGAAGGTCAAAGTCCCAGTACTCAGGGCTTCTTCGATGGGCCGGGCCACGGCTGCTTCGGTTGCCGCGGTACTCGGCCGCGAATACCTCGAAGCCAGCCGCCTGGAGCGCCGCGATCATAGAGTTCTCGGGATCGAGCGCCCAGCAGGACCGATTCATCATTAAGCCGTGCCCGAGGATGACCGGCGTCACACATCGGCTTGGGCCGACTGACTTGAAGTGGTGTAACGCCAGCTGCCAGCCGTCCTCGGTCTGGACAGTATGGATGGTCTCAGCCTGGGGACTGCGGTCCGCCCACTTGGCCAGCGCCAACAGCAGGCCGCAGGCGACCACGACGGAGCCGACAAAGAGGCCAGGGGTCAGCGCCATCGGCTTGGGCCGTCGGTCCCCCAGCAGCGCTCTGGACTTGGCTCAGCTGTCGATGAAGGGATTGAGCCGCTTCGCCCGACTTGGGTGGCGCAGCTTGCGCAGTGCCTTAGCCTCGACCTGCCGGATTCGCTCTCGTGTAACCCCAAAATCTTGGCCTACTTCCTCAAGGGTGTGATCGGCGTTCTCATCGATCCCGAAGCGGAGCCTGAGCACCCGCTCCTGGCGAGGGGTCAGGGTCGCCAGGACTTTGCGAGTCTGCTCCTTGAGGTTGTGCGAGATAACCGCCTCAGACGGTGAGACGGCAGTGGTGTCTTCGATGAAGTCGCCCAACTGGCTGTCCTCTTCATCGCCCACTGGAGTTTGCAGCGAGATCGGTCCGCGGTTTAGCTTCAGGATCTTCTCGACCTTGTCGGCAGACATGTCCATCTGCTCCGCGATCTCTTCAGGGGTGGGCTCGCGTCCATACTCTTGCATCAGCTGTCGAGAGGTTCGCACCACCTTGTTGAGGGTCTCGATCATGTGCACCGGAATGCGAATGGTCCGGGCCTGGTCAGCGATGGCCCGGGTAACGGCCTGGCGAATCCACCAGGTCGCGTAGGTGGAAAACTTATAGCCCCGTCGGTATTCGAACTTGTCGACGGCACGCATCAGCCCGATGTTGCCCTCCTGGATCAGGTCCAGGAAATCCAGGCCTCGGTTGGTGTATTTCTTGGCGATCGAAACCACCAGCCGCAGGTTGGCCTCCACCATTTCGGTTTTGGCGCGGTCAGCGAAGCTCTCTGCATCGCGAATGCGATTGTAGACGGTTTTGAGCTCTCCAGCGTCGCAGCCGGTGCGCTCGCAGACTTCAGCAATCAAAGTGTCTGCATCGTCGATGACCGCTTTGAGGCCGGTTAATTCCTCTTCGAGAACCTTTTGCTCTTTAGTCTTTCGTTTGGCCTTGCTGAGCTTAGTGATGGTCTTGCGCAACTCATCGACCGTCATCTTGGCACCCCGGGCTGCGCTGGCCACCTTGCGCTCTGCCTGAAGCATGCTCTGGACTTCCTTCTTGTAGCTCTCCAGCAATTCAATGAACTGCTTGCGGTTCAGCTCAAGGGTTCCAAGGGTGTGGAAGCTCTCCTCATGAAGTTCCTCAAGGCGAAGCTCAAGAGCTTCGCCCTTTGACTGGGCGGCCTTGGTCTTGCGTGTGCTCGCTCGAGCCTGCTTGGTCAGGATGTCCAGTCGCTCGGCCTCAAGCTCAGACAGCTTATCGACCGTCTCCGCCTTGATTCGCTGGAGCACAGCTTCGTCGAGTTCGCTCAACATTTCGAACAGCAAATGGCAGCCATAGGCGGTGCTCAGCAGTGCGCGCCGACTGCGGGTCTCGCCCTTCTCGATCCGTCTTGAGATGTCGACTTCGCCATCCCGGGAGAGCAGCGACACACCGCCCATCTTGCGCAGGTAGACCCGCAGAGGGTCCTGCCGGGCGCTGCCGTAGTCTTCGTCTTCGCGGCGTTGCTTGCGGTCAAACAGAGCCTCGGTCTTGGATGCCAGCTGTGCCTTTCGGACTCGTTGAATCGCCGCTTCCGAATTGACAATAGCGACTCCCATCTCGCTTAGCTTGAACATGACATCGTCAAGCTGTTGGGGAGTCAGGTCCCGTTTGGGGAGAGCGTTGCTCAACTCGTCGAGGCTGACATGACCTCGTTTCTTGCCGGCCTCGATGAGTCCCTTGAACCAATCGTCACTGCGCTGCTTGACCATGTACTGCTTCCCGACCGTTGGCGCTGGCTTCGCTTCCCCTGCGGAAGTAGAACCGACAGCGCTCGTTTTCAGCTCTCTTCTATCGGCGCATTTGCCGATAAGATGAAGATTCCTGTGTCTTCCCGCATTGGCCCGCCTGATGGCGAGGCTTGCTGTAGGACTCTAAACGCGGGACTGTAGTGCCGGGATCGGTGCGATTCAAGGGCAGATTGTAAATATTCTGCGTTCTTTTCGATTCGCTTTCCGTGGCACGATTTGTGTATGCGCGCCAGCGCTGGCCCTGACGCTAGTCTCGTTTATATACTGGAGTCTCGTGACCCGCATCCTTGTCATTGACGATCAGCCAGCCACCCTCAAGCTCCTGGCGGGCTTGTTTCAAGACGCTGGCTATGCCGTGGACGCTGCCCAAGATGGTGGCCAGGCGCGGGAGTTTCTTGAGCATGTGGACTACGACGTGGTCTTTACCGACTTGCGTCTTGGCTATCCTTACGATGGCTTGGAAGTGCTGGAGATGGTGAAGCGCCTGCGCCCGCGGGCCCAGGTCCTGATCATGACCGCCTTCAGTACCGTGCAGAGTTCTGTCCTGGCCATGAAGGCGGGCGCCTACGACTACATCACCAAGCCCTTCAATCGGGACGAGGTTCTGCTGCTAGCTGCGCGGGCCGCTGAGCGGGCTCAGTTGGACGGTAGGCTGCGCCGCCTGGAGGATCAGGTGGAGCGCAAGACCATGCAGGACAGTTCTGCCCAGATCGTTGGCTCCAGTCCGCAGATTGTTGAAATGATGCGGCTGGTGGCCCAGGTGGCGCGTACCGACTCAACTGTGCTGGTCACCGGAGAGAGTGGTACTGGTAAGGAATTGGTAGCCGAGGCGCTTCATCAGCTCTCGGTTCGTTCGGAGAAACCCTTTGTCCCGGTCAATTGCGGCGCGATTCCCGAGACTCTTCAGGAATCCGAGTTCTTCGGTCATGTCCAGGGTGCTTTTACTGGCGCGATTCGCAATAAGGTGGGTCTGTTTCAGCACGCTGACAGCGGGACCTTGTTCCTCGACGAGATCGGTGAAACCAGCCTGGCGTCTCAGGTCAAGCTGTTGCGCTTTTTGCAGAGTGGCGAGATTCGCAAGGTAGGCGGGCATCGAGCCGAGCAGGTAGACGTGCGGCTGGTCGCCGCAACCAATCGTGATTTGCTGAGCTTGATTGAACAGCGGTCGTTTCGCGAAGATCTCTACTATCGCCTGAACATCATTCACATCGAAATTCCTCCGCTTAGAGATCGGGGCGAAGATATTGAGGAGTTGGCTAAGTTCTTTTTGGCCAGGCGGGCCCGAAAGTTGGGCAATGGAGTGGTGGGATTCAGTGACCAGGCGCTCCAGAGATTGCGCGCCCATCGCTGGCCGGGCAATGTCCGTGAGCTGGAGAATGCGGTCGAGCGAGCGGTGATTTTGTGCCGTGGTCCGCGGGTTGAAGTGGGCGATCTGCCTCCTCTTCCTAGGGTTGGTAGGGCGGTGGCGGGTGCAATCCGGCCCGGACCAGCGACGACTGCTCCCGAGCCGAGCCCAGCGCTGCAGACACGGTTTGCTCAGGGAGGCGCAGCCAGCTTTCCCTCGTTGCGTCAACTAGAGCAGGAGCACATCGAGCAGGCATTGCTGTTGTTTGCAGGCAACCGGACCCGCGCCAGCGCAGCCCTGGGCATCTCAAAGGCTACGCTCTGGCGCAAGATCAAGAGCTACGGGATTACTCTGTA
Organism: Deltaproteobacteria bacterium UBA6601; assembly: GCA_002433485.1. Taxonomy (GTDB): domain Bacteria; phylum Myxococcota_A; class UBA796; order UBA9615; family UBA9615; genus UBA6601. The sequence continues at coordinate 7,397 of DJIF01000088.1, forward strand.
GCGCTATGCGGGTACTTGTTACCGGAGCTTCCGGCTTCATTGGGCGACATGTAAGTGAGCTGCTGATCGCTCGTGGTGATCAGGTGCGGGGTACCGTTCTGGCCGGTGAAGATTGCTCGTGGCTTGAGGAGCAGGGGGTTGAAACCACGGTCTGTGACGTACGCGACCGGGTCGCTTTGCAGGACGCCATGGATGGGTGTCAGGCGGTCTTTCATCTGGCCGCGCTCTACACCTTGTGGATGAAGGATGTACGGCCCATCTATCAGGTCAATGTGCAGGGCAGTCGAAATGTTATGGAGGCGGCCAGGAGTAAAGGTGTTGAGCGGGTTGTCTACACGTCCAGTATTGCGGCTCTGGGTGTTGCTCCGGGGCGCCTGCCGGCTACCGAAGAGACCGTTTTCAATCAACATCGCCGTGCCAACCACTACGTGTTGAGCAAGTACTACGCGGAGCGAGCGGTGCGAGAGTATGTGGACCAGGGCTTGGATGTAGTGATCGTGAATCCTTCCTTTCCTGTAGGCCGGGGCGATTTGCGTCCTACGCCCACCGGTCGGATCCTGCTGCGAGTCTGCGAGGGAAGCTACTTCGCATCTCAGCCAGGCGGGATGAATCTGGTGGATGTGGAGGATGTGGCGCGCAGCCATGTAGCGGCGCTGGAGCGCGGCCGAACCGGGCGAGGATATCTGCTCTCGGGCACGAACCTTGCGACACACGACTTGTTTCGCAAAGTCCTTGAGGTTGGAGGCATTGAGCGAAAGATTTGGCAGGTGCCAGCCTGGATGATGACCATGATGGGCTACGCGGGGGACTTGATTGGTCAGTTCACCGAACCGTTGATCGACTCACAAACTGTCGCTTATACGGGGCAGTATCTTTACTACGATTGCAGCCGTGCGCGCGAGGAACTCGGGCACCAGGTCACGCCGCCTGAACAGGTCATTCACAAGTCGCTTGCCTGGTTCAGGGCCAACGGCTACTTCGATGCTAAGGCTTCCTGGCGTCTGGGCCTGTCGCGGAGCAGTACATGACAGAACTCTGCTATTGGCGACGGGCCTGGTTCAAGCAGGGCAAGGTATGGGTGGTCACTGACGGGCAGGGACAGCCCCTTGAGCACGAGGGCCGAGTTCGCTTTGCCTACAAGAAGGGGGACTCCCGCAGCTATACCACCGGCCTTGATCGGCTCCGTCCGGTGGAGGGTAGTGTGGCCGAACAGGGTCCTCCCGCTGCGGAACCGCTCTCGAGAGAGAGAAAGCCGACAGCTTCCGGCCGTGCCGCAAGCCGTGGCTCGGGGTCTGCTGGCCATGGTAAGGGTCGGGTCAACGATGAGCTGTTTGGTGGGGATCGCTCGGATTTGGAAGACCCTCGGGCAATCCATTTGTGGAGTGATGGAGCTTGCTCGGGGAATCCCGGTCCCGCTGGGGCAGGAACGGTTCTCCTTGCTGGCGACCTGCGCAAGGAATTTTCCACCTGGCTTGGTGAAGGCACCAATAACACCGCAGAACTCGCCGCGGTGTTGCAAGGGCTACAGGCGCTGCGACGGCCGGTGCGGCGTACGTTGATCATCCATACCGACAGCCAGTACGTCATTGGCGTTCTTGCACGTGGTTGGAAGGCCAAGGCCAATGGTGCCTTGGTGACGGAGCTTCGCGATCAGCTCGATGGCCTGGAAAAGGTGATCTGGCATTGGGTTCGTGGGCACGAAGGAGTTGAGCTTAATGAGCGCTGTGATGAGCTTGCTCGACAGGCCATTGAGCGGCGAGACTCTACCGTGGAGGTGCTGCCCTGATGCGAATACTCCATATGACCGATGTGCACTTCCTGATGCCGCCGCCCATCAAGGGCATGATCGGCAAGCGTGCACTGGGCATGGCCAATCTCTATCTGGCGGGCCGTAAGAGTCACTTCGATGCGGCCTCGTTGGTGACGATGGCGGTGGCCGATGCTCTGCAGTGGGACGCGGATCTGTTTGTCTTCACAGGTGACCTGACTGCCCTGGCGCTGGACAAAGAGTTCGTGCAGGCGCGTGAGGCTTTTGCCCCCCTTCTTAATGGGATGCCTTCAATAGTGATCCCAGGGAATCACGACACCTACACCAAGGGTGCGACTCGCGCTGCCCGCATGGATCATCACATGGGTCCTTGGATGGCTGGTGGTGCCTGGGATGAAGCAGCCCGCTGCTGGGCTGGTGCCCATGAACTGGTTGGTGCGGTGGATTGGCCGGTAAGCTTTCGGCTGGGCTCGACCACTGTCGTTGCGACCAACCCATGTCGCCCTGGTCTTCGTGCGACCGGGCGCTTCGGGGCCGAGGCGATCGCGCGAGCGGAAGCGCTGGTGGCTGAGGCTAGGGGGCGGGGCGATCAGGTTCTCTATCTGTTGCACTACCCACCCCTTGCTAAGGACGGTGAACCCTACAATCGTTCCGGTCACAGCCTTGAAGATGTTGATGAGCTACTCGCTTCGTTACGCCGCCAGCCGCCATCGCTGGTTCTGCACGGTCATAAGCATGAAGCCTGGAGGGTTGAGCTGAAGGCCGATTCAGGCGCTGGTGTGCCTATCGTCAACTGTGGGACCACCTCAGCGGTCTCCGCCAAGCCAACGCGGACCGCAGGCTACTTCATCTTTGAGCTGGAACAGGGGGAGCTGCGGTCGGTCCGCCGGCGCATGCTGCTGGCGGGAGCTGCGGATTTCGTCGACGATCCTGGCGACTACGGCTGAGCCTTCCGGCGCCCGCTAGAGTGGTCAGTTTTCGCTCGCTCTGCTTGCCATGTAGGATGCCGCGACTTCAAGTTAGCCGGAGGCTTATATGAGTGAAGCAAGCCCGCGCGGCGGATTTTCGACCCGCTTCGGGTTCATCCTGGCCGCAGCAGGGAGCGCTGTTGGCTTGGGAAACATCTGGAAGTTTCCCTACATCACTGGCGAGTATGGCGGCGGTGCCTTTGTACTCGTCTATCTGGCATGTATCGCTCTGGTCGGCCTGCCTTTGATGTATGCCGAATTGGTGGTGGGGCGGCGCGGTGGCAAAGATGTCCTGGGTGGTCTGTTGTCCTTGACCGAGGGAAGGGGAGAGGGCGCTCGTGACCTCAGCATGTTTGCAGGGGGACTGGCGGTTGCTTCGGGTTTCTTGATCCTGTCGTTTTATTCGGTGGTGGCGGGTTGGGCTATTCACTTCTTTTGGGTCGCCTTGGGAGTCCTTCCTATGGCTCAGGGTGGCGCCACTGCAACGTTTCAGGCGGTGGCAGGCAATCCCTTGCTATCCAGTGTCTGGCATAGCCTGTTCTTGTTGATGACGGTTGCGGTCGTCTCTCGCGGGGTACAGGGTGGAATCGAGCGCATCTGCTCCCGCCTGATGCCAACCCTGGTGGCCATCCTGGCGCTGATGTTGGTCTATGTAGGCTTCACTGGAGGGCTCGCGGAGTCCATCTCGTTCCTGTTCAAACCGGATTTCAGCAAGTTGTCAGGGGATGCGGTTCTTGAAGCCCTGGGCCACGCGTTCTTCACCCTCAGCCTTGGCATGGGAGCGATGGTTACCTACGGGTCGTACCTTAAATCGGACGCAACGATCGTTCGTGATGGCCTGTGGGTGGCCTTGCTGGACACCATCATTGCGTTAATGGCCGGCGCGGTGATTTTCGCGGTGGTGTTTGCCGCTGGCGGTGAGCCTGCCGCCGGGCCCGGCCTGGTTTTTATGACCCTGCCGGATCTGTTCGTGACGATGCCTCTGGGCATGCTGGTGGCCGCTGCCTTCTTTCTGTTGTTGGTGTTCGCTGCCTGGTCTTCGGCCATCTCCCTTCTGGAAGTGGTCGTTGCGTGGCTGGTCGATGAACATGGCCTGTCGCGGCTTCGGGCCAGCTGGTCAGCGGGCGGTCTGATCTGGCTGGTGGGCCTCTCAGCTGCGCGTTGGGGCGCTGTAATTGATTTTCTCGACAACCTTACAACGCGCTATATGCTCCCCCTTGGCGGTCTCTGTATCGCGATAGCGGCTGGCTGGTTCCTGCGTCGTGAAGACCGGGAGGCTGGCTTCGCGGCCCTGGGGCTGTCGAAACTCGCTGCGGTCTGGACGGTTCTGATTCGCTTTGTCACGCCCACCCTGGTCCTGTTGGTGCTGATTGCCAAGATGGGTCTGTTTGAAGCTGCGCCCACCGCAGCTGAGTCCCATGAGGCGTCTGAATCAACTCCGCCCAAGGTGACCGCTGATGTCGCTGCGACCCTCGATAAGATGAACGAAGATTGGGCGCGGCTGCGCCTTGATCTCGCGGCAGCTCCGGCTGAAGTCGACGAGTTGATGGAGTTGGCGGGTCGGGTCGATGAACTGCACTTTCTGGCCAAAGGCCTACGGCCAGAGCTGTATCCGCCCTGGTTTGACGAACTGGGGCAGCTGGCGAGGAAGCTTGAGTTGCTGCAGGCGGAGCAGGACAGGCTGGGCAGGCAGGGTGTTGAGACCCGAGCGCCACCTGGCTTGAAGTCTGCTGAAGAGGGCGTCGAAGCAGGTTCTGCTGTTACGGAACGGCCGTAGTGACCGACTCTGGAGGGCGGGTTGAGAACGGAAGCTGAACTGACCGATCGTGGCCTGCTGCGCTGGGCTTGTCGCGAAGCGCTGACTTGTGTGGTGTCGCTGCCCGGTCGCGAGATCTGGGGCCGGTCCTTCTTCGTTGATTTGAGAGAGGGTGGTCCGCGGCCGCAACTTGTGATTGCTCAGCCAGGCGATCTCGAGCGGGGCGATAGAGCGCGGGCGCTTCGTTCCGGAGACTCGGTGCGCATCTGGAGCGTGCGCGATGGCAGACCATGGCACCTGCAGGGCTTTGTGGTGGGCTCCCGGGTAATGGAGGGGCGTGACACCGGGCCAGTGGAAGCCGCCCTGGTGCAGTTGCCCTACCGCCTGTCAGAGAGTGATCTGCGAATCGAATCGCGTCATTCACTGGGCGCACCGCGAGCCGTCATTCGACTTGAACGCGGCGACCCAGGGAGGCTTCAGTCGCTGACTCTGCTTGAAACCTGGCTGGACCAGCAGGGGAACTGGTTGGAGCGGGGTGGGGGACATCTCATTGATCTGTCGCGGCGGAGCTTCTCTTACAGCTGTCCTGATACCAGCGGATTAGTCCTGATGCCGGGCGCGGAACTAGTGCTTGAGTTCCGGCTTCCAGATTTGCAACTGCGAACTAGGGTTGCCGCATCGGTGCGGGCTGCCCATGAGTTGGGTGGTCAGTTGTTTCAGGGCCTGTCGCTGGGGCGCTGCCACGAGTCCATCTCGGATGAGGAGCATCGGGAGACGCTGCGCCTGATTTCAGCCTGCCTCCGTTGAACACGATTAGGTGGGGTCTTGTTGCTCAAGAGCTAGCCGAACAGGCCCCACTCGCAGCGGCACTGTCGCTGATCCCGTACCGTACAGCAGGTGATAGGTCTGGAAGGAAGATAGGACTCGCTTTACATAGTGCCGGGTCTGATCGAACGGGATGGTTTCGACCCACAGGTCCAGGTCCAGGTCTCCTCGATCTCTGACCCAGCGACGAACTGCTCCGGGGCCAGCATTGTAGGAGCCTATTGCAAGCGGCAGATGACCCTTCCAGCGGCGATGCAGGCCGTTGAAATAGAAACTTCCAATGCGCAGGTTGAGTGTAGGTTCGCTGAGCTGTTCCCGCTGCAGGTTTTTAATCCCCATCTTGCGGGCGGTTTCCTTGGCAGTGGGCCACATGAGCTGGCTGAGGCCCATTGCTCCTGCCCACGAGACTACTGCGGGGAGAAAGGCGCTTTCTTCTCGCACCAGGCCCTGAAACAGCAAGGGAGCCCAGTCATATTCGGCGCAGGCCTTGTGGACCTCGTCGTGAAAGGCCAGCGGAAAGGCGTAACTCAGTAGGCCTCGGTGCTCTGCGCTGGCAGCTGGGTGGGCTCTGCCGAACGCTTTTCGCAGCAGGTTGTGGCTGCGGTAGGGATCTCCGGCCAGCTCAAGCAGGTGGGAGGCGAACATCAGTGTTCCCAGCTCCCAGGGATCTTCGGCTTCCTGGAGGACGGTGGAGATCAGCTGCGCTGCGCCCTTGGCGAAGCCTCCACGTGCCATTTGTATGGCTGCCTCAATGCGTGGCTCTTCTACGAAGCGTCGCTCCACATGAAAGCGCTCGGGTTTGCCCTGTTTCTGGCGCATTTGTCCAGCCAGCCCGGCCAGGTATGAAGCGACCGGCTTTGCCGCTTCTGGGTCTGCGTTCTTGAGTTGCCACCAGGCCAGTGCACCGTAATAGTGCAGTGGAGCATCCCGAGCGAGCTCGCTAAGCTGTTGGATGCCTTGTTCAGGGGCGCTGGTCAGCAGCACTCGACCCCGCCAGTAGCGAGCCTTAAGTACATGCTCGCGCTGTTTTCCCTTCGCGCTTCCGGCGGCCAGTTGCTCGAGCCAGGTTAGCGCCTCCAACTTGCGGTCCTGGCGCAGGTCTGCCAGCGCCATACCCCATAGCCCGGGTCCCACCATGTCGCCCTCTGGAAAGCGTCGCGACATTTCGGTGAACAGGGTTCTGGCAAGCTCTGGGCGGTCGTCTTTCAGGGCCTGCTTGCCAGCAAGATAGAGGGCGTCATCAGCATAGGAGTGGGAGGAGTGCAGCCGGGCGAGCTCCTTGAAGCTTTCGATGGAGTCCTGGCCTCTCCCAGCGCGCCCTTCTCCTAGGGCCTTTAGGTATCGGGCGCGGACCACTAGCTCCGGGTCCTTACAAGAGTCGATCACCCTGTCCAGCTGCGGGATGGACCGTTTGTAGTCACGCTGTTTGTGATGGGCGCGTCCTAGTTCGTAGCTTCCTTCACACCCTTCCGGTGTCGCTTCTGCGAGTTGCTCGCTGAGGGCTTTGTCCTGGTCGGCGAGAAGCTCAATGACCTGGCGATTGGCGTGAGCCTGGCCTAGCACCTTTGCCCGCCTCACCTTTTCGGCCAGCGACAGCTTCGCTTTCGCTACGCCTATAGCGTGAATGTCATTCATGCAGGCCTCCGCTTGCGCCGCCATCTCGCTTTCCTGTTTGGCATCCAGCCAGAGCCCTCGACAGAGCTTGAGTGCCACTGCCGCATCGTCGCCTAGGTTGCGTGTCAGCAGGATCGCGCTTCGGAGTAGCTGGCTTTCGTCCTGCAGACTCTGTCCCAAACTGGCTTCAAGCGCGATCCTCGCGTCCAAGTCATCCAGGGTGCGCAGCGCTTCCGCTACCCCCTGCTCGGCAAATTGAGCGCGTGCCAATTGGAGGCGGGTCTTCGGCCATAGCCAGGAAGCCGGGGGGATTAGTCCTAAAGTTTTTGCGGCCTGTCGATGCTGGCCCAGCATGCTTAGCGCACGACTTCGCTGCTCGGCCGCCAACTCGGCGGTGGTTCCGGCATTGGAGATCAGCGTCTCGGTAGCAGCGATCGCCGCCTCGGCGTCATCGCGAGAGAGCGCTGCTTCCGCATCGCGCAGCAGCGCATAACGACGGGCCAGTTGGTCACCCTCGACAAAGGGCAGCAGCAGGTCTGCCTCGATCTCGAGATGCTTGGGCTGTGGACGGGTGTCGCTGCTGTTCTCGGCAGTGACAGGTGCTGGTTGGGACCTGGCCGGTTGCTCGGACTCGCAGCTGCGATTGCCCAGCAGGATCAGGCTTAGCGCCAGCAGTGGCGTAATTTTTAGGAGCATGAGATCAAGGGTTGAGCTTAGCGCTTGTTGGACTTCTTCGAGCTGCTGCTCTTCGACTTGCTGCTGCGGGTTTTGCTGCTGCTCTTCGACTTGCTGCTGCGGGTTTTGCTGCTGCTCTTCGACTTGTTGCTTTCACCGTCAGCTCGGCTTCGCGTCTTTGTCGTTGTGCCGCGAGACCGGCTGCTGCGGGTCTTCTTACTGCTCGTAGTTGTTTGGCTTGGTGGTCGAGAGCTGCTGGAACTCGGCTTGATCGTCGTGGTGCGGGTGCTCGGGCGCGTCCGTGTGGAACTGGAAGAGCTGTTCTTCTCTCGGTACGAGCTGCCACCGCTCTTGCTGCTCCGTGTTCGCTGTGAGGGCACAGTGGTGGCCTTCCTATAGTTCGGAATGGTGCTGGAACTGGCGGGAGCCTTGGGCTTGTTGCTGCGCACCTGGGAGCCCGAGCTGTCACCCGTCGAGCCGGTCGATTTGCGTGGCAGCACCGATGTCTTTGCCCTGGCGGGTTCACTTGAGGTGCTCTGGGTTGTCTTGCTCCGCTCGCCTGAAGCGGGCAGGCGATAGCCGGTTGAGCGTGTCGTGCTGTCTTTTGTCTGGCGTGACCGAGTGGGGTCATTGCCAAGGTTGCGCGGCTCGCTCGCTTCTCGATTGCTGGCGGCGCGGGTCCGGCTCTCGCTGGCCGGCTCCTGGCTTCGATGTCGACTCCAGCGAATGTGTCGCTCCGTAGCGCCGCGCATTCGGTGGTCAGAGCTGTGGATGTGGCGATGACGCCCATCGTAGCGGGGGCGGGCCCGGCTGTGCTCATGGTAGTGACGCCCGGGGTGGTAGTGGCGGTGTGAGTTGATACGTCGGTTGTGGATGCGCCAGAAGGGGTCGTACCAGGTGCTCCATGTCCACCAGAAAGCCGATGTGTAAGCGCCCTCCCAGACCCAGTAGCCGTCGTAGCTGATCCAGGTGCGGTGGCTTCGGTGGGCGGGTTGCCACCAGTGGGCATGGGGCCCCTCCATTACGCACCAGTGAGTTGAGAGGTGAGCGATGGGGTGTGGGTCGTAGTACCAGTTCTGGCGGTGCCCCTGGTGCAGGTAGGAGTCACCGACGAAATGGAACACTCCGTCGATCTCATACAGTAGATACTCTTCAGCATTTAGCGCGTAGCTGTGAACATGGAGGTCGTCGCGGTCGCACCAGGCACCTAGATGAGCCGGGATTGGATGAGCTCCGAAATATTCGTACATCGTCACCGTGCGATGCGCTTGAGCCTCGTTGGCCGTGATCGGGAGGCTCGCCAGGGTCAGCAGGGCGGCGACTAGTGCAGCAGGTAGATAGCTTGCTTTCATGGCGTCCTCATCAGGTTAGGTCTAAAGCATAAGGTCAGCTGTTTGCTGTTTCCAGCCCGTACTTGAGTGCAGTGCTCTGTCTCTTCCGACGAAGCTGCCGCGATTTCATTCAAACAACAGCTTTTTTTCTGGTCGCCAGCTTTTGGCGGAGCTGAATCGTATTGATTTTAATTAGCTTTTTGCGTTCGGGGCGATCTTTTGCGGGGCCTTTTCATGCGCCTCTATGGCGTCTACCATTCGCTCGCTGTGACTCAGAGCCGCGCTCTTGCAATTGTAGTTCTTCTGGTGGTGGTCCTAAGTGTGCTTAGTAGCTGTGCTGGCCTGCGCTCTCGCAGCGGCTGGTACGGGGCTTCCCTTACGCGGGGTTTCGTGCAACTGCAGGCGACCTCAGGCAAGCCCCAATTGCAGGTTTCGGGGAGCTTGCTTGATATGCAGGCGGCGGCTGATGTGGACGGGCAATTGCGGGTTCTGGAGGGCGCCTTTTTGGCTGTCCATGGGAGCCGCTCAGAGGGGGTGCTGAAGGTCCGCAGCTTTGAGATCCTTGAAGCACCTGACGGTCTTGCGCCGATGGTGGGCGCCGTGGTGGTGGATCAGGGTGGAGTCATGCTCGAAGACGAGCTTTCGGGCCGGCGGATTGGCTTGCGCGGACAGGCGCTCGCTGAGTTGAAGAGACAACATGCGGCGAGGATCTGGGTGACTGGCTCGGTGGTGGGCCCCCAGACACTTCTGGTCGCAAACTGGGGCCTGCTGAGCGCAATGCGCTGAGTCACTGAGGTTCCAAAGGAGCAGAGTGATGGAAGAGGTGAAGATTCGTCGGGCATTGATCTCCGTTTGGGACAAGACTGGAGTGGTCGACCTGGCCCGTTCATTGGTTGAGTTGGGTGTCGAGTTGTTGTCGACTGGTGGCACCATGGCTGCGCTTAGGGATGCTGGCTTGCCGGTGACTTCGGTGGCCGACTTTACCAGTCATCCCGAGATCTTCTCTGGTCGGGTCAAGACCCTGCATCCCAGGTTGGAAGGTGCGATCCTCTTTCGTCGTCATGATCAGGCTCAGGAAGCTGCCGAACTCGGTATCCCTGCCATCGATCTGGTCGTCGTCAACCTCTACCCCTTTGAGGCCGTTACCGCGGATCCAGCCTGTGATCTGGCCCGCGCGCTTGAGCATATCGATATTGGCGGCCCAACAATGCTGCGGGCTGCCGCCAAGAATCACCCGTCGGTCGCGGTAGTGATGGAGCCGGCTCAATACGGTGAGCTGCGTGCCGAGTTGGAAGACTGCGATGGAGCAACCCGGCAGGCCACCCGCGCGCGCTGGGCGCGGCAGGCTTTTGCTCGAGTGGCCAGCTATGACGCTGCTATCGCGCGGTGGATGCAGCCAGACGACGAGCCCTTTCCAGCACGGTTGAACCTGGCTCTCTCTAAGGTTCAGCCGCTTCGCTACGGGGAAAATCCTCACCAGAAGGCAGCTTTCTATGGTGAGGTGGGTTGGCGAGGACCTTCGGTCGCTACAGCCCGACAGCTGCAGGGCAAGGAACTCTCTTACAACAACATAATGGACGCCGACGCTGCCCTGGCGATGGTGCTGGAATTTGATCAGCCAAGCGCGACCATCATTAAACACGCAAATCCTGCAGGGGCTGCTTCGGCAGCCGAGCTCGTTACCGCTTACCAGGATGCTCTGGCCTGTGATCCGACCTCTGCCTTTGGCGGCATCCTGGCGATCAATCGGCCCTTTAGTGCAAGTCTGGCAGAAGCCATTGGTAAACACTTCTTTGAGGTGATTATCGCTCCTTCCTTCGAGGAGGGCGGGCTGGAGCTAATGGCTCGGAAGAAGAACCTCCGGTTGCTTGAGGTTGGGGCTCTCAACAGCCGGCCGACCGGAGAGTGGTTTACCAAGCGCGTGATGGGTGGCTATCTGGTCGGGGACTGGGATCAGGGTGGGCCAGAAGAGCGTCGGGTTGTTACCGCGCGCGCACCGACCGAGGATGAGAAGGGCGCACTCGAGTTTGCCTGGCGAATGGCCAAACATGTTAAATCCAACGCTATCGTTCTGGCCAAGGGCACCCGCCTGGTTGGGGTTGGCGCGGGTCAAATGAGTCGGGTTGATGCCAGCGAGCTTGCGGCTCGCAAAGCAGCCAAGGCTGGACTCGATACCCGTGGTGCGGTGCTCGCTTCTGATGCCTTCTTCCCGTTTCGTGATGGACTCGATGCGGCGGTTGCTTGCGGCGCCACCGCGGTGATTCAGCCAGGTGGCAGCAAGCGCGACGATGAAGTCATCGCAGCGGCCAACGAGCAGGGCATCGCGATGGTGATGACGGGTACTCGCCACTTTAGGCACTGAACTGCTCGTAGATCCCAGCAACGCTTCGCGCTGCTAGTCTGGGTTTGGAACCGGTTCGGGGGCCCCATGTACGTTCGTTGTAGTCACTGCCGGTATCGCTTCTCCATGGAGCGGCAGGGTCTGCTCCATGAGCTGCGCGGAGTTGTGTGTCCTTCGTGCGGCCGAGAGACTCCGGTGGAACCCTCCGAGGGAGATTCCGAAATCGATGTGCCAGCTCCTCACCCAAGTGTAATTGCAGGCGGTGGTGAGCCCGCAGAGGGCCAAGAGTGGATGGTCCTTAAGGAGAATGGCAAGGTCTATGGGCCCTTCGCGACAGAGATCGTTAATGCCTGGATTGAAGAGCGGAAGATCAATGCCAGCGAAGAGGTCTCGCCGGACGGCCTTGAGTGGTGGTCATTTGGTGAGCATGAGGAATTTGCTCACCTGTTTGAAGCGCGCTTGAGTGGGATCAAGGTTCCAGAGTCCAAGAACTCAGACCTGCGGTTCCGCAAGAGCACGCCGTTTCGGGATTTCTTTCGTGGCCTGCTGCGGTTCGCGGCGGCGTTGGCTTTCGTCGCTGGAGTGGCGCTCGGAGTGCAACAGTCCATTGAACGGTCCTTATGGGTGGTTCCCGAGCCTTGGATCCAGGCGGCTGAACGGCAGCTGTTTCAATTACTTGATGTGGACAAGGTTCCCGATGAGGTGGCTGGACCGGGGCCCTCGGATCTGCTGATTGAAGAGATCCAGGTCGCCTACCCGGAGCGGGACGGCAGCGCCCGTGAACTCGTGATGCGTGGCAGAAATCTGTTCCTTGAAGATACGAACATCTCGTTGCGGGCGGCGCGTTCACTGTTGGAACAAGCCGTCGCTCTGGACCCGGGTAGCGGTCTCGCGCTCTCAGCACTGGCTGAGCTTTACAATATCCTGGCAGCGCGCGGCCTGGGCGAGCGAGATCTGCAGCGGAAGTCCATCTACCTGCTGGAGCGCGCCACGGCGAGCAGTTCCTGGCAGGCCGAGCGTTTGAGAGCCCGAGCGACCTTTCTGGTGCACTCTGATGATCCCGAAGAGGTAGGTGCAGTCGTACAGGAAGCGCTGGCCCTCAATCCCAGAGACCCGCAGCTCTATTTTCTATTGGGTCTCGCTGCTCAGAAGCAGGGAGCTGGGTGGCCCGGGGAGGCGCGGAAGCACTTTGATCAGGCCCTCGAGTTAGATCCGGGCTTTCACGGGGTGTTCCACCAACTCGGGCTTGCTGAGGATGATCAGGGGCAGCTGTGGCGGGCAGCTGTTCATTTTCAGCGTAAGATCGAGCTTGCACCTTCTTCGCCCAAGACGCTCTATCGGCTGGGATGGATCTACGAGCGTCTGGGGCAGCCACAGCGCGCTGCTGAATTTTACGAGCAAGCCCTGATTCAAGACCCTCTTGAAAAAGATGCCGTGCTGCGCCGAGCCGTGTTGGCGTATCAGCTGGATGGGCATCCTGAGCGGGCGGTTAAGATGCTCAACGCGCTGCGTAGCAATGCAGACCTGATCTTCGACATTCGCGGAACCAAGGAGCTGTTGATCCATCTGTCAGCGGCTTCGCGCCTCGCTGGGGATCTTAAGGGAGCGTTGGAAGCCGCGGATAAGGCTCTTGATGAGGACTCCAATTACGCTCCCGCGCTGTTCCATAAGGCTCTCGCTTTGACCGCCGCAGGGCGCCCTCAAGAGGCTCTTCCGCTCTATTCCAGAGCCGACCAGGGCGGACTCGAAAATTGGACTCGAGCTCGCATTTTGTTCGCTGAAGGTCGCTCGGCCCAGGCGGCCGACCAGCCCCAGGACGCGGTGGATGCGTATGAGCGCGCTCTTGATGCCTACCCGGCTTATCTACCGGCGATCATGTGGCGAGCTGATGTGCGCCTGGGGCTTGGCGACGCATATATGGCCTCTAAAGAGCTCTGTCGTCATCTCGAAGTGGATCCTCTGGACTACGCCCGTGAGCGGGTTGCTGGTCTTTACTATGATCCCCTCCCTGCGCTGGAGGCTCTGGCCTTGCGCGTGCTTAGTGCAGCTGGTCAGCAGAAGTTCGCCCCCCAGTTGCATGCTGCAGCAGGGGTGCTGTTATTTCACGACGGTCGCTTCGATCAGGCAGAGCGGCTGTTCAACAAGGCGCTGGGTCAGGATGAGCGTAATGAGACAGCGCGTTTCTATCGCGCCCTCACTGCCCATCAGCGGGGCGCCTACGGTGATGCCGTAGCTCGACTTGATCGCCTCATTGAACTAGGTCGCGACAAGGCCACCTACCAGATGTACCGCGGCGACTCGTTACTCGCCCTGCGGCGCTGGGATGCCGCTGCCGAAAGTCTCTCACTGTCGTTCGCCCTTGGGGTTCGAAGCGCCTGGGCACACGGGCGTTTGGCGCAAGCTTATGTGGCTCTGAAGCGCATGGATGAGGCGCGTAGTGAGGTGGAACGGGGGCTCGCCCTGGATGCGAGCTCCTGTGCTCTGGCAGCTTCTCGATTTCAAAGTCAGCTCTGAGCTATTCTGAACGCGATTTTTGGGGTGCTGCGGCCCATCTTACGCTCGGCCCTGTGCAGCTTTGATTCTCCGCGTTACCATCCCCAGCCTCGCGCTCAGCCCGGGTGCGTTTGGAGTGTTGTTGATGC
>DJIF01000115.1 GCA_002433485.1 Deltaproteobacteria bacterium UBA6601
CTGTAGCGGTGGCGTCGGTCTTGTGTGACGAGCGTCGTTTTTGGTTTGGGGGATGTATGCGTAAATGTGCAGTCTTGCTGTTGGTGGTGTTAGCCGTCCTGTCTTCTTCGTGTGTTATCGGGGAGTTGCCCGAGGACTTGACGGAGGCTTTGCCTGAAAAGTGCGAGGAAAGAGAGCCGATGCCTTGGCGTAGCTGGGACTGGGATTGTTATCCGAACGGGAATTGGCGTTCCGCTGCTGTAACGACGAAGGGTGGCGACATTGACGCCAGGTTAAGATTTTCTGAAGACGGGCGGAAGTCGTGGGACCAGAGATACGTACCAGTTGGCAAGGAGTTCCCTGAAATCATGAATACTAAATGGTTCAGTAATGGGCAGCTAAGAATGAAAGACTACTTCGGGAATGCCGGTTTTCGAAGACAGTCCGTTTGGTACGAGAATGGTCAGTTAAGTCATGACGGTCCCGGGCATGGCGGAAGTGGTGAGCATTCCGAGTGGTATGAGGGTGGGGAGGTGCAGGCTGTGGGCAATATTGACTCTGGGGTTAAGGTGGGTGTCTGGGAGTATTATAATAAAGACGGGACGATAGAAGAGGCGGGGGAGTATGTAGACGGAGTTCGGAGTGGGGAGTGGACTTCGTTGGGTTCTGCAAAGCAGGTGCTGGGCAAATACTTCGACGGCAAGCCTTGTAGGGGTTCCTATCGGGACGGCAAGCTGCATGGGAGGTGGGTTTGCCCTACAACAAAGTCGCCGAGGACCTCCCCAGAGTTATATCTTTACTTTGAATCTGGAAAGCATGTCCGCTCTCAATGGACGGGTCTTAGTTTTCGATGACAATCCAATGTGTTGGTGTCCACTCTTGGTAGTCCCGGCAACACGCTCACAGCCCTTCTACAGACCTTCTGAGGGCGTTCTAAGTACACCTATAAGGGAAGTGGTGGTTTCCCACGCTAACCTGGTTGTCGCACCTGCCCCTGCCCACTCTCTGGCAGAAAGGTCTTCTCCAAAAGGTGCAGGTTCCAGTCTGAGAACTCGTATTCTGGTGTCTCGTTTAGACGGGCATCCCGAATCCGTCTTTTCTTGATGAGGGAGTACACCGATGACGGGAACCACTTCTTGCCCCGTGGCGTAAGGACGCCTTCATCGTTCAGTCGCTGACTAATTCTCCTGTACCCAAGACCTTCGGCTCTGAGTGCCATCACACGGTCGTAAAGATGACCTGATGCGTAGGCTCCACCNCCAGCCCAAAGGCTTCCAGTCTCAAAGGTGCAGGTGAATTGAACGCTCTCGCTTAAATGGAAACTCGGTCTCTCATTCAACGGTCACTGACTTGGCCAGATTGCGCGGTTTGTCGACATCCAGATTGAGGTAAAGCGCTGCAAAGTAGGCGATCAACTGCAGCGGGATGACCGACAGGAATGGTGTGAGCATGTTGTGGGTGGCCGGGATTTCGATGAATTCATCGGCCACGTTACGCACTTCGTTATCGCCTGGATTGCAGATGGCGATTACCCGACCGCCTCTGGCCTTGACCTCCTCCATGTTGGAGAGGGTTTTCTCGTGGAGGTGGTCCATCGGGCTAATGAAGATCACTGGAGTGCCGTCGCCGATCAGTGCGATGGGGCCGTGCTTCATCTCCGCCGCCGCGAATCCCTCGCACTGGATGTAGGAGACCTCCTTGAGTTTTAAGGCTCCCTCCAGGGCTGCCGGGAAGTTCCCGCCCCGACCCAGGAACAACACATAAGGGGCTGAACTGATGCTCTCGGCGATGGCCTTGAGGTGGTCGCTCTGCTCGGCGAGCAGATGCTCGATCTGCTCAGGGATCTCGGCTAGCGCGCGCAGTAGGTTGCGGCCGGCTTCCGCGCTTAAGTCGCGCATTCGCCCGATCTTGATGGCGAACAGGGTCAGCGCCAGCAGCTGGCTGGTGAAGGCCTTGGTCGAGGCTACAGCGATCTCCGGGCCGGAGCGGATGTAGATGCCGCCGTCGCTCTCGCGGGCGATGGTGGAACCCACCACGTTGACTACCCCCAGTACGATGCCGCCTTTGCGGCGGATCTCGCGCATCGCCGCCAGGGTGTCGGCGGTCTCGCCAGATTGGCTCACCGAGAAGTACAGGGTGTTGGCATCGACGATGGGGTTGCGATAGCGCAGTTCAGAAGCGATCTCCACCGAGCAGGGGACCCTGGCCAGCTCTTCGATCAGGTAGGAGGCAGCCATTGCTGCGTGCAGTGAGGTGCCGCAGGCGATGAGGCAGATGCGGCGGATGTCGAAGAACGCGCGGCGGTCCAGGTTGAGGCCGCCGAGCTTGGCGTCGCCAAACTCCGGTAGGGCTCTGCCGCGCAGACCTCGCTGGATGGAGCGGGGCTGCTCGTGGATCTCTTTGAGCATGAAGTGCTCAAAGTCACCGAGCGAGATCTGTTCAATCTCCCAGTCCAGTTCGTTCACAGCCTTGGTGATGCTGCGGTCCGACAGGTCGGTGGTCTGGAAACCGTTGGCATCCAGCACCGCGACTTCGCCGTCCTCTAGGTAGACCACCTGCCGGGTATGGGCGATGAGCGCCGGGGCGTCGGAAGCCACAAACATCTCGTTGTCACCTACCCCGAGGACAATGGGCGAACCGTTGCGGGCGACTACCAGTCGATCGGGCTCATCTACACACATTGCCACCAGTCCGTAGGTGCCCTGAATCAGGCCCAATGCCTGCTTCACCGCTGCCTGCAGGTCGCCCTCGTAGAAGCGTGCGATGAGGTGTGGGACGACCTCAGTGTCGGTCTCGGAACGAAAATTTACGCCCTCAGCAATCAGCATGGTGCGCAGGGTGGAGTGATTCTCGATGATGCCGTTGTGGACAACCGCGATACGCTCGTCGGTGCTCAGGTGCGGATGGGAGTTGTTGTCCGAGGGGGGGCCGTGGGTGGCCCAGCGAGTGTGGGCAATACCGACGTTGGCCTTGGGGGGAAGCTCGGGCAGGGCGTGCTCGAGCTCGCGCACTCGCCCGGCGCGCTTGCAGACGAACAACGAGTCGCTGCCGTTCATGGTGGCCACGCCGGCACTGTCGTAGCCGCGATACTCAAGCCGCTTGAGGCCTTCGAGGAGGATGGGGACGGGGCGCCTTGCGCCGATGTAGCCAACGATTCCGCACATATTTGGGTGCCTTTTTGCTGCAGGGGCCTCAGCCGTAGAGAATGCGACGTACCTGACGTTCAGAGAGGGGGGCGATGGGAAAGCGGCGGGCGCTTACTTCATCGCAGATCCGACCGTAGGCGATTCGATTGGGAATGCGGCTGCGTTGTAGTTCCTTGTGACGGCGGGTCACGAACTCGGAAAGGGTCTCGGACCAGTGATCCACCAGATTCGAGACGATCTTGTCCAGCTCGGACTCGGTGATGTTCACGATGCTCAGGAGGTGGTTACGGAAGGCCGGGCTCAACGGAGCGCTGTCCTCATTGTGCATCGTTCTGACTCCTTAAGGGTGGGGCAGCTGAACCGCTCGCGCAAGGCATATACCCGAAATCAGGTAAAGGCAAGCAATCCCAAATAATTGAGCCTTTATTAGTGGGTCTCAGTGGTGGGCCAGTCCCGTCCTTCTTGATAGGATTGGTGCTGCTGATGCACCGCTCCTCAACCGCTCTCTCGTCTCTGCTGCCAGGCGCTCTGCTGTTGCTGGTCGCCGCGCTCCTGCGTTTGCCGGGTCTGGATGCGGCACCGGTTGATGTCCATCACGTGCGTCAGGCCGACACTGCGAGCATCGCTCGAAACATGCTGCGCGAGGGGATTGACCTGTTTCATCCACGCATTGACTGGGCCGGGCCTGAGGCGGGCTACGTGGAGTCGGAGCTGCCCCTTTATGGTGCGGTAGTGGCCGGGCTGTGGCGGCTGCTGGGGCAGAACTATCTGCCCGACCACCGGGTTCCGCGTCTGCTGTCGATTCTCTGCTGGTGGCTGGGCGGGCTGCTGCTGCTGGTGCTGGTGCAGCGGCGCCTGCGCGGACCGCCTGCCATCTACCTGTTGCTCTATGCCTTCTCGCCGCTGGCGGTGGTGTTCTCGCGCAACATCCAGCCCGACTCGCTGGCACTGCTGTTGTTGTTGCTCGCCATGGAGCGGGCGGATCGGGGCTCCCAAGCCAGTGATTTGAGGGCTCTGCTGGCCCTGGCCCTGGCTGGCTTGAGCATGGGCCTTGCGATCGCGGTGAAGGGGACCATGGCGCTGTTCCTGCCGTTGGTCCTGGCGCTGGGGCTGGCCCGCCAGGGTTCGGCAATTGCGCTGCGCTTGCCGTTGCTGCTGCTGCCCCCGCTCGCCATTGGCGGGGCCTGGTACAGCCACGCCCACTTCACCCTTGGCGCAGAGGGAGCCAGTTTTGGTCTATGGGGCGCTGAGGCGCACAAATGGGGTGGCCCAGCGCTGTGGTTTTCGCTGGACACCTGGCGTTCTGTTCTTGGTGCTGCGGTCGCGCAAACCCTGAGCCCGCTGGGGTTGCTCCTGGCGATTCGTGGCGCCATCGTAGCCAAGGCCCGACCCGAGCTGCGCATGTACGTTTTTGGGGCGCTGTCCCTGGTCCTGGGTTGCTTTGTCTTTACCGAGGGCTTTGCCCTGCACAACTACTACCAGCTGCCGCTGGTGCCCTTTGCCTCGGTGCTGGTGGGGGCTGCGCTGGTGGATGCTGCCGGACGGCTGGCTCAGTGGGCGGCGCTCAGCGCTCGGCTTAAGCTGGCGGTCCTGCTCAGTGTCCTGTTGCTGGGCACCCTGTCACTGCAGCTGGGGCTTGGTTTTGCTATCGACAGCCTGCGGGCCGATGTTCGGGTAGCAGAGCTGTCCCGTGGGGTCTCGGCGGTGCTCCCTCGCAAGCGTTCGGTAGTAGTGACCGATCGGCATCCCCAAACCGTGCTTTACGCCATCGATCGGCGGGGCTGGCATCGTACTGCTCTTGGCGCGCGGGAGCTGCGTAAGCTGCAGGGTCTGGGTGCTGAGTTTCTGCTGCTGACCGACACCGTCGCGGCCTTTGGCGATCCACTGATGGCTGCCTATCTTCGACTGGGGGCGACCCGGCATGCGAGCGGTCCAGGATGGGCTCTTTACAAGTTGCGCCCTGCGCCACCGCTGCCGACTGGGAAGAAGGAGGCTGACAGGCCTGTGGAGCTTAGCCCCGCCCCGACCTCGGTTCCCTGATTTCTGCTGCTACCCTGTGGCCGTGTCACGCCCCCCTGCAGATCAGGCGCTCCGCCTTTATACCGCTGATGAGCTTGAGCTGGAGGCCTTTGAGGCTTGTCCCGACTCACCACGAGGGCTGCTGGTTGCCTGCCATCCACACACTGAGATGGGAGGCACCATGAACAGCAAGGTGAGTCACACCCTTTATCTGGCTTTTCGCGACCGTAACTTTCATGCGCTGCGCTTTAACTTCCGGGGTGCTGGTGGCTCTGGGGGCAGCTACGACGCAGGGCGTGGCGAGCGCCTTGACGTAGCTGCAGCCTGGCGTCATCTGCTGCAAGCCAGTGAGCCGGTTCTGCCAGTAGATGCCCCCCGGGTTGTTGGTGGCTTTTCGTTTGGCTCTTTTGTGGGAATGGCTTTTGCTCATCGCGAGCAGGCGTGCAGCCACCGCATCGCCATCGCTCCGCCGCTCAAGTTCGACTATGACTTCAGCTTTCTTGAGGATCCGGCTGATCTTAGACCTCTCTACATTGTGGTCGGCGCCGACGACCCGTTCTGTCCGATCCCGTTGGTGGAGCAGCTGCTGGAGCGTTTGCGGAAGCTGGCCATTCCGGTCCTTGCTAGCGTGATCCCCGGCGCTAACCACATGTTTGACCGCTGCGGTCATGTACTGCGTGAAGAACTCAGCAGCATCGCTGCGCAGATCTGTGGTCAGCAGCCGGGCGAGCAGCGCTATGGGGTCCGCCGCCTGTGACTTGCTAGCTGGCCATCGCGCCGCGAGATTCCCTTGCTTGGCAGCCGCAGAGAACCCACCGTGACATCCATGTCATTGCCTGTCAGGAGCCTCCGACATTGCTGTCGCGATCAGCTTTGCCGAGCGTTGTTGCAACTCCTGCCTTCGCTGTGACTCGGGCCCGCTTTGTCCCGGATGAATGCGTTGCTGCACGGGAATCTAAGGTCTCGTGTCGGGAAGGGCCCGGATCTGGCACGCCGCTTGAAGACGTGATGGTTAGCTGTCGGATTAAACACCGACCACGAAAGGGGTAAGAGTTATGGGACAGGTAGCAAGGTTGGCAGAGCTCGCGGAGCTCCCAGAGGATTCCAAGCCCGGTCGTCACACCCTCACCGGTGAGGCCAGGGTCGTCTTCAGTCTACTTGGCATGGTGTCCGATACCGTGCTCGATCTGGACATGCCTATAGGTCGTGCCCGTGAGCTTTTTACCCTGGCTCTCTATGACCGCGCTGAGCGCCGCTACCGCACCAGCACTCGGGTTTCGCTGGCCTTTGATACGGCGTTGCGCACGGTCAAGAAGATCAAGAAGCGCTTCAAGGAGGGGGCGGTCGACCAGTGTGATGGCCCCGGTTTTAATCTGCGCCGCAAGGTCTACTTCATGCTGCTCGAGAAGGAGATGAATCTCGACGAGATCGCCCGTGAGTTGCCGATCAATTACGAGGTTAATTACGCCCGCTTGTCAGTGGAGACGCTGATGGCCCAGGGGCTGGTCCAGGAGAACGACTACGGCCGCGGCCGGATTACCTACAGCGGTGTCATCCCGGAGGGCTACGTCAACTTCTTCCGCGAGGACCACGAGGCCGTCCTGCTCGGCTTTGAGCGCTTCCTGTCCGCTGTGCGCAAGGTGGTGCGTCATCGCCTGTTGCGCGGCGATAGTGATAATGCGCTGGCGCGGGGCTTCGTCGCGAGGGTTCGGGCAGAAGATTGCACGGAGCTCAACGAAGACCTCCGAATCGCTATCGTGCGCACCCTTATGGAGTACGAACAGCGTGCTGACGGACTGCCCGACGAGGCGATCCGGCCAATGGAGGTCCTGGTTGGGCTTGCGCCCAGCTAGACTGCAGGCCGTTGCTTTCCATTTGCGAGAGGTCCCGCCCATGTCGTTCCCGCAATCTCTGAGCGTCTTCCTGTCTGCTGTGGCAGCTGCAAGCCTGGTGGCCTGCGTCGGCAGTGTCGACATTGCCG
>DJIF01000081.1:0-3456 GCA_002433485.1 Deltaproteobacteria bacterium UBA6601
TCGTCGTCGTCAGCGGCGGTTGAGTCGTCGTCGTCAGCGGCGGTTGAGTCGTCGTCATCGCGACTCTCGCAGGCCGGCAGCAGCAGCAGCCAGCTGAGCAATAGTACAAGTACTCGGCTGGCTGGGCTCAGGGTCGGCTCCTGCGGGTTCTCAGCCACAGGCTCCCGGCTCCAAGCAGCAGCCACCAACTGCCGGGCTGTACGGTTCCGCTCAACGATGCCGCGCAGTCACATCCGCCAGCTCCGCCCCGGTTATCGCCTTCATCATCTGTGTCCGAGCCGCCGGCGCCTGAGTCATCGTCGCCAGCGCTTGAGTCATCGTCGTCGCCAGCGCTTGAGTCATCGTCATCGCCGAAGGCCTCTTCACAGTCTGGATCTTCATCGTCGGTCAGTTGGTCGCAGTCGTTGTCAATGCCGTCGCTGCAAGCCTCAGCGTAGTCTTCCGGACCAGCTAACTGGACGTCGGGATTGGCGTCGTCGCAGTCTCCCTCACAGGGGCTCATGCCGTCGCCGTCCAGGTCTTCCAGGCCGTTATCGACCAGTCCGTCGCAGTCATTGTCGAGGCCGTCGCACAGCTCGCTGGCTCCCGGGTAGACGTTGGCCAACTCATCGTCGCAGTCGCCGTCGCAGAGCAGCCATTCGTCGAGGTCTTCATCGACCTCAAATTCGTTCAGCAGGCCATCGCAGTCATTGTCGCTGCCATCGCAGATCTCAATGGCTCCCGGATAGGTGAGCTCATCGCTGTCGTCGCAGTCGTCGTCGCAGATGCTGAAGCCGTCGAGGTCGCCATCTTCGTCTTCGATGGTGCTGGGGTCGCAATCGTTGTCGATGCCGTCGCAGATCTCCGGCATCCCTTCGTTGATCAGCGGGTCGCTCTCGTCGCAGTCACCCCGGCACAGGGTGAAGCCGTCGTTATCGAGGTCCAGCAACTCGTCGGTGGCGGGGTCGCAGTCGTTGTCCTGGCCGTCGCAGATCTCCATGTTGCCGGGGAAGTTGGCTGGGTCGCTGTCATCGCAGTCCTGACCCTCGTATGAGCCGTCCAGATCTGCATCTATCTCCAGTAGGCAGTCGAAGCAGCCATCGTACTGGGTCTGGTTGCCGTCGTCGCACTCTTCGGTACCCTCCACCGTGCCGTTACCGCACTCCCACAGGTTGCCGTTACGGATTTCAAACTCCCAGACTCCCGGTTGCCCCACGTTTGAAGTGGTGCAGAGGTCGAGGATCGCGGCGGTCTGTGAGTCCGGATGGGACCAGTAGTCCACCAGGTTGCCGGCATCGAAGCCCATCTGAGCAGGTGTGCCGCCGAGTCCGCCGCTGCCTCCTGAGGCATTGCCAGTCGTCCATTCGCAGCGGTTGTAGCGGAACTGAATGTCGAAATCGCCGGGGCCGAAGCTCGCTGATCGGTCGGTGATCACGACCTGAAAGCTGTTGAGCCGGTTGGTTGCCGAGGAATAGTAGCCAACATTGAACCAGGTGGCGCTGAACTCACTGTTGGCCCAGTCCAGGTCCCAGTAGATGCGGTTGCATCCGGTGCAGGGTTGTCCGCCGCGGGTGTCCACATCACCCCAGTAGGGGGCGATCATGGGCCTTGCGCTGGTGGGAAAGGGCTGCGGGGTGTAGGTGCTGACGCCCCCTTGAAAGGTGATGTTGCCGTTGTTGTTGACGTAGATGGTGGTCTGGACGCTACCGAAGTAGTTGAGGCCGTTGGGAAACAGCCCTAGTACGTTGATCCCGGTGGAAGAGCCGTCGTCATTGACGTACAGCTCGTCTTCACCGAAGCCCTGGGTTCCTCCCAGGCCGGAGATCAGCTGCGCCTGCGCCTGGGCCGAAGAGGCCGAGAGGGACAGGGCGAGAATGCAGCCAAGGAGGGACAGGCTGCGGCGGGTAGATCGGGGCATAGAGTCCTGATGGCGGGGAATGAGGCTACAGACACGCTAGGCTGGATGCCCAGGCCGGTCAACAACAATGGCTTCTCTACAGGTAGCCTGCGCGCGCCAGAATTCGGGTAGGTTGAGCATGGGTGGGCTGCCGCGCGTTGAGCTGGCAGGTTGGTTCCCCAGGAGGTTCATTGTCTGCGCCTATTGCTTGCCTTAGGGGCCTGTTTAGGAGGGCCCTGCCGCTTTGCCTGCTCCTGGCTCCGCTGTCCTGTGGGGATGCGAGCCTGCCGGGTGTCCAAGCTGGGGCAGGAGCGTCTGACTCGAGCACTGCTCTGGAACAGGAGCCCTGCGGTGCAGCCTTTCCTGCTGACCGGGTCATGGAGGTGGTGATTGAACTGGCGGATGAGGACTGGCAGGCGATCCTTGCGGCTCCTCTCGACGAGGAGTATCGACCGGCCAACATCAGTTATGACGGTGAGCTTTTAGAGCAGGTCGCCATTCGTACCAAGGGCAACTCAAGCCTGCAATCGGTGGCCTCTGACCCCAACTCGATTCGCTATCCGTTTAAGGTCGATACCAATCGCTATGTGGACGGGCAGAAGCTGCATGGCTTGAAGAAGCTCAACTTCAACAACGGCTTCAAGGATCCATCGTTGCTGCGCGAGCACCTGGGCTATCGCCTGTCTAGGGAGCTCGATCTGCCCACCCCATGCACCGCCTTTGCCGACCTGACCGTGGCTGGCGAGCACCTGGGGCTCTACACCGTGGTTGAGCACGTGGATGATGATTTCATTGAGAAGCGCTTTGCCGATGACGATGGGGACCTTTACAAGCCGGACTTTCCCGCAGGCTCATTGGCCTGGCGTGGTGACAGCTTCGAGGCCTACGAGGGGATTGAGCTGAAGACCAACGAGGACAGCAGCGATCACAGCGCCTTCCTGCGGCTGGTGGAGGTGCTCGCCCAGGGCTCTGATGAGCAGCTTGAAGAGGTGCTGCTGGTCGATGAAGTGCTGCGCTACATTGCGCTCAACACCCTGTTGGTGAACCTGGACTCCTATACCGGCAACGGTCACAACTACTATCTGTACGAGATTGACGGGCGCTTCCAGCTGATTCCCTGGGATTTGAATGAGGCCTTCGGCAACTTCAGCTGCGGTTGCGACCGTGACGGGCTGATCAACCTGATGATGGATGAGCCCACCTGTGGACCTCTGGCCTCCCGCCCGGTAGTGGAGCGTCTGCTCGCCGTGGATAGCTACCGGGAGCGTTACCATGAGCTGTTGCGGGGCGCCCTTGCCGGGGTCTTCGCCAGCGAGCTCTTCGACACGTGGATGATGACCGCGGTCAAACTGGTGCGGGATGCGGTACTTGCCGATCCGACTCGGTTCTATTCCTTCGCCGAGTTTGAGGCCAATCAGCAAACCGATGTGGGTCAAGCCCTTGGCTTGTCCTTGTTTGTGGAGCAGCGCTGGCAGGCGCTGGATGCTCAACTCACCGGTCTTGCGGTGAGTGCAGCCGATGGGTTGGGCAGCTGTGGTGACCAGCCTGGTGGCAGTGGCGGTCCTGGCGGCGGTCCTGGC
>DJIF01000081.1:3781-16607 GCA_002433485.1 Deltaproteobacteria bacterium UBA6601
CGGCGGTCCTGGCGGCGGTCCTGGTGGGGTCCTCTGTCCCGATGGGGTTTGCGATGAGTTTGAGCGTAACAATTGCAACGCGTGTCCCGCCGACTGCAGCGATGATGCTGTGTGGCAGAACAACTGCAGTTAGTCTTGTCCTGATGAATCAACCTGGGGGGAGCTAGAGTCGAGTCATGATTGAATCCATTGAGAACATTCTGAATACGCTGGTAGGTCTGGTGTGGTCGTGGCCGGTGGTTATCCTCTGCCTCGGCGCTGGCTTCTTCATAACCGTCTTGACTGGCGGCATTCAGTTCCGCGCCTTTCGCCACGCTATCGATGTGGTGCGAGGTCGCTTTGACAAAGAGGGCGAGCACGGTGAGATCTCGCACATGCAGGCCTTATCGGCGGCGGTGTCCGCCACCGTTGGGCTTGGTAACATTGCCGGGGTTGCAGTCGCGGTAAAGACCGGTGGTCCCGGTGCAGTGTTCTGGATGTGGATGATCGGGTTGGTGGGGATGGCCACCAAGTTTGCCGAGTGTGCCCTGGGCACCATCTATCGCATTGAGGACGAGGGCGGGCAATGTCGCGGTGGGGCGATGTACTACATCACTCGAGGGATCCCGGAGCGCTTTCCCAACCTCGCCGGTGCGGTGGGCCCACTGGCGATGTTCTTTGCCTTTGCTTGCGCAGTCGCCTCGCTGGGTGGTGGCAATATGTTTCAGAGCAACAACGTTGCATCTCTGCTCAATGAGAGCTTTGGAGTGCCGCCGCTGGCTACCGGCGTCGTCCTGGCCGGAGCTGTGGGCGCGGTGATCCTCGGCGGGATCAAGCGCATTGGCCAGGTGGCCGGGATTCTCGTGCCGTTAATGTGTGGGATCTATATCCTGGGCGCGGTCGGTATCTGCCTGATGAACCTGGGCGAGGTTGGACCGGCCATCTCGATCATCTTTACTGATGCCTTCTCCGGTCAGGCCGCTGCTGGCGGTGCCTTGGGCGCGGTCATCATCACCGGGGTGCGGCGCGCGGTGTTTTCCAGTGAGGCTGGATTGGGCTCAGCACCTATTGCACATGCTGCGGCGCGCACCGATGAGCCGCTGCGCCAGGGGATCGTGGCTCTGTTAGAGCCCTTCATTGACACAATTGTTGTGTGTACTGCGACCGCGCTGGTCATTGTCATGGCCGGTATGTATGGCAGCGGTGCGCCCGATCTCGATGGTGCCACTTTGACCGCTGCCGCCTTTGACCACTTCTTGCCTGGTTTCGGTGATGGCTTCCTGGCTTTTGCCGTCTCTCTGTTCGCTTTCTCCACTGCTATCAGCTGGTCCTATTATGGCGAGACCTCCACCCAGTACATGTTCGGCAGCCGCGCTGTGGTGCCCTTCAAGCTGTTGTTTGTCGGCGCTGTGTTCATCGGCGCAGTCTGGAAGCTGGGTCCGGTTATCGCGTTCTCTGATCTCACCCTGGGCCTGATGGTGGTGCCCAATCTCATCGCGGTGCTGCTGCTCAGCGGCAAGCTGCGAGAGGAGACCCACAGCTATTTTGGCAAGCTGCGTTCTGGTCTTTTTGAGCGCAACTAACAGGCGGATTTATAGTTATGGACAGCTACGACCTGGTCGTTATTGGTAGCGGGCCGGCCGGTGAGAAGGGTGCGGTCCAGGCCGCTTATTTGGGCCGCTCGGTGCTGGTGGTCGACTCAGGTCTCGCCGGAGGGGCCTGGGTGAATACGGGGACCATTCCGTCAAAGACCCTGCGGGAGACAGCTCTGTATCTTGCCGGAGGTCGCCGGCTTGGCCTTGAGACTCCATTTGGGCGGGAACGTTCGGTCGCCAATTTGATGGCCATGGAGCGGCGTATTGTTAATCGCTGGCGGGAGAAGGTCGAGCGCAGCTTTCGCCTGCATGGTGTTGAGCGGCGGACCGCCCGGGCTCGGTTCGTTGATGCTCACACCCTGGAGCTATCGGATGGCACCAAGGCTCGCGGCGAGCACATCCTGGTAGCTACTGGTTCGCGCCCCCGTCCGGTTGAGTTTGCGGTGGTCGACGGTGTGCGAATTCATGACTCGGACACCCTGCTCCGAATCCCGCGGATTCCCGAGACCCTGGTGGTCCTGGGTGGAGGTGTTATTGCCTGCGAGTACGCCTCGATCATGCAGGCTCTTGGGGTGCAGGTGACCTTGCTGAACGGTCGGGAACGGCTGCTGCGCTGGCTTGACGCGGAGGCTTCGGCCCTGCTCGAAGAGATCTTTGTTCAGGCCGGAATGGTCGTTCGTCATGGGGCCAGCGCGCGCTCGACCCAGGTTCAAGAGACCGGGGTTGAGGTCCTGCTCGACGACGGCACTCTGGTTCAGGGGGATATGTGTCTGGTGGGACTGGGTCGACTCCCCAACACCGAAGGACTGGGTCTGGAGAAGGCGGGTCTGGAGCTGGACGATTGGGGCACGATTTCGGTGGATGGCTATCAGCGCACCAGCGCTGAGCACATCTATGCGGCCGGTGATGTGGTGGGCTTTCCCTCGTTAGCCAGTGTGTCCATGGAGCAGGGGCGGGTGGCGACGGCGCACATGTTTGGTGAGGGTCGCGGTGAGTTGGGTAACCTGTTTCCCTACGGCGTGTACACCATTCCAGAGCTCAGCACGGTGGGTAAAGATGAGACCTCGGCGCGGGCCGAAGGCCTCGATGTGGTCAGCGGCTGCGCCGACTATCGCCACTCGGCCCGCTCAGTGATGCTCGGCGCCGAGACCGGGATGGTGAAGATCGTAGTTGAGCGCGGCAGCCGAAAGCTGCTGGGGGCGACCATTGTCGGTGCCCAGGCGACCGAACTGATTCACTATGCTGCAGCAGTGGTCCACTACGGCGGTACCATTGATGAGTTGATCACCTTCGTGTTCAACCTGCCGACCTTAAGCGTGCTCTACAAGCAGGCTGCCTATGATGCGATTCATAAGCTGCGGCTTGAAGATGGCAGCCAGGGGCCTCGCCCAGAGCATGCCGCTGTGGTCGGCTGAGGTCGTGGGGCACAGTAAGCCCCCTGCGTTGCGCGCCCTGGGAGGCTAGTATCTGGTCCTATGGACCGGCGCAACTTCCTTAAGCTCTGCTCTGCCAGCTTGTTGAGCGGCTCGGCTTGGTCCTGCCAGGAGCCGGTGGCCACTGGCGGCTCAGGGCCGGTCCGCGACTCGGTCGGCCCCGGCCCAGCGCTGCCCGGTCCACTACCCGTCTCTAACGAGCCCTGGGGAGTCCCACCCAAGGGTAGCGAGCACACCCTTTTGCCTAGCGAGGCCCGCCCAGAGGCGATGCTGGAGGTGTTCTTACTCGGCGGGATGTCTCCATGGGAGACCTTCTACACCGTGCCGGAGTTCTGCGATCCCTCCATTGGCGGCGACTATTCTGGACAGCAGTGGTGGATGTTTCAGGACGGCGGTCGCTCGGTAGAGTCCTGGTTTGGTCAGTGCGACGGTGGGTCCCGGGCGCTCTATGAGCCTTTCGCTGCCGACTCGGCCGGGGTGACGGTCAATCTGGGCCCCTTTATCTACCCATTACGCGATCGTCCGGACATCTTGTCGCGTCTGCGGGTGTGGGTGTTGCGCCACAACGTGGAGCCACATGCGGTGGCGATTCCCTTCGCGGTCGCCGGCCAGGGGGTGAGCAATCCGAGGATGGCCGGACTCGGCACTCATCTACAGCGGTTCTTCGGTGAGCAGGACAGCGAGCGTAGCGCCCCGTCCGCCTACACCATCTACATGAGTTCTTTTGACCGATCCAACAACGGTGCGGCGGCTTCAGCTCTCGGGCTACACCCGGCTGCAGCCCAGCCGATTGCGTTGCAACTCGGGCCCAACCCGCGTCTGCCTGCGCGTCTGCCAAGGCCGGGCGTCGCGGACTATAAGAGTGAGCTGGACGCTCTGGTCGATCACTACACCCGGCAGCTCCGCGCCCGCCTTGACCACGCTATTGCTGGGGGGCTCCGTTCGCCGGCTTACAATGACTTTGAGGCGATCCGGCGGGCCATGGGGTCGCATCAGGTGCTTGCAGATCTGTTGCCCAGCTCGCTGTTCGACCTGCCCGATGTGACCCTGTGCAGTTCCCATCCTGGCTATCCTCAGTCGGCAGAGATCTTTACCGTTACTGATGAGACCACCGCTGCTTTGGAGATGGCGCGCCATCTGATCACGGCCGGTTCGGCCGCGCCTCGCTACGTGCAGGTTATGGAAGGCGGGGTATTCACCGATCCCACCGGCCAGGGCTACGACACCCATGCTGAGCATGTCTACGGCCAGGGTCCCAACCTGATGCACATGTGCCGGTCGCTGGCCGCCATCATCAATGAGCCTGGTGAGGACGATCCCAACAAGTTGGATCTGGATCGCCACTTTGTGCTGCTTAACACCGAGTTCGGCAGGGCGCCGATTCCGGAGGTTACCCCAGCCAACCCTGGGGGTAGGGGTACCAATCACTGGCCGTGGGGCTATGTGGTGGTTGGATTTGGTGGCTTTGCCGATGAAGAACGCAGCGGGGTGGTCGGCTCCATCGGTGAGGATGCGCTGGCTAACCTCAGCTTTACCCCTACCGAACACAGGGCTGCCATGTTGCTGGCCATGGGGGTCTGGCCTTTCAGCCAGGAATCTTTTGCGGTCGGCGACGTTACCGATGTAGGGAGTGAGCTGGATGCCGCCATTAAGCTGCGAGAGCAGCTGCTGGGTTATCCGCTGTGAGCTGGATGAAGGCAGTGCTGGGGCTACTGGCCGGGCTGATGCTGGTGAGCTGCGAGTCAGCGCGCTACGAGGGCGGCCAGCCGGGTGACTGTAGCGATGGCGCCGATAACGACGCCGACGGCACTTACGATTGTCTCGATGAGGGCTGTATGGCGGCTCCCGACTGTCTGGACACTGGCTTTCGACCCGGCATGCTCGAGGACACCCCGCTGTGCGACGCTGGCAATGAAGCCTTCGTGCGTCGGCTGCTGCCCCAGTTATGGGGGCGACACCCTCGCTCGGTGCGCGAGATCGAGTTGTTGATCTCCATCATTGAGCAGAGCAGCAGAGCTGAGCTGGTGGAGGCGATGATGGAGGCGCCTGCTTACATTCAGCGCTGGTCAGAAGTGCTGAAAGATGTACTTCAGATCAATCGGGTCGGCGAGCGCTCGGGCCGGGGCTGCGGTTCTGGAGAACCCCTCAGTCTTGACGGCAACGGCGGCCCGTCGACCAGCGGTTCGTTGGCTGCCGCCGTGCGTGATAGCTCGCCGCTGGATTCCGCCAGCCGAACCGGCTGGCGCATTCATGACCTGATCATCTCGGCTGTATCGCTTGATGACATCAGCCCGGTGTTCCGGGTCCATTTGTTCTCTCAGTTGGGCTCCAAGATCGTCAATCTGGACAATCCTGGGGCCAACATCGCCTGGCGTGGGGTCTATCGTCAGTTGTTTGAGCGCAGTTACCTCAATCGACGCATTGACTGCCTGCCCTGTCACAACTCGGAGTTTTCGGTTACCGACTCCGCTGATCCCGAGCTGGATCGGACCTGGCAGCTGCCAGGTCTGGTGGAGCGCGCGCTCTATGGCAACAGCGGCGGTCGGCCCACTCAGGACCTTGATGCCTTCTTTCGCATCGAAGGGGTGCTGGCTATGGAGTTCATTCCTGAGGGGGTCAACCCAGCTTTGTTCTGGGATCACGGCGAGGGCTACAACCCCTGGGGCATGAGTGAGCACTGCGGTTCTTTTGTGCTGCCCGGAGAGATCGAGCCGGACCCGGAGGGCTGGGACGGGTTCTTTATCGAGGAGGTGGCGCAGACCCCCAGTATCTGGAACCTGGAGGAGTGGCTCCATCTCGGCTTTGATCAGCTTCGAGAAGAAGGCATCAGCATTGCTGACGATGGTACCCTCGGTGGTGAGCAGGCCTTCGCTCTGCTGGTGGCTATGAGCACCGCGGAAAAGGTCTGGAAGGAGGTCACGGGCCGACCTCTGACGGTCTCCCACTTCTTCCCTCGTAACCGCTATCAGCGTGATCTGCTGCAGTACTTGACTGCGGTCTTCGTCGAGGAGTCCTTCTCGCTGCGCTCGCTGGTGGCGGCGGCGGTGCTACACCCTTACTTCAACCCCGGCATGCCCGATCAATGTGGCGAACTCGAATCGCCCTACTATCTGGCGCCGGTCTTCAACCCCTGGGTGGTCGAGCATGACATTCCTGAGCTGCGCCTCAACAATCCGGGTGACGCGGTCGAGCGGTTGCCCCCGCGGGCCTTGATCAGCGCGGTCTCCCAGGCCATGGACTGGCCCGACATAGACCCGCTCATTTACGACATATCCATGGATCCGGGAGTTCATGAGCAGGAGGCTAGCCTGGAGGCAGCGCGGGCCTTTGAGATCGATCTCGGGGTCTTCCTCCTCGATGGCGAGACCGGGTTTCGCAGCAACAACTTCGGTGCAGCAATGGCCTGGGAGGATGTGGTGGGTCGTTGCTACTATCCCTTCACTGAGGAGGATGAGCTGCCCGAGGCCGATTGGATCGACGGCTTGCTGGCTGCAGCACCCGAGGATGCCAGCCTTGAGCAGCTCAGCCTGGCCCTGAAGGATCGGCTGGTAGCTCGCCCCGCACTCGATGATCCCGAGGAGCGCCAGCTGGTTGCGGACATTCTGGGTCATTCTCTGGAGTCTCGTCTCGCCGACCTGGAGGATGCGGACGGATCATTGCGTCGGTTCTGTTCGGCTCTGTTGAGCAGTCCAGACTTCCTCCTGGCTGGCGCTCCTGGGCCGGATTTTGCTGGGTCCGCACCCGAGCTGGTGCCCGCCGGCAGCTCTCGTTACGAGCTCTGTCAGGAACTGGTCAGCTTGATGTTTGATGAAGACGAGGCGGCCTGCGAAGGCGATGGTAGCCTTCGCCTGGGAGGCTCCTAAAGAGTGTAGCCTGTAGCCGGTGTCCTCTTCTCGTTCCCCAGCTCGCGCTCTGCTGCCAAAGCTGGCGCTGTCATTGCTCTCCTTGTGCGTCGGACTCGGCATCGCTGAGTTGGTCTGTCACGCTATAGAGAGTGAGGAACAGCAAGCATTCTTCACTCCCTTTGAGCACGACGACAGCTCCTTCAGCGAGCGATCTCGGGGGCGGACTGCTGCCGATGGCACCGGACTCACCTTGAACTGGTATCGCCCGGGAGCTCAGGGAATGACCGGCAGCGTTCCGGTGCAGATCAACAACCTCGGTCTGCGAGACGAGCGGGACTACTCGCAGTTGCCGGCAGTGGGTTGTGCGCGCGTGCTGGTGCTGGGCGACTCGATGACCTTTGGCAAGGGGGTTCGGGAGCGGGACACCTGGCCGGCGGTCCTGGAGGACCTGCTTGCAGCCAAGCTACCCGAGCGCTGCATTGAGGTGCTCAATGCCGGCATCCCTAACACCAACTTCTTCATTCAGTGGCTGCACTTCTTGGAGCGCTGGCGATCCCTTCAGCCCGATCTCGTGCTGGTGGGCTTCTTTGTCTACAACGACAGTCAGCTGCAGGAGGACCGGGAGCTCTACTTTCCGGGCTGGATGTCAGCGGTGGACGCCAATCCTGTGCTCAAGGGCAGCGCCCTGGTGCGGAAGCTCTATCACCGCGCCTTTCTGCGCATCGGTCGGCGCCTGGTCGATGAGCAGGTTCCTCGTTATTTTGCGGCTGACTATCCCGGTTGGCAGCAGTTTCTGAGCAGCATGGCTGACCTCCAGCTGGTGGGGGCCCTGGATGACTTTCGCACCGTGGTTACCTTGATTCCGATTCCCATCGGCTACGACGACTACCCATTTGCAGATCTGCATCAACGCATCTTTGCCCAGCTTGATACGGAGCTGGGTTTGCCTGTTGTGGACTTGTTGGATGGCCTCAAGGGCATGGTGGCCGCTGACCACTGGGTCCACCCATCGGACGGCCACCCTGATGCTCGCCTTCATCGTCGCTTCGCCGAGCATCTCGCCGCCGATGCGCGCTGGCAGGACTGGCTCGGCATCGAGCCGGATGAGGCGGCGCAGCCGTCCGGCTACCAGCGTCTTGCCGAGGGCCAGAGCCGGGCTGCCGGTGGCATGGAGCAGGGGCAGCGCAGCGGGCCTTGGGTGGTCGCCAGGCCTGCAGCAGCAGGCAGCGGTCAGGGCCGCGCCGAGTGGGGTAGCTATGAGGGCGGCCAAAGGGAGGGCCCATGGCGCTTGAGGTTCAGTGATCGAGGTGAAGACGGCTGGCAGGTTCGCGAGGCGCGCGGGCGCTACCGCGGCGGTCAGCGCGATGGCGCCTGGGAGGAGCGTTCGAGCTTCAAGGCCCACTCCAGCCTTGAGCTGCAGTTGGGGGATGGGGAGCTACACGCTGGCCCCTGGGCTTCGCAGGAGGCGCTTCCAGTTCGGGTGGATGGTCGCTCGCGCACCGCCTACAGCGAGGGTCAGCCGAGCGGGCTGTGGCTGCGCTGGGAACTGGATGGCAGAGGTACCGAGCGTCTGCTCAGTGCGGAGTGTTTTGGTAGTGGCGGTGCGCAGCTCTGGGAGTGGGCGCGCGCGGAGGCCCCGTCGGCAGCCGCCGACCAGCGCGCTGACGCGCATGGCGTGATGACCTACTTTGAGCAACAGAGTGCGCCCGCTGGTGACGACGACAGCGCGCGCGCTGAGCTCGCGGTGGAGGCCGGCTCGCGGCCTTTGCCCGAGGCAGAGGTGGAGAGTCAACCCTGTCCAGGGCCTGAAGTGGGCGGCTGAGCTGAGCAGTTGAGCGGCCTCGCTGGCTGCCAGGTGGGCCCGGTTGAGTTGCTAGGGGATGCGAGCTAACCTCTCGCAGCTTTGGGGGGCTCAGGATGGCACCTTGCCCCGAGCGGACCTTGTTAGCGACCCGGAGGATTGGCCCATGTTCCAGCAGACTCGCACCTTTCTTGTTGCCCTGGCCCTGGCCCTTGTTGCGGGCTGTTCGGGTGATGAGAGTTCCAGCGCAGCACCGGCGACAGATGCCGCTGCCAAGGCTGAGTCGGCGGCACCTGCGGCTGCGGCGGAGCAGTCCGCTCCTGCGGCTGCGGCCAAGGCGGCGGAGGCTGCCAGCGCGGCCACTCCAGCTGAGGTGACCATGTCCTACGCGCAAGGGGCCGCCGCTGCCAGTCTTGCAGCGGCAGGTCAGGATCAGCCCCTTGAAGTCTGCTGGTCCCAGAGTAGCTCGGCGGACAAGGCTTCCTACAAGATCAAGGGCAGCACCCAACCAGCTCCCGGTCGTCGGGCTGAGATCGATCAGCTGGTGGTAGTGGCTACTGAGGCTCCCATCAGCAAGTGGGAGAACGGCTCCATTGTGCCCATCTATGCGGCGACCGTCGCCAACCTCGGCAACTTCAGCCTGGAGGTTCCCGCCGGTCCTAAGAAGATCAGCGTCTGCGCCTTTGCCCCGCCTACCTTTGACGACAACCAGAATTTCATGGTCGCCGGTTGCGCTGCCGAGCTGGTGGTGGGCAAGGCCGGTGCTGCCACTGTAGTCGAAGACGTTGACCTGGTGGTTGCTTCGCGCGGCAATCCACTGGCCACCATCGGCGGCTCGCGCTTTGGTGATGAGCGCTGGACCGGCGATCGGGTCAAGCGCACGGTCAGCGGTACGATCAAGGCAGAGGGAGCCAAGGGCTTTGTCATCGCTACTGGTCCCACTGCGATCCTGGCGGAGTCTGCCGAGAATACCGAGCCGGTCGGGCTCAGCGCTGCAGGGGCCGACGGTGCCTTCTCCCTGAGCTACTTCGCCGCGCCCCGCGAGCCTCTGTTCGTCTGCGCCATGGGCTTTGATGATGCCAAGGCGGCCAGTAGCCTCACTGGGATGGGCTGCCTTGAGGTTCCCGTGCCCGAGGCGACCGGCAAGGAGCCGGTGCGGGAATTCAAGGACATCAGCCTGAGCCTGGCTGCTGAGACCGAAGAGATGGACGAGACCGACAAGGCTCAGATCGCGCTGATTCAGAGCTGCTTCAGCGCTTCCTGAGTTTGTGACTGCCCGGTCTGGGGCTCAGTTGCACAGGAAGATGACGTGGGTCAGTGTTCCGGCGACGACCTCTACCGGGCTCAGACCCGTGCAGGGCTCGCCGTCCGGGCCCTCGACCCAGACGTTGGCCGGACCCGGCTCAATGTTCATGAAGAAGTTGGTGCCATCGTCGGTGGTGACGTTGGTCTCGCCGGGATTGTCGTTGGCGGTGACCACCATCTCGTAGTTGCGGTCGGTGTGGATCGTGGCTCCTGCCAGGCGTGGTCCCAGCGCAGCGCTCTTGGCCCCTACCTCGAGGATGGCCCGGTTGGGATCGGGGCTCAGGCCAAAGATCTGGTCCATAAAGGGGCCGATCTCGTCGCTGCGAAAGATGTTGAAGAAGATCATGTCTTCGGTGCGGTCGGACTGCCAGCGCAGGTCCAGGTGGTAGCGAGCCTCTTCGTAGCCCGGCGCACTGGCGACTACTGTGGCGGTCTCCTGGTCGATGGGAAAGCGCAGCTCCCAGCAGCCCAGATCATCGGTGGTATCGACGTTGCTCTCGTTGCCCAGCTCAAACACGCTGATTCCCTCTGCGAGCTGGTCGGTGGTCAGGGTGATCACATCTACTGAGCCCTGGACGCGTCGGTCTTGCGCCGAATCGTCGTCGTCGTCAGTGGGATGGCTGACGTCGTCGTCAGCGCTGCTGTCGTCGTCGTCAGCGGCGGCAGCGTCGTCGTCATCGCCGTTGGACTCGCAGCCCTGACCTAAGATCAGGGCCAGCAACAGCAGCCAAGGCAGGGAAACATGTCGCATCGGGCTCCACGGTCAGCAGCGGGCCGAGCCGGCCCGATGCTTCCTCTATTGTTGCTTTCAGCAGGCCGCCTCGCAAGCAGGCTCCTGCAGAGCTGGCGGTCGGCCCGACTTGCTGGCTATCTTGGTGCTGATGTTGCGCGTCCTCCTGTCCATGTTGCTCTTAGCTCTGGGGCTGGCGATCTGTGCCTGCGGCCCTGGCGGTGATGGGCCTGTGCCCGGCGACGATGATGACAGCAGCGGTGGTGATGGCTTCATCACTGTGCACGGTGGGGTCGAGATCATTACCGTGGGTGAGTATCGACCCGCTGGTGACATTCGCATCTACGAGGATGGCGGCTCCGGCGCTGAGACCTACACCGAAACCGAAGAAGGTGACTGGTATCTGCAGCTGCCGGCCGATCAGCAGCAGGCCATGGTGCGTGGGGCTCGTGACGATCTCACCGAGGTCTCATTTTTCCTCGATTTGCGTTGGCAGCGTGATCGAGTCGATCACCTGGTGTTGTTCAACCCCTTTGTTGCCGATGAACGGGATGCTTTCTTCGTCGAAGAGTTCGGCTTCCCTTTTGATCCGCAGCGCGGTCTCCTCCATGTGGGCGCAGTGAGCCGCACTCAGGGGACCGAGTTTGCCGGCGCTACGGTGGAGATGGGCCTGGATTATGAGGCCTCCTTTGCAGTGGACGATGAGCTGGGCCCAGCGACCACCACCGATACTCAGGGGATCCTGGCCTTTCTTAACGTCGAGGTCGGTGAGACAGAGATCATCGTGCGCGATCCACAAGGCCAGCTCTGCGTGGGGGTCAACCCGGTGCCAGTAGAAGCCGGGATCACCTCCCATGTAGTCTATGAGTGTCCTTGAGCCCGGCGCTGGTGGCGGCCCTTACCAGCTGCGGTTGAGCTGAATCTCGATGGGCTCAGTGCTGCTGAAGGGCGGCCGGTCGATGCCGTAGCGGTCGCCGCGCTGAGGGATGTGCACACCACAGTACGGGTCGCTGAACAGTACCACCTGATCGGCGTGCAGGTTGCGGGGCAGGCGCAGTGTGCCGCTGCGGCTACCATCCCAGCGCATGTCGAAGGCGCCGCCTGGCGAGAGGGTCTCGATGTAGCGGCTGTCGACCCCCTCCAGGAAGATCCAGATGCCGCAGGCGACCGCCTCTCCGCTGTCGATGCGATAGGGGACATCGACGACGTCGATGATCTCGCCGCTGTAGTTGGTGAGAATGTGCAGACGTTCCCCCTCTTCCAGTTCCCCGCCGTAGGTCAATACTCGCAGGTCCTCCATGGGCTGGCCGTTGCGGGTCATGCGGATGGTGCGAACCGGCGGGTCCCAGGGGTTGAGCCAGAAGCTGAAGTCCCGCTCAGTGTTGGTTCTGCTGCCGATCTCTTCGATGTCGATGGTGTAGCGATCGCGCTGTCGATCGATGCGTACCCGCACCCGATCAGTGGGCAGTCGCAGCGACACCGTGTGCAGCCACACTGCAGTGCGCACTGGATCGCTGCTCTCTCGCAGCCGACGACCGTCCAGGGCAAAGTCGTAGCTGCGCACGGTGCCTTTGTAATAGGCAGACAGTACCGCCAGCTGTCCTGATGGGTAGACCGGTAGACCGGTCTCGGTACGTTCCAGCGCTGGGCTGCGGTGGGCCAGCTCAGTCAGCGCCCGTTCGGCGCCGTCGACCCGCAGGTGCGGCCAGGCCGGCAGCAACCGTGGCTCGGTCAGGTAGCGGCGCACCGCCTCCACTCCGGGGTCCTGGTCGGCGTTCTTGAGAGCATGCATGGGCGCTTCAGCGCCGCGGTGCGGGTGGTGGCTGGCTTGGGGCGAGCTGAGCAGGCGCTCGTCGATGGGCCAGCGCAGGCTGCTGACTCCCATCTGGCTCAGCCCCAGCAGGCTCAGCAGAGCTGCTGCCAGCAGCAGCTCGCGGCGCCGCGCCGTGGGGGGCTGGTCGCGGCGCCGCCAGGGACCGGGGATGCAGCCAAGCCAGCGCTCCAGGCCCAGGGCCAACAGCACGCTCAGCGGCGCCATGGACGGGACCATGTAGCTGACCTGCTCCCAGTCCATCCCTTCCAGTAGGGACAGGGCCAGCCAGTGGGGCAGCAGGAACAGGGCGATGACAGCTGAGTTG
>DJIF01000086.1:0-125 GCA_002433485.1 Deltaproteobacteria bacterium UBA6601
GTTGCAGGTTCGATTCCTGCTGGGCTCACCAAATCGAGACAGACCGCCGGCGGAGTTGACTCCGTCGGCGGTCTGTCGATTATGGCCACGAACATCGGCGAGAATGGCGGAACTGGTAGACGCGC
>DJIF01000086.1:438-9740 GCA_002433485.1 Deltaproteobacteria bacterium UBA6601
TGGTAGACGCGCCAGATTTAGGATCTGGTGGGGTAACCCGTGGGGGTTCGACTCC
Source organism: Deltaproteobacteria bacterium UBA6601 (assembly GCA_002433485.1). GTDB lineage: Bacteria > Myxococcota_A > UBA796 > UBA9615 > UBA9615 > UBA6601. Next base: position 494 of record DJIF01000086.1, read on the forward strand.
CCCTTCTCGCACCACAGCATAGCGAGGCGAAGGTAATGGAAATTGAGGTCGAAGAACTCTCCCCTGTCTCCAAGAAGGTCTCTTTTGTGGTTGAGAGCGAGCGGGTCACCCGCAGTCTCGACAAGGCCTACAAGCGCTTGAGCCGCGAAGTGAGGATCAAGGGCTTTCGCCCGGGTAAGGTCCCGCGCAGCCTGCTTGAGAAGCGTTTCGCGCGCCAGATTGAGGGCGAGGTTGGCGGACAGTTGATCTCCGAGGCCTTTGAGGAGGCCATTGAAGAGCACAAGCTGCTCCCAGTAAGCCAGCCCATCATTGAGCGTTCCGCCCTGAAAACCGGTGAGGAGTATCGGTTTTCGGTGACCATCGAGGTACAGCCCGAAATCGAACTGCAGCAGTGGGAAGGGCTGGATGTCGAGTGGGAGCGCGTCGAGATGAGCGACGAGCAAGTAGACGAGGAGCTCGATCGAATGGCTTCTCAGCAGGCCACCCTGGAACTCGCTGACCCCGATCACGAGGCTGCTGCTGGGGACATGGCCACGGTCAATGCGAGCTTCGCTGCTGCGGGCTTGGATGACTACAGTCTCGATACTTTGCTGGTTTCTGTAGAGAGCTCTACCGGCATTGCGGTGGCTGACTTTCTGGGTTCCAGGATCGGCGGCCTGAAGTCTGGCGTAGAGCAGGTCTTTGAGGACCTTGAGATTCCCGAAGGTACTCTGCCCGAGGAGTGGAACGGTAAGAGTGCCAAGCTGACCCTCACCATCACAGAGCTCAAGGCCAAGCAGGCCCCTGCCCTCGACGATGAGCTGGCTCAGGACCTGGGCTTCGATACCCTGGCTGATCTCAAGGAGGATATCCGCGGCAAGCTCACCGAGCAAATGACCGCTCATGTAAAGGCCAAGGCTGCCAGTAAGGCGATGGACAAGCTGATTGAACTCAACTCATTTGAGCTGCCTCCAGGGCTGATTCGTGCCCAGGCCGAGGACAGCTTGGCTCGGAACTTCAGGCAGCTCTCTCGTCAGGGCTTTGATATTCCCGCTGTTCGCTTGGAAGATCTGCCAGAGGATCGGCAGCAGGGCTTGCTCGATGAGGCAGCTCGGATGATTCGTCAGGCGATGCTGCTGGATGCGGTGGCCAAGGCCAGCTCTCTGGAGGTTGGTGATGATCAGGTCGAGGAGCACATCGCTCAGTTGGCCGCCCAGATGGGGCAGCAGCCAGCTGCCATTAAGGCGATGTTGGGCCGACAGGGGGCGATGTCAGGGCTAAAGGAGCAGCTCCGGGAGCAGGCCGCTATGGATTTGGTTCTTGATCGAGCCAATGTCATTGAGATCGAGCCCCAGTCGTTCGAGCAGGAGCAGGAGCAGGAGCAGGAGCAGGAGCAGGACAGCGCCAGTGAGGGCTAAAGACCGCAAAGAACCCTCCGATACGGCTTGCTACAGCGTGCGCGACACCCTAGAACTGTTGCGCTGATCCTTCGTGCTGGATGAAGGGTCGTTCGCTTGTGCTGACAGGGAAGGGACCTGGACCGCTCTAATGAATCGAATTACTCCGCACTCGCTGCTACCGCTGCCCCATGTCTATGAACAGACCCACCGCGGGGAGCGTGCCCTGGACGTTTGGTCGCGATTGCTTCTCGACCGCATCGTTTTTCTGGGCACCGAGGTCACCTCTGAGGTGGCCAACGCCATCATTGCTCAGCTGCTGTTCTTAGAGTCGGAAGATCCTGAGAAGACCATTCATCTCTACATCAACAGCCCTGGAGGTGATGTGGCGGCAGGGCTGGCCATCTATGACACCATGCATTACATAAATGCGCCGGTCGCGACCCTCTGTGCCGGTCGAGCCATGAGCATGGGTGCGGTACTCCTGGCTGGTGGGGAGCCAGGCCAGCGTGCGGCTCTACCCCATTCTTCGATTCTCATTCATCAGCCCCTTGGCGGTGCGCGTGGGCAGGCCAGCGATATTGAGATTCACGCTCGCGAGATCGTGCGCTTGAGGAAGCTGCTCAACGGAATTCTGGTCAAGCACACAGGCCAGGATGAGGAGCGAGTTCGGGTCGATTCCGATCGGGACTATTACCTCACTGCTGAGGAAGCCCTGGAATATGGCATCATTGATCGTATCGTTGAACGACGAGAGGATCAGGAGTAGCAAGCAGTGGCTAAGAGAACCCCGGACAACAGCAACCTGTGCTGCTCCTTCTGCGGCAAGTCGCAGAAGGAAGTGCGCAAGTTGATTGCCGGGCCAACGGTCTACATCTGCGACGAGTGCATCGAGCTTTGCAACGACATTATTGCTGATGAGTACGACCGCGAGGACTACTACACCTCGCGCAGCTCGTTGCCCAAGCCCCAGGAAATCAAGGGCCACCTCGATGAGTATGTGATCGGTCAGGAACAGGCCAAGAAGGTGCTCTCGGTTGCGGTCTATAACCACTACAAGCGCATTGAAGGACGTCAGGGTGTTCACGACGATGTCGAGCTGCAGAAGAGCAACATTCTGCTGCTGGGACCCACCGGAACCGGCAAGACCCTATTGGCTCAGACTCTGGCCAAGTTTCTGAATGTGCCTTTCTGCATTGCAGACGCGACCTCACTGACTGAAGCCGGTTATGTGGGAGAGGATGTCGAAAACATCATCCTTTCTTTGTTTCAGGCTTCCGATTACAACGTCGAGCGCTGTCAGAAGGGGATTATCTACATTGATGAAATCGATAAGATTTCACGCAAGTCAGAGAACCCTTCGATCACCCGAGATGTCAGTGGTGAAGGGGTTCAGCAGGCCCTGCTCAAGCTCATCGAGGGGACCATCGCCAATGTGCCTCCAAAAGGCGGGCGAAAGCATCCTCAGCAGGACTTTCTGCAGATTGATACTCGCAACATTCTGTTCATTTGTGGCGGCGCTTTCGTCGGTCTGGACAAGATCATCGGCAGACGGGTTGGACGCAAGTCGATGGGCTTTGCCGGCAAGCCCGACGCTGCTGTCGTGAGCGCGGAGGAGGATTTGTTCGGTGTCGTGGAGTCCGAAGACCTGCTCAAGTTTGGTCTGATTCCCGAGTTCATCGGTCGAGTCCCTGTCGTAGCGACCCTCAAGGAACTCGATGAGGAGTCCCTGGTGAAGATCCTCACTGAGCCCAAGAACGCTCTGGTGAAGCAGTATCAGAAGCTGTTTGAGTACGAGGGTGTGAAGCTGCGCTTTACAGAGGGTTCTATTGAAGCCATTGCGCGACAGGCAGTCGAGCGAAAGGCTGGGGCTCGAGGACTGCGAGCAATCCTCGAGAAGCTCATGCTTGAGGTGATGTATGAGGTTCCCAGCGCCAGTAACGTGCAGGAGTGCGTCATCTCGGAAGAGGTGGTCGCTACGACCCAGCAGCCGATGCTCGTCTATCAGAACGAGGCTGAGTTGGCTTAACTTGCCCTGCCTGCCTCAAGCGGGCAGTCTAAGCGACCGTGAGCGCTCCAGCGAAGCATCCTTCGAGGCGCCAGGATGATTTGGAAGAAGCATGAAGATGATGACTATGGAGCTCCCATGGAGCTGAAGACTCTGCCGCTGCTACCTCTCCGCGATATTGTGGTGTTTCCGTATATGGTGATCCCCCTGTTTGTCGGCCGCGATAAGTCGATCGCAGCCCTGCAGGAGGCGATGGCTGGTGACAAAGAGATTTTTCTCGTAGCTCAGCGCTCGGCCAAGACCAATGAGCCGGGTGAGGATGATATCTATGAGGTTGGCACCGTTTCCCTGGTGATGCAGATGCTGCGTTTGCCCGACGGCACGGTCAAAGTGCTGGCCGAGGGCAAGCGTCGGGCGCGGGTGAAGCGCTACGTCGAAAATGAGGAGTTCTTCCAGGTCGAGGTGGAGCCTGAGCCCGAAACCCCGACAGAGGTGCACGGTGCCGAGGCTCTGATCCGCTCCATTAAGAGTACCTTTGAGACCTATGTGAAGCTGGAAAAGCGGATCCCGCCGGAGATGTTGCTGACCATTTCAAATATCGAGGAGTCGGCCAAGCTGGCCGATGTTCTGGCCGCTCAGCTTAACCTTAAGGTGAGCGACAAGCAGCACCTGCTGGAGAGCTCCACCGTTCAAGAACGGCTGGAGTCCCTGCTCAAGCACATCCAGTCTGAGATTGAGATTCTCCAAGTACAGAAGCGGATCCGCTCTCGGGTCAAGAAGCAGATGGAGAAGACCCAGCGGGAGTACTACTTAAACGAACAGATGCAAGCGATTCAGCGCGAGCTGGGCGACAAGGATGACGCCAAGAGTGAGCTCCAGGAGCTTCATCTTCGGGCCGAAGAGAAGGACATGCCTGAGGCTGCTCGGCTGCGCCTTAAGAAAGAGCTCGGCAAGCTGAAGATGATGTCGCCCATGAGCGCCGAGGCGGCTGTGTTGCGGACCTATATCGACTGGATCCTCGACCTGCCCTGGGAGGAGTACCGCGAAGAGGTCCTCGATATTGAGCAGGCCACAGATGTACTTGATGAGGACCACTACGGTCTACGCAAGGTTAAGGAGCGGATTCTCGAGTACCTTGCTGTGCAGTCCCTGGTCGAGAAGATGAGAGGCCCGATCCTCTGCCTGGTGGGACCGCCAGGTGTGGGCAAGACTTCGCTGGCCAAGTCCATCGCCCGGGCGACCGGTCGCGACTTTGTCCGGCTGTCGCTAGGTGGTGTTCGCGATGAAGCGGAGATCCGCGGTCATCGTCGCACCTACATAGGAGCACTGCCCGGCAAGCTCATTCAGCGCCTAAAGAAGTGCGAGTCCAACAACCCGGTCTTCCTGCTCGATGAGATCGATAAGATGAGCGCTGACTTCCGTGGGGATCCGGCCTCTGCTCTTCTTGAAGTGCTCGATCCCGAACAGAACGAGACCTTTAACGATCACTACATAGATCTCGACTACGACCTGAGCAGAGTGTTCTTCATCACCACCGCCAATACCCTGCAAGGGATTCCTGTGCCGCTGCAGGATCGCCTAGAGATCATCCGTCTCTCTGGCTACACCGAGGCCGAGAAGATGGCTATCTCTCGCAAGTATCTGGTGCCGCGGCAGATGGAGGCTCATGGGCTCAGTGAGGAGCACATTGAGATCCGGAATACTGCCATTCAGGAGGTGATTCAGCGCTATACCCGGGAGGCGGGAGTGCGCAATCTTGAGCGCGAGCTGGGTTCCATCGCGCGCAAGGTCGCCAAGAAGCTGGTTGCTGACCGGCAGAAGGGTGAGGAGACCCATGAGGTGATCACGCCACAGCGGGTTCAACGTCTGCTTGGTGTGCCCAAGTACCGCTTTGGTACTGCCGAGCAGGGTGACGAGGTCGGCTTTGTAAATGGTCTCGCATGGACCCAGGTCGGTGGTGCATTGGTGCCGGTGGAGGCTGCGATCATGCCGGGCAGCGGCAAGCTGATTCTGACCGGGCAACTCGGTGATGTCATGCAGGAGAGTGGCCGGGCTGCGCTGTCTTATATCCGCTCCCGCTCCAGTGTGTTCGGGCTCAAGAAGGACTTCTACAAAGACGTGGATATTCACGTTCATGTTCCTGAGATTGGGCCAGTAGATGGGCCCTCTGCCGGTATCACAATGTGCACGGCGATGACCTCTGCTCTGTTGCGGATTCCGGTGCGCCGCAATGTGGCGATGACCGGAGAGATCACCCTGCGCGGTAACGTCCGTCCCATCGGTGGCCTCAAGGAGAAGACCCTCGCAGCTCATCGCGGTGAGATCGCCAAGGTCATTGTTCCCCGTGATAACGCCAAGGACATCCCCGACATTCCAGTGCGCATTCGTTCTGAGATTGAGATTGTTCCGGTAGAGCACATGGATCAGGTTCTCAAGGAGGCCTTACTCCTCGAGGAGCCGGATCTGTTGTTTGCTGGTATGGATCCTAGACAGAGTGCCAGTCGCCAATTGCCTTCTCCTGAGCTGCCCTCGGGCAGCTAGCCTTGGCTTTGGGCCTCCACAACTTGCTGCGCTTGCAGTAGTCTTGCGCCTTCCGGGCGGGTAGCTCAGTTGGTAGAGCAGTGCCCTTACAAGGCACGGGTCGCAGGTTCGAGCCCTGTCCCGCCCACCAGGCCAGCCTCTTTGCCCTTTGGGCCCGTGTTGGGCTTGACAGGGCCATCGGGCTGCCTTAGAAGTCTTGTCCCGGTGGGTCGAGCCTATTGGTCACACTCATCGCGTAACGAATATCAGTTGGGGTGGTAGTTAAGTTGGTTATAACGCCGGCCTGTCACGCCGGAGGCCGCGGGTTCGAGTCCCGTCCATCCCGCCATCCAGAAGCCCGAAGGTAGCAATGCCTTCGGGCTTCTTCGTTGTCGCTCTGGGGCTTAAGTGAGCTGCCTTGCTCAGCTCTAGTTCAGCTGCAAGCGGGCCATTCCGAGGATCTCAAAGGGCCGTTCTTGCAGGCCGTCGCGGAAGTGACTGTAGCTCCAGACATCGACGCCGCGGTGGCTGATGAAGGCCTGCTGTTGTGATTCGACCAGTTCTGGGTCGCTGTAGCCGTAGTAGATGAAGGTCTCGGCCTGATCGTCGAGGACCGGCCCGAGCTTGCTGCAGAACACCGTGTCGCTGCCACTGAAGGAGTACCCTTGCTCGCCTTGGCGGTGAATGAAGTTAGGCTCGGGGCAGCTGGCGCTGCTTTGGTGCAATACAACTGCAGCAGCCTCTCCTTGCCGTGGTGGGGCAATGGCCACATCGGTGGTCAAGGAGTGGTCGCTGAGGTCGATAGACCAATCCATAGGACCGCTCTCAACCGAGAAGCCGGTGACCAGATTGCGAATGGCGCCGTCCTCGCCTGGAAGCAGCAGGCCCAGGGCAACTACGGTCTGCTCCTCGCTGGCAAAGACGCGGGCCATCCATGGCTCCCAGGGTGCGTTGCCCCAGTCCGGGATCAGCTCGGTACCGACCATCTCAGGAGCATCCCAGCTCAGTACCTCTGCGTCGGGGTCACGAACATTGACCGAGTAAAGGCTCCCCAGCAGAGGTTGGGCATAGAGGTTCGAGCTGCTGGTGAGCAGGAACAAGCGATCTTCATCGTGGGGGTCGGCCAGGATCCCGGTAAGCCTGAACCATTCCGGCAGCTCCAGGATAGCTCCGGCCTCCGTTAGGAAAACGTGGTTACTGTAAGCAGTCCAGGACATCAGAGTCTCTTGCTCACCGGTGTGACCGTCCGCCAGCCATACGTGGGTAGTCGGTCCGTAGAAGTCAGCTCCTTGGCTGCTGCTGACGACCAGGAATCGCCCCTCACCGGCTGCTTGAATGGAGTGGTGCTCAATCCAGCCGGAGTGTGATCCTGGTGATGGGTGAACTGGAGCGGTGAAAGAGCTGACTACCTGTCCGGTGATATCAATGATGTCGTAGCGTGGAGCAGAGTAGGACTCCGTCTCACCCGCCTCGGTCCATGCAACCGCGAAGTATTCCTCAGGCATTTGACCCGGCTCAAGGGAACCCCAGGGTGAGGCCTGATTGTTGTTGCTGGTAGTTGTCCCGGGCGGGTCCTGTATGAGTACTGAATTCTCTGATCCGTTGCTGGTCGTTGCAGGCACCTTGAGCAGCTCGTAGTCCGAGCAGCCGATCAGCATGCTCATGGTGAGGGAAAGGAGCGAGATAGTTGCGGCTTGCTTGGCTTGCATGACACCTCCAGGACCTCAGTGTGTGGCCAACCAAGAAAAAACTGAATCGATATTTTTAAGACATAATTAACCATAAAAAACATATAATGTGTGTTGGAGTGAGGTTGCTGAGCGATTGCATGTCATCGGTAGACATGGATGTACTGCACTGTCCCGATGCAATTTTTTTTGTTTTGAAGCAGGGTCCAGATAGCCTGCGAACATTCTGTTCCGCAGCGTGGTTAACATGGGCGCCTGAGTTGGGGCTCCGTGGCTCCTATGGCTGCAAGATACTGAGCTTTCGCCCGGTGAGGGATGCGACATGAGTGATATCGAAGCTGCTGTTGAGCCGGGTCCATCTCGGCTGGTTCGGGTCTTCAGCGCCATTGAGCGCTGGGGGCAGGCGCTGCCCGATCCCTTAACTTTGTTCGCCCTTATGGCCGCTCTGGTGGTGGTGGTCTCAGCCCTGTTCTCTGGTGCTGAGGCTGAGGTCATCCAGCGAACTGGAGATGTGGTTGAGCTCTCGGTAAAGAGCCTGATGAGCTTTGAGGGCCTGCGTTGGATGCTGCTCTCTGCAGTCGACAACTTCATCGGCTTTGCTCCGCTCGGTCCGGTCCTGACGGTCATGATTGGAATCGGGGTCGCAGAACGTACCGGCTTCATCTCTATGGGCCTGAAGGTGCTGGTCACCCGGGTTCCCGACTCTCTGCTGACTGCCACGGTGGTCTTTGCCGGGGTAATGAGCTCCATGGCAGCCGATGCTGGGTATGTGGTGCTGACCCCACTTGGCGCGCTGCTCTTTGCCAGCGTGAGGCGTCATCCGCTGGCTGGCCTCGCAGCTGCTTATGCCGGTGTCTCAGGTGGTTACAGCGCCAACTTGTTGATCACTGGACTCGATCCGATGCTCTCAGCTCTGACCCAACAGGCTGCCCAGACCCTTGATCCGGGCTACACCGTGACCCCTGTTTGTAATTACTACTTTATGGTCGTCTCGACCGCGTTGGTTACGGTGCTGGGTACGGTGGTTACCTCGAAGATCGTTGAGCCCATGCTGGGTGAGTGGGACCCATCTCTGGGCGATGGTAGCCATCATGAAGGTCCAGCCACGCCTGGAGTCGAGGAGGCCAGAGCTTTTGGTATATCCGCTGCGGTGGGCCTGCTGACTGGTGTCGGCATCATGCTGCTCGGCTTTGTGCCGGGTGCTCCCCTGCATGATGCGGTGCCTGAGGGACAGCCAGCGGTCAATGCATTGGGTTCGTTCTTTGAGTCGATTGAGATCCTGGTGACCATCGGCTTTATCATTCCTGGAATTCTCTATGGGGTGATGACCCGGAGTCTGCGCTCCGATAAGGATCTGGCCAAGATGATGAGCGACACCATGGCCTCGATGGGGGCCTACGTGGTGCTGGCCTTTATCGCCGGGCAGTTCGTTGCTTACTTCAACTGGACCAATCTCGGCGCTATCACTGCGGTCAAGGGAGCCGGCATCCTGCAGTCCATCGGCCTGGAGGGGGGAATCCTGATGGTGGCCTTCCTGGTGGTTGCCGCAGCGATGAACTTCCTGGTCGGCTCGGCATCGGCCAAGTGGGCCTTTATGGCACCGATTTTCGTACCGATGCTCATGCAAATGGGTCTTAGCCCAGAGGCAACGCAGG
>DJIF01000026.1 GCA_002433485.1 Deltaproteobacteria bacterium UBA6601
GGCTGGCACATCGAGTGCTCGGTGATGAGTTCTGAGTTGCTCGGGGAGCGCTTCGATATCCATGGCGGCGGAATTGATCTCATCTTTCCTCATCACGAGAATGAGATTGCCCAGACTGAGGGTGCTACCGGTCACGGGCCCTGCGTGCGTCACTGGATGCACAACGGTCACCTGACGGTCAACAGCGAGAAGATGGGCAAGTCGTTGGGCAACTTCTTCGGGGTTGGCGACATCATCGTGCGTTACCACCCAGAGTCTCTGCGGCTGTTTTATCTGACTGCACACTATCGGGCGCCGCTCGACTTCAGTGAGCAGGCGGTTCAGGAGGCTGAGGCACGGCTTGAGCGGCTCTATGGGGCTCTGGCTGAGTTGGACCGTATGCTTGGCGATCATGTGGAACTCCGACCTGCCCGTGCCGATGGAAGCTGGGGACGTGAGCATCTCTATGCGCCGGTCGAGGACCCGCTCCAAACGCTAGATCCATCGCTTTTCGATGGCGCAGAACGGGGTCTTTTTCACCAGTGTGAGAAGGTCCTTGAGCGCTTTGGTGAGGCGATGGACGATGACTTCAACACCGCCGGCGCACTTGGGCATCTGTTTGACTTCATTCGCAAGGTCAATCGATGGCTCGGTGGCGAGCCTGACTTCAGCGTGGTCGCCAGGGTGCAACTGGCTCGTGCTGCGCGGGATCGAATCTTGCGGGCTGCTTCAACTCTCGGCGTCCTCAACGAGCGCGCAGAGAGCTTTTTCTCGGGCTTAAGGGAGCGCCGCCTGCGCTGGCTTGGGATCGAGGAGAGGGAGATCCAGCAGGCCATAGATAAGCGTCTGGAGGCTCGCAGCCAGCGAGACTTTGCTGCGGCCGACAGGATCAGAGATCAGTTGGCAGAACGAGGCATCGCTCTTAAGGACAGCCCGCAGGGCACCACCTGGACGGTTCAGCGGGATCTGTCACCACGCAGCTGAGTTACTTCTTCTTGTTGGCCTCGGCCTCAGCTTCCGCTTTCTCCTCAGCAGTTCGCTCTCGCTCGGGCCAGACGACGGTACAGGCGTTGCCGATCAGAGTTCGCTCGCCCTCTGCGCAGGTCATATAGCGGTGCATCTCAACGAACAATCCGGCAGCGCTGGACTTTTCGAAGCTGTGCTGAGCCCTCCAGTGTAGGAAACCCTTGTCTTTGGGTGTCACGGCGACTTTCTGCTTGCCTTCAACCCGGCGGTCACGAACCCAGAGGTCGTAGTCATAGCTACAGCCCTCCTTCGCCATAACGCCAGCTTTCTGCTGCTTGGTCAGGACCTCGTCCCTGCTGCCCTCGAACTGTTTCTCAGCGTAGTGAAACCACATGGGCTCCTTGGCAAAGATTCCTTCTTTGGCATCTAGGGGCGGATCGCCGCGTTCGCCCCACTTGGGGTTTTCCATGGCGAAGGGATAGAGCTGCTGAACTTCATCGCAGTGGACAAAGCTCAGCTCATCAGTGGCCCGCAGGTAGGTGCGAATCCCGGTCGGGTTGGAGTCCATGGTCTCCTCACCCTTGACGTAGGTCACGTAGAAGTCCTTGAGGGTCAGTGCGCAGCGGTTTTGGTCGATGGTTACGTACAGGCGCCCTTCAAACTTCACATCAAGCCTGCGGTTGTCCTTCTTCAGTCGCTCGATACGCTGCTTACTTTTCTCGGGAAACATGTTGATGGAATATAGAGCTTCGCCGCCTTCAGATACTGAGGTCCGCTCGTAATCGTACTTATTGGTGGCTGGATTGCCGGGAGCGACCTGTCCAGCGGTGTAGATGGCTTTGCCTTTGCCGTCTTCAGTGCTGAATTTAATCCGCGCAAAGGGGTCTGGTACGTCTTTGCCAGTGCCGCCACCCTTGAGGCTGACCCAGGTTCCCGAGAGGTTATTGATATCCAGATCGCAGTCGGGTCGAGCAGGTGTGGATGAACCGCCCATGCAGGCGCTGAGCGCGAAGGGCAGAGAGACAGCCAGAATCCAGAAAAGACGAGCGTGCATTAGGAGGGCTCCAGAAAGAGACAGTGAAGCGGACCTTGACCGTTCACATAGGCGTGCACGGTCATATCAAGGGGGAGCGCCACAGTCCACCCGTGGCTTTGGTAGCGTTGTCCTGAACGGGGTGGCGAGAGGCCAGTGTTGACTCTTCTGGCGGGCTCGTGCTTGGATTTTGTCTGTGGCACAGCTGTGCCTTTATCCATCAACTGGAGCTGGCTACATGGCTCGTTTCTTCCCGCCGGCGGTGGTGCTGACTACCCTTCTCGCTAGCCTGTTGCTGGCGAGACAGGCCAGCGCCATTGAGCGGCAGGCGAACGAAGTGGAAGTTGGCTTCCACATCAGTCATCCCGCCAAGCAATACGATGCTGGCCTGCTGCCGGGCGGCGCGACTGCAGTTGCCACCTTTGATCCTGGTGAAGTGGGCAACACCCGAGTTGAGGTACTGCTCAAGGTGGACTTCTTTAACTCGGCAAATGAGCTTCGTGACAGTCACATGCTTGAGGTGTTGGAGGCGATTATTTTCCCCACCATAAGCTGGGCAGGAGTGGCTAGTGGTGGTGCGAAAGGCCCTTTTAACGTTGGTACTCATGAGATTACAGTGAAGGGTCCATTGACCGTGCATGGCGTTACCCGAGAGCTGGAGATTCCGGTGCGGCTGGAGGTCGCCGCCAGTGGCTTGGTTACGGCGCACTCCAAGTTCTCGATCTCGATCGAGAGTTTTGAAATAGAGCGCCCCTCTCTGGTCTTTGTAAAGATTAAGGATGAGCTGCCCATTACGGTGAAGATGGCTTTTGCAGTGGGCTCGGAACTCTTTACTCCTCAGGCCCCTGAACCAGCGGCTGCAGTGGAGCAGGATTCGGGTGATGTGGCTCCCGGTGGGGCCGGCTCGGTTGCGCCCGCGCCGGTTGAGAATGAGGCTTCCGAGAAAGGCAGCGCTGAGCGCCCATGAGGCTTGTTCCAGCTGCCATGATGCTGACCCTCTGTGGGGCTTTGCTCCTTGCTCCGTCTCAGGCATCGGCTTTGGAGCCGGACTTCCCCGGTTCTGAGGTTCCAGCACTGGGGCTTGTCGCTCCAGCCCTGGAACTTCGCGCCGACCTGTTTTCGGTTAGCGATTTGGGTTCTTTGGTGCCGATCCGGCAGCGTGCCGCAGCCGTCCAGGATCCAACCGAGCTGAGCATGGAGGAGCGGCGCAAGATTCAGGCGCGCTTGAAGTTGCGCAGAAAGATGGTTCCGGTGCATCAGGCCCTGGCCTTTATTGCTGCGGGGTCCATTGTTGCCGCTGAAGTGGTTGGGGTCATCAATGATCGCGCCATAAATACGGGGACGCCGACGCGCGACAAGATCGAAGACAGTCTTGCTCTACATCGGGTGTTGGCCGGGGTCGGCACCGCCGCTTATCTGGGTGCCGGGGTGGTTGCTTGGACCATGCCTCCTGGTCTGGCGACGCGAAAGGCCGAGAATTCAAAAGGCAAGTTCGACTCTGGCAAGGTCCATCGCATCCTCTCCATTGTTCACGGCATCGCCATGGGTACAGTGATTGCGACCGGGATCCTGCAGGCCAATGTGGCAGCAGGTGAGGATTGGGAGCCCATAGTTGCTGCTCACAAGATTTCCGGCTTTACCGCGGCGGGTGCGATCATTGCTGCGGGAATCGTGATTACAGCCCTTTGATGTCGGTTCGTCTGCAGGCGCTGATGAGAGCTTCTGCGGCTTTCCTGCTGTTCTTTTTGTGCGCCTGCGATCCAGCGGTTCCGGCTGGAGAGGTGAGCGGAGATTGTCGGACCGAAGATCTCTATAAGGGCGAGCAGCAGTACTTCGATGAGGTGATGGTTCCGGAAGTCTTCGAAGTTTACTGTACGGTGTGCCACGGCTCGGACAAGATCGGCGCGGTCGAACGCAAAGGTGCTACTGAGGGTCTCAATTACGATGACTTTGAGGGTTCTCGCGCTTGGAACACGACCTTTCCCGGTTTTGGAACCTGGCATGAGATGCAGGTGCAGACCATGCCTCCCATGGGGCGCATGCCGTCGACTGAGGAGCTACAGTTGGTCCTGGATTGGGTGAACTGCGAGCTTGCGGCGCGCCAGGCAGATGACGATGATGACTCGGCAGCCGGGGATGATGATGATGACTCGGCAGCCGGGGATGATGATGATGACTCGGCAGCTGAGGATGACGATGACAGCGCACTCGGCCCTTGAGTTGGATGGAATCTAGGAGAGAGTATGCGGGCAGATGGTCGGTCGGTTGATCAGCTTAGAGAGGTGCGAATTACGCCGGACTTTCTGGAGCAGGCGCATGGCTCGGCGCTGGTTGAGTTTGGAGCGACCAGGGTCCTGTGTACGGCGATGATCGAAAAGAGAGTGCCGCGTTGGAAACAGCATGAGGGAACCGGCTGGGTCACGGCGGAGTACTCCATGCTGCCGGGAGCTACCCCTACCCGAACCTCTCGCGAGGTAGCGAGAGGTAGGCCTGGTGGCCGAACCATGGAGATTCAGCGTCTGATTGGCAGGAGCATGCGCTCCATCGTCGATCTTGAGAAGCTCGGTCCACGGACAGTCTGGATTGATTGCGATGTGCTGCAGGCCGATGGCGGGACCCGGACGGCCTCGATTACCGGTGGTTTTGTAGCCCTTTGTCTGGCCATCCAGCGGATGCTTGAAGAGGGCACGTTGTCGGCTCCTCCGCTTACTGGTCGGATCTCGGCTATCTCGGCTGGGGTCATCGATGGGATAGCGATGCTCGACCTGCCTTACGAAGAGGACTTCAGGGCTGAGGTAGACATGAATTTTGTGGTCACTGGGGACGGCCAGCTGGTGGAGGTTCAGGGTACTGCAGAAGGGGCTCCATTCAGTCGCCAGACCCTCGATCGGCTGACAGAGCTGGCTTTGGCAGGCTGTGATCAATTGGATGAAGCGCAGCGGCGCGTTCTTGCCGGGCGGAAGCTCGGCCCGATGTTTGACTGAGCTATCTGCTATGTCGCAATTGGTTGAAGTTCTGCTTGCTACCGGTAACGCCCATAAGCTGCGTGAGATCCGAGAGATGCTGACAGGAACGCGCTATCGGGTGTTGAGCCTTGATGAGGTCGTCGATGCTCCTGAGGTGGTGGAAGACGGCGATACATTCCGCGCCAATGCCGACAAGAAGGCGCGAACTCTGGCCCTGCACACCGGCAGAGTCACCATTGCTGACGATTCGGGCATTGAGGTTGACGCTCTGGACGGAGCGCCTGGCGTCTACTCCGCGCGCTTCTCTGGGGTTTTCGGCGAAGCCGCTGATACGGCCAATAATGAGCTGTTGCTGGAGCGCTTGCAGGGTGTGCCTGACGAGCAGCGCACAGCCCGCTTTCGTTGCGCCCTTGCCATCGTTCACCCTGATGGTCGGGCGCGATACAGCGATGGGGTGATTGAGGGGCGTATCGGTCACCAACCCGTTGGACAGGGCGGCTTTGGCTACGACCCTCTGTTTGTAGTCCTCGGTGATCCCCAGGCCAGGACTACGGCTGAGCTGAGTGCTACGGAGAAAAACGCTATCTCTCATCGAGGTCGGGCGCTTCAGGAACTACTTCCTTTACTCGATCAGTTGCTAGACAGTTGATCCGCAGGCTCTCCTTGCGGCACTCTTGCAGGGTGAAGTGTGAGCTTGTATATCTCCCACACTTCGCGGGTAGACCTCTCCGTCCTTTGGATTTGGGGGTCGAGACAGTGGCCTGCGGGGCGTAGCGCAGTCTGGTAGCGCACCTGCTTTGGGAGCAGGGTGTCGGAGGTTCGAATCCTCTCG
>DJIF01000024.1 GCA_002433485.1 Deltaproteobacteria bacterium UBA6601
GATCTCATCGAGGAACAGCGTGCCGCCGTTGGCATCCTCAAACTTGCCCTGCTTGTCGAGTAGTGCGCCGGTGAAGGCGCCTTTCTTGTGCCCGAACAGCTCGCTTTCCAGCAGGTTCTCAGGGATCGCACCGCAGTTGATGCTCACAAAGGGGCCGGCGCGGCGGTTAGAGCGCTCGTGGATCTCTCGTGCGACCAACTCTTTGCCGGTCCCTGTCTCGCCGGTCACCAGCACGCTCAGGTCGGTGGGCGCAACCTTGCTGAGAGTGCGGAACACATCGACCATGGACTGGTCATTGCCGATCATGGCACCACCCAGTCCGGTCCCTGACTGGACATCGCGGGCCAGGTCTTCGTTTTCGAGTCGAAGCTCGTCGAGCAGCAGCGCGTTGTGGAGGATTAGACCTGCCTGTGCGGCGAAGATCTTCAGCAGCTCCAGGTCGTCCATGTCAAACAGGCCCAGCGCACCTTCATTACCCAGGTAGAGAACACCGATGAGGTTGTTGCGGGCCATCAGAGGTACGCACATTACTGAGCTCAAGCGGAGATCAAGAACGCTCTTGCTCTGGCCCAGGACGGTGTCGTTGAGTGCGTCGGAGATGATGATGGGCCGACGCTCTTTGAGCACACGGGCGATTACCGAGTCACTGACCTGGGATGGATCGCTACCAACGTCGACTCGATCTACGTTGCGTGCTGCCGGGATGTTGATGCGGTCTCCGTCGATGTGGATCAGGAAGCCTTTGTTGGCGCCGCATAGGGAGATCACTGAGTCCAGCAGGGTCTTGAAGATCTCAGGCACCTCCATGCCCAGCAGCAACTGCTCGGCGAAGGTGGTGATTTTCTCAAGGCGCGGATCAAGGGCCTGCTGCTTGCTGGTAACTTCCTTGCGCGGTTTGGCTTTGGCCTGTTCTCCCGGTGCGGTCATGGAGAACGCCAGCTCGGTTCCGCCCATCATCAGCAGGTCGCCGTCCTTGAGGCTGTAGTTGCGTCGATTGCGGCCATTCACCAACAGCACTGCGTCGGGGTCCAGCGAGGTCAGCACCCAGGTCTTGCCATCGCGCAGGATCTGGGCGTGGTAGGGCTCGATACCCGGGTCACTGATGGAGAGGTCATTGTCGGCCGCCCGGCCAACTCCGCATAGCTTTCGAGCAATCTCGAAGCGCTGCACCTGCTCGCCATCGTGGTAGGTCAGAAAGGGCACGGAGGAAGCCTATCCCGAATCCAGCTGGAGTGCGACCTGCTGGCGGCCCGGTCCAGTGCTAACACGCAGACAGGGTCACCAGAACTGGATCACCAGACCGGTGGGTCCGGGGCGAATCTGCGGCCCTTTGGTGACGCGCTCAGCCGGCTCGCCTCGCTTACTTGGACGCCGCTCAGGGTTGCGCTCGTAGCTACGCCGCAGACTCAAAGAAACGACGATGTCGGTGATCAGTGCAGCCCAGAACACTGCAAAGCTGATGTAGGTGCCGTAGCGTCCGAATTCAGTCGCGCTGTAGCCAGCTGGGCTGAGGTCTTCGATCAGGGCTGCTCGCATGATGATGCTTGCGAGGTTGATGCTGAGCGCAGCAATCTCGGTGCTCATCAGCAGGTTGGCGGCCTTGGGGTGGCCGAGGAAGCGCAGTCCAATGCCGAAGGCCGGTACAAACCAGCGGCGGCGCAGTACTCGGGTGGAGGAAACACTGTCCTGTAGCTCAGGGAAGACGATCCCCGGGGGTTCTGAGACGGGTCCATTGGCGGCAATGTAGGCGTCTCGTTGGCGGTTGTAGAAGTCGAGGATGTCAGGGCGCGTGGTTACGGGGCTGGGGAGATAGTCCGGATCCAGACGCAGCGCATAGCGCAGCTTCTCTGCAGCCAGAGAGGCGTGTGGGTCCCCTCTGAGCAGCAGGGTGAAGGCGTAGTAAAGAAAGCCTTCGTGGAGATCCTGGCGGGTACGTAGCTGTACCGGGCTGTCGAGAATGGCGGCGAAGTCCTCCTCGGCCGCGGCGAATTCGCCGCGTTCATAGTGACTGCGTGCTTCCTGCAGGAGTTCTTCCGCATTGGGTTCATTAGCTGTCAGCCCTGTACGTTCAGCCTGACTTTCCGGCTGCCCCAGTGGCGCAGGCTCGGCCGCTGGCCTTTGCAATGGAGTGGCGTTTGCCCAGCTACTGGACAGCAGTAGCAGTGCGCTAGCTAGCCACCAGTAGGGCAGCTTCTCGCTGCCTTGCACTGTTACATTCGGTCTAGGCTTCAGCACCGCGCCTTGCTCCCGCTCCTGGCTGCCGTCTTGCCGCCAGGTAGCTGATGGTATCAGCGCGGCAAGGTAGCGCGGAAGAAGCCGGGAAACTCTCCGTCGTTGGTGACCGCTTCATCCCAGATGCCCCCGGATTCCGGGTCCTTGATCAGGATGTGCGCACCCCGCACGCCGGTCTGTCCGACGGTGTAGAGGTACCCGTCCATAAGATCGCTCGGACTCATGGTGACCGAGAGTGGCGTCATTGGACTGGTCACGAGGTCTAGCTCTGTTTGTGTGCGAGCGAAGCGCTGCTCTCCGGTTTCCGTCTGTTCCGGAGCAATGATCTCGATCTCGTAGCGGTCCTTGATGAGGAGTCCTACCCAGGCTCCATCATCGCCGGTGGTTTCACTGTAGGAGTAGTAGGGCAGTGAAGTCATTCTCAGCTCGATGCGCGCGCCTACCAGGGGTTGACCACTGGGTTGAAGCACCTCGACCCTGGCGATCTCGCTGCCTGGAAGAACCAGGTCGAGCTCCAGGATGTCAGTGTCGATGTCGATCTCAAAAGATGTGTCGGCGACGCCGAGACCGCGGTCTCCGTGACGTGGTATCGCTCGGGCTCGGTAGTTGCCCTGGGGCAATTCCAGCTGCCAGAGCCCGTCGGTATCGGTCTCGAACTCAGCGCGAAAGGCTCCTCCGCTGAACTGAGATCCCTGAGTTGCGGCACTTACCCAGCCCTCAATCCGAACCCGCCCTGTCGCGCTGGTACCGCTGGCCTGCTGGACCTTGCCCAGCACCTGTGCGGTGGGCAGGACCGGAAACTGTACCTCGAGACTTAGTCCGTTCACCTCTGGCAGCAACTGGTTATCCACGCGGATGGGCGCGATGGGCAGACTGCCGTCGGCGGGCCCGGTTACTACGATGTCATAGCGCTGTCCCGGCACAATCTCGAACAGGAACTGCCCTGCTGAGTCGGTCGTTACTGCAATGCCAAGGGGCCGGTCCGGGCGGCCCGCCGGGTAGACGCTTACCACCGCTCCTTCGATGGCTTCCCCTGAACTGAACGAGACCCGGCCCGCGACTGTGGCCAGCTCGGCCAGCTCCCAGGAGAGGCCATCAGTGCCATCCAGCAGCTCTTCATCGAGAAACATGCTGGGACTGCTTCCTGTGAAGCAGTCCGGGGCGAGAGCGAGCTGGTAGCGGCTGGGCAGGATGGTTTGTACAAATTGCCCCTGGGAATCGGTTACCGCGCTGAGGTCAGCAAGCTCGCCGTTGCCGTCGAGGAACACACAGGCGCCGGGGAGTCCCCCCCCAAAGGGGTTGAGGAGCTCCCCAGTGATGGTCACCGGCGCCGTCATCTCCACATAGGCAAGGTCGCTGCCGCTCCAGGTGTAGACCGGGCCAGGCTGACTTCGATAGCTTTGTTGGTAGGGCCCGGGGTCGTAAAGCGTGACCGCAAAATCCCGTGCTGGGGCGATGGGGCCGCCCTGTTGGCAGTCGGCACCGACAAGGAGCAGCCCCATGAACACGATGTATACAGTCGCGCGGAGCTCTAGCAGCAGCTTCACGGCTCACCTCGGTCCGTTGCCGGTTCCTGCGGGCCTGCCTCATCACGGTCTAAGGGCTCTTCGGGAATCTCTGCAGGCAGGAAGAAGTCGTCGCCGTAGGGGAGCACCACTAGCGGCCAGGTGGTGATCTGCTGGTTGCCTCCTGCTCGGACGGCTAACTCCAACTCTGCGCGGTACGGTTGTGGAGCCAGCGGCAGTCCGTCGCTGTGCAGCGTTACTGCTTCAACTCCTTCCGCAATTATGTAGTCCTGACGACCATTCAGGCCCACTGGGCGCAGCGTCCATGTGACTCGGTCGGGAGCTGTGATTCGACAACGAAAGTTACGCAGCCCGGTCTTTGGGTCGAGCAGTACGGGCCGGCTTGGTGCGCTGTTCCATGATCCACCAGCATGGGGACTGCAGTGGCTGCTGCCAGGTGGGTCCGAGGGGTCGGGTCTCGGATCAGCCTTGTCGGGCGGATAGCCCGGAATCCACAGGCAACCCGAGGCCATCATCAGACCGGCGCTGAGCGTCAGGATTCGGGGCATAGTGGGTTTGATCGTTGAATTGCCTCGGTTCCGCTGAACGGATTCCCCAGCAGGGGCTGGCGGTCTCAGCGGGTCGGTCCGCCGCGCAGCGCGGGAATGATAGCAGTAAGGAGTCGGCAAAAAGAGCCCTCTAGCCCGGGCATAGTGGGTCAGGGGCGTATCAGCTGGGTCGTTCCTGGCAGGAGGTCTTTGGCTTGAACGCCAAAGGTCACCGAACTGGTCTTGATGATCTCGCCCTGATAACGCACCGTGAACAGGAAGTCGCCTTCGCGATTCAGCAGTACACTACGGTCCTTGCCAAGGCTGCCCATATCCTGACCGTTCATCTCCAGAGTCGCGTCCGGTGGAAACTCGATAAAGCGAATTCTCGCCGGCTTGTAGCGTCGCTCGATGGTCTTCTCGCTGAGTTTGTCGGGCATTACGGTAACTATTTCCCGGTGCTCGAAGTGGTAGTTGGTTTCTTCGAGTACGAGTTCGTGCCTGCCGCTCTCTAATGAGACGGTCATCGGGGTCCAGTTAACGTATTCGCCGTCGATAAAAACCTTGCTGTAGCCCTTCAAACTGATCACCTTTAGCTGACCGGTGCCCTTCGGTATTTCGGTCTCTGTCGCGGCGCCCTGTTGTGCTGCTTGCTCAGCTTTGATGTTCTCACTCTTCGAGGCCATGGCTGCTGCTGGCTGAGCTGCGGTCTCCGCCGAAATGGCCTGGGTAACAGTGGCTTTGATCTTGGGCTTGTTACGAGGGGCAGGGGATTCTTCAGTGGCCGGTACTGGAGCTGTCGGTTCAGGCGATTCTGCTGGCTCCTCAGCTACTGGCTCTCGCTGTGCCACTGGTGGCGCCCGATCCGGGATCCGGATCGGCAACATAGGTACTGGCGCGATTCTACCTAGCGGCTCAAGGCTATCGTCCCAGCGGCGGAAACCATCACTGCTGATCGCCAGCACGCCGAGGGTCAAAAGCAACACTCCGAGGAGCGCAGACCACAGCAACTTCGCATTTAGGGGCCTGTCGCTGGATGGTGCGGGGGGTCTCATACCCTCGATGATCTCGATGACCTCCCGGTTGTCGCCGTCCAGTGCCAGTACCCGGTTGAAGGTGCGCAGGGCTGCCGCTGTGTCCTTGCGCGAGATCTCGCGCTTGCCCCGCTCCACCAGAGAGGACATCAGGTGCTGCAGCAAGCTCTCTTCGTAGCCCTCTGAATTGCTCAGGAAGCTTTCAACCGCCCACATGCCGGGCTGCCCTGGGTCGATGTTGACGCTGCGCAGGAACTCATCGAGGTCAGCGCGGACCTCAGCTGCCGATGCGTAGCGGTCTTCGCGGTCTGGAGACAGGCAGAGACGAATGATGCGGGTCATGGCGGGGCTGAGGCTGGGAACCCGCTCTGCCGGGTCCTGGAAATTACCGTCGATGATGGCCTTCAGGACCACCGAAGGGTTACCGCCTCGGAAGGGTAGGGAGCCGGTGACCATGCGATACAGGACGATGCCCAGGGCGAAGAGATCGGAGCGGTGATCGATTTCCGTGTCAGTGGCCTGTTCGGGCGACATGTACGCGGGGCTGCCAACCAGGGCCCCGGTCATCGTGACATGACTATCGTCGACGATGCGCGCGATACCGAAGTCCATCAGCTTGACCGCGCCCTGATCGTCGATCATGACGTTTTCGGGCTTCAGGTCGCGATGGACGATGCCTTCTTCATGTGCGGTTTGCATCGCATCGCACAGCTCCCGGGCGATCAGCGCAGCAGGTTCAGCCATGATCACCCCGACCCGATCCAGGACGTCGCGCAGGGTTGGGCCATCGATGAATTCGGTGACGATGAAGCACCGCTCCGACTCCGGCCCCGAGTAGTCGAAGATGCGTAGGATGTTGGGGTGTCGGAGGCTCTCGATGGCGTGGGCTTCCCGAGCAAAGCGAGTACGGTTTTTGGCGGACGAGGCCAAGTGCGGGTGCAGCACCTTGATCGCTACTTTGCGGCCCAAAGTTGTGTGGCGGCCGAGGTAGACCACGGCCATGCCCCCCTCGCCGATCTTCTCGAGGACTTCGTACTTCTCGATGACCTCGCCAATCACCGCTCGATTGTATCCCTACTGGGGCCAGCTGTAGTGCCGGAGTTCTGAGTGTCCTGCAGGAGCTTGCCGATGATCGGTCGATCAGCGCTGGGAAAACTCTCCTTATTGAGGTCCTGCGGACGCTCCCAGCGGATTGCTGCCACTTCCAGCTGTTGCGGTTGCTGTTCTCCTAGGCTGCAGCAGTAAATGCGCAGATCAAGGGCCTTTCCCCCATCGTTATGATTGAGTACTTCCGCGAACAAGGCGCCGACGACAACGTTGATTCCCAGCTCTTCGCGCAGCTCCCGGGCCAGCGCCTCCCGGTCAGTTTCTCCGGGCTCCACCTTGCCGCCAGGAAATTCCCAGGCTGCCGGCCAGGTTCTGCTGTCGACCGGTCGTTGGGTGACGAGCACCTTCCCTTCCCGTTCGATGAGCGCCCCTACGACGCGCAGTGCTGGCGGTGTTGGGCTCACTCAGCCCCGGATCGTGGTCGCGTTGGAGCGCTCCTGGCGCCGAGCCTGGATGGTCTCCAGGATCACCGTAGCGCTCTCTTCGACAGCCCTGCGAGTCACATCGATGACCGGCCAGCGGGGATTAGCGCGAAACAGCTCATTGGCGTAGTCAAGCTCCATATAGATGTGCTCGATGGACCCATAATTGGAGCTTGATTTGAGGCCCAGATTACGAATTCGGGCCAGTCGGATCGCATGCAGTGGCTCGGGCTCAATGGTCAGCGCAAAAATCTTGTCTTGATTGACCTCGAACAACTCGGGTGGCAGATCGATGCCCAGAACGATGGGGATGTTGGCGACCTTGTAGCCTTTCTGAGCGAGATAGGTCGAAAGCGGCGTTTTGCTGGTTCGGGAGACGCCGATGAGCACAATGTCGGACTTGTGCAGATAGCGAGGCTCTGCTCCATCGTCGTGCTTCACGGTGAATTCCACTGCATCTACCCTGCGGAAGTACTCGTCGCTGAGCATGGTTTTTCGCCCAGGGATGCCTCGGGGCTGCATGCCGCCCAATTGCTTGGAGACGCTGCCAATGAGTTGGCCCATCAGGTCGACACACTCGACTCGATGCTTGTTGCCAGCTTCGTAGATAGCTTCGCGGATCTCCGGGTTCACCAGGGTGAAGACGATGAGAGCGTTCTGCTTGGCTGCCAGTCGGGTCAGCGCTTCGACCCGCCGAGGGTCGGCGATGTGGGTGTAGGTGCTGATGTTGACGAGGTAATCCTCGAACTGGGCGAGGGCGGCGCGCGTCATTGCTTCTGCGGTACCGCCGGTGCTGTCCGAGAGAACGAAGATCGTGCTTGGTAATGTTGGGTCTTGGGCTTTGCTCATGGTTCCTTGCTGCTGCGCCCTCTCGTCTCCGGGAAGGTGCGGCTACCTGCTAGACTGCGGCGCCGCGAGTATAACGATGAACTCTTACGTCGGGAAGTTGAGTTGAGTACTGATGAACCAGTCACGCGGTCCGGGGATTCGCCGCAGTCGGTCGGGCAGCTGCTGGAGCGTGCAGTGGAACGCTTCGGGCCGTCCATTGCCCTGCGCCGCCGCCGCGAGCCACTGCATTGGAGCGTTTCGACCTGGACCCAGCTTGGTGAACAGGTACGCGGTGTCGCCGCTGGTCTGATCAGCTGCGGGATTGGCCGAGGCGATCGAATCGGTCTGCTTTCTAACACTCGGGTGGAATGGACCGTGCTGGATTATGCAGCGCTGTCCATCGGTGCGGTGGTCGTGCCCATTTATCACTCCAGTACCCAGGCTCAGGTGCTGTTCGCCTTGCGCGACAGCGCTGCCAGGATGCTGGTGCTCGAAACCCGGGCTCAGCTTGAGAAGCTCGGCCCGGAATTGGCCGGGCTTGGCTCGCTCGGCAGCAAGGTGGTGCTTGAGGTCATGGACGTCCGGGGTAGCGATGATCTCCTGATCTTCGATGAGCTGCTTCGCCGTGGCCGGAGGCTGCTTCGTGAGAATGACCTTGAGGAGGAGCGAGAAGCTGTCGGCCTGGATGATCTGGCGACCATCGTCTACACCTCTGGGACCACTGGAGTCCAGAAAGGGGTTTATCTGAGTCACCGCAACATTCTCGCCGCCATTGAGGCCCTCAGCGGGGTCCTGCCGGTGAGTTGTGACGACACCACCCTGCTGTGCCTGCCGCTGTCGCATATCTTTCCTAGGTTGGCGCAGTTCGCTGCCTTGGAATACGGCTTCTGCATTGCCTATGCGCAGCGTGTAGATCTGCTTGCAGATGTGCTTCAGGAGGTGCGCCCGACCTTTTTCTTTGCCGTACCGAGGATCTATGAGCGGATCTACCATCGTGCGGTCTCTGCCTACAGGGAGCTACCGCCATTGCTGCGTGGCGTGGTCCGCAAGGGGATTCAGGCTCGTCGTGAGGGAGAGCCTTCCGGTCCATTGGCTCGAAGGATCCTCAATCGCTTTAATGAACAGATTACTGATCGGACTCTGTTTGAGGGCTTGCGTGACGGGATGGGCGGTCGGCTGCGTTTCTGTGTCTCGGGAGGTGCGCCGCTCAATACCGAGGTGGCGCGCTTCTTCCGGCTTGCCGGGATCGAGATCCTTGAAGGCTATGGGCTCTCTGAATGTGTTGGCGCCGCGACCATCAATCGCCTTGATGACAACCGCATAGGTACGGTCGGTCGGCCACTGCCGGGGGTGCGGGTGCGCATCGCTCCGGACGGAGAGGTCCTGCTGAAAGGACCAATGCTTTTTTCCGGCTATCACAATCAGCGCGAGGAGACAGAACTCGCCCTGAATGATCAGGGCTGGCTTCATACTGGTGATGTCGGTGCGCTGGATGATGCCGGCTTTCTGGTGCTGACCGATCGAAAGAAGGACATCATCGTCACCTCCGGCGGCAAGAATGTTGCGCCCCAGCGGGTCGAGGCGATCCTGCGCA
>DJIF01000049.1 GCA_002433485.1 Deltaproteobacteria bacterium UBA6601
AGGCTCTGGCTGTTGCTCAGGCTCAGAGGGTCCCTGCTTGCCCTCTGGCAGAGCAGTAGGCCGAGGCTCTACAGCCTGCTCTGCAGCAGGAAGATCGGCGTCGGGATCGGACTGCGCCTCACCAGGTAGCTCGATCTCGTCCGAAGTGGGCTCCTCCTCTAGCTCACCAGGAAGTTCCAGGTCAGAGGGTGCGGGGCTGAGATCCTCGACCCCGATTTGAGCTGGGCCGGCCACAGAGGCTCCAGCGTTGAGTGGCGCCGACTGATTTTGTTGGCTGCGCAGAAGTTTCGCTGCGGAGACCAGCACCGCCAGGATCAAAAGGGCCGCGACGAGGGTCGCCGGCGACAACCAGGAGGAAAGCTCCTGCTCATCCTCGTCGTCCTCATCATCTTCATCTACCAGCACCTTGGAAGCTGCCGTCTGGTTGCGAATATCTTCATCTGAGAGGGATTTCATGGAATTGGTAACGGTGTCCCGATCGAGGGTCGCAACCAAGCCGATGGGGACCTCCCATAAAACTGCGGTCAGATTGTCGGGAGCCTCCCCCTCGAGCACCGCCTGCTTGAGGTTCGCCGCACGCTCAATGACGTTAGAGCCACCTCCCCGCATAGCTGGCAGCAGCACTTCTCTGGAACCGTTGTGACCGAAAACTCCGTCTGAAGCGATGAGCAGGCACTGGTCAGGATGCAACTGCAGAGGCCCGTGCACCTCCGGCTCCTGCTCTACCCCGCCGCCCAGGATCTGGGTGAGGCGGGCGCCCTCGGCGACCTTCATCGCCTGAGATACAGCAAGCCCCCGATCAATAAGACCATTGGCGATATTGTGATCACGGGTTAACTGAGCCACAACTCCATCGGAGCCACGACTGTAGACTCGCGAATCGCCCACATGAAAGCGCCAGGCACAAAGGCTGGCTATCTCGACCACCACACCAACCACAGTGGAAGCGGGGGGGCGTCCCTCACCCTCAGCGAGAGCGAGAACCCGCTCGTGGGCCTCACTGATCACCTCTACAAGCCAGCTCTTCACACCTGAGCTGGGTAAGGACCCACCCTCGGTGGCTCGATCCGAAAAGGTCAGAACCACCTGCTCAGCAGCCTGGTCACCTCGCTCGTGACCACCAGCCCCATCGGCCACCATCAACACCAGGTGGGAGCCCCCCCAGATAAGGCGGACAAAGAGGCGATCCTCATTACGCTCGCGAAAATGACCGACGTCAGTGACCCATGCGGCCAGTCCGAGGACACCGAGATCAAGATGTCCATCTTCGAGAAACTGTGGCTCGATCCGGTCGGATAGACCGCCCGATCCCTGGTCCTGAGACGTCACGCTGGGAGTATAACGGGCATTGAAGGTGCCAAGACAGCTGGATTCACCGGAACCATCAGCGACCCCTCAGACTGACCTGCCGAATCGCCCGAATGGCGTCCTCCCTACCGGTCAGGCGCCGGGCTTCAGAGATCATGCCCTGCACCTCGGCATCGGAGAGCGGACGACTCAGAACCGAGAGGTCATAAGCCAGTCCGTAGCGGGGAAAGTCGCGGTGTGCAGACTGCAGGTTGTCCACGCCAGCTTCAAAGATCGCGTCATCGACGGCTTTCTTGGTCCCGCGAGCGTCGGCGTGCAGAACCGCCAGGATGTGCGGTGCCTCCGCAGTGCTTGCCACATCAATTCGACGCCGGGGCGCATAAACACAGTCCTCCACCGTAGCGGAGTTACTCAACAGCGCGGCGGTTCTCGCCATCTTCTGGCCAATCCGGGGCTGAGCCTCCCGGGTAGCGGCTCCGATGTGCGGAGTGCATTGAATCCGAGGCTCATCAACAAAAGGATTGGACCAGATCTTCTGGCCCTGCTCCGGTTCATCTGGAAAGACATCAATGAAGGCCTGCCTGATCGCATCCTGGGCGACGGCGAAGCGAAGGTCTTCAGGCTTCACCAGAAAGCCTCGCGAAAGATTGATGAACAAGCGCGGCGAGTCACTATCCCTGAGCTGACCCAGCTGTAGCAGCAGGTCTCGATCGAGCAAGCCCTGGTTAAGGCGCCCTCGATGGTCCTCAGCGCTGACATGCAAGGTGACGACATCGGAGTTGGCAAACAGCTCGCGGGGTGTCGCCATGAACTCCCACTCCATCGCCTCGCCGACCCCAACGGCGACCTCGTCGGTGTCATGAAAGAGCACCTGCATCCCAAGCCCCTCAGCCATCCGCGCGACCATCTTGCCGATACTCCCCAGGCCAAAGATTCCAACCGTTCGGCCCTTGATCTCAAAGCGGCCCAGGTTCGACTTCTCCCAGCGGCCTTCTCTCATCTCCGACCAGGCCTGAGGGATACGCCGCGCTCCCATCAACATCTGACCGATGACCAGCTCGGCGACGGAGCGACCATTAGAGCGCGGGTCGTTGTGGACCAGAACCCCTCGCTCAGCTGCTGCCTGCTTGTCGACCGAATCATCCCCAATGCAACAGAGCATCACCGCAAACAGATCCGGTGCCCTATCCAAGACATCGCCATCGATTTGCAGGCGGGAGCGCTTGAAGAGCAAGTGCGGCCGATGCTGGTCCAGAAGCTCCAGGAGTTCACTTCGACCAGGAGTTCGCTCAATGCGAACCACCTCGATACCGCAATCCCTTAAGCCCTGATCAAGAACTGGGTCGGGATTCTCAAAAATTATCGCGCGGCTGAGGGGACCGCGGTGGATGCGTGTGTTCATCATGGTGCGGAAAGATACGCCACCAGCACTGTGCTATCTACCCGCCATGAGCACTCAACATCCTGTAATCGTCCTTACCGGCGCCAGTTCGGGCATCGGCGCCGCCCTTGCTGTCGAACTCGCACGCAGTGAGGGGGCGCGAATCGCCCTCCTGGCCCGACGCGCTGAGCTCTTGGAAGAAGTCGCCATCGAGGTCCGCAAGGCCGGAGGCGAGGCCCTGGTCTTGAGCTGCGATGTGGTCGACGAAGCAGCTGTAGCGCAGGCCGTTGAGCAGACCCGTGCGACCTTTGGCGCGGTGGATCTTGCAATCGCCAACGCCGGAGTGGGTCTGGCAATGGGAGCAAACGACCTGTCCTATTCGATCATCAAAAAAGTCATGGACATCAACTACCTTGGCGCAGCCACCCTACTAGCAGCGGTGGTGCCCACCATGCTGGCCGAAGGGCGCGGGCACATCGCAGTAGTCTCATCAATCGCAAGCTATCGCGGCCTGCGGCGATCGGGCCCCTACTGTGCCAGCAAGGCGGCTCTGAGCACCCTGGTCGAGGCACTGCGCCTGGAGCTGGCACCCCAAGGGGTGGCGGTGACCGCCATCCATCCCGGCTTCGTAAAGACCCCAATGACCGACAAGAACCGCTTTCCCATGCCCTTTATGGTGCCTCTACCTAAGGCGGCCAGGATCATCGCAAGAGGCCTGGCAGCCAGAAAACGCGAGATCAACTTCCCCTGGCCGATGGTGACCCTGGTCAAACTGCTGTCCTGGTTACCGGGCTGGCTCTTCGATCGCTTGATGCAGCGCTCGCCGAAATAAGCCCTTCAACTGAACCAGCAGCGCGGCCAGCTACAGCGGGCAGCCGCCGACTTCAAGAATCGCTACCCGGTCGACTCCGCGCCGGGATGTGCTGCTGTGGCCGCCTGTTGCAGTCGGCTCAGACACTGCTCCAGATTTCTGCGCCAACGACGCTCTCCAGCGACTCCGCTGGGCGCCTCGCCTTCCTGCCAGCTCAAACTCAGTTCGACCCGGGTCGTACCCGGTCCCCCCTCAAGGGCCAACTCATAGTGCAGGCGGCGCGACGGAACCGCTGGGTCGCGAGGTACATAAGCGGCCTCCACAACGACCCGCTCCTGCTCGCTGCTAACCACCCGGGTGCGCAGCTTATCGCCATCACGAACCAACAATTGCCGACCGCCGTCGGGAAGTTCCCTGGTGTGCGTCGCAGCACTCAGTTGCTCGGGCGACCACAGCCAGGCCATAACCGAATCAAGCTGGGAGGCGAGGCCCTGCACATGGGCACGGGGGACTCGAATCTCTAGGGACGCACAAATCTTCGATGAGTCGCTCAACGGAACTCCAGGTAAGGGGGAAGCCGCCACAGCCTGCCCCCTTTGTGGCCCGAGGGTCAAGGTAGCCTCTTAGCCGTAAGCCACCCTGCCCAGTGCCTCAGCGTTCTTCCCTGCCGACAGAGCACAACCTATATTGGCGGCCCATGAGCATTGTTCTCCCCATTCTCGATGCCGATCCGGCGATCGACCCCAGCCAGGTGGTCTCCTCAGAAGCGCGCTGGCGACCGCGACTGCAGCGACTACGCAGAGTGTTCGCCGAGGAAAAGCCCTGGATTGTGGCATTCTCAGGAGGAATCGACTCCACTCTGGTTCTCAAGGTCGCCCTGGAAGAACGCGGTGAGCAGGTCTTGGCTCTTACTGCGGTCTCACCCACGCTGCCCGAGGACGAGCGGCAAGAATGTATCGAGCTGGCAAGGGAAATCGGTGCCCGACACCTGCTCGTCGATAGCCACGAGATGGACCGGGTAGACTTCATCAGCAACCCAAGCAATCGGTGCTACTT
The DNA here is from genome assembly GCA_002433485.1 of Deltaproteobacteria bacterium UBA6601. Lineage (GTDB taxonomy): Bacteria > Myxococcota_A > UBA796 > UBA9615 > UBA9615 > UBA6601. The sequence goes on from DJIF01000049.1 coordinate 4,557, forward strand.
CTGTAAGGATGAGCTCTACTCGCTGGCCCGCCAGCACGCCACCCGACTTGGGGTCCATCACATCGCCGATGGGGTTAACACCGACGACCTTGGCGACCATCGGCCCGGCCTGATTGCAGCTGTCGAACACTCAGTGGTGCATCCACTGGTCGTGGCCGAAATGAACAAGGCTGATGTACGAGGAGCTGCCCAGGCCCTGGGGCTATCTACCTGGGATAAGCCTGCCTTCGCCTGCCTTTCCTCGCGCTTTCCCTATGGAACCGAGATCACCGAACCGCGTCTGCTGCAGGTAGGCGCGGTAGAGGCGCGCCTCAAGAGCCTTGGCTTCCGCCAGTACCGGGTTCGTTTTCATGATGAGATCTGTCGCATTGAGCTGCCTGCGCAGGAGTTGATCCAGCTCATCGGCGAGCCCATCCGCAGCGAGGTCATCCAATGCTGCAAAGATGTCGGCTTCCGCTATGTGACTCTAGATCTTGAGGGCTACCGCAGCGGCTCCCTTAATGAGGGGCTTGACCCCTAAGTCCGCTGCCTTCCGAACAGCCAACCATCGTGCCGCAGAGCGAACAGCGCAACTCTCCACCGATCGTCTGGCGAGAGATCCTGGTTCTGTACTTGGGCTCTGCCGCGCTGATTCGGGGGATCAAGTTCATCGTCGAGGACGGCGGCCTGTCCGGAGACTGGCTGGTGCTGGTGGCGGTGGTCTTCCTCTACACCCCGGTCCTGGCGGAGCGCTGGAACGGCTTCATGGTCGACGCAGATATTCTGTTCCCGGAACGAGGACGTTGGAAGCTGCCCCTGGTCGGGGCCAATCGCTCGGGCTTGAGCTTCGCGATCCCCGACCTGGGACCAGCGCTGCGCTGGCTGTTGCTGCTTATTGTCATCATCTATCCGGCATTCATCCTCGGCTATCACCACTGCCAGAGCTGGGCTTTTCACTGGTTCTCCAGCGAAGTGCTGTCCCTAAGTCCAGCCTATCCGCGCTTCAGCCCCGAGCACGGCCTGCCAGAAGATCTATGGCTGCAGGTCCTCTACCAGCTCATCTGCGTAGGCTACGCTGAAGAGTTCTTCTATCGAGGCTACATGCAGACCCGCCTAAACGACGTGTTTCGCCCCGACCGCTTTCGCTTGTTTGGCGCTACCTTCGGCTGGAGCCTCCCGGTGACCGCGGTGCTCTTCACCCTGGGCCACTCCATTGTCACCCTGCAATGGTGGCAACCTTTCATTCTCTTTCCGGCCCTGATCTTCGGCTGGCTACGCGCCAGAACCGGCAACATCCTGGCCGGAGCGCTGTTTCACGCCTGGGCCAATTCAGTGATGATCACCCTGGATCACATCTACGGGATCACCGCTTAACGGCGAGTTCTCGGCAGCCCTATCAGGGACTCATTTCTTGAAGCTCAAGCCGATGCTGAAGCATCGAATCGCCGTCAAACAGGTACCAGCCCACAAAGCTCCGTCCGGCCAGCAGGTGCGGCATCCACAGGCGGTCATCTTCCCACATCTCTTCGTAAGGAAGAGCTGCTACATCAAACCAAAGAGGTATCGCCTCGTCGGTCTCCACTGGTTCTCCCGACCAGCGGCGAGTAATGAAGACATGCACCTTAAGGGCATAGCCATCCATGAACTGGAAGTGATGAAGGCCACGCTCTGCAGCCTCAAAGGCAGTGACACCAACCTCCTCCTTGAGTTCCCGCAAAGCACACTGCAAAGGGCTCTCTCCAGGCTCCATGCGACCGCCCGGAGCGCTGATCTTGCCAGCTCCCAGGCCACGCTTCTTACGAATCAACAAGATCTTCGACTCATCCAGCACAAACAACAGAGTCGCCCGATCAGTTGGCTGCCACCGCTCCCAGTCCATTTCCGCAACAGAAACCACAAGCTCCTCACGGTGATCCGCAGCCTTATCCTTGATGTCCATGGAGGGAATCTACGCGCTCCATCCTCCATTGGGTAGGATCCTCGCCCATGAGGCAAGCACCACTCCAACCTGCCCTGCTGCTGCTGACAACCTCGTTATTGGTTGTGACGCCGCCAGCCGCAGCTGCCGAAGAGCCTGGTGTACTGGTGGATCGCATCGTGGCCACCGTATCGCAGCGGCCGATCTCGGCCTCTGAGGTGGCGATGGAGAGCGCCATCCGCACCCGCATTCAGGGGCTCAAGGCCAAGCAAGCCTTTGGCCGGCTGCTAACCGAGCCCGGCGAACCGCTAGAAGCGGTGATCTTCAAGATCATTCTGCTGCAACAGCCGAGCACCGCAGAGGTGCAGCTGGACGATATGACCATGGCCGAACAGCGCCTTGATCGCTTCGAGCAGAGCTTCGACAACCCGCTGCTGTTCGCTGCCTTCCTTAAGCGCTGGGCAATAACACAACAGGATTTACTGGAATTCTTCCATCTCTACGCTCGACTCGACACCGTCATTGAGGTGAGCGTCGACCCACAGGTCAAAGAAGAAGAAGAGCGAGCCTACTATGAGCGCAACCGGGATCAGGTCTTTGGTGGCAGAGAGTTCACCGAGGTCGCAGACCTGGTTTCACGGCAGGTCTATCTGCTCAAATTTGAAGTTGAGTACAACGCCTGGAGGTCCCGGTTACGGGCTCGAGCCAGCAAGCGCTACATCGGCAGAGGGAGCAACAACAAGGGAATCGTGCTTGACAAATAGTTAACAAATGCCCCATATATTTTCGGAATGAGTAGATAATTCCTTGACCTTCTCGCCAACTGGTGACAAAAGGCGACCTCCTCAGTCCATCGGAAACTTGGAGCGACCATGAGCTTCCTTCCTGCAAAGCCCGCCCTGGCCCTTTTCTGTATCACTGCCATCGGTTTCGGTTGTAGCAACCAGACCATCGGTACTCACAACTCCCCACCCCAGGCGACCATCACCTCGCCCTCCACTGAGGCGGAGCTGGATGACAGCACGGTGATCTTCGCTGGAACCGTGGCCGACTCTGAAGACTCAGCTGGCGACCTCGCGGTGCGCTGGTACGACAACGTCAATCCAGAGGAGCCCCTGTGTGAGGGCAACCCGGACAGCACCGGCTATACCACCTGCCCGATTCAACAGCTGAGCCCCGGAAACCACCTGATCACTCTGCAGGTAACCGACACCAAGGGCGCAACGGACGAGGCGAGCATTGAAGTGATCGTCACCGTAGAGCTGGATCCCCCAGCTGTAACCATCACCTCACCGCTGTCGGGCTTCACCTACTTTGAAGCCGACATCATCACCTTCTCCGGTCAGGTGGCCAGCGCTGATGGCAGCGAGCTGGACCTGAGCGTTGTGTGGAACTCAGATATCCAGGGCGACCTGTATGCCGGCAACGCCGACAGCGCTGGCAGCACCGGCTTCGAGCTGCCGCTCATGGACGGCACCCACATCATCACTTTGCGTGCCACCGACTCGGAGGGCGCCCAGGGTTCAGCAAGCACCGCGATCACGGTCAGCCCCTACCCGCCGGGTCAACTGGACCAGGATCAGGACGGCTACTGCCCCGACGGGATCGACCAGAATAACGATGGCAACTGCATCGAAGACGAGATCACCGGCATCAACACCCAAGACTGCGACGACTTCGCAGCGGTGACCTACCCGGGCGCGACCGAGATCTGCGACGGCGACGACAATGACTGCGACGGCACCCTTCCTGACAATGAAGCGGATGTAGACGCCGACGGTCAACTCATCTGCGAAGGTGACTGCGACGACAACGACATCAACAACTACTCGGGCAACACCGAGATCTGCGACGGAGCCGACAACAACTGCAACACCCTGGCCGACATGGACGCCGCCGGTGAAGTGGACAACGACAGCGACGGCTACCGCAGCTGTAATGACTGCAACGACAACGACTCGGACATCAACCCGGGTGTGGCTGAGGTCTGCGGAGACGGCCTGGACAACGACTGCGACGGCCTGAACGACAGCGGCCTGGATCTCGACGGCGACGGCTCACCCGGCCTGCCATGCGGTGATGACTGCAACGACAACAACCCGATCATCTATCCCGGCGCCTACGACGACTGCAGCGACCTGCTCGACAACGACTGCGATGGGGTCCTCAACAGCGACGAGGACGACCTGTATGAGGCTAACGAGTCTGGTATCACCAGCCCGGGCTATGAGCTGTCCGGCCAGGGACCCGACATCGACGTTGAGTTCACAGCGCCTGCAAGTGGCTGTTATTTTGACTTGAATGCCGCTTACCTGGAGTTCTCGCCTGGTGCGGGCTCAGTGCAGGGTAACTTCTCCCACTCCAACGATCTGGACATCTATGAGATTGAGACCAGCGGTCTGAGCACCGAGGCTCTTATTCTCATCGCCGGCCTGACCACTGGCACCGCAATCCCCCAGGACTGCGATGAGGGCTACATCAGCTGGACCTCCAGCGAGCCGATCAACATCATCCTTGAAGTGGATGGCGCCCAGGTAGCCACCGGCTCCTCAGCCTCGGGGACAACCAACTTCACCCTGGACATCACCGAGCTGTTCAGCCCGGACTTCCGCATTATCGTGCAGCAGACCGGCAGCTGGCTGCCGACCGTGGACGGTACCTGCGGTCCCGACTACACCATCGACTTCCTCATTCCCTGAGGGAGTAGCTCCACCGAGCAGCAAAGACCGGGCAACCGGTCAGCTGGTGGGCTCCATGCCCCTCAGAACAAGCGCTTGCGCTGCGAAGAAGAGGGAATCTGTAGCATGTCGCGGTATTTGGCTACGGTACGTCGGGCAATGGTGATCTCTTCGGTCTTGAGTAGCTCAACGATCTTCTGATCGCTAAGAGGCTTGGCTGGATTCTCATCATCCACCAAGGCCTTGATCCGCTGCTTGACCATCTCCGAAGCCACGCTGTCCCCATCGCTGCGCTGAATGCTGCTGTTGAAGAAGAACTTGAGGGGGAAGATGCCGTGATGGGTATGAACGTACTTGTTGCTGGTTACCCGTGAGACTGTACTCTCGTGCATCTCAATGTCGTCTGCTACGTCCTTCAAGATCATCGGCTTTAGCTTGCCGATGCCCTCGTCAAAGAAGGCGCGCTGCTGCTTCACAATGCTCTCGGTTACCTTATAGATAGTGCGCTGCCGCTGATAGATACTGCGAATCAGCCACTGCGCTGAGCGAAGCTTGTCCTGAATGTAGTCTTTCTCTTCCTTCTTGGCGCTGTCCAGCACGCCTCGGTAGTAGCGCGAGACCCGCAGCCGCGGAACGCCCTCCTCATTGAGCTGAATGATGTATTCATCGCCGGACTTCAACACATAGATATCGGGAGTGATGTAGCGAGGTTCCTCGCTGACGAAGGGCCGCCCTGGCTTGGGCTCCATCGCAGAGATCGTGCGCACCGCATCGAGCACCCGCTCAAAAGAAACACCCAGACTGCGAGCGATCTTCTTGTAGTCGCGCTTCTCCAGTCGCTCCACGTGATCCTCAAGGATCCCCAACACCACTCGATTCTCAGGGCAGAGCAGGCGCGCCTGGATCAGCAGACACTCGCGCAGATCGCGAGCCGCCACTCCGATAGGATCCAGTCCCTGCACCACCGACACGGCCTCCTCAACCAGCTCTGGCGCGGCGTCGAGTCGCTCGGCCAGATCACCAACATGGCTCTGCAAGTAGCCGTCGGCACCGAGGTTGCCGATGATCTCAACGGCCAGAACTCTGATCTCGTCCGACGAGGGGGTCATCTGCAGCTGCCACATCAGGTGATCGTAGAGACTGGTCTTGCTCTGCATCGTCTGGTCGTAGGTGGGCAGGTCCTCGTAGTCGCGCCGGATCGAAGTCCCCGGGGCCGGCCCACCCTGGTAACGATCCAGATACTCACCCCAGTCAATGTCCGACTGATCGCCACCCCGCTCATCGTTGGGATCATCCTTCTGGCCATCGGCCTTATCGGCGGCCGCTTTGGCAAGGTGATCTTCCCGTTCCTCGTGAAGCTCCTCGAGAACCGGATTCTCGACCATTTCCTTACCGACCAGCTCGGCGAGCTCTAGATGATTAAGCTGAAGCAGCTTGATTGCCTGCTGCAGCTGGGGCGTCATGGTCAG
>DJIF01000023.1:0-54750 GCA_002433485.1 Deltaproteobacteria bacterium UBA6601
CCGCTGGTGTCGTCGTCGCCGCTGTCGTCATCATCCAGTGGCCGTTGCGGTCCACAGCCGCCACTGCCCGGTCCCCCCGAGCCACCATTTAGACCAAGAGAGGAGTCGTAACAGGCCAGGGGGACCAGCAGTAAGCAGAGCAGAAGCAGGCTTCGCAGATTCACAGACGCAGCTTAGCCCAGCCGCTGGCTGAGCTGCGACTACTTAGCCTCGGCCTCTTCCGCCTCGGCGGCCAGGCGAGCCTCCTCTTCAGCCTTAAGCCGACTGTAATCCGCAGCGCTCAGGGCCACCGCGCCATCAACCTTGACCTCAGCTCGAGTGTTCTCATCCCAGGCAATGTCAATATCAATGCCGTCCAGATGCAGGCCCCCCATGTCGAATTCCGACTCAGAAGGTGGCAGGAGTCTGGGTACCTCAAAGTCCTGAGTCGCAATCTCGCGATCATCCCCATCGAAGAAGGTGATGCGGAGCACCACACCACTCATCCCATAAGGTGTGGGGTTGACCAGATGAAACATCATATTGGTCATGGTCTCGGGCTGATCGGGCTCCCCGCTTGGGGTCCAGGAGTAGTTGGCCAACTGGACATAGGCATTGGGGTTGAACTTAGGATCGTAGCGTTCCTTTAGGACCTGACTAAACATGTAGCCTGGCAGGACCTGCGAGGTCCCCAGCCAACCGGTTCCAGAGGCTGTATTCACCTGGTAGAAATCGCCCTTCTTCTCCAGCAATTCCACAACTTCGTTGAGCTTGACCTCACCGACCTTTGAAGCGTTGCTATCGGGCTGTGCTAGCAGGTTAGAGTACTCGGTCGCCATGCCCTCCAGCGGGCCCATTACTACCGGGGCAACCGCGTCACTGCTAAGCCATCCTCGCTGACCATCAGCGGTCACGACCTGGAAAGACTTGTCCTGTACACCGACAATTTCCAGCATCGAGAACTTCTCAACACTGGCGCCGTCGGGAGTCTCCATTCCGGGTACGGACGAGAGCGCCGTCTTGGAGGTGGCCACCGCCTTATCAGCCACCAGTAGTTCGGGCGGCGTCATCCACATCCAGGCAAGGCCACCAAAACCGACCAGCACCACCACCAGTCCCCAGCCAATGAGCAGGCCACGCAGGGCCGCACCGCCACCGCCGCTGCGGATGGGGATGTCGGCCTCATCGATGTCAACGGGCTTGATCAGGCCGTCCAGTTCAGGCACCTCAATGGCATAGCGCCAGGCAGTACCGCCCGGCTCCTGAACCAGATCGCCGGGCTGAATCTTGCCACCAACTCCGAGCAGCTTGAGCTCGGCTACATCTTTTGCAGCGAACTGCTGCTCACCGCGAGTAATTCGCCAACCTGCGCTCATATCTGCTGCTCCTGGAGCTGCTGCGACCCGATCGGGCACAGTTCAAAGCTGTGCAGAAGTCCTACTACAGCGGCGCCCGACCAGGCAAGAGCGCAGGTCTCGGGCGGCCACCAAGCAACTCCCGCGCAGGGCAGCCAGACTGAGGCCGCGAGCGGAGCTCAGAATAAAGTGTAGATGAAGGGAAGAACCGCCGCCTTCTCACCGACCAGGATCAGCACAACAAGCAGCAGCAGCACCAGGATGATCGGTGTCATCCACCAAGCCTTGCGCTCCTTCAAGAAGAACCAGAAGTCCTTCATCAAATCGATGAACCACATGAATCCATCCTAGTACATCTGCGCAATCTGCGGGTGACAGCGGTAACAGCCAGGCGACTGAGCAGCCTCCTTCATCCAGCGCTCCCGCAGGGCTCATCAGTCCAGCGGAAACAGACTCCGGGCGTCTTGAATCTCTGGATACTCTGGCTGCGCTTCCTTGAGCAGGACAAATGGCCCCAGCACCAACACATCCATGTGGGTCCTGATGAAGCACTTGAAGGCGTCCTCTGGGGTGCAGACCACCGGCTCTCCGCGCACATTAAAGGAGGTGTTGATGACCAGCGGGCAGCCGGTACGAGACTCGAAAGCCCGCAGCAGCTGATGATACAGAGGGCAGTATTGCGCCGAGACAGTCTGGACCCTGGCGCTGCCGTCGACATGGGTGATGGCAGGAACCACGCGCTTGTCGGGCAGGACATCAGCGACCAGCTGCATAAAGGGGCTGGGATGTCCACGCAGATCGAACCACTGGTCCGCATGCTCCTCAAGAATGGACGGAGCAAAAGGCCGAAAGCCCTCGCGAAATTTGATCTTTAGATTGATCCGATCGCGCATATCAGTGACACGAGGATCGCCAAGAATGCTGCGATTCCCCAGCGCCCTGGGACCAAACTCCATACGCCCCTGAAACCAACCCACTACCTGACCCGACTCTATGTGGCCAGCGGCGGCATCACACAGAAGCTGCTGATCATCAATACGCGTGTATTTAGCACCAAAGTGCTGCAGAACCGGCTCGATCTCCTCAGCACTGAAGGCAGGACCCCAATCGGCTGCGTTCATCACCCAGTTGCGGTCATTGCCGAGCACCATGCAATGAATCCACAGGGCCACCCCCAACGCTCCGCCGGCATCTCCAGCGGCCGGCTGGGTGTAGACATGCTCAAAGGGTGTTTCCCGCAAGATGTGACCGTTGGCGACACAGTTGAGGGCCACGCCTCCTGCCAGGCACAGGTTCTTCGATCCGGTGCGCTGGTGGAGAGCCTTAGCCTGCAGAACCATGACCTCATTGAGGACCTCCTGCAAAGAGCGCGCTATGTCCTTATGAAACCCTTCAATGGGTGACTCGGGCGCCCGCGGCGGCCTGCCGAACAGCTCAAAAAAGCGCTCGTTGGCCATGCGCATGCCAAAATCAAAGTCGAAATACGACATATCGAGCCGAAACGATCCGTCAGGGGCCACATCCAGCAGCGTCCGAACCTCATCCAGAAAACGGGGCTCACCGTACGGCGCCAAGCCCATCACCTTGTACTCGCCCGAATTGACCTTGAAGCCGAGGTAACCAGTAAAGGTCGAGTACAAAAGCCCCAGTGAGTGGGGGAAGCGGATCTCGTGGAACAGCTCCATCGTATTGCCCTGGCCGTAACCCTGGGTCGCTGTCGCCCATTCGCCGACCCCGTCCACAGTCAAGATGGCCGCCTCCTCAAAGGGACTGGCAAAAAACGATGATGCACCATGACTGACATGGTGCTCGGCAAACAGAACCGGACGCCGCCCCCATCCCAGTTCACGGTCCACTACCCTGCGCACCGGCAGCTTCTCCTTCATCCAGGCAGGCATAGCGGCAATGAACTGCTCTTTGCTGCGGGGAAAGTGTTGGAGGTGGCTCAGCAGGATCCGCTCCAGCTTGAGCATCGGCTTGTCATAGAAGCCCAGGTGATCGACATCATCGATGCTGATGCCCGCCACCCCAAGGCAGTACTGAATCGCATTAATCGGGAAATCCGGATCATGCTTCTTGCGCGTGAAGCGCTCCTCGGACGCAGCGGCGACCAGCTCACCGTCACGCAACAACGCGGCGGCAGCGTCGTGATAGAAGCAAGAGATCCCCAAAATCCAGGTCGTCATTGCCTCAGACCGGCCTCCGCACCCGATCAGGATCCACGGCGATGGGCTGCTCGCGAGGATTCCATCCGCTCTCGCCGACCGGCCGGACCTGCCGGTCAATGCGGTCCTGACCGGTCCAGCGTAGCCACAGGGCCACAGGGGCAATACCGCAGTAGAAGGCCATCCAGCACAGGATTCGATTCTGCTTACCGGCGATGATGACCGACTTGCCCAGCCACCAACTCCACCAACGACGCCAGGCAGGAGGCTCAGGAAGCACCGGTGGGTCGGGAACTCGCGCCTCGACCCCACCCGATAAGAGCGGGGCAATTGAGCGGGAGTCCTCAGTCATCATCTTCCTCAGCAAGTCCAGCCTCAGGAGTAACCCCATGAACAGGACGGAAGTGAGGTCCGGTCTCCACCTGCTGATCGGTAACCGCATCGTTCAATCGGTCAATGAGCAACCGCAATCGACCCAAGTGCTTCTGATCGAAAGCAAGGCGCAAGCGGTGCAGACCGAGAACCCCCGGCTCCTCTGCCTCAAAAGCATGGGGCTCTGCCTCGGTGATTGAGCCGCGAGTGATGATGCCCTTGAACTCGTCGTTGAGCTGCTCAATGAGCCGTGCAGAGGGGCGATGCTGCATGCGGATCACCAACTCCCCATCGATGTAGCGGATCGAGTGGAAGTTTCGATAAAAGTGGCTGACGTGCTGAATCGCCTCGCGGGGGTCATTGACGATGGTGTAGAGATTGAGGTCATCGGGAGAGATCAGACCGCGATCGAGCAGAGCGCTACGGCAGTATCGATCCCACTCGTCCCAATAGGTACTGTCCTTGTCCTCCAGCATCACAATTGGGCGCGGATCTGACTTGCCGGTCTGAACCAGGGTCAAGGTCTCAAAGCCTTCGTCCTGAGTACCAAAGCCACCTGGTAGCAAAATCACACCATCAGTTTCTTTTACAAAGACTACCTTGCGAGTGAAAAAGTACTTGAAATTTACCAGCTTCGGATCACCCTCAATGTAGGGATTCGCCTGCTGCTCGAAGGGAAGCATGATGTTCACACCGAATGAATTTTCGGTGCCCGCTCCCTTGTTGGCCGCTTCCATAACGCCTGGGCCCGCCCCGGTAACCACCATAAAACCAGCATCCACAAGGCCCTTGGCACACTCAGCGGCCATCTCGAAGTGCACACTGCCCTGTGGGGATCGGGCACTGCCAAAGACCGCGATCTTCTGCACATCGCTCCAGGGGGCAAAGGTGTTGAAACCCCGGCGCAGCTCCCGCAGCGAACGATTCATGATCTTCAGATTGAGCCGGTCCGGCTGGTCGTGGGCCACCAGGGCAGCGGTCAACATGAGTTGACGCATATGACGACGGTCAATGATGTGGGCATCGGGACTGACCAGCTCGAGGAGTTCGTCAATCAGCTCATATGCCGCCTTCTTGTCGAAGCTTTTCGGTATGGACATCAATTCCTCAGCTGTGCTTGAGTCCTGGCAGGGAAAGCAGTGTAGCAGGCTGCTATCCTCGCTCCCGTGAACTCCGTCCGGGCCAGCCGCTACCTGTTCGTCTGCACCGCGAACATCAACCGTTCTCCCACCGCAGCTGCCTGGGCCGAACATCACCTGGCGCAACGTTTCGTCTCCGCAGACATTCGCTCAGCAGGAGTGGCGGCCTGGCAAGGAGCCGAAGCCAGTGCCTATGCAATCGATGTAATCCGTGAGCACGGCATCGACCTGCGCGACCACCGCTCTCAACCGATCAGCTTAGAACTGGTTCAGTGGGCCGATCACATCGTGGTCATGGAGCCGCGTCATGCCGAGCGGATCGTAGAACTGGTGCCGCAGAGTACAACCAAGATCATCGGTCTTTGGTCCTACCTACAGCAAGCGATGGAGTGGGTACCGGACCCTCACCAGCAGAGCATCGAGGTGTTCCGCAACAGTTGCCGGGACATCGGTGAAGCGGTCTCCCGGCTCATCCAGGAGCACTTGGCGGCCCGCCGCGCAGCCAGGCTGGCTCGAGGAACCCAATGAGACCGGCGCAACCCCGCGCTGACGGTGCAACCCGGAGCGATTGGGTCGAAGCCGCCGCTCTTGTTGCCGGTGGCATGGTACTGCTCGCGGTTCCGGTGCTCACCATGCTGGACCCCAGCGAAAGAGCATGGCAGCTGTTCTCCCTGGTGCTGGGGCTGCCCGGCCTGGCCATCGTCGGCTACGGGCTGCGGTGGTTTCTGCGCGAGGGGCCTGAGCTGGAATCGGTACTGGCAACGTCCCACACCGAGTTGATGTCTCTGCCAGCCCCCAAGCTACCGATCGAGCTGGCGCTGAAAGAAGCCGGCCAGCGCATCGTCGCCCACTCTCTGCGGATGGTCGCCTTCGGCTGCGCCGCACTGTTGATGCTCGCGAACCCCGGCCCCCTGCGCTGGCTGGTCATTGCCCTGTGCGGCACGAGCTTCATCGCGGACCAGTGGCTGCTTCGCAGCAGGAGCTACCGATTCAGCGAGGAAGGCCTGAATCGTCCTGCCGCGGTCTCCTCTCTGACCTTGCCCTGGGATCAGATAGAGATGGTGTTCTGGCGCCACTACCCGGGACCGGAGCAGCCAGTTTTCCCCAGTGGTGAACGGATCATTATTGCTTCCCGGCAGTTCCGCGCCCTGGAATTTGTGTTCCGCGGGCCCTCGGCCCGGGAAGAAGCTGCTGCGCTGTGTCGAGTCCTGGTAAAGAGGCTCGACACCAAGGTCCGCATTCTCCGTCCCCGCCCGCAACGAGAGCCGGTCGTGAACCAGCAAGTCTCGCAACGACTAGACCCCGCTTCCGCCGGTGCCACAGCCGACCAGGTCGACAGTCTGGCACCGGTCACCAGCACCGCCCAGGGTTAGCTCGCCGTGTCCCGTAACGCCCGCCTGTTGCCCATCGCCTGCGGTTTTTACCTGCCGATTTTTTGCATCGCACTGCTGTGGGGTTGGTTGCGCGAGCTTTGGCCACAGTGGTGGACACTGAGTAACAGAGCCGAGATCTTACAGGCGTCCCAGGCCGGCATCCTGCTGGGACTGCTCGGTGTCGGACTGTCCTGGCAACTGACCCGCAGTGTTCCAGCGGTCCGCAAGCTCAGCGATCGCATCGGTATGGTGCTCGCCGGTCAGAGCGGCCGCTACGCGGTGGCACTGGCCCTGCTCTCCTCCATCGCGGAGGAGTTCCTATTCCGAGGTTGTCTGCAAAGTGAGCTGGGCCTATGGCCAGCTACCATCCTATTTGCGCTCGTTCATATTGGTAACGAACGACTCTGGCTTTGGTGGACAGCAACTGCATTCGTCGCCGGGCTGGCCATGGGCCTGCTCTACGAACACAGCGGCGGCCTACTCGCTCCAGTGCTGATGCACTTTGTTATCAACGCAATCAACATTCACATTCTTGCGGGCCGGGGCGCCCGAGCGCGGGCGGAGAAAGGCCCAGCTGCCGCACTGCTGGATCCATCCTGAGCTGGACTTAAGCCCATAAGGCCGAGTTCAACTCGATGCCTGCTCGGCAAGCCGAGCGACAGCGACCAGCAATCGCTCCTGATCTCCGGGCAATAGAGTCCGCACATCCAGCAGCACCCGCCCCCGCTCTATCCGACCCAAGACAGCTGGTTCGCCCCTGCGCAAAGACTCAGCGAGTTGCTCTTCGCTACGCACAGCCGATGACAGCGATACCGCCGTGGATGGCAAGCTGAGGAGGGCTGAGCTGCCTCCTCCTGGAGTACTGACGACTTCAGCGACCTCAACCTCAAGTCCAGGGACCCCGCAGGCCCGCAGTTCTGTAGCCAGTTGCTGAGCCAGCTGTTCGAGTTCGGCAGGAGTGCGGTTACACAGGGCGGCGGCGGTTACCTCCTGGCCCTCTGGGCTGCGCTCCCAGGCGAGCAGGGTTGCCTCCAGCGCCAAGAAGGTCAGCTTGCCCGGCCGCAGCATCCTCGCAATGGGGTGCTTACGGATCCGCTCAACCAGCTCTGGACGTCCGACAATTAGGCCAGCCTGGGGCCCCCCCAGCAGCTTGTCGCCAGAGAACAAAACCAGATCAACCCCTGCAGAAAGGGCACTGCGCACCGACTCTCCCGACAGCGCTGCCGAGGAGCGCAACATACCGGTACCAAGATCATAGATGAGGACCGCCGAGCGCGAGCGGGCAAGTTGAGCCAGCTCAGCCAGCTCAACCTCTTCAGTGAAACCGACCATGTCGAAGTTACTTCGATGCACCTTGAGCAGAATCTCGGCACCCTGGTCGAGGGCCTGACGATAATCATCAAGACGGGTTCGATTGGTAGTCCCGACTTCCATCAGGCGGGCACCACTGGACGCCATGATGTCCGGCATACGGAAGGAGCCGCCGATCTCAACAAGTTCCCCCCGCGAAACTGCCACAGCAACTCCGTCTCCGGCCAGAGCGCACAGTGCCAAGTAAACCGCTGCAGCATTGTTGTTGACCACCGCCAGGTCCTCAACTCCGAGGACCTGGCCCATGGCCCTGGCGAGCCGATGGTTGCGGGAATCACGGGCGCCACTTTCAAGATCAATCTCCAAATTACAATAAGCCCCGGACAGCTCAGCAAGAGTGGCTACAGCGGCCGGCGCAAGGGGCGCACGCCCCAGATTTGTATGCAGCACAACCCCTGTGGCATTCACCACTCTCCGCAAAGTGGGCTGCAAGCTCGATTGAGCCTCCCTCAGCGCAGCGGCGGCCAGCTCTTCGATGGGTGGAACTCGCTCCAGTCCTCCAGCTCGGAGCCGGCGGCGAAGCGCCTCCAACACCTGACGACATGCATCGCGCCGCAGACCAGCACGCAATTCGGGGACCTGACTCCAACAGGATTGAGCTAGCAGCCGATCCACGGAAGGCAGGTCACGAAAACTGGGAACACTTGCCATGACGGCTGCGAGTGTACACTCAGCCCGTGGAGACCGTCGCCCCACTGTTCACCGCGCTCATCGCCCTGTCGATGGCTATATCCACGCTGATCCGCGGGGCCAGGGAGCGACTGCACCAGGAATACTCCTTCCTCGCCGGAGTGGTCTCAATCGCGTTTCTGTGCCTGTTCTTCCTGATCCTGAGTAAGGAAGAAATGTGGCGCTTCGGCTTGCTGGTCTCCGCGCTGCTGGTCGCGCCCGCATCTCTGCAGGTCTTTGGTCAGGTGCTGCGCCGCTACAACCCGCCCTTCATGCACTTTGTCCCTGTGCTCTACGCACTGGCCGGGGTTCAGACCATCGCCATCATCATCTCTGACACCACCAGCGCGTACATCATCATCAGCAACGGAATCATTGTGTTTGGCGGGCTGACCATTCAGCTCATCTGGCTGTTCCGCTTGAGCCGCAGCCTGGAACGAGCAATCGACAGCGCCCGGGTGAACTACATCCTCTGGACCGGTTCCTTCGCTGTCCTCACCATGGGCCTCGAAATTTCCTTCCACGACTGGAACTTTCTGCAACGAATGGGAGGCGAGTCGCGGGTTAACTTCCCACCCATAGGTTCGCTGGCAACGGCGGGGTACATCTACTTCCTCGGCCAGATCATCCTCCGCCGAAGACTGCTCGATCGGGACGAGATCGTGTCCAGGATCGTTGTCTTTATTGTCATGGTGCTGCTGCTTACCGGGGTCTACGGGGTACTGGTGCGCCTCATCGGACCGGAGACCGGCGCTTCGGGCGAAGCGGTGAACATTCTCATCGCATCCACCCTGGTCCTGATCCTGTACGAGCCGCTGAAAATCGCCATGGAGAAATACGTCCAGCGCATCTTTGCCCGAGAACGCTTTGAATACCTGCAGGCCCTCAACGAGATGAAGCGCCGCCTGCCAACCTTCATCCAGGTCGAGGCACTGCTCAACACCCTGTTTGACGGCATTCTCTTCACCGGCAGAGTGGATCTCGCCTCGCTGTATCTCTACGACGAGAGCAGAGGAGGTTACCGCCTGCGGCGCTGGGAGGGCGAGCCTGAGCATGCACTCCTACCCATGGTTCCCAGGCACCCAGTGATCGACGGCTTCGAGGACGGGCGTAACTGGTACCTGCTGCCCGAGCTTGAGGCGGAGAGCGGGAGTTCGTCCGAGGCGGTCGTGGCCCCCTGGCTGGACGGTGTTGTCGCGACTCTGCAGAGCCTGCAGGCCGAACTTTGTCTGCCGCTGCGAATCGGCACCAGCGTGCTCGGCATCTGGCAACTCCGGGTCCAGCCGGGCAGCACCGGCTTCTCTGCGGCGGAGGTCAAACTGCTCGTTGAGATCGCCGATCTGGTGGCGGTCCTTATCGATAACTCGCGAGCCTTCGAGCGGATGAAAGAACGAGATCGGCTCGCTGCGCTCGGACAGATGTCGGCCGGCCTCGCCCATGAGATCCGAAATCCACTGGGAGCCATCAAGGGCGCAACCCAGCTGCTCTCCAGAAAGGGCAATGACGATGACGACGAGTTCCGGGCGATCATCCTTGAGGAGGTAGATCGTCTTGACGGTGTCGTAGGGCAGTTCCTCGACTATGCGCGGCCGATGAACATGCACTTAGATGAGACCGACCCCAGCATCCTCATCGGCGGGGTCCTGGCCATGCTGGAAGCTCAGGGGATCCCGGAAAATATTCAGGTGGAATACCTTCCAGGCGACCATGTTCCTGATGTCCCTATGGATCTGGAGAAGCTCAAGCAGGTGTTCATCAACCTGGTCCGCAACGGGATCGAAGCAATGATGGCAGAGGGCGGACGGCTCACCATTCGAACCCGCTTACGTGAAGACTCCCACGGTGAGGCGGCGGCCATTCCATCGCTCCGGCGCCGCGCACCAGAACCAAGACGCGAAGTGCGAGTCCGCCGCGGGACCATTGCTTCGGCGCGCTGCGTCGAGATCATCATGGACGATGAAGGCTGCGGCTTTGACCGATCTGACGCCCGCAAGCTGTTCATTCCATTCTTCACCACCAAGAGCAGCGGCACAGGCCTTGGACTGCCCATCTGCGAGCGCATCATGCGCGAGCACGAAGGTGAGATGGAGCTGGAGAGCGTGCTCGGCGAGGGAACTCGCTTCACCCTGCGCTTGCCCCTCGACCCACCCCAGCCAGATACCGGGAACGAAGACGAAAACCCGACCCTCAGCACCCTCTGAGCACTGCGCCAGGCGGCGCAATCATCCACAGTTTTCCCCAGTCCAGCGAAGTCTCTGACAGAGCGTTTGCGAGACCCTCAATCCCGCTGTTCTGGCGGGATGACAGGTCATGTCAACTTTTCCCATGTGGAGTTACCCATAGCTTGTCCACACGATGTGGATAATCCTTCCCTCGCGGACCCATTTAAGACAATAAATATTTGAAATAAAAAGATAATTATTAATACATGTGGAAGCGAAGAAGGTTCTTGCATCTCGGACCACACAGTGGTTTATATAAGGAGTATTTGATGCTGAATTGCCCGCTAAGTTGATGCTTGCGGGCGCATTGCTGAGTGTGGGAATTTTAAGTGAGCTACTTCAAAGGGCCAGTTATCGCTCCAGGAAGCCTCAACCCGTCCCTGCGCTTTCGGGTTCCTGGGCCTGAGGGGCCGCGCTCCGGACGCAGTTGGGCCATTGCTTCGGCCACCGGAGGGGCCGGTCGTAGCAGCATCTCAGCCCTACTGGGCGCTCGTCTGGTCGCTAGCGGCTTCACTTCCTGCATTGTCGACGCTGACTGGAGCAACCCGTCGATGACTCCTCTGTTGGGACTGCCAGGGGGAGAAGGCTCGAACTTCTGGTGTGAGGACCTACCGCTGCAGTGGGAGCAGGCCCCGCACCATCAGGATCTGTCCATCTTGCGGGGCGCCCCTCCGGCCATGGCCAGCCCAAGCCGGGAGCAATGCCTGAGGCTACTGGAGAGGCTCTACGAGCTACCCCACAAGCAGCTGGTACTCGACCTGCCCGCCGGTGTTCACGACAGCGCCCTCGAACTTTGGCTCAAGACTGACTTTCCGGTGCTTCTTGCGATTCCAGAGCGGCTCCCTCTAGAGGCGACTGCTCGACTGCTGGCCAGGGTTTTTGCGCTGCAAGCGACTCCCTGGCTGCAGCAGCGCCTAGGCCTGGAGCAGTCACGAGCAGTGCTGAACCAGGCCTGGCGAGAATGCCTGGGGCGGACCGGAACCTGGATGCGCACGGTTGCCCGCCTGGCCCAACTCGAAGCAGATGAGCTTGCCGCTCACGTTGGCAGCAAGCCCATCCACCTGGTGCTCAATCGGTTGCGCTGCGCAGAAGACGTCGACATTGGCCACGCGCTGGTCACCGCGGCGGGTCATGGCCTTGGTCTTGACCTGCGCTTTCGCGCGGCCCTGCCCTTTCACGAAGAAGGCTGGATCGGTGCGCGCCGCCCCACTGGAGCAGGAAACTGGCTCTCAGGTGGCAATTCCTGCCTGTTTACCGAAGAGATCGATGAATTTCTTGAGCGCATGAGCAACGAAGCTGAGGTTCCCCAGCCAGGCAGCTGGCGCTGGCAGCTTCGTAACGAACCCCTATCGAGGACAGCTGAGCCCTGATGGCAACAGCCACCAGTCGCAGCTGACTGCAAAGCGGAGCGAAGGACGGAGGCAGCAACAACAGATGAAATTCGTCACCCAGGACTATTACCAGATTCTCAGTGTCTCTCCTGAGGCCAGCGGCGAGGAGATCAAGCGGGCCTACCGCTCCGTGCGCCAAAGCTTCAGGCCAGACTCCATGGCGGTCCATAGCCTCTATTCCCCCGAAGAGACCGAAGCCATCAGCGCTAAGATCGACGAAGCCTTCCAACTGCTCAGCCAACCAGAGCGAGCCGCAAGCTATAGCCGCTACCACCGCAACGGTAGGGCAGGACAGGCCATTCCTCGCAGCCCCGAGGTGTTTTTCGGGGAGATCCATGACCTCAACTCCAGCAGCCCCATCGAATCACTAGCCGTCGCGGTCAGCAGCGAGACCGAGAGTCATGACGAAATCGGCGAAGAAAGCCTTGAGCACGAATTCATGGACGACGAAGCGGACCAGCTTGACACTGAGGACCTGATTTTAGGTGATACGGTCGCAGAGCTGGAGCCGCTGCTCAGCTCTCTCGAAGAGGTGGAAGAAATCCAATCCGTTGGGCCCCCAACTGCCGGACCCACCAACTGGACACCATCACCACCTCCGCAGCGCAGCCGAGGCCCTCTGGCCAGCAGTACGGCTGCAGCTCGAAACGCAGGGGTCACCGCACCCTGTCTCCGACCTGTTCCCTCCAGTATCAACGCTTCCGGCGCAGCCGCCAGAAAGCTCGCACCTGAGGCCATCGCAAACCCATTTGCCCGACCTACCAGCAGCCCCGACGCCATTCAGCAGCGTAACTTCGCAGCTCTGCCCGAGGCCGAACTCGAAGCCATTGAGATGGACTGTCAGGGTATCAATGGAGCCTACCTAAAGGCAGTAAGAGAGGCCCTCGGCCTAGACTACTTCTACATAGCAGCTCACACCAAGATCGGACGCTCGATGCTTACCTTCATCGAAGAGGAAAACGTCGAGGAGCTACCAGCGAGGGTGTATCTCAAGGGCTACCTGGTCCACATCTCAAGGCTCCTGAAACTGCCCGAAAATCAAACTGCTGAGCGCTACCTGAGCAATCTCCAGTCAAACTGAGAGCTCGGTGGCTTTCATGTCCTCACCGAGTACAAAGAAGGCCAACCGAGAAGTCCTCGTACACAGCTTTGAGGTTCGGGCCAGCAAGAGCGGTCTACGAGTTGACCAGTTCCTCGCCCAGATGCTCGGTGACTACAGTCGCTCCTTTCTACAGTCCCTGGTCGACGAGGGGCAGGCAACCATCAATGAGGAACCCTGCAGGCGCTCGGATCGGATTCACTTCGGTGACCTTGTCAGGGTAATCATCCCGGCGCCACGGGCGCTGGATGTGCCGGCAGAAGAGCTGCCCCTTGACATCATCTATCAAGACGCCGACATAGCGGTCATTAACAAGGCCGTCGGTATGGTGGTCCATCCCAACAGCCACGACCGCTCCGGGACTCTGGTCAACGCCCTGCTCTTTCACATTAAAGACCTGAGCGGAATCAACGGAGTGGAGCGACCCGGCATTGTTCACCGCATCGACAAGGACACCTCAGGTCTGCTTGTGGTAGCGAAAAACGACGCCAGCCATCATCACCTGAGCAATCAGTTCCGGGACCACTCCATTGACCGCATCTACAGTTTACTGTGCTGGCACAGCCCGTCGGCGACCGAAGGGACCATCACCAGTCAACTGGGCCGCAGCCCTAAAGATCGCAAGAAAATCGCCAGCGTCGATAAAGGCGGCAAGCATGCAGTTACTCACTATCGAGTGCTGGAGTCATACGGTCCAGTAAGCCTGGTCGAGTGCTCCCTGGAAACCGGCCGAACCCATCAGATTCGGGTGCACTTCGCAGAACGTAATCACCCCCTGGTAGGAGATCCAGTCTATGGGGGTAAACGAGAGCGCTACCTCCCCTCAGAACCGTCACTTCGGCAGCTGCTTGAGCCGCTACGCGGCCAGATGCTGCACGCCTCGACGCTGGGTTTCATTCATCCCAGTTCCGATAAGTACGTGCAGTTTCAGGTAGCTCCGCCACAGCCGATGCTCGGAGTAATTGAGCAACTCCGTTCACACGCTGGCTTGCCTGTAGACGGTCCCGGCCCATGGAATCGAGACCCGGGAACGGCCTTCCTGGGCCCCGGCCATCGCCCCTCTTCCCACAGGGAATGAGCTAAAGCTCAGCTCCCTTCCACCAGCTGGGTTCGCAGTAAGGCCTCCGCCGGAGTACAGAACCAAAAAGGGGCGCTGGTCTCCCAGCACCCCTTCAGGTATCCAAATGGACTCGACTACATGCCAGCAGAGTCGTCGTCGTCGCCGGCCGCGGAGTCATCATCGTCTCCGCTCATCCAGGTCGGGCACTCAATATAAGTACCGTCGCCGTTAGGATCGAAGCTCGCCGCCTCATCAACACAGGTCGCTGCGTCCGAGATGATGTCATCGCAGGCGACCGGAGTGATCCCACTGTCCGAGATCTTCGCTGCCGTCACATCCTCAGCAACAATGGTCAGGCAGTACGGGCCCGGCGAGCCACCACCGCACTCCTCGCAGTCGACGCCAACAGTCTCAGAGACCAGCTCACAGACTGCATCGTCACCACCTTCAGGATCCAGCAGAGGAACCAGCGGGCGAGTGTCGATTCGACCAGCAAAAGTACCGCCACGCATGTCGTTCAGATCCGGGTGGAAGGTACCGGTGATCTCGAGATTCTCGATCATCACGGCAAAGTCAGGAGTAGAGAGCTCAAGGTTGGTAGGCCCGAGAGACATGGCCGGGTTATCCCAAACCGCAGGAATGTCATCGTCATTGCCGACAACGCCATCAGGTCCGGCGGTGAAGCCGAGAGTCAAACCGCAGGTATCCTGGCTGACCGCACCGCTATCAGAGGAGCCGGTAGCACCGAGGATGTGCAGCTCATTTGCGGCAAAGTTTGAATCATCGGTGACCGAGAACAAGATGGCGAGATCACCAATCTGACTCTGCAGAATCGGGCCGACGCCCGGTGGGGTCACAAAATCAGCAGAGGCCAGATCCAGATGGAAGGTCTTGCCGATAAGGGTGGCGTTGTCCTCCAGCGCAGTCCCGTGCGCACCAGTGCTGAAGTCAAAAGTAAGAGGACTGTCGGGGCTATTCCAGGATACGGTCACCGAATACTCAGCACCCGACTCAAGCGCTGCATCCGGGGTAAAAGCCAGGACCCGCCCGGAGCTTCGAGTCTCGCTAACACCTGAGATGGCCTCGCCAGCCTTGCTGAGCGCATAGGTCGCACCCTCGGGGGCCACGTTCCACTCAACCCAGAGCTCACTCTGGTAGAAGAAGTCGTCGGTTGCCGGCTCAGGAGAGAGATCGGTGATCACCGGAGATGAACCCGGATCAGGGGTGCTGTCATCGTCATCGCCAGACGGACCACAGCCCACCGCAACAAAGGTGGCGGCTACAAAGGTCAGGGCAAGCGCACTCCAAAAAGTCCTCAGCATTCTGTCTCTCCAAGCTGGCTATTGAGATGATAGGACTGCACCAAAGGGCAGCAGTCAACCGAGGCAAGGTACTTTGCTGTCTGCTTGCCTGTCAAATGCTCATTTCAACCCGGGTCGCAGCCGACCTGACCTAGTCTCAACGCTGCCCGGCGTACCGTCCAACAGGCCTAAAGCAGTGCCCACTAGTCCCCCGGCTGCTTCCACTACAGTGCCTCCAGCCCTTCACTTCAGGGCTGTGCAGCCAGCGCCCCAGTGCTGCAGGTTGATGCGCCGGATGCAAGGGCTGGCTAGCATGGGGCTATGACGGCGGAGTTCCCGAGCATGACTGAAAGACCGAGTTGGGCCGCTGCAGAACTGGACCGATGCGAGTTCAGCCTACGCGGCTACCAGGGTCCAGCTCCCCTGTGCTGCGCAGTTCAGGAGCATGGAACCAGGGTCCACGTCGTAAAATCAGGGTCTATGCCGACCAGGGGAGATGGACTCTGGACTCAGACTCCCGAGCTGCTAATCGGTGTTCGAGTGGCTGACTGCGTACCGATCCTACTGTGGGACCCCAGTGCCCAGGCCGTTGCCGCAGTTCACGCCGGCTGGCGAGGCACTGCAGGTAACATCGTCGGCGAGGCTCTCCGTCGCGGCGCCAAGCTCGGCGTCAAACCGGCCAATACCCGAGCAGCCATTGGGCCCTGCATCGAAGCCTGCTGCTTTGAGGTGGGAGCGGAAGTCATCGGTGCGCTACGTGAAATCGGCCTCACGGACCTCGAGATCTGTGCACGGACGGGTCCGCGCGGCAAACCGCACATCGACCTACGCCGCTGCAATCGGGCTCTGCTTCGTCGTGCGGGACTACAAGACACCTATATAGAAGACGTCGGCGGCTGCACCCGCTGCCACCCAAAGCGCTATGAGTCGTATCGAAGAGATGGCCCAGCGTCCGGCCGGATGTGGGGAATGATCGCCCTTGGCCGCCGACTTGCCAGCCTGCTCCTAGGTCTGCTGCTCTTGCACGGTTGCACGGCTGCCGAGTTCAGTGCAGAGCAGTTCGCCAATCAGGCAGAGATCATTGAAGACCTCATCGAACAAGGACAGCTGATAACAGCAGAAGAGCTCACTCGCGAGCTGCTCGAGCAGCGGCCGGACGACGCGCTGTTACGCGGGCAACTGGGGCGGATTCTGCATCTGGAACAGCGCTATCAAGCAGCTAGGGTTCAAGACCGCCTGGCCCTGGGACTTGATCCGCAGTTATGGCAAGCAGCCTACAACCTGGCCTGCAGCAGCGCTGCCCTTGGAGACCTAGATGCGGCAATTCGCTGGCTTCAGCCTGTGGTTCGGGAAGGCCACAAGACCGTTGCCGAAGTAGCGGGAGACCCAGATCTGCAAGCACTACACGACGACCACCGCTTCTCTTTTTATCTGGCGACCGGGCTGCTCTCCAAAGATGAGCGAGACGCCCTGGCCCTCGTCCAACCCAAGCGCCTCCGAGTCGGCGAGATGGCAACGCTCAGCGTGACCGCCATCGCCCTCAACCGCCCCTTGATGGCCCCTCGGGAACAGGTCCGCCTCCGCCCAGAAGGCCCCTTCCCCGAGGACCTGATCCGCCCCCTGAGCCGACGCGAGACCTTCTCGAGCGGGGAGCATGGCGACCGCGAATTTGCACAACGCACCTTTCAGTTCAGCTTCCAGGTCCTCAAAGCAGGCAAGCTCACCCTCGGCCCATTTGAAATTCGCCAGGGCGACAGTGTCCAGTGGACCCGCGGCCTAACCCTGGAGGTCATGGCTGGCGCTTCAACCGATGCCAACGGACAGCAGGCCAACACCGTAGCTGCAGCACCGCTGGCTACTGCGGAGTTCTTCACGAGCCCTGCTGAGGGCGACCAACTGCTCCGATCCCGACACCTCAAGGGCGGCGGTGAGCTGCACAGCCTCGATGCGCTGGCAGAGACCGCTACGGAAGCAGCCTGGCAGCACATCGGACAGCTGGAGAGTCGCTACTTCGAGTTTCGCGCCCTCAGCATTGAAGAATTACCTGCTGCATTACCGGCTCGGGAGCCGGGAATATTCCGCTCCATTCTGGTCCAGCGGGGCACTGAAGGAATCAGCCATGTGGCCGAGCTAAGGCGTAGAACTGCAGACCAGCTCTGAAGGATCTTATGGCTCAGCTGCTAGGGGCGGCACAGGGCGCTTCGCTCTCGCATCCATTGAATTGATGGAAATCACCGCTGCCGTTGGCCGAAGAGGTCGCGGTGCAGGACAGCAGACTGAGCTCGGCAGCACTGGGATCGGTGCTGCCACCGTCACAGCTCAGGCCATAGCCCAGGTTACCACTCAGGACCAGTTCGCCCAGTGAGGCAGCTACAGTACCCGTTAACAGCACACCATCACCCGAGTTATCCCGCGAGGTACTACCGCTAACCGTCAATGTACCGCCGCTGGCCTCGAGGCCCGCCTGCCCGCAATTGCTGAACTCCGAACCGGTCACGGTGCCCGTGCCCGCAAGCATCGACAGACCGTGGCTGACCGAGCCGCTCACAGTTGCGTTACTCAAACTACTCATCCCGCCGCTGATCTGGACACCTGCAGCATCAGAGTAACTGCCCGACAGGCCCTCGACGGTGACCTCGCCACCCATGATGTTCAAGAAGCTCTGACCCGCATCGCTTACCGCAAGGCCAGTCGCGGCCAAGACACCGGCGAGAACCTCAATCCCATCGGCGCCCGGACCGTCCACGGCAAAGGACTCCAAAGTCACACTGCCATTGGTCATCCTGAGACCAGAAGTCCCTGGCTCATCTACATGTACATCGCTGGCAAGCACCTGGCCATCACCGGCCACATCTAGACCCCACTGGCCGCAGCCACTCAACACCACCGTATCGAGCTCGACACTCGAAGCGTCGCCAACCAGCTTCACGCAGCTGCCACCAATCTCAGAGAAAAGGTGCCCCTCACCAATCACTGCGCGGGATGGGGCCTGACCGGGTGTGCCGGACCAGACCCAGGTGCCCAGATACAAGCCATCGCTCAACCCACCCTCAATCTGGTTGGGGTCCTCACCGGCTTCCAGTGGCAGCATCTCAAGGCTCGCCCCATTGAGCCGTATGGCCTCGCCTACCGGCTGCAGCAGGTTGCCCTTCATGCTCAGCGACGGCCCTGCAAAGTCGCCATCAAACTCAGCCCAGCCATCGCAATTGTCATCCCTGAAGTTGCCGATCTCTTCGCTAGCACCTGGATAGACCGTTGCGTCCGTATCATCGCAGTCTCCATCGGCCGGGCTAACGCCGTCTCCATCGCCGTCGATCGCTGCATCGGCACCGTCCGACGTAGCTGGATCACAGTCGTTGTCGAGACCATCTCCTTCCAGCTCAAGCTGGGCAGCACCACCAACCTGGGGGTTGGTGTCATCACAGTCGCCCTGATACTCCGCCTGGCCGTCACCATCATCATCCCAGGTCAAGCCGCTGGGCAGAGACATCGAAGCATTCAACGCGGAGCTGCTGCCACCGACCAGGAGGTTGTCATCAAATTGGTAGCTGCCCACCCCCGAGATGTAGACCGCGTAATAAGTAGACGGAGGGTTGATCTCATTAGACTCAACCAGCACCACCTCATCAGCTGCCTCGAGATCGCTCTGACTCATGTACAGCGCGTAGGTCCAGTCGATTTCACTGCAGGCAGCCACGGTACCGTCAGTCGAGCTTCCCAGCACATTATCAACCACCTCTGCACCCTCGGACCGGGTCAAATAAAGGCCAGCTGAAGTGCCGCCACAAATGGTATTGCCGCGAATCCGTGCACCAGGACTCTGCGTAACGGAAACCGCCCAGGACCCTTCCGAGCCATCAATCACGTTGTTCATGAGCAGCGGTCCAGTCAGTGCCAGAGGATCCGAGCCACTGACAACAATGGCGGCTCCGCCGCCGAAGCCGCTCTCCTCATCGTCATAGCCGCTATTGATGAACTGACTATCGGTCAGCTCCAGCTGCCCCTGACTGCTGTAGACCCCACCGTCAATGTTGTTCTCGAACAGACCACCACTCCACGACAAGAAGCCGCCAGTAAGACTCTCAATGGCGCGGCCACCCTGATTCTGGGCCAACAGTTCTGGCTCCGGATCGTCCAAGCCATCAAGATCAGCGTGGTAGGGCCCGCGGAGCTGATCACGGAAGATGCCTCCCGTGCCCGACACCGTCGAGCTGATCAGCACCAAGGCGGTGCCGCGATTATCTACAAAGGTCGGATTAATAATCGTGCCCTGACTCGACTCAGCCTGAAGCCCTCTGCCCAGAGCATCTCGAAAGACATCATCAGTGGAGCTGAAATTGGACGTGTGGATCACCACATTGGAGAATTCCGACTGGCCAACATCGTTACCGGTCAAGGTGCAGGACCCTACCCGGAAGCAGGCGAGACCGAAGCCATTGGTGATCGCTCCCGCCTCGGATCCGCCATCGTCATCAAAGTAGGCATGATCGACATCCGCCACGATGTTGCCTTCGAAGGTGACAGAATCTGCATCGGAGACAATCAGGCCGTTGCCTGCAGAGATACCGGTGACGGTGTTGTAGCTCATGGCAACTTCGGCGACGTTGCCATCGTTGTTGCCCACCACCGTGACGCCCCGAACGCCAAGATTATCAAAGACGCTTGAGGTGACCGTAGCCACGCCATTAGGCGCAATGATCCTTGCCCCGGAGTAAGCACCTCCACTGCTGGGATCAATGAGGAGGCTGTTGCTGGAGAAAGTCGACCCGGCAATGCTGGTCGAGGCGACGGCGAGGACGGACTCTTGCAAGATGTCAGAGAACACCGTCCCCGAGACGGTCAACTGCCGACCAGAGGCGAGGGCACTATCACCGGGAAGGTAAACGCCGTAAGCAAAATTGCTGAGGTCGGAATCGGTCAGCGTAAGGCTGGGGCCCTCCATCCAAACGCCAACAAAAGAGCCACCCGACAGAGTCACACCATCGAGAACGACCTCCTCGGTGCTCTGTTCAATAAAGATTCCAGTGCCATCGGACTCATACTGCTCGGCGGTAGGGGGGCGATTGACCGAAGTAAACGAACTGTCCGAGACAGCCAGCTTGGAGGCCAGGGAACGAAGACCAAAAGAACCCACCGCGCCGACGCTGGAGTCAATGACGGTGAGATCACTGCCGGTCTGGGAGAGGACCCCGGTCCCTCCCGTTTCACTACTGAACCCCACGCAGTAGATAAAGTTCTCTGACATCACCACGTTAGAGCTGGACACCTCAACCCCGACCAGGCCATGGACACATTCGCCGCTGGCACCGCGATCGTCGAAACCGATACGCAGATCATGCAGCAGCACATCAGCAGACTGGGTAACCCGCACGCCGCGAATGGTCGCCGGCTCCGCGCTAGGAGCAACCAGCGACAACCCGCTCAACTGAATCCGCCCGGCAACCTGATCGATCTCGACAATCGTCCCGGCACCGTCTCCAGTTACCAGAGTCTCATCGGCATTTTCGCCACTGATGGTCAGGGCCTTATTGATATCCAGACTCTCCTCGTAGACACCGGCAGAGACCATCACAGTGGCGCCCTCAGAGGCCGCGTCAATGGCCTCCTGGATCGAGTCAAACACCATGCCGCCTGGTTGCACCGTGACCCGCCCGGTGATGGGGAGGCTGCTGTCATCATCATCATCATCGAGACTCGGCCCGCATGCAGCCAGACCGATAGCAACCAGACAGAGCGGCGCTGATGTGAGCAGGGCGGTGAGCTTTGAGCGGATCTTCATCAGGGCTCCATACATCCTTCAGTCCAAGCCGGTCGCCGCAGCAAGCCACCGCCCCGACAAGTGAGACGCGCCAGTATATAGCCGCGAACCGATACGTCGCGTATTCGTTGACGGACGCTCCCCGGGCGTGGGTAATATGCGCCGCCATACTCCCATAATGCAGGGCCTGGACCAGCCCTACAGGGATCTGTCGTGCCCGATATTCCCTGCCACCGCCCGATACCTGGAGCGCCTCGTGAGCCCTCAAGCCGATTCCATCCACGAACAGAAACAGGCTCGTCTTGACGAGCTACTGCGCCGCGCGGAAGCCGGCGGCGGAGCTGCCCGAATAGAGCGTCAGCACGCAGCAGGAAAGCTCTGTGCCAGGGAGCGCATTGACCTGCTGCTGGACCCCAGCAGCTTCGTAGAGCTCGATGCTCTAGCCATGCACCAGTGCCGAGACTTCGGTATGGAGGAGCAGCGCATCCCCGGAGATGGAGTGGTCACCGGCTACGGTCTCATTGACGGTCGCACCGTCTTCATCTACGCCCAGGACTTCACCGTATTCGGCGGCTCCCTGTCCGGCGCCTACGCTCGCAAAATCTGCAAGGTAATGGACCTCGCCATGGAGAATGGCGCGCCCATCATCGGCCTCAACGACTCCGGCGGCGCGCGAATCCAGGAAGGAGTAGTCAGCCTGGGCGGCTACGCGGACATCTTCCTACGCAACACCCTGGCCAGCGGAGTCGTGCCGCAGATCTCCGCAATTATGGGACCCTGCGCGGGAGGAGCCGTATACAGCCCGGCGATCACCGACTTCATCGCCATGGTGGAGGACAGCTCCTACATGTTCGTAACGGGACCGGATGTCATCAAAACAGTGACCCACGAAGAGGTCGATAAGGAGAGCCTTGGCGGTGCTTCGGCCCACAGCAGGAAGAGCGGTGTCTGCCACTTTGCAACCCCTGACGAGCCCACCTGCATTGCGCTGATTCGGGAGCTGCTGTCATTTATCCCGTCCAATAATGTGGAGAATGCACCTGAGCGACCGACGAACGACCCGTGGAACCGAAAGAATCCTGAGCTCACTGCCAAAGTTCCGAGTAACCCAAACAAGCCGTATGACATCCGCGAGGTGATTGAAGGGGTTGTTGATGACAACTATTTCTTTGAAGTCCATGAAAACTATGCTCAAAACATCGTGGTTGGATTCTCCCGCATGGATGGACAAAGTGTAGGGATCATCGCCAATCAACCCGGCCACCTGGCTGGCTGTCTGGACATCGAAGCCTCCATAAAGGGCGCGCGCTTTGTGCGCTTCTGCGACGCCTTCAACATTCCCCTATTGACCCTGGTCGACGTACCCGGCTTCCTGCCCGGCACCCAACAAGAGTGGGGCGGGATCATCAAGCACGGCGCTAAGCTGCTCTACGCCTTCGCCGAGGCGACGGTTCCCAAGGTGACGCTGATCACTCGTAAGGCCTATGGCGGAGCCTATGACGTAATGAACAGCAAGCACATTCGGGCAGATGTGAACCTGGCCTGGCCAACCGCAGAGATCGCGGTGATGGGAGCCGAAGGAGCGGTCAACATAATCTTCCGCCAACAGCTCAAGGAAGCGGCGGATCCGGCCCAACGGCGCGCCGAGTTGGTGGCCGAGTACGAAGAGACCTTCAACAACCCTTACAAAGCAGCAGAGTTGGGCTTTATCGACCGGGTCATAAAGCCGGAGGACACCCGGCGAGAGCTGATCAGCTCATTCCGCATGCTGCGTAACAAGCGCGCCACCAATCCACCAAGAAAGCACGGCAACATCCCGCTCTGAGACAACCGCCGGACCGACAATAATCCCAGCCCACAGGCACCAGAGCACAGCTAACCAGCGCAGGAGGAGGCGTGGTTCAGAACAGCACAAACGCCGAAGCTGAACTGCTACTCGACAGACTGCTAGCAACGGGAAGCGACAGCTCCACCCGGAGCCTCGCCGAGCTACTCGTCGACCACCAGCTCAGCAGCCCCCTGCAGCGACTCATCGATGCTGAACGTAGCGCAACCAGCGCCTACCAGCTGCTGGTCTCATGGCAGCGCAGTGAACTCGCTGACCAGAGCCTCAACCAAGGTTTGCAGGAGTTGACCTCCTGGCTGGCCGCCGAGCCCCGACCACTGGGCGAAGCCCTTCCAGACGAGCTGCGGGAGACCCTGGCTCGACTCGCGGCTCAGCCCTTCACGCCGAGCCGCGAGCTGCTCCTTAGTCTCCTCGACCGACCGGCCGTCAGAAGTCTCATCCGAGAGCTGCTGGTGGACACCCTAATCAGCTTCGGTCAACGCCTCAGAAACCCCGTTGTAGAGACTCGCCTTGGCAGGGGCATCAGCGGCATCGGCAAGCTTGCCAAGGGCCGCGCAGGTGGCGTTCGGTCCCTGGCCGGAGGACTGGTGGGGGCGGTCTCTTCTGAGGTGGAACGACAACTGGAAAGCAGGGCTGCAGAATTCGCCGACAACGCCCTGACCCAGGTTCTCCATAAGCTGGCCGACTACCTTTGTTCCCCCAGCCGCAGCGCGGAACAAGCGGCACTGCGAAGAGCTCTACTTGAGGGACTCTGGGAACTCAGCGGCAGCCAGTTAGCCAGCGAATTAAGCCAGACAGACCACAAGCTAAGTTTGCAGCTGCTCCGCGAGAGCCTCGGCGCTTGGCTAGCGCGCCCCAACGCTGAGATAGAACTCAAACAGGCTCTAACGAATTATCTGGAGCAGGCTGACTTTGGCAGCCTCGATGAATTCCTGAGACTCCTCGGCTGCCGCGACAGCCTGCGCAGCCAGGCCATTGACGAGAGCGAGCGACAACTGAGAGCTCTGATGGCTACAGAGAGTTTCTCTGACTGGCTCCAAAAGCTACTTTCCTGACCCACTCAGCGTTCCGACTCTGAAGAATCTTTTTTGCCCTGCAAGGCATTCAGAGTCTGCAATTTGCGCAGCGTATCGCCAGCCTGGCTGAAGCCTCCCAGATCCCCGTCAGAGCCGGCGGCCTCCCCTTCCAGGCCGTGGGCTGTAATCCGATTGCGGCCGCTCTCCTTGGACTCATAGAGCGCGGCATCGGCCCGCGCGATGACCGCATCGGCCTGCTCACCACTCTTAACATCGAACTGGGCCAACCCAAAGCTCATGGTTACTGAGACCGCGCGACCATCGGACAGTTCGATCTCAGTAGCCTCAATCACCGAGCGCAAGCGTTCCGCGGCCACTACTCCCGAGCTGAGCCGGGTTTCGGGAAGAACCAGCAGAAACTCCTCGCCACCAAAGCGACCTGCCACGTCGACCTCGGTGCGGAGCTGGCCGCTGATGATCTCGGCCACCTTGATCAGCACCGCATCACCTGCTGGATGGCCGTAGTTATCGTTAACCTGCTTGAAGTGGTCGATGTCGCACATAACGACCGTCAGCTCGTTACCGTAACGACGGGCTCGACGTAGTTCTTCCCGCAGTCGGTGCATCGCGAAGCGACGCACATAGAGACCGGTCAGACCGTCGGTAATGGCCGCTTCATAGAGTCGAGCTCGAGCAATGGCCACTGCTGCTTGATCTGCCAATGCACCCAGAATTTCTTCGTCCTCGGCGCCGAAATTACCTTCCTCGAGGCGATTGGTGATGTTAATCACACCAATGGTCTCGTCATCTACGGTCAACGGCACACAGAGGATGGACTGAACATGAGAGTTCTCGGCGTCGGTGAAGTTGGCCTCACTATCCGTGTTATCGACCCGCAGCGCCTTGCCAGTCTCCAGTACCCAGCCAGCGACTCCCTCACCACGGCGAAAGCGCCGACACTCAAGTTCACCATCGTTGATGCGCCGCTCCACTGCTTTGTCGGGAAGCCCGAAGACCACCCGAACCACCAGCTCCTCCTCCCGATCGTCCAGTAGCATCAAGGAGCCCTTCTCAGCCCCAACCGCCGCGATCGCTCGCTCAAGAATCAAGCGCAACAGGCCGGTGAGATCGGAGACTGCACCAAGGGCTCGGGTCACATCAAAGAGCAACGAGAGCTGATGAAGAGAACGATCCAGCCGTGCACGCGCTACCGCGATACGCTGGTAAAGGCGTGCCGTATTGATGGCCACCCCGGCCTGCGAAGCGAGCGATGAGAGAAAGGGTAGCTGCTCGTCTGTTACGGGCCTGCCTGCAGCATCAAGGCCGAGGGATAGGACGCCGATCACCTCGCCAGGCATCACCAGCGGCAGCCAGGTCTGGCTCCGCAGCCGCTCTAACTGGTTAGCGCCAAAGATTCTCGGAAAGCGAGGCTCGCCGCGGATATCAACGACGGAGAACGGGTCACCGGCAACCAACAACCGCCACAAGATGCCATCGGCATCAGGAAACGAAAGCTGCTCAACCTCAGCAGGGAGCCCCTCAGAGTAGGCAACTTTGACCACTCCCTCATCGAGGTCGTGGAGCAGAACCGCCATCTGCTCGATCTGGGTTCGTTCCCCCACCATGGCGACCAAAAGCCTGCAAAGTGCGTCCACCTGAAGCTCATTGTGCAAGGCCTCACCGGCCTTCAGCAATGCACTGAGGTCGAAGATCTGACGATCGAGCAGGGTATTGGCCTCCTGCAGTCGATCCAGCTCAGCTTGACTCCGACGGTAGGCTTCCTCGCTCACCTGAAACTCCCCCAGCCGATCCTTCCAGAGGATCAACCAGGGCCCTATTCTGCCCCAGTTCAGAGACTAAGGGCGCGTCTTGCAAGGATCTCCGCACCGGAGCCCGCCAAGTCGCCGATCAGAACGGTCTTACCCCGACTCCAGCCACCTGCTGGCCCAACGACCAGTAAGAGTTCATCTCTACCCATCGGGGTCGGACCCACTGAGCCAGCTCCTTCCCAACGAGTCACATCGATAATCTGGTAGGGCCCCCCATGTGGCCCTATAAGCATGTAGGTGTTGCCCTCCTCCAGCGCCTGGAGCGCACGTTCTGACAGCCCGACCTGATGCACGCGAGGAAGCTGAGCCATCAGCGCCGGGGTTGGCGAGGCAGCGCTGGGAGGACCCTGCAGCTGCCCGAGATTAAAGCCGAGCAGAACTGCTGCTGCCAAAGCAGCACTAAGTGCCAGAAGCGGTGACATACCCTGCCAAAACGTCCGCCAACTGCTCGCTGAACCCAGCTTTTCAGCTCCCAAATGAGCATCAGATACCAGCCCCAGGTGTCCCCTCGCCGCTCGGTCTATCGACGGTCCAACCCCAGGCAGCGCACCTAGTACCCTGCAATTCACCGACTCGCTCGGCTCCTCCTGTTCACGCATGCGAAGCTCGCGCAGGTCCTGATCCAACGCCAGGCGAGCCTCAAACTGTGCGCGACAGTCTGCACAGCTAGCCAGGTGAGCCGCCAGCCTGGCCGGTGGCTCAGCGGGGGCCTCAAGGACCTCCCAAATCCAAGGGCTGGTCGTCTTACAGTCCACGATCTGTCTCTCCCATCCTGGAGGCTGGTCTAAGGTGATGCAGTCGCTCAGCCAGCTCACGCCGCGCGCTCCTGAGCCGTCTCTTTACCGTGGCTTCAGAGCACGCCAGGGCCTCAGCTGCCTCGCGATAGGTCAAGCCCTGACAGTCCACCAAATAGACTGCCGACCGCTCAGATTCGGGCAACTCACCAAGGGCAGCGGTGACCTCGCAACGGATCGAAGAATCAACGACCGCCTGCTCCGGGCTCGGTCCCGAAGCAGCCATCGCCAGACTCAAGGGTTGAATGGCGCGACCCCAGCGCTCATTGCGACGCTCCAGAACGTGCAGCCCTCGATGGTGAACCGCGGTCAGCGCATAGCCAATAAAGGAACCTTGAATCGCTCCTTTACGTGCTTGCACGGCGACCGCAGCGAGCGCCTCAACCAGAATGTCTTCAGCTTGCTGATGATCCCTTCCCATCCGCCGTGCCATCCCCCACAGGCGACGCCTATAGCGGCGATAGAGCTGCTCAAATGCTGCCTCCTCGCCTTGTTGATAGCGCTGTAAAAGTTCGCGATCGCTCTGCAGTCGTACGGGCATGGGTCCACCTTTCTTCGTAGGACCGGAAGCTCCCGCAGCAAAGGTCACCAAGGCCCCAGCCAGGGTCACCTTTCCAGTCCCTCAAAAGCTCGGACGCAACTAGGCACCGCAACATTCGACAAAAGGCCAAATAAAGATCACTTGCCTTACCAACTGGGCTCGACTACAGTCCGCCGGCTTTGGGCCAACTCCATTTCCCAGGTCCACAGCGGAGGTCCCATGTCTGAAGAGCGCACTCGCCCCAAGAAGCCCTCACTGAAGTTCGACTACAAGGACATCAAGACGCTTAAGCGCTACCTGAGCGACAGCGCCAAGATCGTGCCGCGACGCCGAACCGGCCTGAGCGCCAAGGAGCAGCGAAGGGTCACCGTCGCCGTTAAGCGCGCCCGCCATCTGGCACTGCTGCCCTACTCCATCCGCGAATAGCGAACAACCAACACCGCTCGTTGGTTCCTGCAGTAGCCCTGTCCGCGCTGCAGAGCTGGATAGCCTTGGTTCTGGAGCTCTACCAGGACCAGCGACGCCCAGTTGCGCGCTGCAGGCACGCGCAATTCAGTCAGAACTGAAGCGTGCGGCGACTCGTCGATAGGCTTCCCTAAAGGGAACACCTTCAGCAACCAGCTTACAAGCCTGCTCGGTGGCATAGAGATCATCACTCATGGCCGATCGACAGCGTTCTTCATCAACTTCAAGCCCCTCGAAAACCCGCTGCATAACCGCCAGCATCGACATGGTGGTGTCAAAGCCACGAAATAGAGGGCTCTTCAGCAACTGCAGATCACGGTGATAGCCAGAGGGAAGAGGCGCGGCAATTTCCATCACCTCCAGCAGAGCGCTGCGCACAATCGCCGCTTTACCGCGGGTCAGCTCCAACACATCGGGATTGCGCTTCTGCGGCATGATCGACGAGCCCGTGGTAAACGCCACCGGCAAGCGAAAAAAGCCAAACTCAACGGTCACATAGAGACAAAGATCCCAAGCGCACTTGGCCAAATCTCCAGCAATCTGCGAGAGGGCAAACAGCAAAGCTGCTTCCGCTTTCCCGCGGGAAGCTTGGCAAGCTTCAGGGGGCTCCTGAACCGCGACAAAGCCCAGCTCAGCAGCGGTCTGCCTGCGGGAAAGCGCGAGAACCTCGGGCACCCCATAGCCAGCGGCCGAGCCGAGCGGCGAGCTGGCCGCCAATTCCTCTGCAGCACGAAGTAGAGCCGCATCGCTGCTAAGCAGGTCGGCAAAGGCACGCGCCCAGGACGAGACACTGGACGGCATCGCGCGCTGAAGATGAGTGTATCCGGGCAGTGGAATCCCCTCTGTTCGCTGGGCGAAAGATAGAAAGGCACTCTGAGTCGCGACCAGTGCCTGACGGGCCTGCTCAACCGCATCCCTCTGCCACAGTCGTAGATCAGTCAGCACCTGATCGTTGCGCGACCGACCGCTATGAATTTTCTTGCCGACTTCACCGAGTCGCTCGGTAAGAAATCGCTCCATCGCCGTATGCACATCTTCATCGGCACGATGGATCACAAACTCACCACGCTCGTGTAACTCAACGATGGCGTCAAGGCCATCCAGCAGTGAAGCAAGCTCAGCGTCATCAAGATGACCGCAGCTGTTAAGCATTCTTGCGTGGGCCTTGCTGCCGCGAACATCGTGGACAACTAACCGCAGATCCAGCTGCGGGTCATCACCTACGGTATAGGCCTCGATCAGCTCATCCAGGGGCTGGCCCTTGTCCCACAACCGCGTCATAGATACTCAGTCACCCAGCCCGCGGCGAAGCGCCAGTCCAGCCAGCAATTGCTGGGTGCCAAAGATTCGCGAGAAGCCTGCCGCATCGCGACCATCCCAGAGGGCGTTTTCCTCCCCATAGCGAGCCAACTCAGGCGCCAGCATGGTGAACGGCGAATGGACACCACGCACCGAGACGCTCCCTTGACGAAGATACAGCTCAACCTCACCGGATACCCGTCGTTGAGAGCTGTCAATAAAGGCCTCAATGTCACGAACTACCGGGTCAAACCAACCGGCTTCGTGGAGCAACATTCCGTACAGCTCTCCCATCTGGTTCTTATGGAACAGCTGAAGCCGCGAAAGCACCAACTTCTCGAGTTCTCGATGAGCCGGAATAAGGACTGCGGCCGCAGGGGCCTCAAAAGCGATGCGCCCCTTGATGCCAAGGATCGTATCGCCGAGATGAATGTCGCGGCCAACACCATGCTGCTCACCCAGACTCCGCAGCTGCTCTAACAGCTCCAAGGGCTCAAGACGAGCGTCATTGAGAGCCACCGGTAGCCCATCCTCAAAGCTCAAGGTCAGCGAGGCGCCCTGTGCCGGCGCGTCCTGCGGACTGCAGGTAGTCGTCCAGGCACCTTCAGGAGGGTAGCTACCAGGATCGTGAGTCTCCTTGCCACCGATCGTCACGCCCCACAGCCCCGCGTTGATGGAATAGTCGGTGGTCTTCTCCTCCACCACAAAATCACAAGCACGCAGATAGTCGGTGCTCTGCTGACGCGTGATGCCAAGGTCGCGAATGGGCGCCCAGGTAGGCAGATCCGGACGAGTCGCAGCAATGGCAACCTCAAAGCGAACCTGATCGTTCCCGGCTCCGGTCGAGCCATGCAGAATCCAGTCCGCCCCGCGGACAGCTGCCAACTCCGCCACTTCCCGCCCTTGAACCACCCGCTCGGCTCCTACGCAAAGCGGATAGACACCGCCTCGCAGAACGTTGCCCTTAATCAGGTAAGCAATGTGATGGTCGTAGACCGCCTGGCGGCCATCGACAAGGATGTGCTCTTCTGCACCTAGCTCACGACTGCGAGCTTCAATGTAGCGAAGCTCCTCTGCGTCAAAGCCACCGGTATCAACGGTCACGGTAGTGACCCTACAGCCCACCTCGCGCCGCAACAGCAGCACGCACAGCGAAGTGTCCAAGCCCCCAGAGAACGCAACCACTGCATGCTGATCGGCGTTCAGCTCGGACGGAAATAAGTCTCGATTCCAGCTCATCACATCGCTTCCGCACCCGGCGGTTCAAAATCCGGGACGCGACACCCTACCCCGATTTGTCCAGGAAGGCGACGCGGATAAAGGCTCAGGGAAGCACCTGGGTGGAGCCCAGATTATTAGTCTCGTTGGGTTCTTCGACCGTGGCAAAGGCGTCAACCAGTACGAAGGAATGCCACCAGGGGCTGGGTAGCGAGCGGACCGCCAGATTGAGAAAGGCCGTACCCCCCGGACCAAGACTATCGATGGTTACCTGCTCATCGGGAATAGCCGGCGCAATGGGAGGAAAGTCCGGATTAGCAAACACTCCTACAGTGAAGTCCTCAGCTACCTCACCACCATGATTTGTCACATCAACAATGTAGAGCACCCTGCCTTGAGCAGACTGGGTATAGGCCTGCAGGTAGGTAATGCTCAGCTCCGCCCGTGAGCTTCCCCCTGAGGTCGAAACAGTTACAGGCTCGGGACCCCAGTAGTTGTTGTTCTCACCCAGATCACCTTCATAAAGAGAGCCAAGCGCGTCTACCGCCGCCCAGCTTTGGTAACTGCCGGGCGAGACGTTCTCCAACCGAATAAAGACTTCCGCACTCTGCCCAGCATCAAGTAACTCGACAAACTGCTCACCATCCCCGCTGAGCGGCGGTAGACCGGGGCCCTCCTGGAGTTGTAGCCAGACGGCCACCCAGAAGCCGCTGGCTGGAGTGCCACCGCTGTTCTTAACCGTGATCGTGTAGTCAACTCCGTTGCCAGTGCTCACCGCCGTCATCCCAAGGACCCGCACATCTGCTCCATCAATAACAATCTCGCCACCAACCACCTCCACACTGGCCGGCTCACCTTCAAACTGAAAGGTCCCCTGCTCATAGACTGCCCGCACTTCGGCTGTTCCAAGGCCGGTCGCACGCACCAGCCCGGCCCCTTCCACTGTGACAATGGCACCATTGGAGGTAATCCAGCGAACCGTCCCCGACACGTTGCCACGGCTGCCATCAGAGAACTCAGCTTCGGCTACCAGCTGAACACTCTCGCCAAGGTAGAGACTGCAGCCTCGCGGTTGAATCTGAATGTCGGTTACCACCGCCTCGGTAACCGTGACCGCCACCTCGTTGGAGTTCAGCTCAAAGAAGCTTGCCCGAACCCGCGCATCTCCCACGGCAAGCGGACTTCCAAGCCCCTCTTGATCCAATGAAGAAGAGACCATGATGACGCTGTTGTCACTGCTCTCCCAAGAGACAACATCGGTCAGATCACGAGTGCTCTGATCGCTGTAGTAGCCCACCGCAGCAAACTGCACAGACTCACCCAAAGAAACCGTGGGATTCCCGGGAGTCACTCCGATGCCAATCAAGCTGGCCGGCAGAACAACATCGTCATCATCTCCCTGGCTCCACCCCCCGGTACAGGACGACGCCACCAGCAGTACTGCCAGCGACGTCGCCAGATGATGAGCACTACCTCTCATGGGCTGATTCTAGGCCCTGGGAGGAGAAATGGCAGGGAGCTATTCGCGCACGACTCCCGGGAGATAGCCGCGCAGGTCGGTCCACTCCAGGTAATTGTTCTCCGAACCGCCAGAGCGGACCGTGTTGGTGTAGGGAACCCAGGCAAAGTCAGGATGCTCGGTCTCGTCCTCCCAGCTGCTATTGATCACTTCACCGGCCGGACTCGCCTCAAGCGTGAACTGATAGTTCTTCACGAAACCATTGGGCGCGTCCTGATTGGCGTCAATGTGCGTATAGCTGACCCCGTCGGTAGTGAAGCGAACGGAAAGCCGGCCGTCAAAGCTACGCAGTTCAGTCGCCTGATTGACCGTGATCTGACCAGAAATCCGGTTAAAGATTCCCTGCCCGATACCACGGACCTCAATGATCTCCTGGATCTCTTGGAAGGCACCGTGCTGTTCCCGATAAGCGATGATGCGCTCAGCCCGAACCGTGCTGATCCCCCACAAGGTGCTCAGCTCTTCGACACCTGCGGTGTTGATATTGATCAACCCGCTGGCACCCGACGCGCCGCCTGAAGTGGTCTCAGTAAGGGTCATCTCGTAGGACCACGCTGGGTAGTTCCAAACCTCTTCATTGGCCGAGGTATCAAACACCAGAGGTACACCGCGCTGGCCAATGTAAGTGGACAGCAGTTGGACGACCGCCTTGGGGCTCAAGTCGCTGATGTCGTCGTCCTCTTCATCGTTAAAACGCGCTCCATAGAAGCTACTCAACTGGCTGTAGTAGGTCTCTGACAAAAGACCCTTCTGGTCCGATGCAGTGAATTCCAGCTCATATTGATTGGTGCTACCAAACTCGACCTCAACCCCCTCACGAGGCTCATGAGTCAGAATCGCTGCCGCAGCCCAACCGTTGCAGTGTCCCCACCACGAGGAGCCGGCCGGACTCCAGTGATTCAGCATCTCCCAGGCCGGTCCGAACCAGGGGTTGGTACCGTGCGTCCGCCCATTTAGTTGCTGAACGAGCGCAAACTTATCCAACGGCGAGAGCCACTTCAGTTCGTAGTCAAAGGCCGGAAACGGCGAGTCGTCACTCACATTCCAGTTCTCGTTGCCCTTAATCCGGTCGCCCTCAATGCGGATCCTACCGCCATCAATCGCGCTACGGACACCATTGTAAAAGGCCACAAGCTCATCAACGAAGGAACTCTGAGTCTCGCGGTATTCCTCCCGCTTGGTCTCGTACTCGTCGCCTTCACCGTTGCCGTTCTTGCGCAGCTCACGCAGTTCCTTGCCGAGATTCTGCAGTGCAGAAGCCTTCTCGTTAAATACCGGCTCGTTGATATCGGAAATGGTGTCAGTGCGACTGGTCGGTTCAGCAGTCGCGCCACCACCGTTGTATTCAGAACGATAGCCAAAGATGAGAGCGCCCTCGCTCTGCCGCCACCAGGAGCCAGCCCAGGGACGATAGCCCTCCCGAACCTCATGGGAGGTCGCCCCGATCATGTCGTTGATGTTGAGGGACTGATCGATGTTCATGGCACCCTTGAGCAGGTCTACAAAGTCAAAGTCTTCAGGGTCATCGTGATCATCGAAAGTGCCTGCCATTCCGCCACTCAGTTCATCCACTTCCGCCACGCTCAGCAGGCGAGAGTCCACGGTCGGAGTGATGCTGCGAGTCGCCCAGGGCTGGCCACTCTCCCAGGTCTCTGAGATCAGGGTCGAATCGAGGGCATTCTCATAGACCACATCAACACCGTTGTCGGTGGCATTGGTGAAGCTCACTCGCTCCCCATTCTCAAGCACCATCTCGCGATTCTCAGGAGCGATGGGGAAGGGCGGAATGAAGTGCGGGATGATCGCCAGATTACTCTGACTGAGAAGGCTGTAGGAGCGGTTCATGTCTTCATCATCAACGGTCATAGCGTCAGACAAGCGCTCACCGTTGACCGTATAGAAATAGACAAGCCCAGCCATGCGGAGCCGATCCTCACGGATCACCAGATAGACTTTAGGATCGGCTTCCGTCAGTTCATTATCAAGATTCATCGTGGGATCAAGCGACGCCTTGATCACCGTGATGGCGCTCTCTGTACCGCCCTTCACCGCATATTCGTAGAAGTCATCCCCCTCAGCAGGAACAAAGCCACTACGAATGACCTGGTAGCGCCAGTAGACCGCATCGCCCCATTGGCTGCCCAGGTCAACGGTCTCGTCCAGGTCGTCGGAAGACGGGTCTGTAGCGTGGTCACCGCGCTCGGTTCGCATGCCAATGTTCTGGTAGCGAGTCTCAAGATGGAACTCTTGATTCTGGTACCAGCCCGGTCGGAGTGAATAATCGGAATAGTCCTCTGCGGCGCAGCCGGAGAACAGGCCAAATCCAAGGACCAGTGCCGGGAGCCGGCGCCAATATCGACGAAGAAGCTTCCTACGCATAGCTTTGGGTTCCTCTCTAGCAGGCCAGGAGACCCACGTACGTTACTTACTAATTCACTGACCAGCGGCAATTGCCAGCGTTGCAGTGCTCCGTCGCAAAAGACAAGCGAGTAGAACTACACACAGGGCGAAAAATAGAAAAAAAAACGTCTGCTTGTTGTGAAGTTTCTGTGAAGGATCAAATCCATTGCAGCATTCCATTGACCATCTTCGCACGCTAAACCGCAACATCTTCACAGCATCTGCAAGCCCTGCCAGACCGGAGACCATCCAAGTTCTGGGCCAAAAGATGGTCACAGTGCTAAGGCCAAACGCCCTTAGATGGAGCCGAATGCAGCCCATAGGCACGATTCACCTTGACGGAGGTCGAGCAGCGACTGTATAGTGCGGCCGCACTTCGCCAAAAAGTGTCTTAAGTTCCTGTATTTACAGGATTTTTAACCCCTCAAAGGCTCCTGATTGGGCCCAAAAAGGGGTGGTTGAATAGGGAGTTTGATTCAATGGTTGCAATTCGTCTTGCCCGCCACGGCGCCAAGAAGGCCCCTTTTTATCGCATCGTCGCTACGGATTCCCGCAATCCCCGCGATGGTCGCTTCATCGAGGTGCTCGGTACCTGGAATCCGGTCAGCAAAGACAAGGGCAGCGCGATCAACATCAAGAGCTCGCGCATGGAGTACTGGCTCGGTGTTGGCGCCGTTCCCACCGACACCGTAAAGCGCCTTATCAAAAGCTCGGGTGCGCTCCAACCCGCAGCTGAGTAACAGCCTCCATTTCAATGGATGACGCCAGCCCAGAGTCCTTCCTGCTGTTCCTGGTTCGTTCTGTAGCGAGCGAACCTGATGCGGTTCAGGTGAGTAACCGAACCAATGAAAAGGACCGCAGCGTCTTTGAGGTCAGCGTCGGCTCGGCCGATGAAGAGCGGCTCTGCCAGGGAGCGCTCTACGATGCGCTGCAGACTGCTTTCGACGCGTTTACTTACAAACACCGCATCCGCGCCCGCCTAGAGCTGCGCGCCTGAGCGTGCCCTGAGAGGGTGCTGGTGCGCGGTCTTGACCTGCTTCGCATTCGCGAGGACCTGAGTCCGCGCAAACGTTCTTCCCTGGTCCGGGTAGCACGGGTCGGCAGAACCTGGGGAGTTCACGGCCACCTGATTGTCCGCCTCGACAACCCCGAGAGTGAGCAAAGCTGGTGCGATCAGGTGATCTGGCTGCGTGGCGAAGCCTGGCCAATGGCCCCAGTAGAGGTCAACAATTGGCTGAAAAAGGGTGCCAAGCTACTGATCCAGTTTGCCGGGGTGTCGACCCCTGAAGAGGCCCGGGCCGTCACTGGCCTTGAGCTTTGGGTCCCCCGCGAGAATTTGGCAGAGACCCTCCAAAACGAGCACTATGTCAACGACCTGCTCGGCATGCGTGTGGTCGATGAAAAGCGCGGTCTGCTCGGCCATATCGCCCAGGTCTTCCCTGCCGGCGGAGCTGACATCTGGGTGGTTCGGGGCGAGCAGGGCGAGTCCATGATTCCAGCAGTTCGAGACTTTATTCGCTCGGTAGATCTGCAGGACCGAGTCGTTCAGGTTGCCTACCCGGAACCAGAATGATCTTTGAGCTCCTCACAGTGGTGCCGGAGGCCGTTAAGGGCTACCTGGAGGCCAGCATTCTGGGCAGGGCCAGAGCCCAGGGGCACATCAAGGTAGAGATCAGCAACCTCCGAGACTTTGGCGAAGGGCCGCACCGACAGATCGACGACGCTCCCTATGGCGGTGGCTCTGGAATGGTCATGAAGCCAGGCCCCCTGGTGGCGGCCATCGAGGCTGCTCAGGAGCGGGCCACGGATGGCAGCCGACAGACCATCGCCCTGATGTCACCAGGCGGGAGGCGACTTGATCAACAACTGGCCGAGGAATTGGCACATAACTGCGACAACCTGGTGCTCCTCTGCGGGCGATATGAAGGAATCGACGCAAGGGTACTGGACTACGTGGACATGGAGCTCAGCCTCGGGGACTTCGTCCTGACCGGCGGGGAATTGGCAGCCATGTCGGTGGTTGATGCGGTCGCTCGCCTGCTGCCAGGAGTCCTGGGCAACGCAGCCTCAAGCGCGGAAGAGAGCTTTCAAGGGGATGGCCTAGAGCACCCCCAGTACACGCGCCCTCGCGAGTTTCGAGGATCAATAGTCCCTGAGGTATTGCTTTCTGGCGACCACGCCAGAATCGCCCAGTGGCGACAAAATGCGGCACGGCAGCGCACACAAGAGCTGCGTCCTGACCTGCTTGAAGAACGCAATAAAGACCCCGAACCAGCAGGATAAATGCGAAAATCACAGCTTCAATTGATCAAAGCACTGGACTCGTAGACAGCACAGGAGTAAAAGGCTCCGCCGAATCCTCGTGTGCGCGCAACACGCGTTTGTATCGCGAGCTTCGGAACTGGGACTGACCCCTGACCTGGAACCTTGAAGAGGCCTGTCATGAGCAAGATCATCGAGCAACTCGACAACGAGACGATCGGCGACCGCCGCATGCCGCGATTTCGCGCCGGTGAGACGGTGCGCGTATCTGTTCGCATCAAGGAAGGCTCCAAGGAGCGAATCCAGGTCTTTGAAGGGGTGATCATCGCCTGGAAGGCCGCGGGCGTCAGCTCTACGGTAACCGTTCGCAAGATCTCCTACGGGGTCGGAGTCGAGCGCATCTTCCCGATCTACAGCCCCAACATCGAGAAGATCGAGTGGGTAAGGCGGGGCCGGGTGCGGCGCGCAAAGCTCTACTACCTGCGGGAGCTTCGCGGCAAGAAGGCCAGGTTGTCCGAAGTTCACAAGGCCAAGGCCCCCACCGTCAACTGACGCGCCTTCCTTGGCGAGCAACCAGCAGGCCCGACTGGGCTTGGACGGTGAGAACGCTGCTGCGCGCTTTCTTGAAGGTCGCGGCCACACGATCTTGGATCGGCGCTTTCGCACTAACCTTGGTGAACTGGATCTCATCACCCGTAGCGGCAACCACCTCTATTTTATCGAGGTAAAAACGCGCCGTTTCGGCTCGACCAAGGCGCCCTTGAGCGATGCTCTCGAAGCAGTCAACCAGCGCAAGCAGAGACGCATCACTCAGCTGGCCCAGATCTATATCGACCGCAACCAACTATGGGAGCTGACCCCGCACTTCTCAGTCATCGGAATCGAGAAGCAAAGGAGCAGCGCCCGCCTTCACTTCCTGCCGGATGCCTTTGATGCCTGCTGACCGTCCAACTGAGCTCACTGGAACCAGCGGAACTCTGTTTGTCGTCGCCACACCGCTCGGCAATCTGGAAGACATCACCCTACGCGCAGCTCGGGTACTGGGCGAAGTACACACCGTGCTTGCCGAAGATACTCGAAGGACAAGGAGACTACTCACCCACCTAGGACACGGCACTGCAACCCTGAGCCTTCATCAACACAACGAAAAAGGGCGCATCGAGCAAGTGGTGCGAATGCTGGAACGGGGCGACAACCTGGCGCTGGTCTCGGATGCCGGAACCCCGGCAATCTCAGACCCCGGCTTTCCCTTGATCCGAGCAGTCACCCAACGCGGCCTGACGGTGGTCCCGGTGCCCGGACCCTGCGCCCTGGCTGCCGCAGCTTCTGCCGCGGGACTACCCACCGATCGACTGCACTTCATCGGCTTCCTGCCAACCCGGCCCGGACGTCGCCGAAAGGTCCTCGAAGAAGCTCTCCAGCTCCGGGCTACGACAGTTCTCTATGCCTCCCCACACAAGCTGCTGAAGGACCTCGCCCTACTGGTCGAAATTGCCGGACCCGAACGTCCAGCCTGCCTGTGCCGAGAGTTGACCAAAGTCCATGAAGAATTCGACCGCGCTTCTCTCGGCGAGCTTCTCGAGAAGTGGAGTGACCGCAAGATTCGTGGGGAAATCACCCTGCTGGTAGCTCCTCGGGAGAAGGGCTCGGGCTAGCCTCCTGATCCTGCGGTCCGGGCGCAGGGACACCTGGTTCCTGATCCTGATCCTGATTCTCAACAGGCGGTACATCGAGTTCCGCGGCTCGCGCCTCCAGAATCCTCTGCAGCCGCGGGTCCCGTGCCAGCTGGGCCCAGGTGCGACGCCCCCAAGCCTCAGTCCCTGAGGCGTCAAGAAGCTCCCGAGCCGAACTCAGTCGGACTGGGTTCCAGAGCGCCAACTTTTCAAAGGCTACCGAATCCGCCATCCAGTCCGGGGTGGGCTGTTCTCGAATCGCCTCACCACCGGCAACCGCTACCTGAATAAGCCAGATGGCCACCGCCGCATACACCAAGCCCTTTGACAGACCGAGAGCCGCGCCAGCCCAGCTGTTACCGGCCTTAAGCAGAGCTACCTGCTCCACCACCAGGTGCTCAATGGCACTCACCAGCAGCAGAATCAATGCATAGGCTCCAGAAAAAGCCACCAGTCTTCGTAGACTCGAATAACTGGCG
Organism: Deltaproteobacteria bacterium UBA6601; assembly: GCA_002433485.1. GTDB lineage: Bacteria > Myxococcota_A > UBA796 > UBA9615 > UBA9615 > UBA6601. Next base: position 38,596 of record DJIF01000023.1, read on the forward strand.
AAGGTTTCATGCCGAGCTGCCAACCAGCCATCGACACTGGGAAACCACAGCTCAAAGGTTAACCAGAGCGCAACAGCAGCGCCGATTACTGCCACCTGAGCCAACAGGCCACGCAGGTAGCCTCGCACGGTGATCAGCGCGATGAAGAGCAGCGCGGTGATGTCAGCAACCATCCTCACTCCACTATACTGTCAGTTGCCCGCGCGAGAGCAGCTCGCCTCGAGCCGGCAGTGCTGCCATCAGCAGTCCGGAGTTTCCGTGTCCCGAATCCTGGTCGTCGATGATGAGCGCAACATTAGACGAGTACTTCAGGCCTTACTGGAGGCCAGCGGACATGAGGTTGACGCCGCCGGAGATGGCGACGAAGCGAGGGCTATGCTGCGGCGCAGCGAAGCAGGCTATGATGTGGTGCTGACGGATCTGCGCATGCCGGGCTGTGACGGGATGCAGTTGCTGCGCTGGGTTCGCGCAGCCCAACCAGATACCCCCACCGTCATCCTGACCGCCCACGGAACCGTCGATATCGCAGTCGAGGCCATGCGCGAAGGGGCCTTTGACTTCATTACCAAGCCCTTTGAGGATGCCGAACTTTCATCCATCATTCAGAAGGCTCTGGCCCAACGCGAAGCCAATCGGGAGCGTGCCTATCGACCAGGAAGCGATTCGGACAACGTAGGAACCGATTCTCTGGGCGCGCCGAGTCCCAACGAAGAGGCGATCTTAAGCCAAATCATCGGTAACTCGCCCCAGATCAAGGAACTGTTCACCCTGCTGCGAAAGGTGGCTCCCTCGCCAACGACAATCCTGCTGCTCGGCGAATCAGGGACCGGCAAAGAACTCTTCGCGAGCGCCGCTCATCAATTATCCGATCGCGCTGAAGGTCCCTTTGTGGCGGTCAATTGCACAGCGATTCCTGAGGGCCTGTTCGAGTCTGAGCTATTCGGCCACGAAAAGGGCGCCTTTACCGGCGCAGTCATCAGTAGGCCGGGTCGCTGTGAGCTAGCCGATGGCGGCACCCTGTTCCTCGACGAAATCGGCGAGCTGCCGCTGGCAATGCAGGTCAAGCTGCTGCGGGCGCTGCAGGAGCGAGAGGTGCAGCGAGTAGGCGGCATGCGACCTATTCCCATCGACATCCGCCTGGTCGCTGCCACCAATGCAGACCTCGCTAAGATGGTTCGCGAGGGCACCTTTCGAGAAGATCTCTACTACCGACTCAACGTCGTACCCATCGCCCTCCCACCGCTACGTAAGCGACCATCCGACATTCCTGAGCTACTGCGGTTCTTCATTGATCGCTTCTCAAAACGCCTCAATCGCTCGGTTTCCTCCATCGATCCAGATGCTGAGATCGCGATGGTCCGCTACCCCTGGCCCGGCAACATTCGCCAACTCGAGAATGTCATCGAACGAATGATTCTCCTGAGCGAAGGAGAGCGCCTGCAGCTATCGGATCTACCACCAGAGATCCATAGCTCGGCCCTCAAGGAGAATGCCCCAGACCGGGAGGCAGAAGCAGACACCCTCAAAGATGAACCCTTGCCACAAGGTAATCTCAAGGACATCGTCAAGCTGAAAGCCAAGCAGGTGGAGCGCGCCATCATCCTCGAGGCCCTCGAACAGGAGCAGTGGAACGTGACCCATGCGGCAAAGCGGCTCGGAATCTCGCGCAAGGGCTTGCAGTTGAAGATGAAGGACTATGAACTACGGGGTCGCGCAGGGACCGAACGCAGGGAGGAGCGATGACAGCCGAGCTGCCGGCCGAGAACACCAAGCCAGGAGGGCTCCGCTTGAGCCACGCGCTAAGTCATTTCGGCCTAGCGGTGCTGTTGCTCAGCACCGTGCTCACCAGTTCCGCGCTGGCGACCCAGGGAACCTATACACCGCCCATGCTCAAGGGCGACCTCGACATCGCCTACCTGGGCGGCGTCGGCCTGATCCAGCTGGAGGACCGCAGCGGAAGCGACCAACCCTGGTACGAGGTCGCCAGCTACGCAGAACAGCGTCATGGTCTGGAATTCCGCGGCACCTTCAGCCCCTACCACGGGATTGCAGTCTCCCTTGCAATCCCAATCCTTATGCACCGTCAGCTGAACTGGAAGCAAGGTAATGGCTTCCACTATGACCCGGTCAGTGCCCGACCTACCCTGGCTGGGGGAGAAGCTCTGCAGCCAGCAGCTCTGGAGACATCGGCTGCAAGTCTGCGACGCTTCGGACCGGGCGATGTTCGGCTCGGATTCCGCATTGTTCCTTTCGCCCAACACGGTCTTCCCTCCCGCGCTGCACCCATCAACCTAGCCTTCGACATTGAGCTACGCTTCCCAAGCGGTGCGAATCCCATCGATACTCGCGAGGACGGATCGGGTTTTGCGGGACTCGGCGGGCCCGGACTCCGTCTCGGCGCGACCGCCTCGAGACAGTTCGGTCCGGCAGAGCCCTACCTCTCACTCCATTACCGCCACAACGGCGGCTATGAAGTCGCCGGGCAGAGCGCCACCGCAACAGATGAAACAAGCTTCACCGCCGGCGACAGCCTGCATCTGGGAGTCGGCACCGAGATCATGGCCTTCCACGATCAAGAGAAGGGTCGCTGGGTCCGCATGGACCTGCAGCTGACAGCAAGCTATCTGGGTCCCCGCGACACCGTCTCCGGACTACAGCTGCCAACCACCCTGGCAGCGACCCTGGGCCAACGCGCCAAAATCTCCGAACGCGTGGAAGCAGGTGGCGACTTCAGCCTCTGGGTAAGCCCAACTGAGAAACTGGCGCTGCACTTCGACATCGGTGCCAGCTGGTTGTCTCCCCACTCCGTCGAGCGTCACAGCACCAATGCCTACAGTGTCCGTACTCGCAACGGCAGCATTGGCTTGCGCTGGGGGGCAGGAGTCCGGGCCCATTTCCGCTGAATCGCACTGGCTGGTGACCCTAGCGCTCGTCACTGGGCTGATGAGCGGCTGTTCTCCCCGCAACCCGCTGGAGGTCGCTGGGGACGACGACGATGGGTCCAGTCCTGAAGCAACCTGTGAGGTTGCGGACAATGGCTGGCCAGGAGTTCTAGCGGAACACAGTAGCTACCAGGGCACAGGCGTCAGTCAGGGAGATTTCCTGCCTAACTTTCAGCTCAAAGATCAGCACGGCAACGACACCTGCCTGAACCAATTCCTGGGCAGCGTGCTGATCGTCGATGCATCGACCCGCTGGTGTGGGCCCTGCAACGAAGCCGCGGCCGAGTCGGCCGTGCTCTGGGAGCACATGAAGGAGATCGGGCCCTCCTGGATCCTGACCCTCATGGTGCAGGACTTCACCGCAGCACCCGCAACATCCCGCGATGTTGAAGAGTGGGTTGATATGTATGACATCGAGTATCCGGTTCTGCTCGATGTCCAGGAGCAGACCAGCGCAAGCTGGCAGGTCAACAGCTACCCGCTATTCTTCTTTATTGCCCCCACTGGCGAGATTATTGAGCGCATCGAGCAGCGACCTCCTGAAGCCGAAATTCTCGCCTTTGTCCAACGAGCTGTCGAAGATTGGGCCTCGGATCTTCGTCCACAGGATTGAGTCCCCTTCTTCTGGAGCCCCCAATGCGCCTCTCTCTAGCCCTGCTTATATCCCTCAGCCTGTTACTGGTCAGCTCTCCGCTCCTGGCAGAAGAGAACGCCGGTGACTTCACACTGCCCAGTCTGAGCGGGGAAAACATCAACCTCGGGAGCTTCCTTGGCGAAAAGGTGATTCTGGTCAGCTTCTTCGCTACCTGGTGTGCGCCCTGCATCAAGGAGATGAAGAAGCTGGAGGTCCTGCAAAAGGAGCTCGGACCACGCGGCCTGCAGGTGATCTCCATCAGCGTCGATGAAGCCCGCGACAAGGCCAAGGTCAAGGCCCTCATCAAACGAATGCGCTACACACCACTGGTGCTGCTGGACAGCGACTCCAAGGTGATCAACAGCTACAACCCGCGCAAAGATATGCCCTGGACCATGATCATCGGCACCGACAAGAAGATTCACCACAAAAAGAAGGGCTTCACCGAAGGTGACGAGGTGCAGCTTCGCCAGTGGGTCGAAGCACTGCTTCCCAAGGCAAGCTGAGTGAATCACTTTTTGCGCCGAACCGGAAGGACTCCCCCACTGCTGGGGCTGGGGCTACTGCTGCTGACCTGGACAGGAACAGCTGAAGCAGTCCAGCTCGGCAACCCAACAGGAAGCAGCCTCCTCAACGGCGCAACCCTCAACTTCAACAACACAACCATCTACAAGTACAACATCACCCTTGACGATGACGAGGACGACGAGCGCCCGGCCCCCTTTCCCTTCCACGAACTGGTCAACCGCACCACTGCCACGGTGCGCATGCAATACCTTAGTCTCGGCGTGCAGCTCGACACCCTGGCCTCCTGGCCAGGGTGCTCTGATACTTCCTTTCAAGAAGCCTGGAGCGAGCGCCACGGCGACAGCCCATGCAGTTCCCCCAATCTGATCCTGGGGAGCGGCTGGGACGACCCGATCACTGAACAGGCCCTGTTCCGGCTGGAAAAGCTCTACCTACGCTATGCCAAAGGCGGCCTTGAGGTTCAGTTCGGTGACTTCTACGCCTCCATAGGGCGAGGCATCGTGCTGTCCATGGTCAAAAAGCCCGAGGTCGATCAAGACAACAGCTTACGCGGCGCACGCTTTGACATCACTGGGCGCAGAGGAGGGCTGACCCTGCTCGGGGGCTTTACCAATCCTCAGGAAATATCCATGGAGCTCAGGAACCAGGGGATCGACAAGCTCGATCAAGCCTTGATCGGTGGGCTTTCGCTGCTAGCGCGTCCTGGCAACAACCTAGCCCTTAGCACTCACGGGGTCGGTTACGACCTGCTGGGAACTCCCTCATACAGCCTCGGTGGAACTGCAGAACTCAGCGACATCGGCGGGGTTCTAGACCTGTTCTTCGAGGGCAACGGCTTCTTCTATGGGCAAGAGGATGGCAGTGAAGAAGACCCGGTGCGGGGCCATGCGGCCTACTTCGCCGGCACCGTCTATGCCGAGGCCGTAACCCTCCTCATCGAGGCCAAGAGCTACCGCAACAGCCAACTTCTGGTGCAGCCCGGCCCTGTGGTTCCGCTGCAATACAACAATCCACCCAGCCTGGAACACGAGCCGACCATCACTGAAGACATCAACGGATCGGTCCAATCAGGCAACATCCATGGACTGAGGATACAACCAGAATTGTTCTTCCCAGAGACCGGCACAACCCTCACCGGATCAATGGCTGCATCCGTCGACTTTGAGCCGCATCCACCCTTTTCCCTGCAACACGAACTAAGCATTCACCCCTGGATTGCCATTGACCAGCCACTGCACCTGGGTAAGGCCGATCTCCACCTACTGGCGGACTTCGGCTATCGGCACGACTTTCCACTGCGCAGCGACAAAGAGCCCGGTATCAGCAACGCGGAGTCCCAGAGCAGAGCTGAGCAGTACCTCTCCCATACGGGCATGCTCCACTACGCTGTGGATCTGAGTGTTACCTTCGGCAAGCACTCCTTTGAACTGGTGAGCCGCTACAGACGGCATGCAGTAACGCTGGAGAACGATGTTTGCTGGGACCGCAACGGCAGCGAACACTGCGACCGGGATGATGGCTGGATCTCCACCGAAAATGCCATCTCCTATACCCTGATGGGCAAGTACACCATCGCTTTGCTCCTGGACCACACCGACGATCCCATCGTGCAGAGCCTGGCCAACAATGGGGCCATCGGCAACCTCCACTTCAACAAGGAATGGCGGCGGTCTACCTACATCGGTGCGGAGCTGATCTTGAAGCCAAGCTCAATGCTGGAGATCTATGTGTTCGGCGGCAGCCAGAAAGCAGGCATCGTCTGCACCGGCGGGGCCTGCCGCACAGTGCCGGCCTTTACCGGAGTAAAAACCCGCGTAAGTGTGAGCTTTTAGCCAGGGGCAACAAGGACCAGAGACAGCTCAAACAGGGCGAGTACCAGAAACAATCGCGCTCAAGCCGAAGGACTGCTGATGGACCGTAACGTCCACCAGACCGGCCGCCTTCATCTCACGGCAGAGGTCCTCAATCCAGGTGCTCTCCCGAATTACATCGGGCAGCTTCTCAAACATGGTCGCCCAGTCCGGGGCCTTCTCCCTGGCGAGCCGCTGCATTCGCTTGAAGTGATTTTCGTAGAGGACCTGGTAATCAGGATTGCTGGGATAGGCAAAGTCCTGCATCAGCATCTTGCCACCTGGCCTCAGCATCCCACTCATGTTCTGACACAGGCTGTCAAGCCGGGTGATGTACTTGGGGATGTAGCAGGAAGTCACGTAGTCAAAGGTCTCATCGATGCGAAAATGCTCTGCTGGCGAGACCACAAACCGAACGTCCTCAATCCCTCGCTCCACAGCCAACCCACGAGCCTCTACACAGTACTCTTCGCGGAGTTCAACCCCCGTGACATGGCACGAAAAACGACGGGCGATCTCCAGACTGAGGATTCCTGTACCGGACGCCAGATCCAAGACCCGTCTAGGCGAATCCATCAAGCCGAGTAGCTCTTCCTTCCACTGCCGATCACGCCCCCAGGTCGCAAAGTGAACCATCTCTGCATAGCTACTTCCGGTGCCGTGAAAGAGCATCTCAACCAAAGACTCACGAGTCTCAACCTGTGACATTTCCTGCAACCACTCCCTAGGATTTCCAAAGCTCCACGGCAGCAGCGCACTGCCACAAAAGTTAAGACCCGGGCATATATCACAGCCGCTTAAGAGAACCCATAATTGATCGACCTCGGTCTCAACATTATTGAGCAGAAGCACTTGCGCAGAGTTCTGCTGGCACCCATGAACTGTAAAGACATTGACAAGCCAAATAGAGAGACTGACAATTCCGTGCAATCCCCCAACAACCGGGCCGATCAGGAGCACTTCGTGCCCCGTCCCTACCAGCCTATGGAGCATCTTCAGGTGACCTTCAAGAGCATCATTATCGCCATCAGCCTGAGTCTCCTCAGCCTCAGCGCTGCTCAGGCAGCCCAGCTTCCCATCGCTGAGATCAGCTCTAACTCCGTGCTGAAAGACAAAGACAAAGGGATCGTCTATGGCCCCTCCAACATGCTCGACCAGCAGAGTGCGACCATGTGGGTAGAAGGTGAAGGCAACGCGGGGCTCGGCAAGTACATCAGCGTCAAGTTCGGCAGCGAAGTGAGCTTGAGCCAATTTCGCATCTGGGCTGGTTGCTTCCTCGATGCCGACTTCTGGAAGCGTCACAACCGGGTCAAGGCCTTAGAACTCAAATTTCCTGACTTCACCAGCGAGCGGGTCGAGCTAAAGGACGTCATGGAGCCCCAGCTCATTACCCTCAAAGAGACCAAGCAGGTCAGCAGCGTAAAAATCTACCTTCGCGACTTCTACAAGGGCAGCACCTGGAACGATACCGCTATAACTGCCCTGGAATTCTTCGACGCCAAGGGCCCAGAGAGCTACATCGAAGGGACTGATGCAAGCGCCTCCAGCCACTATCCCGATGAGGACAACCTGTACGTCGCGAGCAAGGCCGTCGATGGCTGGCTGGATACCCACTGGGTGAACGGCCCCGGCAGCGGCGCTGATGACCACATTGAGGTGGAATTGGGTAGCCCTCGCAGCCTGAGTGCCTTCGGCATCTCAATGGGCAACGGGGCAACCGAATCATTCTTCAAGGGCAGCAACCGGGCCAGCGGAATTGAGCTGCGATTCTCGGATGGCAGCACACAGAGCTTCAAGCTGGTCGACAAGCCTGAAATGCAGCGCTTTGAGCTGAAGCCCGTACGCTCCTCAAGTGTCCGAGTGAGCTTCTCAGGCATCATCAAGGGGGCCAGCAATGATGACCTCTACGTCGGGGAGCTGCGATTCTGGGAATAAGCCCTCGCGCCAAGCTCCGCGCGGACCACCCAGGTCTGCCAAGCTCAATCCTCAGTGCTCACCGAGAGCAGGGCAGCATCAATGCGACCACTTCTATCCCTGCGCAAACGGTGCAGAGTAACTAAATAACTGACCTGGCGGCTGCCCTGATCATCAACTGCCCGCAAGGTTTCCCCAGCTCCCAGGGCAGCGGTAATCTGGCCAGCCCGGTGGGTAATTCGGAAACTCAACTGGGCAACCTGCAGGCCAGCTAGCTCCGGCTCTTCGGCCTGCGGCAAGACCTCCACCCTGGCCCTGCCATGCTCTCCCAGCTCCCACTGTGCTTTGGCGCTACCACGCAGCTCGAGCCACTGTGCAGAAACCGGCCGCACTCGATCCAGCTGGGCGGCAGACTGCTCACTTCGCCGGTCCACCTGGGCGAGATCGGTGCCCATGCTCTCGACCACCCGGACCAGGCGGTCCTGGGTGGCCTCCAGCCGCTCCAGGCGGTCTTTCACCTTCACCGCTGGATGCCTGCCCTGCTGAGCCAACTGAACCAGCAGAACACCGCTCACCAGGACCAGCAGAGTTCGCACCGCGATCTGCAGCTTCGGTAGCGGCCAGTCCCCCATCAGCGCGCTCCAGGAAGAGCCGGCAGCTGCAGGGTGCCCCGTGCCTTCTGCCGTTCTACTGGCAGCGGCGGAACCCCCAACAAGGGGTCTGCCAGCCGCCTAAGGACCTGCTCAACCAGTTCATCTATAGCCGGACTGCTCACTCCTGAGGCAAGCACCGGCTGAGCGGTGAGCACGATATGCGGGCCAGCACCCCTGCCCTGAGCATAGAGCCGAGCATCACCAAGGTAACGGCCGCGAGAACCCGCCTCACCTAAAACCGTCCGGCCCAACTTCTCGCCAACTGAGCTGAGGCGGCGACTGCGCGAACTGAGCAGCAGATCAGCGCGCAGCCCCCGAGCCAGCTTCCTGTCGGCGACCTCGCCAAGATTGGAAAGCACCACCACATGGGTGGCTCCGGCGGCCCGCAATGCTTTAATCGCACGGCGTAAGCTGGTCTTGGGCGGCAGGGTCCGGAATCCATCTCCCACCAGATTGCCCGGCAGCACCGAGGTTACCCCCAGCCGCAACTGTCCTCTCTCTAGCAGTACTGAGGGGGCAAAGATCAAGGCACCCTCTTCGTCCACCAGATTCGCCGACAGCAGTGGAAAGGAAGCCCTGCGACTCAACAGCTGCAGGTACTTCAGCCCAGCGCCAAGATCCAGCTGCCCCACCCCCATGGCATCCAGACCGCCGAGGTTGCCCACATCCACCAGCAGCATCGCCCGAAGTCTGCGCTCGGCTTCCTCAGTAGAGAGCTGGGCCATGTCGATGCGAAAGAAGCGATCGCCCGCATCCAACCAGAATACTGGCGTCGTGCTGTCCCGCATGGAATCCACCAGTCCGACGGTCTGGGAGATCCCGCCAAGGGGCAACTCAGGACAGCTGCAGGGCTCAAACTCACCCCTCAAATTCGAGCTAAACAGAACCCGCCCCTGCAGGATCGACTCACCAGTTGCAGCCGGATCGCTGAGCTTCAGCCCAGGCTCAATACGATCGCCGGCCTGAGCCATAGGGCTAGGGAGCACCAGAGTCGCGCACAACGCAAGGCTGAACCAGCACCAACGCATCACCATCACAGCTCACCTTCGACACAGAACAAGGTCTTCACGCCACAGACTATATAAACGTTTAGACTGCTGAGGATAGAGAACCATCCATGACCGACCAGGAGTTTGCTTGAACCCTTCGCAGCGCACCGGCCTTCTCTGCATGCTGTGGCTAATAATGAGCCTCGCCCTTAGCTCCAGCTGCACCATCCCTGAAGGCTATGGCATCGTCGAAGACCGTTACGTCCAGGGAGAGAATCCCATGGTCGACATCCTGTTCGTGATCGACAACTCAACCTCCATGGCGGTCTCCCAGGCCCAACTCTCGCTGGCCTTTCCCACCATGATCTCGGTCCTACAGGCCCTGCAAAGCGACTGGCAGATGGGAGTGATCAGCACTGACATGAACAACCCGCTGCACCGCGGACGTCTCATCGAATTGCTGCCCGATGGTACCCGCCTGCTGAACAACACCACCCCCAACGGTGTCTCAGCCTTTCAGAACGCCTTGATCATGGGCACTGAGGGAAGCCAGCTGGAGCGTGCCTTTAGCGCCGCATGGGAGTCCATGAAGCCACCCATCGCCAGCCACGAGAACCTCGGCTTTCCGCGCCCTGCCGCACGGCTCGTCGTGATCTTTCTCTCCGATGAAGACGACTGTAGCGACGAAGGTGGCCTGCACGCCGAAGGCAGCGCAGCCTGTACAGCACAAGCGTCTTTGCTGGTCCCGGTGGACGACTTCCTGCAGCGCTTCCTGAGCACCCGCCAGCGAGCCCTGGACCTCAGCTTCCACGCCATTATTGAGACCGGGAACCAAGGCGAATTCGATGGCTGCGAGGGAAGCAGTCCAGGCACTCGGTACATGGAGTTGGTCGGCCTCACCGGTGGCAGTGTCCACCCGATCTGCGAGGACATGGCGGTGAGCTTGCAGGACATCGCCCTGCAGGCCGCCGGCCGGCGCCGCGCCTTCCCCCTGAGCCGAATCCCCGACGACATCGATTTGGAAGTCCGTGTCGCCGGCCCCAACGAGCCCGAGGGGGTGCAAGGAAGCCTCGTTCGCCAGGACCGAATGGGCATCGACGGCTGGAGCTACCAAGCAGAGACCAACATGATTCAGTTTTGGGGACCGAGCGTGCCGCCACCAGGCGCTCAGGTCTCCTTCAGCTATCCCGTACGGGTGACCTACTGAGTGCAGCGGATTCAGCCCATCACTGGCCAGGGCCGAGCCCTGCTGTTCATCGCAGCTCTTCTGCAGCTGACAGCATGCCGAGCCGCTCCTCCAGCAAACCCATCCTTTAACGACGCGATCCAGTTCGCCTTTCGTGACTTTGAGACCGAAGAGCCAGCTCGTCTGGCCTTTGCCCTCCGCCAGCTGGAACGAGAGCTCTATCTGGGCGTCGACATTGAGGCCAGCAACAACCTGAACCGATCACTGACTCCAGCCGAACTGAGCGAAGATGACCTGATTGGCCTTGAGCACCCGGGGCGCGACGTGTCGACTGCGCAGCCGCTGGCCCTGGCCACCCTGTCTCAGCACCCCATCGAGCGGCACCGCCAGATTCCTCTGTTGCTGGACCAGAGACCGGTCGAGCCCGGCTCGCCCGATTACTACGAGCGCAGCTTTCTGGCGGGGACGGAAGCCTGCTGGGAACAGCGTGGGTGCGAGTTCCTACGTACCGTCAATGACCTCACCAAGGACAACATCCTGCTCACCATCACCTACACGCTGCCCAAAGACTACCGCTGGATTGATCTCGCCCTGCCCGATCCGGCGAGCGAACCGTCGCCAGACGCTCAGCCAGCTGAAAGCCGGTGGGCCTACATTGCTCGCTCTTGGACAACCGACCGCGCGGTAGACGAGAGCAATGACCGCGCGATCGAGCAGAGCTACTCCTTCGAAATCTGGCTTCCGCGAGACGGCCGCGGCTTCCTACGCGATGGAAGCGAGGCCAATGCGGGCGAAGGTGACTGGACCAGCGACTCAAGTGGCGGCGGCACGCTGCGCATGATCGCACTCTGGGCCGAGACCGAGATTGGCGCCGATCTCAGCGAAGAGTTGGTCGCTTATGCCACACGAGGTGGGGTCGATGACATCTTCACGGCCCAGGAGGACTGGCTAGACCAGAGCCTAGAGTGAGCACCGCAACTGCCATCGAGGGGCGTCCCTGGAAGCGCTTCGCCCTGGGCATACTGCTCTCAACCTTGCTGTTGAGCGGCCTGTTTGTAACGCTTGACCTCAAACCGAGCAAGGTCTGGGATGCACTGGCACAGTTGCCACCAGCCAGCCTCCTGTTGATTGTTGCAGTCCACTTGATCGCGCTGATCGCCAAGGTCAAGCGCTGGGGACTGCTGCTGGCTGGCAGTGACTGCCAGCCTCAAGCGGCCTCAGCTGACAGCGACGATCCAGCCCTGCGACATCTGGTGCAAGACTCGGTTTTTCTGGGGTGGCTCGGCAACCTCCTGCTGCCCGCCAAGAGCGGTGAACTGGTTCGCCCCCTGATCTACTCCAGACGTTCTCAGCTGCCCTTTCCGCGCATCCTCAGCACCGTTGTCCTGGAACGCAGCTTTGACCTGCTCGTTATCGCCTTGCTGTTCTGGACCTCAGTGTTCCTGCTCCAGGCTCCATCGGAGCTGCCACCCAGCCTCATCGCCAGTTCACGGCTGGCAGGCCTGGCATCGCTGCTCCTGGTCGTGGGGCTGGTGGTGTTGTGGAAGATGGTACCCGCCGACGCCAGCAGGATGACCAAGGCTAGCGGCTGGGCAGAGCAATTGAACAGAGGCTTGCTTCACTTCCGCCAGGGACTGGCCAGCTTTCGCAGACCGCAACTGCTGATGGGGGTCCTGGGCTGGAGTCTGCTGTCCTGGAGCACCGAGGTAGTCGGTGCGTGGCTCTGCTTGAAGGCTTTTGCTCTGCAAATCACTTCAGCATGGGCCGCAGCCTGTCTGCACGTCGTCGCCACAACCCTCGCTGTATCCGTCGTACCTGTACCTGGCGGCCTGGGAGTTGAGCAACCGGTAACCCTCGCCGTCTTTGCACCGTTCTTTAGCGGCAGCCTGCCGGCTGAAGAGCTGGTGGCAATCAGCCTGGTGTTGAGCTTTGCCTCAATCTTCTGGGTCGCCCCTCTGGGACTGTTGGGCATGTGGCGCCAGGGAGCCAGGCTGAATGCGGAGCCTCAACCAGGGCCCGCCATCGTGACTACTGCAGGATATGAAACTCCACCCGACGATTGATTGAGCGACCTGACTCATTGCGATTGGTGGCAGCCGGAACCTTCTCGCCATAGCCGACCGCAATCAACCGATCGGCAACCACTCCCTTGGCCACAAGATAACGCCGCACCGAGTCGGCCCGGCGCTGACTTAGCTCCAGGTTGTAGTCATCGTCGCCCTCAGAGCTGGCATGCCCTTGAATCTCCATCCTCACATCCGGATACTCCAGCAGTGTTCGGGCGGCCTGATTCAGAGTAGGGAAAGAGCTGACTAACAGCTCATCGCTGCCCTGCTTGAACTGGATGTCGGGAATCACACCGGTGAAGCGCTTCAGATCCTCAGGAATCTCATCGGGACAGCCGTCATCATCCTGGAAGCCGTTGACGTTCTCTGCATGATTTGGGCACTTATCCGCAGTGTCCACCCGACCATCCTGATCGTTGTCCAGATCGGGACAGCCATCTTTGTCCTCAAAGCCATCATCATCTTCAGGCTTATTGGGGCATTCGTCCTTCTCATCGGCCAGGCCGTCTTCATCGTTGTCGTAGTCGGGACAACCGTCGCCTTCTTCCCAGCCGTCGGCATCCTCGGCAACCATAGGGCAGGAGTCTTGTGAGTCAGGCAGGCCATCGGCGTCGTTGTCGGGATCGGGACAGCCGTCCTTGTCCTCAAAACCGTCCAGATCCTCTGCCTCTCCCGGGCACCGATCTGCGCCGTCATAGACACCGTCTCCGTCACTGTCGAGCTCGGGACAGCCGTCATCATCATCAATGCCGTTAAGCTCTTCAGCAGCGTTTGGACAGCGATCACCTAGGTCTGGAATCCCATCGCCATCGTTATCGGGCTCGGGACAGCCGTCATCATCCCTGAAATTGTCAGCATCCTCTGGCTCCAGCGGGCAGCCGTCCCTGCTGTCAGGAATCGTGTCCTGATCGTTGTCCACGTCAGGGCAACCGTCATCGTCCTGGAAGCCGTCGGCATCCTCGGCCTGACCAGGGCAGCCGTCCTCAACGTCCTGCAGGCCATCCCCATCGTTATCAGGATCCGGGCAACCGTCGGAGTCGCGCCAATCATCCCGGTCCTCGGGGACCATCAAGCAGCGGTCCTTTAGGTCAGGTACGCCATCCTGGTCGTTGTCCAGATCGGGACAGCCGTCCTCATCCTGGTACTCATCCCGATCCTCCCGCTCATCAGGGCACTCATCCTCGCGATCGGGAATGCTGTCTCCATCACTGTCCTTGCCCGGGCCCCCGCCAATAAGAAAGAAGGCTGCGAGCGTAACCTCTGCGTGATGGAACACATCCTTGGCGACCAAAACCCCGTTGTCCCAGGAGGGCACACCGTTCACCACCCGCTCGAACGTCCCGTTGCCGTCACCATCTACCAGCCGCGGATCCCCCGGACCGATAGACAACAGATAACGCGCATCAATGCGCACACCGCCCCGCTCGAAGGCGAGCAGCTTTAGCCCACCGCCGACATCGACCACAAAAGTGGTGCTTCTGGCCGGGTAGACAATGGCGTCCGGCGGATTACCGAGCAGAGCCTCACCACTAGCGTGAGGATCCCGCCACTGGGTGGTCGGCTCGATGGCCGCCCCAGTTCGATAGCTCTGCTCGACACTGGTGTACTGCCAACCGGCGCCAACCGCGAGATAAGGGACTATCCGCCACTTTGTCATGTGCAGCACAAGATCAAAGTGAGGATTGAGGTAATGGGCAGTGCGCCCGGTATCTGAGGTTCGGGTCGGGACGTAGCCCAGAGTTCCCTCAATGGCTACATGCTCGTTGAGATTAACGCCCAGGCGGCCGCCAAGAATGGGGGCGCACCAAAGGTTTTCTCGATTGGTGGTTCCCTCAGGGCAGATCCCGCCAAACAGATAGGCACCGCCAAAGATATCGATCTCCAGCGACCTGGGAACCATCTGCGCCTGGGCGCTTGAAGCGCCAAACAACAAACAACAGAGCAGCACCAGGCTCAGAGGCACACGACGGTTCATGAAACATCTCAATTTCGCCATCATTACAGGGCGCTTTCTATCTGCACGGTTGAACTCCAACAAGGCTATTTCTCAAGAATTCAACAGCATCAAAACAGTGCTCTCCTAGCCAGAACAGAGAGCCTCCACCACCCATCTTACCCCCTCACGACAATAGCTGGACTGGACGACAACTTCCGGAGCCGCAACAATCACCACCGCAGCCCTTAACCGCGCCGGAGAGGACCCATGAGCGATACCGTTAGCTTCGCTGAAATCAGCGAGATCCTGGACATCCTCGACGAGCACTACCTGAACCGCGAGCGCATAGAGATCCCCCTGGGACGACAAGACCCTGGCGGTATCGAAGCCCTAGCCGAGGACCGCATCCGAGTCACCGTTCCCAGTTCGCGAGACTTTGATGGCTGGCTGGAAGAGATCGGTCCGCAGATCCTGGCAGCACTCGGCGTCAGCGAAGACGAATGAACTGAGTCGGCTTCACTGCAGTCGAACAACTAGCGATATCGAGCGTCTTCTTCTACGTAAAAGGCACGAATGGCAGCAAGAAGGTGGCGATCCATCGCGGACAGTCCACCAAGTCGCAAACCGGCCCCGTCCTGCTCCGCTTGAATCCCGCCCTGCTCGACCCAGACCACTTCAGAGAGCATCCGAAAAACAGCGTGCGACATCGGCGGCACCACCTCCAGATAGACTTGGTCCCCCTCCCCAAGGGCAGAATCGAGGGTCGGGACAAAGACCGTCTCACGCTCGGCAATCGCCTGAGCCACCTGGGCGAATAAGGTCGCTAATCCAGGAGTCCATCGCAACACTGGGCGACCGTCTTCGGTCCCCTCCAGCAACTTGGCAGTGCCGAGGTCTGAGGCCGCTGACCAACGTGTTCGCTGCTCACCCAAAACTGCATTCTCAAGGGCAACATGTACGAAATCAGCAATGCTCTTGCGCCCACCAGGACCCAGGTTGTGCAACTCCATGCCAATCAGGTACTCGCCCTCTACAGCCCGACAAGAGCGAACCAGGCCGGCACAGGCAACTTCAACCTCCTCTTCGCCGGGAAGAACGAAAGAAAGGTTAAAGACCTCTCCCAGCTCAACCCTTCGACGCAGGAACATGGCTACACCGCTCGCTGAAATGTCGCTGATCGAACTGCTAAATTCATCTCCATTAAGGACGGCCCGCACCGGAAGCTCACAAGCAATTCGCGGCGCGACCCGCAGTTCGCGCCCCCCCGAAGCAGGGACAACAGCAGCAAAATGAACGGCAGAAATATGGCTCATGGGCTCTCCCCGGCTGACAATGGTCGCAAGTATCGCTGAGCCGGGATCGAGTTTGAAGGGCTCACTTGGTGATCAACAAACCGGCCGGCTCGGTCTTCAATGCCTGCACCTTGCATTGAACCGCCGCAAAAGGGTCGCAGGTGC
>DJIF01000023.1:55060-74489 GCA_002433485.1 Deltaproteobacteria bacterium UBA6601
GGGTCGCAGGTGCCCGCCTCAACAGCCCTATCCACCTCCGCTTCCAGATCGAACTCGCCGATCTCCTGCGACTTGGAAAATAGCCCGGCATCCAGAGCGCGCTCCACCACTTGACGGGCTTCCTCTCGAGCCGGTGCGGCCACTGCCCGCCGATAACAAGCAAATACCTCGTCGACATCATGCCGCCGATACATGTCCTCGACACAGCCCTGAGTGCACTGACTGACATGCGTCCAGGCGTTCCACTCGCAGGTATTTACAAAGCTCCTGCAGATATCCTCACACTCGCTACGGTGCGACTCACAACCAGTCAGCGGGACCAGCCCCAGCCCCAGCAACACGAACAGGACAATGCGCTGCAGCAAGCTCATTGGAGGGCCTCCTCGCTGGGGAAGGGAGCGATGCCCAGGCCAATCCCGCTAATTGGCTCACCGAACTCATCAGCAAAGCGATCGTTAAAAAACACGTGCAGCCGCCCGTTGATGAAAAAGGCCCTCGGGTTCTCGGCGTTCTCAGCTCCCGAAAAATCAAACGGAAGAGGCGCCTGGGAGAGCCGGGTCCAGCCACTCGAGGGAGAAGAGGAAGAAGCCATGCCCAGCCGCTTTCCCTCGGATTCAATAAAGATCATCTGGCTGAACGGATCTTCGCTGGCTGTAACCCGGTTGTAGCCAGAATAGAGCATCCAATAACGAGGCGTGTCCTGTTCCCCGGTATAGGTAAACACCGACGGCTTATGAACCCCTTCAGCATCAAAGCTACTGCCCTCCAGGCCGGTGTGCTCCAGGACCAGCTCGCGCTGAACCGTAAAGTCGCTGCCATCCTCAGTGTAGAGGTAGCCGATATCGTACTTAGCTGAGGCCAACCACTCTTCAGGATTGACGAAGCCGTCACCCTCCCAGTTCACTCCGCCGACCCAGAAATGAAAACCGCCATCCTCATACAGGGCATCACAGCCCCACACCCGACTGAGCTCACTGACGCCGTCCTCAAAAGGATCGATGGGATTGAAAAGATCCTTATCCCAGATCACCCCATCGGGAGAGGTTGCGTGCCCAAACAAGGTTCCCCGACTGGAGTTATTGGTACCGGTGTACCAGAGGTGATAGAGGCCTAAAGAACCATCAAAGGCCATGCACCCGACACTGACATCGTCGTAGTCAAAAGCCCCCGAGCTGCGACCGCGCCGAAGCACTGGGTTGTAGGGATGCCGTCGCCAGCTAACTCCATCCATAGAAAGGGCATAGCCAATGTCGCTGCTGCTCCCAGAGCTTCCCGAATAAAACAATTCATAAAAGGGCGCACCGAAAACATCCCGCTGCAAGATGTCAAAATCACCAATCCCGTCGCGCTCCCAGTCCCCTGCAGACTCATCTACGTTGGAAAAAATTGGCACGCAGGAATACTGCTCATAGCCGCCATCCACCTCATCGAAGGCGCACTCCACAACATCATGAATATCGACCCGATCAGCGACCGCAGAGCGATAGCTGTAGTCACTTGAGCAAGCCGCCAAAGCAAGCAACAAGGCCAATAACCCCTGCCACTGCAACCGATTTATCATGGGGCAGCAGCCTCTCTATCAACAGGCCCTCGGACCGCGGCCTTAGCGGCGGCAAACCGCTTAGCCGCCAATTTCTGCAGAATCACCGCGACTACTCCTCCAGTAATGGCCGCTCCAGCCATTCCGAGGGCCGCATTTCGAGATCTGTCATGTTCTTGCGTGTAGTGGAAGTGAGCTGTCATCGCGGTGTCTTCACCAAACTGCTCCGCCTTGCGAAAGGCCAGATATTCCTGCTGCGCTCGTAGCTCCCAATACAGCGCTCCGCCCAGCCCGGCTCCTCCCGCAACAAAAGCAGAAACTCCCACTAAGGTCCTGGCCAGCGTTCCCCGCGGCCGGCTCCGCACCGTCCCGTCCGGTCGATACAGCATGGGCTGGGCGGAGAAGTCTGGTTGCTCGGCCCCTTCCCCATCGCTAAGGCCAAGGACCAGTTCGTCTGGGTTCTCCACCAACCGCTTCAGCTCCTCCTCCCGCAACCGCTCATCTTCTACCTTCCGCTCAAAACGAGCGCAGGCCTGTTCGACCAGAGAGCGATCGGGACCCGCAAGGTCGCCAGCCAGGACGATGGCGCAGTATTCAAGCTTGGTCTTCAGTGCCCCCCGCGCGTCCAGCTGATCGTAGAACTCAAATAGATCAAACGCGACCGATGCATCCGGTTGGCTTTGCACCATGGGCACTTGAGGAAGCACCTGACCCAGTTCAAGAAGAGCAACCGATCCATCTATAAGCTGCACCTGCCCCTCCCAGGAGCTGCTTCCCGCCACAACCTCGACGGCGGCGACACCCTCGCGCAATCCGGTCACCAGCTGACGAACCGCTCCATCGGGGTCGCTGGGGCCCGGCCCCAGCAGGCGCGTGCCTACCCGAATAAAGTCAAACGATTGCAGAGAGAACACCAGCAGAGCAGCCTCGCCTGCGGCGGCCAGACCGAGCTCTTCGGCCAGCGCCTTCAGCTCGGACTCCTGAGGCGCTATAGGACTCGCCACAGGGCTCTGCTCGGTGGTCGTTGCCAGCTCGCTGCCGGTCAACTCCTCAGACGCCAGCGGCGCCGCACCAACCAGGAGACTGGCAAAGACGAGACCAATAGCGAAAGATTGGGGCAACACGGCGGCGACCCTAGCACAAGCAGAGACCGGTCCAGAAAGGTCATTGCAGGCCCCACGGCTTGCTAAAGGGCGTCCGTCGCAAAGGGAACAGCTCCATCGGCTACCATCAAATAACTAATGACCCGGCCACTGCCCCAGCTCTCGCCCGAAGCAGTCGCGCTACACAACGACTGTCTGATCTTCGATCTGCACTGCGACACTCTGCTCTCCCAGGCCCTCTACGGCTACAACCCGGCCCGGCGCCACCAAAACCGTCTACCGCTATCCCCCTTGACCTATCAGAGCGACATCCCCCGGCTGAAGGAGGGTGGAGTCGGGGCCGTCGCCCTGGGCATCGTCACCAACCCACTGCGCGGTAACCGTGCGCTTAGCTCAACACGCCGAGCCCTCATGGACATGCAGGACTGGCCGCGACGCGCCCCAGAGGACGTGCGGCTGATCTCTACAGCCGCGGACATAGAAGCAGCGCGCAAAGCCGACCAGATCGCGCTGTTCGGAGGCCTGGAGGGAGCCCATGGGCTGGGCGGAAGTCTGGACCAACTGGCCGAGCTCCGGGAGCTTGGGCTGCGCTACATAGGACTGGCGCACTTCTCCCGAAATTTCGCCGCCACCCCCGCCTTCGGCTGGGGGGCGGACCCCAACGCAGCACTCAGCGACAGCGGCCGCGAGCTCGTGGAAGAGATGAACCGGCTCGGGATGATCGTCGATCTGGCGCACCTGAACCGGGCTGGCTTTATGGAGACCTGCCAACGAAGCAAAGCACCGGTAATGGTCAGTCACACGGGGGTCGCAGGAGCCAGTCAAAGCTGGCGCAACATCGACGACACACAGCTACGCGCGGTGGCCGAAAGCGGTGGCGTGATCGGCATCATCTTCGCACCCATCTTCCTGGGCCCCACGCTCACCGGTTCGGCCGAGCTCATCGTCGCCCACATCCAACATGTCATCAATGTTGTCGGCGAAGAGCACGTGGCCATTGGCAGCGACTTCGATGGCTTCATCATTCCGCCCTCCGATCTCCCCGACCACAGCTACATGCCCTACCTCACCGAGTTGATGCTGCAAAGCGGAATGACGGAAGCTCAAATCCGTAAGTGCCTCGGCGCAAACACCCTGCGCGTGTTTCGCGAGGTGTGTGGCTAGAGCCCAGCTAGAATGCAACCGATGACGGCTTCCCAGACCCTGGCTGCAAGCGCCGCTCTAGTAGCCCTGCTGCTGAACGCATGCAGCAGCTCGATTCCCAGCTTTAGCCAGCGTGACAGCATCGATCCTCCACTCCCTGACTACCCGCTCCTGCAGCATCCCCGTGAGGAAGATGGCAAGGTCGTCATTCGCATCAAGGACCGCAGCCTGCCGCATCTGGACAAACACATCACCAGGCTTCCAGCCGGGCCGCGGACCCTGTTGGTCATCACCGACGCTATCGAAACAGCAGCAGACCAGCCCGGCCAGGGTGCGATCGCCCTATGGCTGCGGGGGAGGGGCTCACAGCGGGCGCACCTGCCGCAATTCAGCTCCGGAAGGGTAAATCCATCGACCCGCCAGGACTGGGATGTAGAACTCCCGCCAGGTGACTACCTGCTCGGTATCAGCTTTCCGCCAGAACGCAGCACCCAAGGAGCAATCCTACAGGTTCGCTGAGCACCGGCCTGACCTTGCAGCCAACCCAGCTACCTGACTCCAAGGACCTATCGGTCCCTAGCGATGGATGGTGGTGAAATAGGTAAGGGTGAATCCCTTAATTTCAATCTTATCGCGATCGGCCAGGACCTTGGAACTGACCCGCTCACCATTGACCTTGACCGGCAGTAAGGAGCTCAAGGAGACAACGGCGTAGACGTCCTTATCCTTGCGCAGCAACTCGGCGGACTTCTTGCCGAATAGCGAGGAGCCCGGCAAGCGAATATCGCACTCCTGATCAAAGCCGATGCGGTGCACCTTGCCCTGCAGGGCGAAATCGGTTCGCTTGCCCTGATGCTGCAGAGCCAGATGACAGGCCATTCGAGCTCGAACCGTAGACTGCAGTTGCTTCATCTTGTCAGGCGGCAAGATAGTCGTCGGGCTGTCCATCATCTCCAGAGCATCACGCGGGATGCCGGGCTGGGTGACAACATCAAACTCATCATCTCCCACCCCTTGAAAGATGAGCACATGCTGGCCGATCTCAACGTGATCGCCAGGAACAAGCTGATGCCCGTCGACCCGCGAGCCATTTACATAGAGACCATTGGGCGTGCCCAGATCCTCAATGCGCCAGGCATGATCCCGATAGGAGAGCAGCGCATGCCTCCTGGACACCAGCGGGTTGTCGACCCGAACATCAGCGTCTTCCGCCCGTCCAATGGTGTACTCGCGCCGGCGCAGATCGAGGCTCTGCTCTTTTCGACGACCCCGAAAAACCACGAGTCTGGGCATCTCCGCTTCTCTGCTCCTCAGCTCACGTACCGAAGGTCCTAAACCTCAAATCCTTAGAACTAACTGCAACAAACTGGCTGGACGCGACGCTCGTCCGTGGCCATTCGCCCACTGTGGTCCTCTACCTCAACCCGCATTACAACCTCAAAGTCTTCCAGGTGACCGGAGCTACCGGCTCCCTCAGCACAGCTCGGTTCATTATCGGCATCGAAGGGCCAATACTCACAGGGGACAAAGCCGTTGATGCCCCAGTAGCTCTGCAGCGAGGAGTCACCGCCCGGCGCTCGATAGGCCTGTACATGGCGCTCCTGCTCATGAAGGGAGACCAGGGAACCATCACCCGGATCAATCAACAGGTTGATGCGAACGAAGACAATGGGGCAGAGGTTCTCCATCTCCACCGAGTAGGACAAATGGTAGCCCCCCTGACTGCCGTACCAGATGGGCACTTCTTGCCCAGACTCCAGACTCTCAAAGCCGCTGGCGCCCATGCCAATCCGCACCGCAGCGGGGCCGCAATAGGCTTCTTCACAGGCCTCGGCCTCAAAGTAATCCGCAGCACTACAGGGAATATCATCGTCCCCATCTCCCGGCGTATCGCAGGCCATCAGAACCAGCAGTAAGAGGAGCGCAAGCCGGCGGCCAGCAACCCACTTCGACAATAACCTGCGACCTGAAGAGAACATCGAGAGCAATTTAGCCCGCATCGATTTCCGGTGCGAGCGCACATTGACGCCCGGACCAACCACAACCGAGCAAGCCCCTAGCCAAACTCAATGCCCTGAGCAAGCGGAAGGGAGTCGCCATAGTTGATGGTGCAGGTCTGGCGGCGCATATAGGCCTTCCAGGAGTCTGAGCCCGCCTCTCGACCACCACCAGTGTCTTTCTCGCCACCAAAAGCGCCGCCGATCTCAGCGCCGGAGGTACCGATATTGACGTTAGCAATGCCACAATCGCTGCCCGCAGCGCTCAAGAAACGTTCAGCTGAGCGCATTCGACCGGTAAAGATCGCTGAAGAAAGGCCTTGATCCACCGAATTCTGCTGAGCGATAGCCGCACCCAGATCATCCCAAGGAGTCACATAAAGAATCGGCGCAAAGGTCTCCTCATAACTGATCGGCAGGGGCTCCTCGCTCCAGATGATGGTCGGCTCCACGAAGTGTCCGCTGCGATCCTCCAGGGCCCGGCCTCCGACCACGAGGCGGCCACCCTGCTCAAGCGCAGCAGCAACCGCCGCCTTGAAGTTAGCTACTGCGCCCTCATTAATCAGCGGCCCCATAAGGATGCCTTCCTCAAGTGGGTCACCAATCGGAACGGTCTTATAGGCGGCAGCCAGGCGCTCGACAAAGCCTTCGGCAATCTCTCGCTGTAGCAACAGGCGCCGGGTCGTAGTGCAGCGCTGACCGGCGGTTCCAACCGCACCGAAGACAATACCGCGCAAGGTAAGCTCAAGATCAGCGGAGTCATCGACGATGATGGCGTTGTTGCCACCCAACTCAAGGATGGTGCGACCCAGGCGGCCGGCAACCACCGCTCCCACATGGCGACCCATCCGACAGGAGCCGGTCGCCGAGATGAGCGGCAGGCGGCG
This sequence comes from Deltaproteobacteria bacterium UBA6601, assembly GCA_002433485.1. Classification (GTDB taxonomy): domain Bacteria; phylum Myxococcota_A; class UBA796; order UBA9615; family UBA9615; genus UBA6601. Next base: position 61,731 of record DJIF01000023.1, read on the forward strand.
ATCGTTGATCATTCGCTCACCAACCTCATCCCGATCGCCTACCACCGTGCACATGACCCCAGAGTGGCCCATTCGATTAAAGACCCGGTCGACAATCTTCTGAATCGCGATGGCGCTGAGGGGAGTCAGCTCGCTGGGCTTCCAGATCATGGTGTCGCCACAAACCGCAGCAATGGCTGCATTCCAGGCCCACACCGCCATAGGGAAGTTAAAAGCGGTGATGATGCCCATCACCCCGAGGGGCTGCCACTGCTCGTACATGCGGTGCGACGCCCGCTCACTGTGCATGGTCAGCCCATAGAGTTGCCGACTCAGCCCGACGGCAAAGTCAAAGATGTCGATGCACTCCTGAACCTCACCTTCACCCTCAGCGCGGATCTTGCCCATTTCCAGCGAGATCAGGGCACCCAGCTCGCTCTTATGCTTACGGAACTCTTCGCCAAGCTGGCGAATCACCTCGCCCCGCTGCGGTGCAGGCAACAGACGCCAGGTTGAGAAGGCCTGTTGCGCGCTGGTAACCACCTTCTCGTAGTCCTCAGATGAAGCCATGCGTACCGAGCCAATCACGCTGTTGTCTGCTGGAGAACGCACCTCGAGCACCTGTCCCGATGTGGTCTCAAGCCAGGAGCCATCGCTGGCTCCCTCTTGAATCGTTGAAACTCCGAGTACTTCAAGGAAGGAATGGGTCACAGTCGGCTCCAAGATTGCTGGGCTGCAAGACACAGCGCTAATGATCAGAGGGCAGCTATCTACCATGTCAAGGACCACTCGGGAATCAATGGTCGTTGATCATCAGAGGGCAAAGCACGCTACCCTTGCCCTGCATGCGCTACTTGACTGCCAGTATCCTGTTCACTGCCCTGGCGAGCTTGCACTGTACCGGCCCTGAAGCAAGAGAGCCGGCCTCGATACGGGCGGCTGAGGCATCACAGTCTGAAGCCCTGCATCAGCAGTCCCGACCCAGCGATCCCGATCTTGAACTCAACAAGAGCTGCCCTGGACACCCAAAAGCCGCAGCTCTCAAAGAACGGATTCCCAGCTATGTCAAAGAACTCGTGGTGCTCTGGCCTCGAGTCGGCCGAAGCCAAGTAGCCGGTAGCTGCCAGACGGTCATTCGCTTGACTGCAATTAACCATCAAGGTGTCCTGGTCACGATCTCAGTGCAGCTTCATGGTGAAGACCAACGCCCCCAGGTCCGAGACTTCCATCAGCTGCCAGATGCAAGCCCGCCTCAGGCGGCGATGGATCTGCTACCCGACCCAGAGTTGCCCTATGTCAGGATCGCCCTGAGCGGCAGCGCTTCTACCTCAAGGGAAGCTTTTGAGGGCATTCTGGACTACCTCAATCCCGAAGCTTTAGTCGAGACCCTGCTCGGCGATCGTGCGGCGCGCTGAGGGCGGCCTCAGCCCTCACTATCCGATGCAGTCGCTCCAGACTGCTATCCTGCAATGCAATGAACGACGAGAATCGACCTAGGACTCACCGCTGGTACAAGAACCAGCGCCCGGGTGGACGACGCGAACCAGAGCCAGAGCGGCTTCGGGTGCGGGTCCCGCAAGGCAAGGTTGAAGACCCCGCCAGGGTCGCGGAGGCGACCCGCGAGGCCCTCAAGGGCTGGCCCGTGGTGGTCCTCAAGCTGGTGGGCACTCCCGACGAGTCCTTCCGCATCGGTCGCCATCCAGGCCGCTGGCTACGCAAGTACATTGGCCACTGCATCGATAGCGAGTTGTGCAGCTGCCAGGGCCCTCGCTGCATCCTCCCTGAGTGCAAGGCGCATCGCCTGATCGGCCGTCATGCGGTGAGCACCAAGCCCGACGGAGAGGCCTGGGCCCCCTGGGTCATTCGGGCTGCAGGCACAGCCACCGGCTCCATAAAGAAAGGCCAACCGATCCGCTGTGAATTGGTCTTTGCCGGGGCTGAGAGCGTCGCGGTGCTGCCCGATTTTTTGCGCATGCTGCGCGGCCAACCCCAAGCTCCTCCGCGAGAGCCGAACGTGGACTGGGGAACAATTCAGAATCTGGTCCTCGATGCAGACGGCGAGGGCAGATGGCGAAAGAGCGAACCTGAGTCCATCGCCTCGGCACTGCTACCCCTGGAGCGTCTGACGGAACCCGCTCTCAGGCCCCGCAGACTGGTTGTAACCTTCCTGAGCACAACCCCACTGGGCAGACGCGAAGAGACCGGGATTCCGAGCGGCAACCTACCGCTTTTTATCGATCGGGTCGGCCGCAGCATGGGGGCATGGATGGGGAGAACCTCCCACCGGGGACCGCGCCTTCCCATCGACGACCTGCTGCGCTGTGCAAGCGAAGCTACTCTGGTCGCGGACAACACCAACCTGGTGCGGGTGACCAGCGCACTACTGGGAGCAGCAGGATCACAAACGGCAGACGGTCCGATTGATGTGCCAGCGCTGCTTGGCTCAATGACCTTCAAGGGCGACCTCAGCGGCCTTGCTCCGCTCTTACGAGCTGCCAGCTACCTCGGCCTCGGACCCGGCCGACAACACGGACTGGGACAGATCGCCCTGAGATGAAGCGATCTCTTTGCTAGGCTCTAACTTGACCCTTATGTACGCCCCTCACCGCCTATCGCTGCTACTGATACTGACCCTTATGGGCAGCGCGTGCACCTATGAAGGCCCAATCATTGAGGGCTGGGAGGAAGGTGGTGTGGGCTGCGAAGAGAACAGCAACCCCCGCATCGGCAGCTGGTTTCTCAGTTCTGCTCCGGTCCTCCTCGCTGACGGCACACCAGGCAGCCAATACGCACTTGCAAGTCACTTTGCCTGGCGCGACCCATCGCCTCCTGAGAATGAAGACCCCCAGAACATGGTGGGAGGATGGATCAGCATGGAACTGGAGGATGGGGAATCAAGCATTCCCTACATCGACAGTGATTGGCTGGTGGCCGGTTGCCCAGCCGGACAGCAGGACACCTGCGCCGCCCTCGAATTCCCAAACAGCCAGACCGGATGTTCAGGAGCAAACTGTCGCGACGGCTGGCTCACCCTGCCCCTGACCTCTCCTGATGGCCTCTTTGTCGAAGGGGCGTCCTTCCATGTGGTGGTTCGCGTTCGTGATCGTTGCGGCGCGGCGTCCAACGAACGGAGCACCTACGAACGAGGCCGCTACGTGATCGGCAGCGGGAAGATCGAGATCACCGCACCGATAGAAGAACCGAGTTCGGGCGAAACAGACGGCTAAAGAACAACCACCCCTAGCTGCTCACACCTGTAGACCGGAGCAGTCGGTAGCGGTGGTCACTGGCGGCGGCGCCGACGGCGCGAACGCCATAGCAGGCTCCGTACCAGCAGCAGAAGTCGAAACACACCCAGGCCCACAAGGATGTAGCCAAGCGTATGTCGGCCTTCATCGAGAAAGACGTTGCCGAAGAACAGAAAGATCAAGGCAGTGGCGAATCCCATCGCCAGTCGCAGCCCATTGGGCATCCTTGCTAGGGTTCCCCGCATGCAGTCTGTCTCCGTTGTGATGTTCGCCTTCAATGAAGAGGAAAACATTGGCCCTTGCATGAAAGAGGCCCTGGCCTTCTTGAAGAAAGCAAGAGCCGACTTCGAGTTGATCGTCGTTGATGACGGCTCGAATGATGCCACAGCGGACCGAGCACGATCCGTCGCGGCGCAAAACCCTGACCGGATCAAAGTCCTCTCATATCAACCCAACAGGGGAATTGGAGGAGCCCTTAAGACCGGCTTCGCCGCTGCAAGCCGTGACTGGATCACGGTCCTACCTGCCGATGGACAGGTACCTCCTGATGGCATCGAACGGTTGTTTCAAGTGGTCCGCGACGACCCCACTATCGAAATCGTCACCTGTCACTTCCCGCGCCGATTTCAGCAGGCGGATCACCTCGGTCGTAAGCTCTTGAGCCGAGGCTTGCGCATGGTTCTCTGGCTCTCTACCGGCGTCCATCGAAAGCTGGACGGTCTCTATCTGATTCGCCGTGAAATTGTGCAAAAGCTCCCACTTCGCAGCGAAACCTTTTTCCTCAACCTCGAGCTACCTATTCGAGCCCTCCGCGCTGGACACCGTGCCGGGGAAACAACCCTGGACATCCGGCCGCGACGAGCAGGGGAGAGCAAAGTCGTCGGAAGCTCTCGTATCCGTCGAGTGCTCAAAGAGACTCTGAAGCTGGGCGCTGAGCTCCGCAATCCATGGAGGAAGGACTAGATTCAATGCCTCCCAATAGCAAAAATCTGCGCTGGCATAAGGGCAGCGTTTCCCGGAAGCAACGTGCCGAGCTGCTCGGCCATCAAGGCTGCTGCCTGTGGCTAACCGGACTATCGGGAGCCGGGAAATCGACGATAGCCCGGCGGGTTGAGCAGCTGCTGGTCGAGCGAGGCGTCCACTGCTATGTGCTCGACGGCGACAACCTGCGAATGGGGCTCAACAAAGATCTCGGCTTTAAGCCCGAAGACCGTCAGGAAAACATCCGACGGGTGACTGAGCTGGCCCGACTGTTCGTGGACTCCGGAGCGGTGGTTCTGTGCGCATTTATCAGCCCCTATCGAGCCGATCGGGATGCGGCCCGGAGACTCTTGCAAGAAGATTTTGCTGAGGTCTTCATAGACGCGGACCTGGCAACCTGCGAACAACGCGACCCAAAAGGACTTTATCAGCGGGCTCGCAATGGGGAGATCGACGACTTTACGGGGATCTCGGCTCCCTACCAGGCGCCGGAGAATCCAGAGCTTAGTCTCGATACAGGACGCTCATCCCTGGACCAATGCGCCGACCAAATCCTGCAGTGGCTTGAGGCTCAAGGCCTCATATCCAAGCTCTGACCTGACCGATCAACTGCCGCAGAACGCAGACACCCCCCGCGCCGTAGCGCGGAGGGTGTCTGGAAAACCGTCTGCTAATGCCTAGAGGCTGCAGATAAAGTCATTTAGCACCATGCACTCACTGGTCTGACCTGAATCGCCGCAGGTCTGACCACCGAGTCCGTCGGTGTCCACCGTCTCAGAAGCGCAGACATTATCGGAAGGACCGATCTGCACCGAAACGTTAGACTCACCAGGGAGGCTGGCACAGAAAGACCCGTCCGAGTTGGTCAGCGTGCTTGAGATCCGCACCTCGGGATACTCAAGGTCAAAGACCTCAACCAGCACGTTGCCAGCTAGCTGACCATTCACCGCCACGAAGCCCTCAGAGCAAGTCGTGGTCGCGTAAGGACGCAAGATCGGCTGATTAGGGCAACCACTCTGGCAATTGGGCAGACCCGGTTGGGCATAAAGCCGCACGGGCATGTAAGCGAGCGGGGCATCCTGCTCGGTCAACACATAGACCTCTGTGGTCTGGAACACCGGAACCGTCAGGCAGAAGGCGCCGCTGGCGTCAGAGGTCGCCACACCACCCTGCGGGCTCACTACCTGCACGCCCTCCTGAGGAGCGTTGTTGCCATCGACAACCGTGCCGGAGACACAGGTCTGAATGTCGACCGGGATCTCTCCAAGGTCATCACAAGTGGAAGTTCCCAGGCTGCAGCTCGCCATTCCCGGCGAGATGGTCACCGGGTCGGTGCGCTGGGTCGCGGTCTGTCCGGCGATGCTGTAGGAAATCTCCGCCCAGACAGTCTCACCATTCTTCACCTCAAGACAGAAGTTTCCATCCTGACCGGTTCGTGCCGTAGTGGTGGAGATATAGGTAATCCCCACCGCCCGAACAGTGGCACCGCCGCGAGGATTTCCTGCACTATCGACCACCCTGCCAGTCAGGCAGCCGTGGGTCTGAATCGGCCGGTCACAGTTCCAGGTGGAGAAGTGCGGCGCCTGAAACTCCCAGGCCAGGGTTCCATCGCTCAACTCAATGACCGTGCCGACAGCCTCTTCAACCCACTTTCCGGTGTCCTCGTCATAGCTCCAAGCCGGAACCTGATCACCCAAAGTTGGAGGGGCGCCCAGGTCCTGAATGGGCATGATGATGCTCGAGGTAGAGCCAGCGAGATTCAATTCCGCACCAGAGTCGTCCATCAGGTTGATCTGGAACATGCCGAAGGACTCCAGCCGCTGATCTTCACCGGTGATGTCAACCGCAGTGAAGTCACCAGGAGTAGCGAACAGCTCATTCCCCTGGTCGACGCCCGAAGTGAGGTCGTAAAAGGTCGCCTCAACAGTGACATCGCCCTCGTAGATGTTGCCATTAGCGTCCACGAAGTTATCGGCGGGGAGCACCACAGCGGGGCCGCCAGCCTCAATGTCAAAGGACAGACCGTCCGCAGTGTTGAAGGTATCAAGATAATCCACCAGCGCCATGATCTGCAGCAGGGTATTTTCCGTATCCGCCATCAACTCAATGGGAGTCTGCGTACGGGCGTAATTGGCCTTGCGAAAATTCACCAGGGCACGAGAGTCGGGCTCAAGGCCTTCGAGACGGAAGCGTCCATCAATATTGGTCGCAGTGCTGCTTCCATCAGCAAGGCTTACCACCACATCGGCAATGGGATCCCCCATCGCGTCGCGGACCACACCGGTAAGGGTCGCGAGACCGGCAAGATTGTTGTCGTCATCGTCGCTGGTACCGTCACCACTTCCGGCACCCCCATCAAAGGGATCGCTGCCGGTAGAAGCACCGTTTGTTCCAGCACAACCCGGCAAAGCCAGCAGGCCTGCCGCACCAAGGGTCAGGAGGAGTCGGCTCCACCTTCCCGTATTGCTGTTAGTCACCATTCTTCTCTCCAAAAAATTATGCGCTGCCTCGCAACGCTATTTCTATTGAGCCCGTTCGACGACGGACTGCGTAAAACGATTGAAGCTGGTTTGTAAATTTACTCCCTCTCCCAACAACTCGTCAACTTTTTCTTGACAAGCTGTTTACAAACACCACCCTGGGGGGCTTGACTCTCAGCCCTTTTCCCAGTTATTGCCTTTATTACCATACGCGCGGGCTGAACCAAAAGGATTGTTATCACTCACGCCCTTCCTTTATCCTCCCGCACAGCCAGTCCTTGACGACACCCGCCGACCTGTTCAAGAGTCTCAAGTGAGAGGTTCCTCTCCTGACTCCCGGAAAGCCATTGCGACGTAGCTGCAGACAATGTGGTGGAGACCACCGGATCGATCCCGTCGAAGCGGAGTGGTTCCGCGCCCAGGGGATTTCCCTGCCGAGACGCTGCCTTAGTTGCAGGACTAAGCGGCGAAAGACGCCGATCTTCAAGGGCTCTTGCGTCGGCTGCGCTACTGATTTTGAACTCCCTGCCGAGTGCATGTTCATCGCCGCAGCGCTGTCCTGGCAGACACCCCAATTCTGTAGTGACTGCGCTAAGCAGGATGGGCCTGATGCTCAGGCTCAACAGCTCTGGTCGCTGAAAAGTAGAATCGAAGCTCCGCCTTTGCAGAAGCGATCCCCTATGAGCGGGCCAGCCCAGCCAGAAGACCTGTTCAAGAACTTCCCCCAACGCCGCTCAAGTCCTGAGCGAGCTGCCGGCTCGCCTCCTGTAGAGAGTCCTCCGGCGGCGGTTGCAGAGGGTGTCGGCCTACCCAGCACTGTGGGTGAAGCCAACCCGGAGAGCCTGCCCTCCATCGACTCCCTGTTTAAAGGCCTGGAGCGACCCAAGCGACGCTCAACCTGAAGCCGACGCAGTTGCCTCAGACCTGCGACTGAGGCAACGCTTCAACCGCGCAACAAGCTCGGCAGATAGTCCTCTGGCGGCTGGAAACCAAGCAACTCCAGGGCCGTCGCAGCGATGTTGCCGAGGCTGGCGTTCTCCAAGGCCTGCAGGGTCCGACCACCTTCTGGATCGAACAGATAAAGCGGCACCCGATTCAAGGTGTGAGAGGTGAGGGCTTCGTCCAGATACTCGCCGCTGTTGCGATCAATTCGAAGCATTTGGTCGGCGTTACCGTGATCAGCAGTGACCAAAGCGGCACCCCCAGCAGCCGCGACTGCCGCAAGCAGTTCTCCAAGCATCTGGTCCACGCACTCAACCGCCCGGACTGAGGCCTGCAAATTTCCGGTATGCCCCACCATGTCTCCGTTGGCGTAGTTGATTCGGACAAAGCGTGGTGGGCAACTGCGAGCTAGAGCGGCTAGAACCGCATCCGTCACTTCCCGCGCCTTCATCTGCGGCCGCCGATCAAAAGGAGGAGGAGCCGACGGCACCTCAATGTATTCCTCGTACTCGGGATCAAACATCCCGCTCCGATTACCGTTCCAGAAAAACGTGACATGCCCGAACTTCTGCGTCTCTGCACAGGCCAACTGCGAGACCCCGGCAGCGGCCAACAGCTCACCCATGCTGCGGTCAATGACCGAAGGTTCGACCAGGAAATGCGGGGGAATCTTCAGGTCGCCGTCGTACTGCATCAAGCCAGCGAAGCGAACCTGGGGCCAGCGCACCCGATCAAAGGACGCAAAATTCGCCTCAACAAAGGCCTGACTGATCTGAACCGCACGGTCCCCACGAAAATTAAAAAGCACCACGGAATCGCCGTCTTGAATGGCTGCAAGCGGTGGGCCGCTACCGCCATCGGCAGCGACCACAAAAGCCGGCAGATACTGGTCACCAATCCCCGGCTGTTCTGCTCGATAGCAACGCACCGCATCAGCAGCGCTGGGAAAGCATCTGCCTCTGGCCAGTACATGGGCTTGCCAGCCGCGCTCCACTACCGACCAGTCGGCTTCATAGCGATCCATGGTGGTGACCATTCGGCCACCACCAGAAGCAATTCGATAATTGGCGCCACCATGGCTTAACGAAGCAAGCAACTCTTCCAGCGGGACCAGATAATCCAAGGCCGAGGTGGAAGGCACATCGCGGCCATCGAGCAGAACGTGAACAAAGACCCGCTTCAAACCAGCAGCGCGGGCCTCTTTAAGCATCTGGTGCAGGTGCCGTTGATGAGAGTGGACGTTGCCGTCAGAGAGCAGACCGATGAAATGGAGAGCGCCATCACCAGCAAGTAAGTCCTCGGTCAGCCAGGTCCAGGTCTGTCCGCCAAACAAGGCCCCTGACTCCAGGGACTGCTCCACCAGGGTTGCGCCCTGGGGAAACACCCTGCCCGCCCCAATGATGTTGTGGCCAACCTCAGAGTTGCCCATATCCCCATCAGAAGGAAGACCTACAGCCACCCCATGGGCTCGTAACGGAACCCAGGGACCCCGGGCCAGTCGATCCAGATTGGGCGTCTCTGCCAACCAGACAGCATCCCCATTATCGCCACGACCCAGGCCTACGCCATCCATGACCACGACCAGAACCGGCCCTGAGCATGCCGGCCAGTTGGGATGCGCTTGTAGACCCTTAGAATGCACAGTCAGATAGTACGACATGGTGTCCTTGACGGCATCACCCGACAGACGCAACCATGAAGAAGGAGAACTGCTGCTGGAGGAAAGATCGGTGAATGAATCCGGGCTGCTCGTCGCATCACCGCAAATGGCGGACGCATTCTTCGCCCGCACCGTCGTGCTGCTCTGCGATTACAACGACGAAGGCGCACTCGGCTTGATCATCAATCGAATCACCAATCTCGGTTCGGAAGAAGTCCTGGAGCAAATTGAAGTGCCCACTGCTGGAGGCATCGCCGGCCCGGTCCACTGGGGTGGGCCGGTCCAGCCAGGCTCGGTGTTCCTTACCTACGCCCGGCAGCCAGAGGCCTTGCTGGCCGATGAGCAGGAAGCCCTCGACCTGCCGGTCTTCCAACTATCAGGAGGGCTCTGGGTCTCCCCATCACGAAAAGTAATCGAGGCGGTCGCCAACGACGCCGACAACCCGGGAGCTTTCCTGTCCCTTGGCTACGCTGGCTGGGACGCGGGGCAGCTGGACAGCGAGATCCGATCCGGATCGTGGATCTTCCTAGACAACTTTGAAGATGTGCTGTTCAAGCTCAAGCCTGATGAGATCTACGACTACTGCATCGCCAGTCTTGGGGTCACCGAAGAGCAAATCTGGATGCAGCCGATAGACGAATAAAGAACTCTTAACCCTCGCCCGGTGAGAAGCGAATCTTCAGCTCGCCGATCCGGATCACGGTCGGGGTCCTGAGCTTACGCTTCTTCTGTAGCTTGCTGCCGCCGATACGGACCGGATTCCAGAACGGAGACCGGGCATGAATCCACCAGATCCCCTTGCGCTTCTCAAGGCTGGCTGCGATGCGACCGAACCATCTGCGACCCTTCAGGCGCACCCTGCAGTCATCGGTGTGACCGACCAGGTAGACTTCGTCATCGAGCCCGATGAGCTCGATGTTACGGCCCCAATTGATGCTGAGGTGCGGGCCCTTCTTAATCTTCTGCTGGGCCAGCAGCGTCTCCAGTTCGTCCTTCGACGCTGCCATCGTGTGCACCGCACCAGAGAAGTCAGCACCAGCGCCAGGGCCGTGGCCGACCGGCCCGGCGCCCCAGGGTTCAGGGCCGCCGCCGACCTCTTCAAAGCCAACCGCCTCAGCCGACATCGTGTCCTGCTCATCACCGGCTGGATTGCCAAGCTGGAGGGTTTTAAGGCTACGAGCGGTGGCCTCTGCATCTTCATAGCGCAGGGTGTGTTTGCCGAGAATGATGCGATCCCCGGGCCGCAGGCGCACCTCTTTGACCCTGGACTCATTGACGAAGGTGCCGTTAGCACCACCAAGGTCCCTCAGCACGTGATAGTCCATCTCTGCGCGGACGCTGGCATGACGCCGCGAGACGATGGGATTGTCGTCAAGGGGCAGATGGACCTTACGACCGCGACCGATGAAGACCTCTGGCACATCCAGCAAAACGGCATATTGCTTGCTGCCGTTAAAGAGCACCGTGAGCTGTTTCACTAAACGTTCCTCCCCGCGCTGAAGCAGTCCTCACCCAAAGACTACCTCAGCTCAAGGGCTGCGTAGAGGCGAGGCAGGCTGTACTCCACGCGGTAGTCGATCGAGCTGTGATTGTCAGGGAACTCATCGTAGTCGAAGGGCACATCGAGACGCTCCAGGGCCGCCTTCATCTGGCGAGCGCCAAACTGCAGGTGGTACTGGTCGCGAGTGCCACAATCAATGAGTAGGTAACGAAGAGAGCGCAGCTCCTCTGCGTAGCGGGGAATCATGCGCACCGGATCCCAGTCAAGCCAGCGCTGCCAGCGCTCTGGGAGCAACTCTCCGGTGTCAAGGCGAACCGGCAGGACGAAGCCATCGGGATGATCGGGAAGCGGGTCAAAGCAGGCCGCCATCGCCAGGCTCATGACCGCATGAGACTGAGAGGCTGAACGCTTCTTTCTGGCCAGAAAGGAGCTCAAAAATGCGGCCACTGAACCGGACTTGGCGATCTCCGCGATGGTGCGCGGCATATCGGTAAGGAAACACAAATCAAAACCAGCATCGCCGGAATGACAGGCTACCGCACCCCAGGTCTCCGGGTGGAGCATCCCCTGGACCAAAGCCCCAAAGCCCCCAGAAGACTTACCGAGAACTGCGCGCGACTCCCGCGACCGCAAGGTCCGGAACGAACGATCCACCAGCGGGACCAGCTCGAGATTGAGGTGGTCGTCGTAAGCGCCAACCGACGATGAATTGATGTATTGCGATCCACCGAGCAAGGTGAAGCAATCAGGAAACGCGACGATTAGAGGGCCGATTTCACCACGATGGATGAGCCCATCGAGGCGCGCGACAAAGTCCTGCTGCCACGGCTTCCAGCCCAGCTTACTTGCGCCAATTCCCATGTAGCCGGCCAGGTAGAAGGCCACTGGATAGCTGCGCTTGGAATCCTCGTCGTAGCCCGGCGGCAGGTAGACTGGAAGCTGCCTATCGTCAGGATCGCCTAGCGGATTTCCGCGCAGACATTTTGATTCAACCGGTAGCCGAACGATGCGCCCAGGCGGCACCGTCTCCTGTCGCTCGGGGACCCAACGAAAGGCCGACATATCAGCGACAGATGCTCGCGGGGCCGTAGCTGTGACTCATCTCGAGCATCTCGATAGAAACCTCTTCAGCGGCCTCCACAAGTGCTTCAAACTGATTCGAGGAGCTACCTGGACCAGGCCTCTCCAGTTCCTCGCTCAGGGCCCACAGGCGCCATCGATAGGTGTTGGGATTAGCTCCGCAGGGACAGGAGCCAAAGTAGCCCGTCCACCCACCACCGTTCACCAACTCCTGGGCTCCTTCGGGAAGCTCATTGCCGGTACCAGGATAGCCGGAGACGCCACGTTCAAGGCCGCTCACAGCAGCCGGAATATTGAAAACAGCCCAATGAGGATAGTCACCAAAGGAACTGTCATCGAAGACCAGGGTAAGCACCTCTGTCTCCGCCGGAACGCCCTCCCAGCGCAGTTCGGGGTTGCTGGCACTGCACTCATAGAGTTCAGGCAGCGTGCCACCATCCTCAAAGTCAGGCGACCAGAACCGGAAGCTCGGCGGCGGCGCGCTGTCATCATCATCAGCGACGCTGCTGTCGTCGTCATCGGCTGAGCGCTCCGCCACAGGACAGCCCGAACAGAGCAGCACCAGCAGCACCAGAGCAGGTACCTGAATCTCAAAGTAAGGAGCCAAGCGAAGCGATAGAAATGACATGGTCGCTCAAGGTAGCAGAAGCATCCCGCCATGGGCAGAGAAGCAGCAGACCCTTGCACACAACGCATAACGCCCCCTATTGTGCCCACGGGAAGCTCCCCAGAGAGGACCAACGCAATGAAGCCAGCCCAGAGCCTACTCCCCTGGATCACCCTGCTGGTACTGCTGTGTCTTGGTCTGGGCTGTGCAGGTACCATGACCGTTGCCGCCGTTAATCCCGACGATGACGACAGCAGCGCCGGCGACGATGACGACCTCAC
>DJIF01000096.1 GCA_002433485.1 Deltaproteobacteria bacterium UBA6601
GCGACCGGTGCCCTTGAGGACCACCCAGGGGGCCCTCCGGGCGGCGCTTGCGGTTTCAACGGTCCAAACGGCAACGAATGGTACTCATGGGACAGCAACATCGCTTTTCAGAATTGGGGCGGTGACGACCAATGGGAAAATCTGGAGTTCGAATACTCAACCGGATTCTAATCCTCTAGATTCCAGCTCTTCTCTGCCCTCCTGTCATGACGAAAAAACCGCTCGACCCGCTTCGCCTCACTCGGATTTCCTGGCTCTATGCGGCCGTCTGCGGTGCTGCCTCTTCCTGGGCCTACCTGCTCATCGGTGAGCACTACGCGGCAGACTCCAGTGAAACTGGCGCACTTTGTGGCGAAGGAGGAGGCTGCAGCGACATCCTCAGCAGCCCTGCTGCTGAGCTGTTTGGCATCCCGGTCAGCGCACCTGCAGTCCCGCTGTTCTTTGTGCTGGCCATGCTCGGGCTGGCCAGCGCGCGGGGGCGGCTGAGTCTGTACGGGTTGACGCCAGCGCGGCTCTCAGCGCTGGCGACCCTATGCGGCTACCTGGGTCTGGCCTTTGGCGCTCGACTCCTGTTTGAGATGATCTACGGTCAGGGCAAGCTCTGCTGGTTGTGCCTCACCATGGATGGGCTGACCTTGGCTTCGCTGGTGGTCGGAGCCTGGCTTCACCCTGCAGGCTTAAAGACCGGCCTCCGCTCCCCGCTACAGGCCCTCCGAGCCATGCTCCGACCCGGATTCGAGATGGCCCTGCCATTTCTGGTCCTCGCCGGCACCCTGCTCGTCGATCAAATTACGGAGCCACGCCCAGCCCAGCAGCCCCTCACTGTGGAGCCGGCCTCGACCACACCGCAAGTATCCGAGACCAGCGCCAGCGCCAGCACCAGCCGAGCGCAGACCAAGCAGACGACTCAGGTCAAGACATCCCCCACCCGGACAACGCGCCGCCTGGTGCTGCCCGAGCAACGTTCCGAGATCAAGTTGAGCTCGACCGTGCCCACCCGCGGACCGAGTGACGCACCGGTCACCATCGTCCTGTTTGAGGACTTTCAATGTCCGTTCTGCAAGAAGCTGAGCGGCAACATCGAAATGCTCCTTGATGAGCGTCCCGAAGATGTCCGCATCGCCTTCATGCACTTTCCCATGCAGCAGCGCTGCAACGCACGCGAGCTGAAAAAGAGCCTCCACAAATTCGCCTGTTCTGCAGCCGCCGCATCCGTGTGCGCTCAAGAGCAGGGCGCTTTCTGGGAAATGCATGACCTGTTGTTCCGCAACAACCACCGACTTCGAGGCCGCAACCTCCGCGGCTACGCCAACAAGCTTGGGCTGAACCTAGAGCGCTGGACCAGTTGCATGAAGTCACCTGCCACTCAAGAAAAGATCAAGGCAGACAGTGCCGTTGGCCTGGCTGCAGGAGTGACCGGAACCCCAGCGCTTTTCGTCAACGGCCGACGTCTGGTCGGGGCTCAGCCACTGGAGTCACTACTCGCTGCCGTTGACGCTGAGAAAGCTGGCAACAGCGAGCGGCTGATCCTCGACATCGAAACCGGGGTCGAACAAATCGGCGAGGTCACTGGCGCAACCAGCAGCGTCAGCCTTAACGGGCCCGATGGGCTCTTTACGATCGACGCTTTTGAGGCCTCTCTTGAGAACGGCGTAGCGGTCTCAAAACCTGGAGTCCCGACCGCACGCTCAGTGACCTGGTACGAAGCCCGCGACGCCTGTGTCGCTGCTGGCAAACGGCTGTGCAGCGAAGCAGAGTGGCTCACCGCCTGCACTGGTCAGATCCCCATCGATGAAGACCGCAATGGAGTCTACTCAACCGACCTCATCCAAGGTCGACAACATGTCTATGGCGAACACTATCGAGCAGGGCTCTGCGCCGATGCACGCAAGAAAAATGATCCACGCCCGCTGATTACTGGGAACCACCCCAGCTGTCGTACACCAGAAGGAGTCTACGATCTGGAAGGGTTGACCAAAGAATGGATCGGTTTGAGCCCCGACAAGGCCGCTATCAAAGGGGGCTCTTACTACAGCCGGGAGTCCACCCGATGTGCCTACCTCAAGGACAGCGAGGCCCCCGACACCCGCGACGGGTCTATCGGCTTCCGCTGCTGCTCAGGCAACGATGCTCAGAGCAAAGCTGACGCAAACTATCCTGGCGGCAAGGTTGGCGACAAGATCCTCAGCTGGAGCGGCAAGCTCAGCAATGGCTCAGTCTTCCAGAGCAGCTCCATTCAGGGCAAAGCTTTGATCATGACGTTCTGGGCTTCATGGTGTGAACCCTGCAAAAAGGAATTGCCGGCACTGGCAGACCTGTACCTCAAGCACAAAGATGCGGGCCTCGAAGTCATCGGCATTAACGTCGATGAGAACCCAGCAGCGGCACGGCGCTACCTCAAGGAAAACCCGCTTCCCTTCAAGGTCGTCATGGACGGCAAAAAAGACATCATGTCCAGGTTCCAGACTCGGGGCGTGCCGACCACCTTCTGGGTGACCGCTGAGGGGAAGATACGACAGCGCAGCGTCGGCTATGACGACTCCAAAAAGTACCAGTTTGAGCAATGGCTAAATTCGCTGCTCAGCAGCTCCCGCTGAAGCAAAACCGATTTACACCAAAGACTTAGCTGTCAGCCGCGCGGCTTAGCCCGTACGGCAGCAAGCAAGCGATCTCCCTGCCAGCTCAAATGCCGCTCCATTAGAAAGGGTCCTTCGCCACCGGTCAGGTGCAGACGAATGCCTCCTTCAGCTTCGATCTCGGCCTCATCAAAGCCGATATAACGTGGCACATGGGGATGCAGCGCCTTATAGATGGCCTCCTTGGTGGAGAACAGCTCGAGCAAGGTTCGCCATTGCCCGCCAGCAGCCTCCCAGCGATCGCGCTCCGCACTCCTCAGCACTTTCCTTGCGATTAGATTGCGGTCGCGCAGGCCGACAACCTCGCAGTCAATGCCAAGAGACCAGCCATGTTCCGCCCGCGCAGCGATGGCATAGGCAAAACCATCCTTGTGAGTAAGTGAAGCCGTAAAGTCATCCGGCAGGACAGGTCGACCCTGAGGCCCCACCAGCAAAGCGCCACCACCAACCCAGCCCACCTGGGTTAGCGCCAATCGAAGAGCTCGTCGACCGGCGACAAATTCTGTGCGCCGTCGGCGAGGACGCGAATCGGCGAAAGCCCACTCTGCAGGATGAAGCTCAGCGCGCTCTGGCCACTGCCGCTGCTCATCAGTGGACTCCATCATCACCTCGATTAGAGCTGCTTCACTAAAGAAGTCGCACTCCAGCACCGCAAATGCTGCAGGACCTCCCGAGGAAACCGATATGGGGCGCGTTGACACGGACTCAGGCTAGCCCGAGCGGGCCACACAACGCCAATACAGCGATTTCAAACAACCAAGTGACCCCGACATCTGGCACGAGTCGGCCGAAAGGCTTTACAATTGCGTCCTCAGCGATCTGGCCAAACAGAAAGATGCCAGTTGGCCCTGACTAGGAGCTCCCATGTTTGACGACGACGACGAGTACGACGACGAGTACGAAGACGAGTACGAAGACGAAGAAGAAGAAGACGACGAGTACGACGATGAGTACGACGACGACGAAGGTGGCGGAGGCGGAGGTCTCGTCTTTCTGATTGTTGGACTCCTCGGCCTGGGAGCAGTGCTCGCAGTGGTGGTGTTCTTCGTCATGTCAAACGGCGAAGAAGACACCAAAGAGGCGGCCGGAGAGGCCGCCGAGGAAGCGACTGAGGCTGTTGCAGAAGCAGGGACAGACCCTCTCGATCTGCTGGGCGACGACCTCGGCGACCTGCTCGGTGATGACCTTGGTGACGACTCACTCGATAGCGGAAGCGCTGCAAACGATAGTGAAGGCGCCGCTGGCGCTGCCGACAGCAGCGCTGAAGCCAACAACGCGGCGTCCCAGCCCATGTCTGACTCGCTAGGAATGGCAGACTCGGAACCTGAGCCAGTACAGATGCGAGAGCCTGAGCCCGAGCCTGAGCCAGTACAGATGCGAGAGCCCGAGCCCGAGCCTGAGCCTGAGCCCGAACCGGTGCAGATGCGAGAGCCTGAGCCTGAGCCCGAGCCCGAGCC
>DJIF01000033.1:0-2969 GCA_002433485.1 Deltaproteobacteria bacterium UBA6601
CGCAGATGACGACGACAGCACCCCACCAGCAAGCGACCTTGACGGCGACGGCATCGTAGATGGCAGCGACAACTGTCCGGCTACCTCAAACGCCAACCAGCAAGACCTCGATGGTGATGGCCAGGGCGATCCATGTGACCCCTGCCCTTCCGACAATCCCAATGACAGTGACGGTGACGGGGTCTGCAACAGCGCCGACAACTGCCCCAACAACGCCAACCCAAGCCAGGCTGACGCTGACGGCGATGGCGATGGGGATGCCTGTGACTCCACCAGCAGCAGCAATACCTACAACCTGTGCGGCGCGAACGCATCGCTGAGCCGAGCTACCGGCACCCTGTCAGACCCCATCAACGCACCCTGGACGCCATTCGTAGATGCCAACAGCACCAGTGGTGCTGCCCAGGACCTGGTGGACCGCTACGACTGCGCGCCGGGCACCCAGGAACACGGACCGGAAGTCGTCTATCGCTTCGTGACCAGCGCCCCGGGCGACTTTCGCGCCGAGCTCATCGACGGGGTCGGGGTCGACATCGACCTCCACCTGGCCCAGAATCCCACAGTCTCTGGAGGGCTACTGAGCGGCTGCATCGCACGGGCCCACGAGACCCTGGAGGTAACGAACCTCCCTGCAGGCGAATATTGGCTGTTTGCCGACTCCTGGACCTCAGGGGCAGGAGTGGAATACGCGGGCGCCTTCGAGCTCGCCTACGAGTGGCTGGCACCAGACCAATGGAACGAAGTACCACTAGCTGCAGGAGCGAGCTGGCAGCGCCTGCGCACCAGCTCACCGGTGCAGACCTACAACGTCATCACCGCAGACTTGAGCCAGGGTCTTGAGCTGCAACCAGCGCGCCACTCGGGCTGCCAGACGGTGGCCGCAGCGGCGCCCAGCATCGGCGCCCTGGCAGGGGTAAACGCCAACTATTTCCAGGCCGGTTCAGGCTGCAGCACCACTGACCTGCTGCGTGTCGACGGCGTGCTGCACAGTACCAACGGCTCGGTCGTCGATGGCGCCGGAACAGTGCTTTCCCAACGAAGCGCTGGCTGGAATGGGAACGGAGTCCCCAGCTTCCAGTGGTTGAATCCAGGCAGCGACTGGCCCTCGGTCGCCGATGCGGTAGGCGGCTACCCCAGCCTGGTCGAAGGCGGGACACCGCTTGCCGCGGTGCAGCCGGGCCAACAGGTCTGGTCGTCCACCGACTGGACTGCCAACCCCCGCACCGCCCTGGGCGTCAACGCAGCGGGACACGTAGTGCTGGTGACGGTCGATGGAAGGACCGCAGCCGGCTCTGGATTGACCAGCAGCAGCTTCGCCAACTGGCTCAGCACCGAGCTGAATCTGATCAACGCCATTGGGCTCGACGGCGGGGGCTCGACCACCGCAGTAGTGCCCGACTGCTGGTTGAGCGACACCGTCAACTTTCCCTCGGACAACTCGCTGCCTGACCACTGGGGAGCTCGCTCAGTAGGAAGCGGCCTCTACCTCCGCTAGATTGTTAGTAGTTCCACTATCAGAGCCACCAACTCAAGCGCAGCTTGCAATAAGCCTAACCCCTGGACGGAGTGAACATGAACGCATTTGGCCAGCCCCACTACGGCATCACCAGGTTGCTTGCCGACGCATCGTTTGAGGAAGCTATAGAGCGGGTCACAGCGCGCCTCGCGGACAACGGCTTTGGGATCCTGACCTCCATCGACGTGCAGAACACCCTGAAGCAGAAGATCGGTGCCGAGATATCCCGCTACACCGTTCTGGGCGCCTGCAATCCAAGCCTGGCCCATCAGGCCCTCAGCGCCGACCCGGCCTTTGGTCTGCTGATGCCCTGCAGCGTGGTGATCGCCGAGCAGGAAGACGGCAGGATTGCGGTGTCCGTAGCCGAGCCAGGAGCCATGTTTCGCGCCCTGCAGCGGGATGACCTCGATGACTTCGCCGCTCAGGTTCGAGCACCCCTCGAAGCAGCTATGCAGTCGCTCTAACCGAATTCTTACGCTCTGGAGAACCGTCGAGCATGCCCCACCTCTCCAACCGACAAAGCTTGCCCACACATGGCCTGCCCCTGTTCAGCACCACCATGCTGAGCGCTGCTGTGCTGTTCTTGGCCAGCTCCGAGGCGCTGGCCCATGGCATCTCGGAGACCGCCCGCGCGACCGTAACCCAAGGTGGAGTGCTGGACTACATCTGGTTGGGTGCCGAGCACATGGTCACCGGCTACGACCACCTGCTGTTCCTGTTTGGAGTGCTGTTCTTTCTGCACGGTTTTCGGGATGTGTTGCGCTTTATTACCGCCTTCACAGTGGGTCACTGCATCACCCTGCTCGGTGCAACCCTGGCAGGAGTCAGCGCCAACGCTTACCTCATCGACGCGGTGATCGCGGTGAGCGTCATCTACAAAGGCTTCGAGAACCTCGACGGCTTCAAGCGGGTGTTCTCGGTCCGAGCACCAAACCTGCTGTTCATGGTGTTCCTGTTCGGCCTGATTCATGGTTTCGGCCTGTCCACCAGACTGCAGGAATTAACCCTGGGCAGCGCAGGCCTGGTGTCGCGGATCCTCGCCTTTAATGCAGGAGTAGAGCTGGGCCAGGTCGCGGCGCTCTCGGTGATGCTGCTGTTTTTTGGCCTGTGGCGCTCCACTGAGGCCTTCAAGAGCTTCGACCGGGTAGCCAACATGGCCCTGGTGGCCGCGGGAGCCGGTCTGCTGGTCTTCCAGCTGGACGGCTACCTGCACGAGACCCAACAGCATGACCATCATGATGACCACGCGGACCAGCACCACGATGCAGGTCAGCACCATGAGGGCCACTCTGAGGTGCTGCAAGCCAGCCCGAAGCAGAACTCAGCAGCAGGTAATAAGGAGCCGCAGCCGAACCCACCGACTCAGGCTGACCAGGGTCACCAGCACGATGGCGGTCACCAGCACGATGGCGGTCACCAGCACGATGGCGGTCACCAGCACGACCATGGTCAC
>DJIF01000033.1:3295-10900 GCA_002433485.1 Deltaproteobacteria bacterium UBA6601
CAGCACGACCATGGTCACCAGCACCACAAGCAGGGCGACTAGCGCCGCTCACATCACGCTAGCCGGACCGTTCTCTGGCAGCGCCGCTCCCCTGGATTTATACGATGCACGCAAGCCTGATAACTGCCTTCTATGCGGGCCTTGTCGCGATCGGTGTGACGGTGGCCATAGAGCGACTGGGGGGGCGACTGGGGGGCTTGATCGGCTCCATACCCACCACCATCATCCCTGCTTCACTGGGCTTCTGGTGGGCCGCCGAGTCAGTCCCGCTGTTTCGCAACTCGCTCTACGCCGTGCCCGCTGGAATGGTGATCAATGCAATCTTCCTCTACTCCTGGCGGGTCTTGCCGAAACGACTTCCTGCACTCTCCCTGGGTATGCGTCTGAGCGCAATGGTGACCTTGTCACTACTTATCTGGGCGTTCTTCGCGGCGCTGCTGATCAGCGCTATGGAAAGCCCGCCCTTACCGCTGGTGTGGGTGGCGGTCATGCTGTGCGGTGGCCAATTGTTATTAGGAGGCTGGGCCTGTCGCAACAACCCACCGGCACCAAGAGGAAGCCGCCCGGTAGGGGCATGGACCCTGCTGTCCCGCGGCATCCTGGCAGCCCTGGCCATCGGCGTATCGGTCTGGATGGCTGAAATCGGCATCGTACTGCTGGCGGGCATCGCCTCGGTCTTTCCTGCCATCTTCCTGACCACCATGGTCAGCGTCTGGTGGTCGCAGGGAGAAGCGGTGCAAGCCGGGGCAGTGGGACCTCTGATGTTGGGCAGCGCAAGCGTTTCGGTGTACGCCATTGTGGCGGCCGTTAGCATTCCAGCGCTAGGCCTGTGGTGGGGACCGACACTCGCCTGGTTGCTGGCGGTCGGCACCGTCTCAATACCTGCCTGGTACTGGCTGAGCACTAAGAAACAGGAACGCTCTGTGACCTAGCAAATCACCCGGCAGCGGTTTTTCGCCGACCAGCTTTCGCGGGATCAGCGAGCGGAGCATAAACTCCAGAACATGAGTGAAGCTCTCCGCAGCCCAAGCGAGCAGCGCCACGCAATCCGCCACTGGGTCCCCCAGGACACCTGGTACAAACCGGCCATCTGTGCCCTGGTGGTACAGCTCTCGCGACTGACCATGCGCGGCCTCAACCGCCTTTCTTTTGCTGGCCGAGAGCGCTGGGAGGCGGCCTTCGCCGAGCCCCAAACCGGCGTGCTCTCTTTCAGCAATCACGTCTCGCTGTTCGACGACCCGCTGTTGATTTCCAACCTTGGCCAAACGCGCTACTCAGAGGTCCGCTGGATCCCTGCCGACCACATCAACTTCTTCGGCAATCGCTTCAAAGGCATGTTGTTCAGTTGCGGTAAGTGCGTCCCGATCATCCGTGGCGGCGGCCTTGAGCAGCCAGGCTTCAGCTTTCTGTTGGAACGACTGGGGGCTGGCGACTGGGTGCACATCTTTCCCGAGGGCGGACGAACCAGAGAGGTAGACGCCCGACTGCGAACCCCCTTCAAGTCGGGCATTGGTCGACTCCTGGTCGAAGCTCAACCCATTGCCATGCCCTTCTACCATCGAGGCATGCACAAGCTGCTGCCCATCGGCAGCAAACTGCCACGCTGGGGCAACCAGATCGATGTGCTGTTCGGCGAACCAACCCGATTCGACCACGACTGCCTGCAGGATCTGAACTCAGCAGGCCATCGGCAACCTGCAGAGCAGTGGCAGCTCGCCACCGAATGGGCGCAGAGTCGCCTGCTCAAGCTCGAGCGACAAGTCCTGGGCAGTGAACAGAAGTCCGCAGCTGAACTGAAGTAGGCCTCGCGCCCGCGGCAAGCCACAGCTCAGCCGCAGCAGGCAATGCCGGCCAGCGGCCCCTCAGCCAAGCGCAACCGGGGCTTCAGCAATGGCCTCTTCGGGAGAACTCAAGGCCTGCACTGCCGAATCACGCCAGGCCCCCCGCCGAATCCAGGCAATGGTCTCGCTCAGCAGACGGTCAAAGGAAGGCGCTACGAACAGAACCGGCTGCTCACAGGTCGGGTCGTAAGAAGTGCGCGCAATCCTGTCCAGGTCCCAGTCCATCAGGACCGGCCCCTTTGTGATGGCCGACAGCTCTCCGGCAGAGCTGAGCAGACCGGCGCCGACCGCCTTGACCTGGCCGCCCTGCTCACAAAGCCCGAATTCGAGCACGTACCAATAGACGTATTCCAGGCGCTGCAGCTCAGTATCATTGGCGTCTAACACAGCTCGGCCAAGCCAACGGTTGGCCTCGGCCACATGAGGGTGGGCCAGGGAAGCCATGTGACCGATAAGTTCATGAACAACATCCGGCTCCGGGGTATAGAGCGGTCGGCTGTGATGGCGGATGTACTGGGTACTTGGGAAGACGCAGCTGGCCAGGCAGGACAGGAAGGTGCGAATGTTGACCAGTCCCATGACCGGCTCCATCCGCATCCCGGTGCGGGGCTCGAGTCGCTCGTTGACGAAGCTCAGCTGGGGGATCTGGTAGCGGGGCAGTGGTAGCTTGCGCTGCAGCTCCAGAATCGGCTCGCAGACATGCTCTTCATGCTGTGGCCGAAGGAGCGCTAGAATCTGACACCAGGTCGCGTGCTCCTCTGCCGTATACACTGCAGCGGGCACCGGCTCACCGCTGACATAGCGATAGGCAATCTGAGCGATCTCATTGCGCCGTTCCCGATAAGCAACATCGAGAAATCCCGGATGATCCGGGCTCAACTCAACAAGAGAACGAATTTCCGCTGATTGACAAGTCGACACCACGGGGCACCTATAGCAAGCTGCCGCAAACGCACCTAGCTAAACGGAGCAAAAAAAAGGATTTCTCAACAATCGCGCTACAAGCCCGCCACAGGTGAGCAGCGCGACCGGCAGAGCCAAGGGCTCGACCAACCCTTCAAGGAACCTGACTGCAACGGAGACCGGACCCTCAGCCACCACCCGGTACAAGAGCACCGGCGAGCAGGTCCAAAGAGGAGAACGCATGGACTGGGACCAGCTGGCCAACAGAGTGCTGGAAGGGCACGCGGTGACCCGCGACGAGGCCTTGGAGATCCTTCGGGCTCCAGACGACGAACTTCTGACCTTACTGCAGGCCGGATTCAAGCTCCGCCAGCACCATCATGGCCGTAGGGTACGCGTCCACGTGCTGCAGAACGCCAAGAGCGGCGCCTGCCCGGAGGACTGCTCCTTCTGCAGCCAGAGTGTGCGGTTCAAGACCAAGGTTGACCGCTACAAGACCCAGAGCGTCGAAGAGCTGGTGGCCGGAGCCCGCGCTGCGCACGCCTCAGGGGCGGTCACCTACTGCATGGTCACCGCCACTCGCGGTCCGTCTGGCCGCGATCTGGAGGTGCTTTGCGAAGCCACCCAGCAGATCAAAAGAGAGATGCCTCTGAAGATCTGCACTTCACTGGGTCTGCTCGATGAGAACGCTGCGCGGCGGCTACGAGAGGCCGGGGTAGACCGCTACAACCACAATCTGGAGAGCTCAGAGAACTTCTTTCCGGAACTCGTCACTACGCACAGCTGGGAAGACCGGCGTAGCACCCTCAAGCACGCCAAGGACGTTGGCATGGAGGCCTGCGCTGGAGGCATTGTCGGCATGGGCGAGAGCGAGGAGGACCGGGTGGATCTGGCCCTCTCGCTGCGCGACCTGTCGGTGGAGTCCATCCCGGTAAACCTGCTCGACCCACGCCCCGGGACTCCGCTGGGCGACTCGCCCCGCCTCAGTCCCCAGGCAGCGCTCAAGATCCTGGCCATGTTCCGCTTCGTGCACCCCAATCGCGACGTCCGCATCGCCGGAGGACGCGAGGTAATCCTCGGACACATGCAGGCCCTGGCGCTGTACGTAGCAAACTCGATCTTCTCTAATGGCTACCTGACCACTGGTGGCCAGGGCGCCAGCATCGACGCCACCCTGCTGGCCCAGGCAGGATTCGAGCCAGAGCTGATCGAGGGGTCCCCAGCGGCCGAGCAGCGAGCCTGACGTGGCACCGCATCGCTACGACGAGCAACAACTACGGGCCTGGGACGCAGCGCACGTATGGCACCCCTTCACTCCGCACTCGGTCTACCCAGAGGAACGCCCCTTGATGGTGGTGGCCGGCGAAGGCCACCAGCTCATCGACATCAGCGGGCGACGCTACCTGGACGGCGTAGGCTCTATCTGGTGCAATCTCTACGGCCACCGCCGACCCGAGGTCGACCGTGCCATTACCGAACAGTTGGGACGCATCGCCCACGCAACCTTCCTGGGCAACGCCAGCGCACCGGGGGTCGAGCTCGCCCATCGTCTGGCAGAGCTCGCACCGGGCGACCTGAATCGGGTCTTTTACTCAGATAACGGCTCCACCGCGGTTGAGGTCGCCATCAAGATGGCCTTGCAGTTCTGGCAACAAGAGTCCAGCGGCCGCAACCATCAGCGCACCCGCTTCCTAGCCTTCGGTGATGCCTATCATGGAGACACCGCTGGGGCGGTCTCGGTAGGCGGCATCGAGCTGTTTCACTCGCGCTTTTCACCGCTGCTCTTCGAGGTGCTGCGCTGCCGTTCTCCCTATGTCCACCGCGCTGAGGCGCACGGTGATCCGAGCCGCTGGCTTGAGCTGGCCAGAGCTGAGCTGGCAGCGCTCCTGGCCGAGCACGGCGAGAGCCTGGCCGCGGTAGTCCTTGAGCCTGGCATGCAGGGTGCCGCCGGAATGCTCACCCAACCCCCTGGCTACGTCCGGGCGGTCCGAAAGCTGTGCGATGAACACGGAGTCCTCCTCATCCTCGATGAGGTCGCCATGGGAATGGGCCGCTCTGGGCAGCTTTTCGCCTCCAGTACAGAGGGCGTTGTGCCCGATCTGCTCTGTCTCGCCAAGGGCCTCACTGCCGGCTACCTACCGCTCGCCGCAACCCTCACCAGCGAACGTATCTACCAGGCCTTCCTGGGACCGCCCGAACAGGGGCGAACCTTCTTCCATGGTCATACCTATACGGGCAACGCCCTGGGCGCAGCAGCGGCCCTGGCCTCCCTGGATGTGTTTAACGCCGAAGGCCTCAGCGAGCGCCTACCTCAACGCATTGATGCCCTCAGCCAACGGCTGCAGAGGCTCCACAGCCTTGCCTCGGTAGCGGACATTCGTCAGTACGGTCTGAGCGCCGGTATCGAGCTCATGAAAGCGCCCACAGCGGGCATCCCCTTCCCCGCTCACCAGCGCCACGGCATGCGAGTGTGCATGGCGGCTCAGGACAAAGGCGTATTTCTCCGCCCGCTTGGCGACGTCATCGTACTGATGCCCCCCCTTACCCTTAACGATTCTGAACTGGACCAGCTCATCGAGGCGGTCGCTTGGGGCATCCAGCAGGCCAACCATGAAGGACCGTGAGGATGGCCTGTGCCAGCTGACATCCTGCTCATAACCGGCACCGATACCGAAGTCGGCAAGACCTTTGTAGGTGCTGCCCTGTGTCGCGCACTACAGCAAGCAGGAAGATCGGTGCTGGCCATTAAACCAGTGGAGTCGGGAACCGATCTGGGAGGTCCGGAAGACGGCCAGTTGCTCGCCGAGGCAACCGGGCAGGCCGCACCATCGGCGGCACTGGTCCGACTGGGCCCGCCGATCGCCCCGCCGGTTGCGGCCGATGAGGAAGGGGTGGTGCTGGACTCAGAGGCCTGGCTGAGGTTCATCCGCGAAGCCAGCCAACACCACGAGCTGGTGGTCGTCGAAGGGGCCGGGGGGCTGCTATCCCCGCTGACCTGGCAGAGCACTGCCCTGGACCTCGCTGTGGCCCTCGACGCCACCGTGCTGGTGGTCGCCCACGATCGCCTGGGCGCCATGAATCAGAGTCGCCTGGTCATCCACTGTCTGCGTCAAGCAGGCTGCAAGCTCGCCGGGCTTATCCTCAACGGCGCTCCCGGCTCCGATGAAGTAACCGGTAGCAACTCCGCTGCGCTACGCCGGCTGGAACCGGAGACCCCGGTACTCAGCCTGCCGCCCATGGAGCACTGGCACGAGGCGGTACCACTATTAAGCCCTGTGATGAACTGGCTGAAGCGATGAGTTCGGGAAGCTGGCCGAGCTGGCTAAGCCAGGCCCTTGAACGCCTTAACTCCAATAATCTGGAGCGCAGTCTGCTGGCCATAGCGCCGGTCGATGGCATGAAGATTAAGGTGGCCGGCAGAGACCTGTGCCTATTCTCCTCCAACGACTACCTAGGTCTCTCGAGCCACCCAAGGG
The DNA here is from genome assembly GCA_002433485.1 of Deltaproteobacteria bacterium UBA6601. GTDB lineage: Bacteria > Myxococcota_A > UBA796 > UBA9615 > UBA9615 > UBA6601. The sequence goes on from DJIF01000033.1 coordinate 9,516, forward strand.
TCCGGCGAGCAGCTGCCGAGGCCGCCCAACGCCTTGGCATGGGCCCGCGCGGCTCAGCCCTGATCTGTGGCTACAGCGAAGAGCACCGCGCCCTGGAAGAAGACCTGGCTACCCTTGAAGGCAGCGATTCTGTGTTGCTCTGCCCCACCGGCTACGCAGCCAATCTTGCGGTAATCACAGCACTGGCAGATTCCGAAACCGCAATCTTCTCCGATGCCTTAAACCACGCCTCCATTGTAGACGGCTGCCGCCTGGCCCGTGCCAACGGCGCCGAACTCCACATCTACCCACACCGCGACATGAACGCCCTCGAGAGCCTTCTGGCTGCCTGCCAGCGGCCCCGCAAGCTGCTGGTCAGCGATGGCATCTTCAGTATGGATGGAGACCTGGCACCACTGGCTGAGCTGACCGAGCTGAAGCATCGCTATGAGGCCTTACTGGTGGTGGATGAAGCCCACGGAACCCTGGTGATGGGAGCGCAGGGCGGAGGAGCCTGTGAGGCTGCCGGGGTAAGCGACCAGGTAGACGTACGCGTGGGTACCCTGAGCAAAGCAGTGGGTGCGCAAGGCGGTTTCCTTGCCACCAACGCGGCCCTGCGCCGCTGGCTGGTGAGCCGGGGGCGGTCCCAGATTTTCTCTACCGCGCTGCCCATCCCAGTAGTTGCTGCCGCCAGAGAGGCACTGCGAGTGGTCCGCCAAGAACCTGAGTTACGGACCAGGTTGAGAGCACACACCGAGCGCCTCTCCCAAACGCTGACCCACTCAAAAACGCCGATCTTTCCGCTGATCCTAGGCGCAGAGCAGCGCGCCCTAGACGCCAGCAGACAGCTCTTTGAGGCAGGGTTTCACGTCACCGCCATTCGTCCACCGACGGTACCAAAGCAGACCTCGAGGCTACGCATCACCGTGACCGCAGCCCACAGCTCAGACGAGGTGGAGTCCTTAGTTACGATGATGCAGCAGCTGGAGCTGTGTTAGCTCGCAGCAGCCCTCAGTCGAGCTGAATGGTGTCCCCTACCCAGAGTCCGTGCCGGTTGCAGGAACAGTAAGGGGTAACAGATAGGGTTCCCGGTGGCATGGAGAAGGTGATTCTCGCCTGGTCATCGTGACCGAGCAGCTGGACCATGCCGATAATTACGCCATCCTGGTCCTTAATAAAGACATGATTAGTGAAGTGATCGCGGGTCATTTCCCGACACACCCACACAGTCACCTCTCGGCCACGGACCTCGGCAATAGGAGCGTGGCTCTCGGCCTCGACATAACAATCGCCCGGACTGCCCAACCGATGCAGACCGCCAGACTCCAACTCCGAGGCGATACCGGTCCAGACCGCGGTTATGGCAGCGGCCCGCCCTGCATCCAGAGCGTCCCCGCCGCAGGCTG
>DJIF01000033.1:11212-61194 GCA_002433485.1 Deltaproteobacteria bacterium UBA6601
CCCCGCCGCAGGCAGCCAGCTGACCTGCCGACAGGTTGACCACGCCAACGTCCATATTCTCCAACAGCCGGCGCCGCGCAGCGCTCATGAACTCAGAAGCGTCCTCGGCCTCACCCCGCCGGTGATCGTGGGGATTTCGCATGCTGTCTCCTCCTGACTAAAGCTGAGAGCAGCACCATCGCTACGAGGTACTGAGAACAAACGGACTGCCAAGCAAACGAAAACGGAACACGCGCCTATGTTCGCTTTAGTAGGACCAAATATCTACCTTGTGGTAGAATGTCAACAGATATCCACTTTGAAGTGGCTCTCGTAAACCTTAACCAGCAGCGTTTTCTCAAGAATCAACCCAGCATCTGGCTATAGTCGCGTTGACTAAGCAGACAGGTGGTAGATAATTTCAACCATGAGTTCAGGAGCTGGAAACCCTCGCAAGCGCCGTGCCGGACGACCCCGCAATCCGGTCGCCCGCGAGACGCTGCTGTCCGCCGCGGTAAGCGCCTTCGCCGATCAGGGTTATGCCGCGGCGAGCCTGGACCGAATCGCCGAACAAACGGGCATCCGTAAATCGTCGCTACTGCATCGCTTCGGCAACAAAGAGGCTCTGTATCTGGAGGCCCTGGCTACGGTACTTGGCAATCTGGACGAGCTGGTGCAAGAGGCTGCTGAGAGCACCGAAGACTTTGTCCAGCGACTGGACCGGCTAAGTCGCCTCATTACCGACTACCTGACCGGCGAGCCCCGTGCCGCTCGCTTGCTGTTTCGCGAAGTGATGGATCGTGGCCCATTCTTCTCAGGAGTCGGTGGGCCGGTCTTTCTGCATGTACTCAATACCGCGGTTACCTTCGTCGAGGCCGGCACCGCTGCTGGCGAATTCCACACCAACGATGCAGCCGACACGGTGATGAGCATCGTCGGTATTCACCTGACCTACTTCGCCATTCACGAACTCAGCGAGCAGGTCCGTGACGAGCCGATCTTTACTGCTCCGGCGCGCGATCGTCGGCGCATGCAGGTGGTAGAGCAGGTGCGGCGCATCTGCGGCGTATCCTAGCTAAGCGCCCACCAACCCTGGCTCCCTCAGGCGGTAGGAAGCCTCCTGTCCATCACCCGAACAAACAGCGGCGGGATCAGCGCGAGGATGACCATCCCGGGATAGCCCAGCGGCAGAACCGGACTACCCGGCACATGACGCAGGTTTAAGAAATGGCGACCCGGGGCAATGTGATGATCCGCATGCCGGGGCAGATTCATCAAAATTGCCCGTGAGATGGGATGGTTCGCGGTCCAGGTGTGCTGGGGGCCCACAAGTTCCAGCCGCCCGCCCGCAACGGACCGCCGCACCAGGCCGTAGTGCTGAAAGTAATTGGTGGTCTCAAGCAGCAGAATGGCAAACACGGAGACCGCCAGCCAGACCGCCAACGCCAGCGGGCCCAGCAGCAACCCTACGGCCAGCACTGCAGCGGCCTGGAGCAGGCCATAGCGCAACATTGCATTGCGATGGCTCCACACACTCGTCGAGCGGCGCTGCAGATGGGTGCGCTCCAGGTGCCAGGCGCTCCGCAGTCCTCCCCACAGCGTCTGTACCCAGAACGAATATAGCGACTGCCCTCTGCGCGCAGTAGCCGGGTCTTCCGCAGTACCCACCCGCAGGTGATGACCGCGATTATGCTCGACATGAAAATGCATAAAGAGCGACATCAGCAACAGCAGTTCTGCCAACCGTTTAGAACCCGGGCCGCGGTAATGGCCAAGCTCGTGAGCACCATTGATCCCCACAGTGCCCAGCGATGTACCCACCCCGATGATCAGGCCAATCAGTTCCCAGGCCGCAAAGTCTGCAGCCCGCCACAACAACGCAGACACCAGACCCAGCAAAATGGGCGCGATACTCCAGAAGATCAGCTGAGCGAACCAGTGCTGAGCCCGGGCAGCCTCAAGTTCTTCAGGGGGATTATCCGGACTGCCCTCAAAGCCCAACTCGAGCAGCGTCAAAAAGCCGTACATCACCACCGGATGCAACCAGGTCCACCAACCACCCAGCATTAAACCTACAGCGGCGAGCGCCGGCGACAAGAGCAACAGAATGTGGCTGAAGATCGACAAGCCTGAATCTCCTCTACCCAGCTTGCCTTAACTCCTGAGGGTGTTCCAAGGGACCGTGCTTGCTCGCTGCAGGATCGCAACCGGCAGCTCTCCGGTCGCAGCCTTATCAAACGCGGCCCTGAACAGCTCCAAGGTCTGAAATCGCCCCTCAGGAGCAGGGGCCATGGCCAGGGCCAGAACCGCCTCAACCTGGCGGCTCATCTCAGGAACCAACAGTCGCGGTCGAACCGGCCTGCGGAAGGCTGCGTTAAATAAAGCGGTGTGATTCCGCCCCGGCATGGGAGGCTGACCGGTAAGCACTCGATACAGAACCGCACCTACTCCGTACACATCGGCACGCACATCGACGGGCTCACCCCGGGCCTGCTCAGGTGACATGTACTGAGGCGTTCCCACCACCCCACTGCGAGTGATCGAAGCAAAGTTGGCGGCCAGCTTGCTCACCCCAAAGTCGAGCACTTTCCACACCGTACTGCCATCAGCTTGCAGCGCCTGAAAGATGTTGTGCGGCTTAATGTCGCGATGAATCACGCCGAGCCGATGGGCCTCGGAGATACCCTGACACACATGATGAACAAGCTCCCTTGCCTCATCAAACTCCAGGCGACTGTCCCGCCGCAAAATAGCCGCCAGATCGCTGCCCTCCATCCGCTCCATGGCGATGTAGAGGGTGCCCCCTGCGGCCCGACCATATTCATACACCCGAGTCACATAAGGCGAGACCAGCTGCGTCGCAATCTCTCCCTCGCGCTGAAACCGAATGGGGATGTTGTCACCATCCAGATCGTTGCAGACCAAAACTTTAACTGCGACGTTGCTGTTGTCTCGAGAGTCCACGCAATCGTAGACCTCTCCGGAACCGCCACGCCCCAGCAAGGGCCCCAGCTTGTAAGCGCCTACGGTGCGCCCGCTCATGTGGCCAAGCATCCCGCCGGCAGCGGCAATCCGCTCCAGCTCGGCCTGGGCCTCCTCCAGCTGAACCGCGCGCCGAGAGGCCTCCATGGTCGACTCAACCGCAGTCTCCAGGGCGCTCTCAACCCCCTGCCGCGCCCAGTAGGCCTGCATCATCGTCACCAGCAGTACCAATGGAACCATGACCGTCATGAACAGCCTGCCTGAGAACCCTCCCTCTTCACCTCGAAAGACCCCTACGTCAGCAACCAGGCCGGTCAGAATCAGCGTGTACAGAGACAGGCAAAGGACAATGGCTGACCCACAAATAAGCCATGCACCCCTACGGTCGGCGCCCTGACCGAAGAAGCTGATGCCCAGGGTGACCGCGAGAGCGGTCGGTGAAAAAGGGCCCAGATAGATAAGAACCATGATGGAGGCGACAACAGCGAGCATTCCATAGACGAGAAAGACCCGGCGCGTATAGCGCTCAGGGACCGAGGCCAACCAGAATACGTACAGACCGAACAGCGCAAACAGCCCTACCAGCAGCGCCACTGGAGCCTTGAGACTGGGATCGCCGTCCAGCAATGGAGCCCAACAAGCGGTGGGACTACAGACCAGAAAGAAAACCAGACCGATGGTACGAGCACGAGCCGCCTCTTCAGCCTCCAGTCCAGTATCGACCGCATCCATGCCCACCGACCTGGCGGCGCGTATTGCAGACTGGTGGTCCTCGAAGGTCAGCTCCGCCTCGGGCGATACCTGCTGGATTTCGCTGGAGTCCGTAGCCATCGATAAGACTTCCTGGAGCGGGTTTAGGGCAGCCAATTGTCGCTCAAGGGCCGACCGCCACCAAGGACCGCGGCAAGAGACAGCCCGCCTGACCGAAGCACTGGGTCACCAGAGCCCTGAGTGCTAGAAGCCGTTCTTCAACTGCGCCGCAATAAACCCTGAGCTCTGTAGTTCATCGAGTTCGGGGCCGCCGAGCCAGGCATCAGGCCAGAGCTCACCGCGCAACTTCGACTCAAAGAACGCGGTCATGAACTCACGGGTCAGTGACTTGCTTACCAGAGGGTCATCTGTTCCTGCAGGACAGAGCAGACAGGCCAGGCAGGCAGGGTTGTCCACGAAAGACATATGACTGGCACCCAGCACCTCCAGCTCCATGGACGGACTGGTCGCTGCACTGTAGTAGGACTGAAAGTTCTCGCCTTCCGGCGCGCAGGCCGGCCCAAGACCGCCGGAGACAGCATTCTGCAATTCGCCGAGAAACACCGCCGGGATCGTGATCTCGCTCATCAGCTCGGGAGCGACTGATGGATAGTCTTGCGGACTCCCACCGTTGGGCGGGGCTGCATCGACCGGGTCAATGGCAAAAACAGCATCGGGTCGTGGGTCAGAACTGGCAACCAGCAAGGCGATCTTGCCACCCAGCGAGTGGCCGGCAAGGCCCAACTGTGAGGGGTCAGCGGCAGCACCGAGAGCGGCGGGTGAGCCATCAAGCCAGTCCAACAGGCTGACCACCGAGTTCCTCAACTCAGTGTGAGTCGGGCTGGACAGGAAACTCCCGGGGAACTGCGGCAGCACCGCAACATAACCCCAGGACGCCAGCTGTTCTCCGTAACTCACGTAGTCACTGGGGCTGAGTTGAAAGCCATGGGTAAAGACGATGACCGGAAAAGGACCGCTGCCCTGAGGGACGTAAACGGTGGCATCCATCCCTCCCGCCTGGGTACTGCTGACCGTAAAGGCAAACAGCCCAGCTTCGCTCGGATCGGCCGGAGGCGTAACAGCCGCGTCATCGTCGTCGCCTGAACCGGTGTCATCGTCGTCGCCTGAGCCGGTGTCATCGTCATCACCTGAGCCCGTGTCGTCATCATCAAGGTCAGGGCGACTCGCCGTGACCACCCCACCACAGCCAGCCCCCAGCAGGAGCAACATGAGCGAGACAAGGGCGAACTGAACAACATGGCGAGGGGACATGAGGTCTCCTTCAGGGGCGCAGTAGCAGCCCTCAGGCTAAGGGAGCGAGTGGGCCGACACCGAGTTCAAGCCGACCGCAACAAGGCTTCGGTCAGGCCGAAGCAAAGGGTAAGACGATGACAGGATCGAGGCCACCGGCCCAAGCCCATGCCAGCTGCCGATCAGAGCGCGTAGTCGACGATACTGATCGACTCTGCAGTCGAGCGAATGTAATGAACCACTTCTTTGTGATCCGGATCGGCAGCAAAGACCCCGAGGCCGGCCTCATCCTCAAAGTCGAGCACGATGGCGAGATCATGGGCCTTTGGCGAGGGACTGATGTTACGCCCTACATCCATGTACTTGATTTCGGAGAGCTTGCCAGGCAGCGGAGCCATGCCAGCTGAGATCTTCTCGAGCGCTTCTGCGCGGACCTGTTCGGGCAACTTAACCATAACGATGTGACGAATCATTTTTCTTCCTTCTCCAGTCAGGTGGAACGATTCTGAGGAGTGCTCTTCACTCAGAGGGTCAACGAAATCTTGCCAATGGACGCCCCGGTAGCCGCATAGCGATGAGCCTCGGCCACATCCCAGACGCTGAAGCTGCGGGAATCCATTAAGGGGCGAAGGCTGCCCTCATCGGCCAGCCGAGCAGCTTCCCTGAGGATCGCTCCATAGTGCTCCAGGTCGAGGCCCAGCAGCATGGACCGTAGAATCATCACCAGGTGAATGCTCAGGCCACGAACGTGAGCCGGCGTGAGGTCATGGCTGGCGCGGGCGTTTACGGTGACTACCTCGCCCTCATAGCAAGCCGCAACGAAGGCATTATCAAGAGAGACACCTCCCGCAGTGTCGAAGACCAGATCAAAGCCCTTGCCGCCGGTGTATCGCGCAACATACTGCTCGGGGGTTTCGCTGCGCCGATCAATGGTGAAATGGGCACCAAGGCTCCGAGCAAGCTCGGCCTTCTGGTCGCTGCTGACGGTCGCGTAGACCTCACAGCCCTTAGCCCGCGCCAGCTGTACCGCAATGTGCCCAACCCCACCAGTGCCGCCGTGCACAAGCACCTTCTGGCCTGCATGAATCTGGGTCATGCGGCACAGGGCGTACCAGGAAGTAATGAAGCCAATGGGTAGTGCGGCGCACTCGGCCATGCTCAATGACGCCGGCTTACGAGCCAACAAGCGTGCATCGACCAGGGTGAATTCTGCCAGAGCTCCCTGCCCTCCCTGAATACCACCGGACAGAGCAAACACCTCGTCGCCCTCAGCAAAATCGCTGACCCCCGGGCCGACCCGATCGATCCGGCCCGCCACGTCGCTGTTCAGAACCGCCGGAAATTCCGGCCCAATCCGAGCCCATCCAGCTCGTATCTTGCTCTCAATGGGATTGAAAGAACTGGCGACGACCTTGAGCCGGACCTGGCCCTCGCCGGGCTCAGGAACCGTCATCTCGGTCTCTTCAAAGACCTCAGGCCCACCGAAGGCACGGATCACCATCGCGCGCATTTTGTTGGACATAGCGGCCCTGCAGCAAGAAGTTAAAAGCCAGGCTGCCTGAACGGCGGCCGGGATCAAAGAATCTACCTTATGGTTGATAGCATATTGTTCAGGCAGGAGGCCCCCGTCAACTTCTAAAACCCTTTATTAATTGATCGAATCGAGATGATATCCTGAGCGGGCCGGCACAACAAAGCGGCAAAACGGTTTGCAATCTACCTGTTAGAAGTTTAAATCAAGGGCCCGTAGCAAAGTGCGCCTCGGCACAGAGATACTACCCGGACATGCAGGCTCTAACCTTTTCTCCATCCCGCCCAGGAGCTCCCGCCTCAGGACTGCTGGTGCTGGTGCTGCTGGCCCCCTTGCTGCTGATACCAGCCCCTGCCCTGGCAGCGGACTCAACCGCCAGCTTCGACTGGGCAAGCGCCTCCTCTCGTCCAGGTGGATGGACTGCAAGCGTACATGGCGGCTGGCCCTGGAGCGGACTCCGAGCCCAGGTCGGGCTAAACCAACGACTTACGCTCATCGGTGAAGTTGACACTGCAGTGTTCGTTCGCTTCCAACCTTCAGCAGGCCTGGCGCTGCTGCTGGTGGGGAAGTCCAAGGGTCGGCTATCTCTTGAGATCTGCGCCGGTGGCCTTATACAAGGCGGGGTGCTAGCCCAGCAGGGGCCCTCAGCGAGTCTTCGCCTGCGCCTTGCTGGAAGGCCGGCTCCGGTCGGCCCGTACCTTGCGGTAGCAACCCGCCACACCTTCTTGTTTCACCGCACTCAGACCCGGCAAATCGGCACCGAACAGGCCGATGTCACAGTTCGCTGGGAACACCGATGGTCACCATCGGTTCAGCTTGGTCTGACCTTTGCTCCCAAGCCACACATCGGCTTTGACATCGGCCTCGACCTCAATTTTGTCGATGTAGGAGTGGTCGCGCTGAGCCTGCCCGGCTTCCATGTGGGCATCCACTTCGGCAATCCAGCACCAAAGGCCAGGGGGAGCTAATGTACCGTACCCTACAGTTGGGCTTGAGCGCGGCGTTCCTGGTCACCAGCAGCGGCTGCTGGAGCAGCGACACGGTCATCTTTGAACTCGCCCTCAGTGGCACTGCAGGTGATGCTGACCTCGCCGTTCCGGTCTCGCTGGAGGCCTACTACCAGTCCATCGGCGAGGGCATCCTCGAAACTGACATCTTCTTCATCGATGCCTTCGAAGTGGTGGCCAGCCAGCCCTTCTCACATACGCTCAGCTATCCGCTCGAGGGGGGCCGGGGCTTGTTCCTCTTTGCCTGGGCCGACCAGGACCAGGACGGTGCCCTCTGCGCACCCGGGGTTGATGATGAGCCCGTCGGTGGTCTCCGCATTGACCAGCCTACAGAGCAGCCGCTCAACAATCTCATGCTGACACTCGACCGACTCTGCATCAGTCCGGACCAGCTAGCTGCAGAGCTACAGCCCTGACCCATCGACAGCCAACCGGAGTCCAGCAACTAGGTTCAGCCCGATATCCAATCGAGCTGTACAAGGCTAGCGCTACAAGATAGATTCCAGCCATTAATCAACCAGTTGGTGCATTAATCTCGAAGATGCGACCATGCGCTTCAGAGAAGGAGCCGAAACCGTGCCTGCCCGAACGCTCTTCGAGAAAGTCTGGGAAGCCCATGTGCTCGCCCGCCATGAGGACGGGACGGATCTCATCTACATCGACCGACATCTGGTCCATGAAGTCAGTAGCCCGCAAGCCTTCGATGGCCTGAGGTTGAGCGGACGCAGGGTGCGGCGCCCCGACCGCACCCTCGCTGTCCCCGACCACAACGTTCCGACAACTCCAGACCGACTCACGCGGATCGAAAATGCCGCCGCAAGAACCCAGCTAAGAGCGCTGGAGCAGAACATCAGCGAATTCGCCATCCCCAGCTTCGCCCTGGATGACATCCGCCAGGGGGTAGTGCACGTGGTCGGCCCGGAACAAGGCCTGACTCAACCGGGCATGACCATCGTCTGCGGCGACTCACACACCGCAACTCACGGCGCCTTTGGCGCAGTAGCCTTCGGTATCGGGACCTCCCAGGTCGAACATGTGCTAGCGACCCAGACCCTCGCCATCAAGCGGCCGCGGAGCATGCGGGTACTCCTCGAAGGGGAGCGACCCTGGTGGATCAGCGCCAAGGATCTGATCATGGCAATTGTCGGTCGAGTGGGCACCGCAGGGGGCGCTGGCCACATCATCGAATACGCTGGACCGGCCATCCGAGCACTCTCAATGGAAGAGCGCATGACCGTGTGCAACATGACCATCGAGGCCGGTGCCCGTGCAGGGATGATCGCCCCCGACGAGACTACCTTTAAATACCTGCAGGGCAGACCCCTGGCGCCGCCACCAGAGCACTGGGATGAAGCCGTCTCTTACTGGAGCAGTCTGCACACAGACCCCGGCGCTCACTACGACCGCGAGTTGGTCTTCGACATCAGCAATCTGGAACCTCAGGTGACCTGGGGTACCAGCCCCGAGCAGGTTCTCGCAATCGGCGATCGGGTCCCAGATCCAGAAACAGTAACTGACCCGCTGGCGAGAGAGACCCTGCGTCGTTCTCTGAGCTACATGGGACTCACTCCCGGCATGTCCATGAGCGATGTAGCAATCCAGCATGTGTTTCTGGGCTCCTGCACCAATGGGCGCATCGAAGACCTGCGCAGTGCCGCTGCAGTGGTCCGCGGGCGCAGCGTAGCCCCGGGTGTACGGGCACTCGTCGTGCCCGGCTCGGGTCTGGTCAAGCGGCAGGCTGAGGCGGAAGGACTGGACCAGGTCTTCCAAGACGCCGGCTGGGAATGGCGAGAGGCTGGGTGCTCCATGTGCGTCGCCCTGAACCCAGATAAAGTGGGCCCCGGGGAGCGCTGCGCATCCACCTCCAACCGAAACTTCGAGGGCCGGCAGGGCCCGGGCTCCCGCACCCACCTGGTCAGCCCCGCCGTCGCTGCTGCGGCAGCCTGCACCGGCCGGCTTATCGACCCCCGGCAATTGACCGGCAACGGAGTCTCGTAATGGAACGCTTCAACACCCTGGAAGCGGTCGCGGCGCCGCTGCCAACCAACCACATCGACACCGACGTCATCTACCCGGGCCGCTTCCTGTCCACTGTCCAACGCAGCGGGCTCGGCCCCTTACTGTTTCATGGTCTGCGCTTTGATGAGCGGGGCCAGGAGCGGCCCGATTTCGTGCTCAATCGACCTGCTTATAGGCAGGCGGGAATCCTGGTTACGGGGGAAAACTTTGGCTGCGGATCCAGCCGTGAGCATGCCCCATGGGCCCTGTTCGACTTTGGCATCCGGTGCATCCTCTCAACTGGGTTTGCCGACATTTTTGCCGGCAATTGCGTGGGCAATGGGATCCTCTGTGTCACCCTGCCACCGGCCAAGATTGCACGGCTCATGCAGGATGCGGAGCAAGCCTTGATGTTAAAGGTCAATCTGCAGGAGCAGGTCATTGAGCGGCCCTGCGGCGAAGTGGTCCCGTTTGGAGTTCCCGCCGCGATCCGCAAGCGCCTGCTTTCGGGCATGGACGAGATCAGTATGACCCTGCAGTGGTCCAAGCGCATCGATGACCACGAACGACAACTGACGCGGACTCTGCCCTGGCTCTGAGAACAGAGCCCTGAAAAGTCCTCCTATGCACGCTCTTTCAGCCGACCTTCAGCCATCCAACAGCAGCCAGGTGCTGAGCCCGGCAGCTAGCGACTGGCGGCTAGTCGAAACTGGGAGATATGGGTACCAAAGGTCAGCAGGGCTAAATTCAAGCTGGCAGGAAACTGGGATTGTAGAGCGCTATGCGCGCTATGAAGACTGCCAGTCGGGCCGGCAGCAGATCAGAGCCATTCGCGACGCGAGGGACCTGAGCGATGGAGTCCTGCTCACCGTGATCGCCCACTCACGAGGGCAGCATCTAAACCATCTGAAGTTGAGCCTACACGACCAGGGAGGCCAGCTGCGGGCCGCGGTCCGCTACGACCTCGCCCCGCGACTGCTCTGCTTCAGCAGAGAAAGGCTCAGCGGGAGTGCGCAACGGGGGACCCTGGAATTACCTGTCACCCACCATTACTTACCGCTCACGCGAAACTTCCTGGGACCGGTCATCTACAGCCTGGCAAGGCAAGTCAACGGCTGTGGCGCGGTTATCGTGCCTCGGCTGCAGGACCCCCGCGCAGCGGATGTCCTGAGCCCGCAGCTGGAGACGCGGCAGGCCCTAGCACTGCAGCGGACCACCGAACAACTATCTGTAGGCCAGCACCGAATTCAGGCCCAGGAATACCAATTCCTGGGCGGACCCTACGACCAGCAGAGTCGGTTCTGGGTAGCCTGCGAGAGCGCGCGCCTGCTTCGCTACCACTTCACCAGCAACCGCGGAGAACGCTGGGCCTGTGAGTTGGTCGAACTATCGAACCTCAAATAGCAGCCTGTTCAGGGCGAGTAGCGAGCCCGCAGGATCCTGGCGGCCGCTTCCATAGCCTTGATCTTGGCCACAGCCTTAGCGCGAGGCAGAAACCACATACCGCAGTCTGGAGCCAGCCTCAGCCGCTCTGGCGCGACCACCGACAGAGCACCCTCCGCCAGGGTCACGATGTCCTCGGGGGTCTCCACAGGAGCATCGGGGTGGAGGTTGAGGACTCCAAGAACAACGGTCTTATCACCTGCGTTGGCGAGTAAATCGGGGACATGTCCCGGCTGCGCATACTCAAGGCTGATGTCATCAACCGATGTGCCAGCTAAGAGCTGCAGCGCCTTTCCGTAGACAGGATTAGCGCTCTTTTCGGCCTTAGAGCGTGCATAGCCGTAGCACATGTGAATCGCGGTGCGCGCAGAAAGTCCTGCCAGGGCACGCTCAATCGCCTCTGCGGCAAAGCCCGAGACCTGGCTGTAACGGAAGTGAACCTCTGGCTCATCGATCTGAATCAAGTCCACACCTAAAGCGTCAATGCTGCGCAACTCTTCGTTGATCACATCAGCAAGGGCAAGGGTCAACTCCTGCAGAGAGCCATACTTCTCATCAACGAGCCGCAAAGCCAGAGTACAAGGGCCGATCATCGTCACTTTCGTTTGACCGGTAGCGCGCTCTTTAAGGAACTGAGTCGCTTCTTCAAGCATTGGCCCGGGCCAGCTCAGCTCGCTCACAACTCTTGGCTGCTCAAACGTAGGCTTGGGGGCATCGGGCGGGGGCGCTGGGCTCTTTAGCTTGATGCTGTCGCCAATATCATTATCGAAATTAGTGACGACCCCCATCTGCTCGCTGTCGATACCGTCAATCTGATAGAAGTAGCCACTAAAGCTCTGACGGCGCTGTTCTCCGTCGGTCTGATAGGTCAATCCTGCACGGCCCTGATCGGCCAGGGCCACCTCTACTGCATCGTCCAATGCTGCCGGCAGATCGGCTGCTGGGAGCTTCCACCATGAGCCCTCGGGCCCGTAGACCAACTCGTGATTGCACAGCCAGCTGGGCTTTACCCAAGAACCAACCAGCTGCGTCGCAAACAAAGGCGTGTCACACACGGCAAGTCCTCCGAATAAGACCAGCTTATGGGCTAGCGACGGCGGCGACGGCGGTCTTCAGGCAGCTTCTTACCGAGGGCAAAGTGCTTACCAACCATCAGGTTGAAACCTGAATCGGTGGCCAGCTTGTGACCGGGGCCCTGGCCGCCGACCTCGACAAAGAAGCTGCTGTATGGAGTGGTAAAGAACTCCACACCGTAATAGCCGCCACCCGCAAAGGAGAACCAACCGTTCTCGTTGAGCTCGGTCTTGGGGTTGTCTGCCGTGGGACGTGGGCGAACGCCAATGAACAGCGCTGGCGCCACATAGAATCGCACCACACCCATCAGGACCGGACTTCGAATCGCAAACTCAACGTGAATGGCCAGATTGGGGTCGAAAGGCTGCCCCCCGTAGAGATCAAGCTTGCCCCAATTCCAGAGAACACGGGTGCGAATGGCCAGACTCCGCGTCTTACCCACGGGGAAGACAAAGCGGATGTCGTTTGCGACACCCTGACCCCACAGCCCAACTGCGCCATAACCCATGCTGGGTCGCTCGGCGATGTAGTTGACCTTGGCGATGTACTCTTCAGTCGGCATGGGCCCGGTCCGTCGCGGCACCAGCAGCACCGAAGCAGGGCTCTCCGCCCCGGCGGCCTCAGCCTCAGCCGGCGGGCAATCCTTTGCGGGCGCGCTGTCCTCAGCAGGGGCGCTGTCCTCAGCAGGCGTGCTGTCCTCAGCAGGCGCGCTGTCCTCAGCAGGCGTGCTGTCCTCAGCAGGGGCGCTGTCCTCAGCAGGGGCGCTGTCCTCAGCAGGGGCGCTGTCCTCAGCCCCAGCCTCAGGCATCCCCAGCACAGAGCAAAACAGGAAAGAGAAGGCAGCGACGCAGGCCAGGTCAACGAATCGCTGATGAAGGGAAAGAGCTTTGTACGACATGAACATTCCTATTAGCCGGTGCTTCATGGAAGACACTTAGTGAAGGACAACTGTGTTGCCGCGGCTTCTAATCTACTAATTAGTCGATTGCAAGCTAAATAAGAGTAATTGTTGCTCCTGAAATCAACAAAAAAGAGGCCGGATCCAAAACGAAAACGACCACCAAATAGATATAGATAAAAGGTATTTCTGACATAAATTCGTCCACAAAAGGCAAGCTCTAATCACTACTGAGCAACGACCGCCAGCCAATATCTACTAATTGGTAGGATTATCCTTGACGAAAGGAGTGTCATACCGCTATTGATGGCCTCGGCTGAGGTCTGATTTTTGAACGTCTTTCAGCTGATGCAGAGCCCTCCTTTCGCGGCAGGGCGCCCATGAGGAATCCGGAATGAGCACAACAGAGACCAACTTAAGTTCATGGCACCCCCCGGTTAGTCGCCCCAACTATCTGGGTCACAGGGCCCAGATCGGGGTGATCATCCCGTCCACTAACACAGCGGTGGAGTACGACCTGCAGAAGCTCAATCTGCCCGGCGTAACCTGGCACCCTTCACGGTTCTGGGTGGAGTCACCGGCCCTCGATAGCGATGAAGCCTTTCTCTACTTCATCGGTCTGATCCGAAAAGAGATCCCCATCTCGATCCGCGACGTTCTCACCAGCGAACCCAGTCACATCATGATGGGGATGTCCGCCGAGACCTTCTGGGGAGGCGTAGAAGGGAACCAGAATTTCCTCGACCGCGTCCGTGAGCAAATCGGTGACCTCGGCCTGACGACCGGAGCCAACGCCTGCAACGAGGCCCTTGAGACCTTCGGCGCCAAGCGCATCGCAGTCCTTACTCCCTACCAGGAGGTAGGCGACAAGCAGGTTCACGCTTACTTCTCGGAGATCGGCTACGAAGTCACTGCGGTCAAGGGTCTGCGCTGCGAGTCGGCAACCTCCATTGCCCGCACCAGCGAAGACGAAGTCATCGCCGCAGTGCGCGAGATCGATGGTCCGGAAGTAGATGCAGTGGTCCAGGTTGGCACCAACCTGTCCACAGTCGACCTCTTCCCAGTCCTTGAAAAATGGCTGGGTAAGCCCTGCCTCCCCATCAACATCGTGACTGCCTGGCACGCGCTTCGTGCCAGCGGAGTGAACGACAAGATCGACGGCATGGGCTGGCTCCTCGAGCACTACTAAAGCAGCACCTTCAACCCAACTCCATACAGAGCAACAGAGAGCAGGCAGGCACATCATGTACAAAAACTTCTGGTACGCCTGCGGTCAAAGCGAAAGCGTCACCCGCAAGCCCCGCAAACTGAAGATCCTCGGACAGACGCTGGTCGCCTACCGCACCGAAGCAGGCAAAGCCGTCGTAATGAGCGACATCTGCATCCACCGCGGTGGTTCACTGTCCTCAGGAACCTTGGAAGGCGACTTCCTGCGCTGCCCCTACCACGGCTGGAAGTACGGCAAAGATGGCGCGTGCAAGGAGATCCCGTCCAACGGTGCCAACAAGACCGTCTCACCGAGGGCGCGAGTTGATGCCTACCCCACTGAAGACAAGTACGGATTCACCTGGGTCTTCCTGGGCGACCTGCCCGCAGAGCAGCGGCCTCCTATCCCTGATTTTCCAGGCTGGGACACCGAGACCTTCCGCCCGGTCTATGGCGAGTTCACCTGGAACGCCAACTACCGTCGAGTGGTTGAGAACAGCCTCGACCCAGCCCATGCCGCCTGGGTGCACAAGAGCTCCTTCGGCAGCAATTCAAACCCAGAGGTTCCCGCCTACACAGTCACCACCACAGAGTGGGGAGCATCCACCGAGATGACCCTGCTTTCCCCTAAGCTCAAGGGGCTTTGGGGCCGCAAGCGCGAGGTCATCAACGAGGTCGGGCTCTACACCGGCTTCTCGATGCCGAACCTGACCTACATCCACATGACGTTGGCCAACGGCAAGATGCGCAATCGCCTCTACAACATCGCGGTGCCGGTGGACGAGGAGACCACCATCACCCACTGGGTCATCCTGCGTGACTTCTTTAAGTCACCGTTCTTCGATCGCGACGCTCATCGTCGCACCATGAAGATCTTTTATGAAGACGGCCCGGTTGTCGCCAGTCAGCGCCCAGAACTGATCCCCGAACAGATCAGCGCCGAGCTGCACGTCAAGTGCGACGCCATCCAGATCGCCTATCGCAAACAGTGCCAGGTCATCGAGGAGAACGGCTGGGGCATCGATATGGACCGCTATCGGACCCTTGAGGGCAAGAAAGCAACCATGATCCCCTGCCCTAGGCGCCGCCAAGACGACAAGGGTGCCTGGGTCTTTCCCGAAGTTGCCATGTCCAGGCCCAGCCAGCCTGCTGGGCCCACGGCCAACTGAGCAGTTCAGAACTAAGGGACGACATGACACAAGAAGAGAACTGCGAAGCCGGCTTCTGCGGCATCGGCACCTGGGCGGGCACCGCCGAAGTCTATGACGGCGCAGGAGCCTTCCTGGGCAACGGTAGCGACCAGCGCTTCGCCCGCAACGTAGAACAAGATGGTCGGGTGCGTATTGATCTGGCCTTCATCGGTCCGCTCAAGTTCGCAGGTCACTACTTCATCAAGCCCGAGGGCTCCCATCGGACCTACCAGGGTCCGGCCAACACCGGCTTTGCTGAAGCGGTCGGGGACGACGCGGTAGACGGCAATGGTTACTGGCCTGTCACCGGCCTCAGCCATCGGCTCTTTCTCGCCATGCTCCCCAACAGCGCGACTCAGCTGCATCTATCCATGATGTTTCGCGGCGAGCAGCTCATCTACACCATTGTGAGCGAGAGCCAGCGGGTACCGGAAGACGGACAGGCCAGAGTTCCAGGGCTGGTATCTGGAACCAGTTTCGACCTGGGCAGTGACCCGCGAGCCGGACGACCAGAGCTGCTTTTGCACCGACCCGGTACCTGGAGCGGAACCCTTCAGACTTTCGACGCCAACCTCAACACCGTCGAGCCCAGGGAATATCAGGAAACCATCGGGCTGGACGGCGAGCAGGTTCAGGCCGACATCCTCGGCAGTCTGGCCGGCTCGGACCACCAGCAACTCCGCCTGCGAACCAACGGGTGGCAGGCCTGGTCAGAGATGGGCCGGGTCGTCGGCAGCTACAACCTGAGCGGTGGGCGGGCCCTCGCTGGCACCTTCCATCACCTCGACAGTGGCCTGCGCGTCTGGCGACGCGAGGTCTCGACCAACGATGGGCAGTCCAAAGCTGTCTTACACACCTGGTACCGCGGTGGCCAGAGGGTCGGCGCCCAACAGGGTGTGATCCACTTCACCCCCACTGCCTGAGGAACGACAGCATGGCCCTGGCGACAGCACAATCCTTTCCCCCGTCCTTCCGCCCCTACGGCGAGAGCATCCACCGCCCCTATCAATGCTTTATGGGTCGCTGGGAGGGTCTGTGCAAGACCTTCACTCCCGAGGGCGTCTTCCTGGAGTCAACGGCCGTCCACATGGATGTCTACTGGAAGGACGATAAGACCTGGCACCTCCATGAGCACTTCGACAACCTCTACCAGTTTGGCGAGGCGCTGTTCGAGGCTGACTTCACCGTGACAGGCAAGTTCGCCTACGCCAAGAACGACCAGATCGAGGTGAACTCCTCTGAGCTGACTCCCTACAACTACGTGTTCAGCATCGACAGCAAGGTGACCAAAACCATGGTCTACAACAACCACTTCTTCCTCGACCCGAACACCCGGCGGATCATCACCCACAAGGTTCGCGACGGGAAGACCCATGTCTATCAGATTCAGGACTTTGTCCGGATCGTTCAGGCCTAGCCAACAGCCAGTCAATAGCGGGGGCCCAAGATGAGCGGATCGGCAGTAACAAAGTCGGTGCTGGAGCTGGTTTCAGAGACGCCAGATGTGGACAACCAGGACGCCTTCGAGACGCTCTCGGCCCTGTTTGCGGAGCTCCGCGCCAAGCTCGACCGACGTTTCGCGCTGACCCTGGACCCTTCAGCGGAACGCTTCTCCTCCTACTGTAACGAGGAAGGCCAAGGTCAGGGCACCCTGCAGGCCCTCAGTGGCCCGGAAATGGACTGGATGATCCACTCCTGGACCGGAACCCCGACCTCCAGCTTCACCAACATCCATCTCACCGCCTGGCTTGGGCCACAGATTCAGGTGCCACACCTGTGGATGGCAATGGGAACCATCCCCGAGCTGTTCGTCTACCTCGACTATGGACCCCGCACCGACATGTACGTCGACACCGACTACATGGACCGCTACTTCGGTGAGGTGAACACCACCTTTATGGATGTGCAGAACGATCCGAAGCTCCCTTCCTTCATCAGCCAGGACCTCTGCACCCGACAGTGGATCTCTCCCACTGGGATCTGTCTGGCTGGAGTAAAGCCCTGTGCCGAGATCTACGCTCGTCTGGCAGAGCTTGCCCATCAACACATCGACCGCTGGCTCGGTTGGGTCGACGAAGCCAGCCCGGTCGCTGCGGAAAAGCGCGTGGCTCTAGCCCGCCGCGACCTGCAGATGCGGCGAACCATCGCCGAGCGCGACCCAGCCAACGTACTGGTCGCAAACATCTATGGGGAACCCATGAAGAACGACCTGGTGGAGGCCCTTTGGGGCGGCCAGCGGGTCCTGAAGCGCCCCACTTAAAGTGGTCCAGCATCCCTGAGGAGAAAGCATGTCTGAGATTCCCCAGAACCCCCCAGATCGCCTCGTTGCCGAACGATTCGTCGAATCGATGACCCGAGATGAGCGGGCCCGTGCCGAGCGGGTAGAGGCGATCCTGCCAGCACTGCGTGCCTTCGCTTCCAAAGGGGATGCTGAGGGCATGTTTCAGCCAGAGAACTTCCAAACCATCAAGGACAGCGGCCTGCTCGGCCTGATCGTCCCAACTCGCTATGGCGGACTGGGCGGAACCCTGCGGGATCTGTGCGCCACTACCTATGCGCTCGCCTCAGCCTGCCCCTCAACCGCCCTGTGCTTCTTCTTCCACTGCAGCAGCGCATCACGGGGTCTGCTCGCCCTTGAGGCCCTTGACGCGGGGCTCTTTACGGACGAGGAAGCACCCGCGGTCCGTCGCTTCGCAGAGAAGGTTCTCGCGAAGATGGGACGGGACAACCTGTGGCTGGGAAATTTCGCGAGTGAGTCTGCCAAGTCAGCCAACAGCGCCATCACCATCACCACCACCGCGACCCGCACCGAGGGCGGCTGGCTCCTCAACGGAGTGAAATCCTTTGGCTGCTCTACCGGAGTCGCCGACGAGTACCTGGTTACCGCGACCCTTGAGGGCTACGACACCGCAGAGGGCCTGGTCACCTTCTTTGTTCCCCGCGACGCCAAGGGCGTCTCCGCACGGGAGAAATGGGATGCGATTGGCCTCCGCGCGACGGCTACTGATGGACTGATTCTCGACAACGTGTTCGTTCCCGAAGAGGATGCCCTGGTTGTGCCCGCTGCCTTCACGCGGATGATGCAGATGAGCCGCGGTAGCTTTGTGGGCAATCAGATCGCCGGAGTAGCGGTCTACCTTGGGGCAGCACAGTCGGTCTATGACTACGTCTGTGACTTCCTGACGACCCGCACCTTCCGTGACACAGGCACCCCTATCGGCAACAGCCCCATGCACCAGGAGCTGATCGGTCGCATGACGGTTGATCTTGAGACCGCCTACCTGTGGATGACTCGTCAGCTGACCCTTGAGACCAGCGAACCGCCCCTGCTGCCGAAGGATCGAGTGGTGATGCAGTGGCGTATGTGCAAAGGCGAGGCTACCGAAGCCTGCTTCCGCGTCGCGCAAAGCGCGTTGAAAGCGTGCGGAACCAGTAACACGGCAAACGGTGGCCCCATCGCCCGCGCCATTCGCAACCTGAGCATGGGCCTGGTTCAGGCCTTTCCCGCGGAGCGAGGTCGTCTGGAAGTGGCGCAGATGGTGATCAGCGGTAAAGGGCAGAACCTGTTCGCGGTCAGCCACTGAGCCAACCGCAAGGAGACTGCTGATGATGCCCCGCGAACTTCCGGTCCTCATCGTCGGTGCTGGTCCTGTCGGGCTCTCGCTGGCCCTTGCCCTGACCCGCAGCGGAGTTCAAGTCTGTGTCTTTGAGGCAGAGGAAGACCTCAGCCCTGAGATGCGCGCCAGCACCATCCACGCTCCGACCCTGGAGATGTTTGAAGAGTGGGGAGTGGTGGAACAGGTACTGGCTGCCGGGGCAATCACCGACCGTGTTCAATACTGGGAGCGCAGCACCCGTACCCGCATCGCCGAGTACTCCTTCTCGCTGCTGGCCGATGACACCCCCTACCCATTCCGGCTGCAGTGCCCACAAAACATCGTGACCCGCGTTCTGCGCGCTGAACTGGAGCAACTTCCTGGCTGTAGCTTGTACTTCGGCCACCGCGCAAAGGGCCTGAAAGACCTGGGCGACAAGGTCCAACTTGAGGTGAGCTCGGCTGACCGTGACATCAGCTTCACTGGCTCCTACCTGGTGGGCTGCGACGGATCGCGCAGCATCGTACGTAAGAGCCTTGAGATCCCACTCAGCGGCAAGACCTACGAGGACCGCTTCCTACTGGTGGGGACCAACATCGACTTCAGCGAGGCCTTCCCCGGGATGGGGCCAGTAGCCTACATCTACGACCCCGAAGAATGGGCAATTCTGCTCCAACTGCCGACCCTGACGCGGACCGTTTTTCGGGTAAAGCCGGAAGAAGACGAAGAGCTCATCACCGCAGAAGACTCGCTGAAGCGTCGTCTGTGGCGGTTGCTTGGCAGTGAAGTCGACTTCCGCATCGAGATGTCGCGCATCTACCGGGTCCACCAGCGGGTCGCCGAGCGCTTCCGGCAGGGCAGAGTGGTGCTGGCCGGCGATGCAGCCCACCTCAACAACCCGGCCGGCGGCATGGGACTCAACAGTGGCATCCATGACGCATACCTGCTGGCTCAGACTCTGCTGCGCATCTTCGCCGGCGAGCCTGAGTCCTTACTGGACCAGTACTCAGAAGACCGGCGAAAACTGGCGCTCGGCTTGATTCAGTCCGTCTCGGACCGCAACTACAACGACCTGATCATCGCTGACTGGGAAGGACGCCAGAAACGAAACGACAAGATGCGGGCGGCGTCACTAGACGATGAGACTGCCCGCCAGTACCTACTTGACGCCACCCTGCTACGACAGCGCCCCGCACCCTTCACCCATAGCCCCGTGAGCAACACAGCATGATCGTACAAAGCCGCACCGGTGCTGGAACTGCACAAGTGATCGCGATGACCGACCACTTGAATCTTGTGGACCAGTTCGCCGAGGCCTTCGGCAACGAGCAATTCCAGCCACAGGGGCCCCGTGAGCTGCTTAGATTCGCCATTGCTCATCATGACCAGGGCTGGGAAGAGGTAGATCAGCGGATTCCCATGGATGAGTCGACTGGCCTACCCTGTAACCTGCTCCAAACCCCACTGGACGACATGCTGGCGAGCGGGCCGGCCTCGGCAGACTTTAACGAGGCCCACCACCCCTGGTGTGGGCTATTGGTCAGCATGCACGTATTTGGCCTGTACAAGGGTCGCTATGGTCTGTCGGACAAGATCGTGGTGGAGGCCCTTCCTGAAGCGGTGCGACCACGCTTCGACGCGATGCTGGAAGGTGAAGTAGCTCGCCAGGAGCGACTCAAGCAAAGTCTGGCCGACGACCCGGACCTGGCCGATAGCGTCCAACCAGAGGCGTTGTTTCAGTCCTACAAGCTGCTGCAGTTCTTCGACACCCTGGCCTTGTACTTCTGCATGGCAGCCGACGAACTCCGTGAGGAATCGACCTTTCTCAACGTGCCTCAAGACCAGCACAGTGACACATCGATCAAAGTGACCCCCTTGGGCGCTGGCGAGTACCGGATCGCACCCTTTCCCTTTGCTGGAGACGAGCAGGAATTTGCCCTGAACTCAAAGTCCATCCCGCCACAAGCGCCTGGGACCGACATTCAAAAAGTGCTCGCCAACACCCAACAAGCCCCTGAGCGGCTGCGCCTGGTGCGCTGAGTCAAGATGCCTAGACGAATCATTCTGCTCCTGCTCCTGCTCCTGCTGCTCGTGTCCGGCTGCGGTCCACAGCAACTGGGGGTCCTCTACGACGAGGGCCTGATCGAGGTAGTCGACATCCACCTCCACACCGGCGAGTGGGAGACTACACCCGAACGCGGCAAAGAGACTCTGGTCGAGTTCTTCCCCTTCCCAATTGGCCTGCAAGCAGAACAAGCGGTCGATGGAATCCTGTCCCGCGCAGGCCTGCTCGGTGAGCTTGACCGGGCGGGGATCCGGCGTGGCGTGGTGCTGGCGGTCTACGCACCCAAAGTATTTGGCATCGCCAGTAATGAACTGGTGATCGAATTGCTCCGTGAGGATGCGGCCAGCGGCGACAGTCGACTGTTCGGCATGGCCAGCTTGCGCTTCGACCGCTGGGGAGCAGGATGGCAGGCTCAACTAAGCGAGCTGGACCGAGCGCTCGACGAACCCAACATGGTGGGAATCAAGCTGGCCCCACCCCATCAACACTTCCGCATGGATGACCCACGGCTGAACGCCCTGGCCGAGTTGTCCGCCAGCCACCAGGCACCGATCTACGTCCACACTGGACCGAGTCCCTTTCCCGGTACCCGCAACGAAATCCCCTACATCGATCCGGCCTACATCGAGACCCTGCTAGCGAGCCACCCCGACACCCGTTTTGTCCTCGGTCACATGGGCTACGACTTCCTCGCTGAGAACCTTGGCTTCCTGGCCACCTGCATCGCTCTGGCCCAGGCCTATCCCAATGTCTACCTGGAGCCTAGCGCGCTGGGCGCTCGAGCCCGTGAGAGCGGCCGCGACAACATGAAGGCAGTGCTGCTCGCAGCTCGCGATGGGGGAGTCCTGGACCGGGTCATCTACGGCAGTGACGGCCCCCAACGACCGGGCTTTCTAGATGCCTACCTGGAAGACACAGTGGCGGTAATGGAAGAGCTCGAATTCAGCGCCGCCGAAGCCACCGCCGTACTGTCGGGAACCTTCGAAGAGATCTACCTGAACTGAGCCTGCTGAAGTCCCTCAGAAGCAGCTAGACAGTTAATCTACTACTTGGTACATAAGTGCCGCTGATTCAGCTTACCTTGAGTCCTTCCGGCGGCCAGCCAGCTGCCTTTAGAACCCACCCTGCTTCACTGAGGAATAAGCCATGTCCCTTTCAAGCGAACTGTGTCTCTCCAACCTGCAGCGACTGGTCGAATACTTCGAGCTAGAGGAAATCCTGAGCGAAGACGGTGGACCCTACCTGCCGCTGGTCAGCCCCATGAGCCCGGAACCGGTGGGAGCGATGCGGATTTTCTCCGGCGCCAAGGTCGAGAGAGCCGTCTACATCGGCATCTCAGTGCCGGCCATCGGCCTGGACAGTCACATGCTATTCGCCTTCGCCCCCAGCGAGTCGGCGCTGCCGCACTTCACCGTGGATTCAGTGCAAGCCGGACCCACCTACGCATTTCACCTGGATCTGATCCCGAGAGTCGATCTTGGCACTCACCTAGGCTGGATGGACGACGTCATGATGCCTCTCACCCCGATCTGGGAAGAGGTGCAGGAGTGGGAAGGACTGACCCGCGCGCACATTGCCCCCCGGCAGCGCGCCATCATGTCGCCCTGGATGCTGGTTAATCGAGCGACTGAAGAGGCCTTCGAGAAGATGAGTGAACCCGTTGGCGCATATCTTGAGCACTGGCTCAAGCTCGTTGAAAACGGAGTGTCAGAGTCCACTCACACCGATATGACTGCATCGGACCTCGCCCGCCGCGATCAAGAGAATCGGGCCCTCATCTTCAGCCCAGAGGTCGACAAGGTCTGGGCTCAAATCGAGCGCCTTCTCGGCCCCAGCGTACCCGCTGAGATGCGAAGTGTGCTTCGGGGTGAGGCCCTGTAGTCGATGCCGCTGCGCGCTCGCGTGTTCGCCGTTCCGCTGCCCGGCCGTCCCGCACCCTGGGACCGCTGCGCAGCTCGGCTGTTCTACGCAGCTGGCGAACCCGTTGGTGAAGCGCTTAACACCGGGCTGCTGCCACCGGTCGATGGCCACGGTCAGCGGGCGGTGATCGTACTGATGCCAGGAATGAACCTGCCCTGCTCAAGCTACCGCTGGCTGGCAGAGCACCTGGTTGAAGCGGGCTTTGTGGTGGTCGCCTACGACCACGTGGAGAGTCCACTGCCGGGCCTTGAGGGCCTGGGGCCGGGCTTGGACATTGAGCGCCTGCGTCCGGGAGCCGCGACGGGCTCACCCTCGACCATTCTAGACCCTCTACTTGAAGCGCTCGAGCGCCTCAATCGCGAGGTTCTGGTGGACTGCATCGACACCAATCAAGTGGTCCTGTTTGGCCACTCGGCGGGAGGGACCACCGCTCTTTTTAGCGCCGGTTGGCACCCCCAGATTCAAGGAGTCATCACCTACGGAGCGCATGCTGGGGTCTCCATGAACCTCGGCTATCCGGCCGGAACGGTCCGTGCTGTCGAGGGACAGGTCCCTACCCTGTTGCTTGGTGGGGACGCTGATGGCGTCATTCAAGCCAGCGCACACCGCTATGGCGGCACTGAGGGCGACGCAACCTACCTGCTGCGGCGTACCTTTCACGAGTCCCTGCGTGGCTCAGGGCATGGCCTCATCGTGCTACGCGGAGGCCGCCACCTGGGCGCTTGCCACCCCCACGACGCCAGTCTCGGTCGCGGCTTTCTAGAGGACGCTTCTGTCGACAGCAGTGCCGCCCGCCACGCCCTGGCGGAATTGACCAGCGCCTTTGCGCGACGCTGCACCGGCGGACCCGACCTGATGCCCGTTACACTCACGGCTCACGCAGCCGCAGTAGGTCATTCGGAGTGGTCATGACCAGCGTTTTCTCGGCCATTCAGAACAAAGCCCCAACGCCCTCTACGGCAGCTCCTCTGCTGGGCACCGTAGCCCATACCCTGACCGCCATGCGGGGGGTCTGGCACGACCATGTAGAAGTCTATGACCTGGCTGGCCGACCCTTAACTGAAGATCTACTGGCAGGAAGTCCCGGCTCGGCTCCCTTTGACAACCTGGTCTACATCGACTTCGACGGGGAGCGCTGGATTCAGACCAACGTAACCTTTCGGGGACGACCGCTGTCCGCTAAGACCTTCTCTGGGCGACTGGTAGACGGGGTGCTGCAGTTCGACTCACTGGGCCCAGAAGCGCCCCGTCATGTGGGCACCGGCGCTGGACCGGGAACCCTGTTTCTCAACGCTTACCAGGTGACCGACTCGTGGACCCGCTATCTGGAACCTGATGTGGTCACGCTACTGTCGCCCAATGAACGCACACGGGTAACCCTGCTGTATAGGGATGGCAAGGCAGTCCGGACCCTGCGCGCTCACGGTACCCGGCTTGCTCCCAGCGCCCATAAAAGACTGGACTGGGACCCGCGCGGCGCGGATGGCGAAGTTCACGAGCGACCCATGGTGACCAACGCCTACCAGGGGCAGCAATGACCATCCAGCCACAGAGTTCTCAGGTAAGCGCTGCAGCAAGCCGTGAGTGGGTTCATGCGACGCTTCCGGAAGTGCATGACATGATCGCAGGAGAGCGCGTGAGGCCGGCAAATGAGCTCGGCTTCTGGGTCAGCGATTCAAGTACTGGGGAGGCACTTCAGCGTGCCAGAAGTTCCTCACCAGAACAGATTGAGCGGGCTCTCGCGGCTGCCAACGCTGGTTTTCAAGGCGGAAGCTGGTCGGGTCTGGATGCAGAGCTTCGCGCAGATGCGCTGGATAAGGTCGCTCAGCGACTTGAGGCCAGAGTCGGGGAGTTGGCTGAACTCGACGCCCGCACCAGCGGAGTAACAATTACCTGGACTGCATTGATGACTCGGCTGGTGCCAGTGATCTTTCGACAGGCCAGTAAAGCGCTTCGAAGCGGGCTGCTACGCCAGCTTCACCCAGGCCGCTACGGCGCCGTTGAGGTTCGCGCTGTACCCCTTGGACCGGTTGCATTGATCGGACCCTGGAACGCCCCGACAACGATCATCGCCCACAAACTTGCCAGCGCTCTGGCAGCGGGCTGCAACGTCATCATCAAGCCTTCTGAACATGTGCCCCACAGTACCGGCTTGCTGGTGGACGCCGTGCTTGAGGCTGGTCTACCAACGGACGTCGTACAGCTGCTCCATGGAGATGGCGCCGTCGGCAACAGCATCGTCTCCGACCCACGGATCAAGGCGGTCTCCTTCACTGGCGGCCTGACTGGCGGTAGGGCGGTAGCGGCGGCCTGCGCTCAAGACCTCAAGCCGGTCCAACTAGAACTCGGCGGTAACAATCCACTGCTGGTTCTCGCGGACGCTGATCTGGATGCAGCAGCCGAGGCCATCGTCGCCGGGCTAACTACCCTCAACGGCCAATGGTGTCGGGCAATCGGCAGGGTCATCGTGGACCGCAGCGTAATGGCCCCCATGCTTGAGCTGGTAAAGACCAAGCTAGGGACTGTGAGGCTGGGCCACTCCCTCGACCCCCAGAGCGACATGGGGCCGCTGGTCCATCGACAACATCTTGCTCAGATCCAGCAGGCCCAGCAGAGCCTGCTCAAGGCACCGAGCAGCACGGCCCTGAACCCCACCGCAACTCCTGCCCTGCAAGGTCACTTCCACCCACCAACACTGCTCTGTGGAGTGCCCCACGAACAGGCTCTGGAGGAGCTGTTCGGTCCAGTCGCTACGGTCCACCCCTTCACCAGCGAAACCGAGGCAATAAGCCTGGCAAACGCCGGCCGCTATGGTCTGGCGGCCTATGTGTTCGGCGACGAACAGCGCGCCTTGGAGTTGGCCGGCCAGATCCGCGCCGGTTCCACCCAGGTGAACGGGCTGTCGCTGCTTTCTCTGGCACCCACTGCGCCCCGCGCGGCCTGGGGCCTTTCGGGACTGGGCGACGAAGGCACTCTGGAGACCCTGCGGTTCTTCACTGGCCACCGGGTCATTGGGGTCGGCGGTCAACCAGTCAGGGCAGAGGCATGAGGCGAGGGCACTTCATCGACGGTCTTGAGTCAGGTCAGGACGGACCGAGCTTCCAAGTCATCAATCCCGCCACCCGTCGGCCCATGGGCTCTGCTGCCCTCGGTTCTGCAGCTGATGTAGACCGAGCAGTTGATGCAGCGCTAGCCGCACAACCGACCTGGTGGGGTCTGTCGCCCGGAGAACGAGAGCGAACCCTGCTGCGCTGCGCCGACCACTTGGAGGCCTGTGGGGAACAACTCACAGAGACCTTAATGGCTGAATCCGGCTCCACGCTGGCCAAGGCCCGCTTTGAGGTCAGCTATACCCCAGCACTGCTGCGAGCGGCTGCCGGTGAAGCGCGCAGACTCTACGGGGACACCTTCCCCAACGACCGCCCGGACCGCGTCTCTATCGTGCTCCGTGAGCCCGTAGGTGTCGTCGGGGTCATTTCCCCCTTCAACGCGCCCCTGGCCTTGCTGATCAAGATGGTCGCCTTCCCCCTCGCAGCAGGCAACGCAGTGGTCGCCAAGCCCAGCGAACACACCCCGCTGGTTGCAGTTCGACTGGCTCAACTGCTCAGTGACGCCGGCCTGCCCCGGGGGCTGTTCAGTGTCGTTACAGGCTTCGGACCCGACTGCGGAAAACGACTTGTAGAGCACCCTGAAGTAGCCGGCATCGCATTCACCGGAAGCACTCAAGTTGGCTCAATCATCGGCGCCGAGGCAACCCGTCGAATGAAGCGAGTCCAGCTGGAGCTTGGTGGCAAAAACCCAGTCCTTGTCCTGGCCGACATGAACGCCCAGGAGGCAGCAGCTGAAGTGGCTGCCGGAGCCTTCTTCCATGGCGGTCAGATCTGCATGAGCGGCTCACGGGTCATTGTGGAGGCGGGCCTGGTTGAGGAATTTACCGATGCCCTGGTCGCAGAAGCCCGCAAGCTCCGCTTTGGGGACCTCGCTGATGAGGACACTGCCTACGGCCCACTGATCTGTGCAGAAGCGGTCGAACGCGTCGATGCCCACGTTCAGGACGCCCTTAGGGGTGGCGCGATACTACTCACCGGCGGAACAATTCAGGAAGGCTGGACCTACGCCCCGACGGTGCTGCTGGAGCCACCGCGCGACAGTCTCGCATGGCGTGAAGAGACCTTCGGCCCGGTGGTGACGGTCTCCTCTGCACCCGATCTGGAGGCCGCCATCGAAGCCGCCAACGAGAGCGATTACGGCCTCTCTGCGGCCGTTCTCACCCATGATCTCGCGCGCGCGATGGACGCTGCTCGCAGAATTCGCGCCGGCGCGGTTCACCTCGGCATGCACTCCTTCCAGTCCAACACCATGGCGCCCGTTGGGGGGGTGGGCGCTTCGGGCCTCGGCCGCAGCGGTGGCCGCTACAGCATCGAACACTTCACTGAACTCAAGTGGATCAGCTTGCAGGTCGGCGGCGCCGCCAACAGAGCAGTGACATGACAATTCGCTGTAGCTATGTAGACACTCCCTATGGGCAGGTCCACCTGCGCACCGCCGGGCAACGGACGGAAGCACCACCTATCGTCCTGCTCCACCAGACAGCGAGTCACTCGGTGATGTTTGAAGGGCTCATGGCCCTGCTCGAGCACCGTTACTGGTGTGTGGCTCCGGATACGCCCGGTTATGGAGCGACCCCCCACCTGCAAGAATCCGGCTCCATAAAGCGCTATGCCCAAGTCATCAGAGCAGCACTCAAAGGCCTGGGAATTGATCAGTGCTGGCTGTTTGGCCACCACACGGGTGCCAGCATCGCGGTACAGATGGTCACTGATGAACCATCACTAGCACTTCGACTGGCCCTGTCCGGTCCGCCGGTGCTGAGCCGACAACAGATTGAGGGGCTCATCCCGCGGGCGGCACCGCGCCGCCTGGAAGAAGACGGCAGCCATTGCATGGAAGTTTGGAACCGAATCCGGGCCAAAGCACCCACTGCTGATGTTCGCCTGCTACATCGAGAAGCAGTCTCAAATCTGCAGGTCGGACCGCGCTATCTGGAGGCCTACCGCGCCGTCTTCGAGCACAACTTTGCAGCCCAGTTGGCCGCTCTTGAGGTGACCACCTTGGTTATGGCTGGGCCCGACGACACCCTGCGCGGCTGCCTGGAGAAGGCCTATGCAGAGCTTAAGCGCGGCTACCTTATCAACCTGCCAGCAGGCGGAACCTACATCTGCGACACCCACCCTGAGCTGGTTGCTGGCCCCCTGCTCTACTTCTTCTCGGGAGAACAACAGGAGCGCCGAGCCTCGTGAGCTTCCAAGGCACCTGGCTGGTGCGTGAGTACGTGTTCGACTCACGCGGCTCACTAGTTGGCACAATCCGCCAACGGCGTGAACTTGAGCGGCTCGATGACCGCCGGCTGCGCCTCACCCAACACTGCACGCCAGATTCCAGCCTTAAGGAACACCCCATGGGTGCCTTCGCCGGAACCCATGTCTTTGACTTAAGCATTGACGGTACCCGCAGGCGCTACCTGGGGCCAGCGGTGATTGGGGTTGGCCAGAGCCTCGGTGAGTCGGCCATGTGGGGTCAGGGGATCTGGCCGGTTTTTGGCCACGCCTTTCAGTCCTACGCATTCAGCGCTAGAGACAAGCAACTCACAGGCGGACGCTTTGCCGACGGCGGTAACCTGGTGGCTCAAATTGCGGGCATCGCGAGGCCCGCAAACGACGGCAACTGGCCCGAACTCACAGGCCCCTTTGCGGCGGCTGAGCTGGCCACCAGCTGGTATGGAGAACGACGCACCTTCCTTCCCGATGGCCGGCAACTTAGTGAAGAAGCCATCGAGCGGGTCTATCAAGACGAGAGCTGGCAAGAGCAAAGCAAAGACAGCCTAAGAGAGGCCAGCGTCGAGTTCTTCGAGGACCGTCTGCTGGCCCAGGTGCGACAAACCGAAGAACTGTTTCACGGGGTGAGCCGCCGCTACGGCTGGCTGCTTGAACACGACTGGGCCAGCAGCACAGGAGCACAACTGCGAGGCTTCGAAGCCCTCGACTCAACCGACCGTGAGCTGATCGGCATGTTCCGCAGGTACCAGGATCATCAACTCGAACGCATTGAGGTAATACACCTCAGACCTCAGGAGACAACATGAGCCAAGGAGACAACATGAGCACCCAACCCAGCAACTGGCAGAAGAGCATCGCTGGCGAATGGCACGGCTACCCCAGCGTCTTTCAGCCCGACGGGACTCACGTCGGCTGGAACAAGGTTTCACGCTCCAGCACCCACGAAGGTGACCGCACCACCTACCGCATGGACACCAAGCTCGACGTCCGGGGTGAGCTCCGCTCACGCTTTGAGGCCCGCGACTTCGAGTTCGGCGTGCTGGATGGCGATCAGGACCGAATCTACATGGGACCCGACTTTATGGGTTCTGGCCAACCGTTCGGCGGCCTCGTGGACGCTCGCTACTACTCACCAGCGTGGGCAGCAGACCTGCGGACAATGGTTCATGTCCTCGCTGATGGCGAGACTCAGGTCTACAGTTCGCTGCTGTACGACGGGCCGACCCTCTGCTCCGTATTCAACGGAGTCTATCGGGTCTCCCACGACTACAGCGAGAGCGAAGCTACTCGCAGGAGGATCGACGGCTTTGTCGACTCAGAGAAGAGTTCTGGCAACACTCCACATGTGCTGCCCTTTAAAGATGCCGGGGAGTGGACCGGCGAAATGCAGGTCTTTGGTGCTGACCAGAAGAAGCTGGGAGAGGCCCAGTTGGTAATGGATTACACTCCGGTGGATCTGCTCCGAGCCGAAGTCGGTATCAAGCTCAGTGGCGCCGAGCAACTCGAGGCCCGCTTTGTTCGAGCCCGCAACGGCAACCGCCACACCTTCCACGGCCCCGACCTGTTCGGCAACGGGTTCTCCTATGGGCGAGCCCTGTACACCTCACAGCACATCACCGGAACATCACTACGGATCGAAGGACGGGAGTTCATCATCGACGACAAGTGGACCATGAGCGTGGTGTGGAAGCTCCACCGTCACGGTGTGCTCGACAAGGTGGTCTTCGGAACGGTCAACTGGAAGGCTGGGGAGAAGGTTCTCAACGCTCAGTACAGCTGAGCCCGAGGCCCGGGCACGGACTCACCAGGGAAGCGGTGTTCCTTCTTGAAAGAACCCGCCGGTGGGTCCGAGCTCGGGCAGGGTTGCGGCCCAGACGATGCCCCGGGCACCCTCTTGGGGAGTGGTCGGGGCATCCATGCCGCCAAGCTCGGTAGCTACCCAGCCCGGACAGACGCTGTTCACCTTGGCCGAGGTGTCGGCCAGCTCATGGGCGACGGAACGAGTCACTGCGTTCAAGGCTGCCTTGCTCGCCCGATAGGCCACGGTGAGACCGGTCATGCGCTCTAGCGAGCCCAACTGAGAACTAACATTGACAATGCGGGGCGCAGCCGCCGCCCGCAACATGGGCAACAAGGCCTGAGTAACGCGAAACGCGCCCAGAGTATTGACCTGCAGAGTCTGCTCAAAGACTGCGGCGCTGGTGGATTCGAAGCTCTGGAACTTGTCCAGGGCAACCCCAGCATTGTTGATCAGCACATCGACCCGCCCCAGACGTTCTTGAAGCACACCGGCCAGCGCCTGAACGCTCGCTTGATCGGTGACATCCAGCTGGACTGCGATGAATCGCCGCTCCTGGGAACTAAGTTCAGTGACGGTTGCCTGAGCCTGAGCCAGCGATCGACTGGCTATCACCACCATGTAGCCAAGGTCTGCGAGTTGCTCTGCGACGCAGCGGCCGATGCCGCGATTAGCGCCGGTGACAACAGCTACCGGAAGGCTCAAGCTTCTGCCTCTGCAAACAGGTCACGCTTATTGAAAGCTGCGGTTGCAAAGCGACCAAAAGCGGTGAACTTGGTGAGCCAGGTGATCGAAGTACCGTTGTCCCTGGCGGCCAGCACTCGCTCCGCGATCCAGGGGGCCACCGTGTCGACGTTATCGGCGAGGATATTGAACACCTTCTTGGCTTTATCAAGCTCCTCAACGGGACGGTCCTTGTACACATCCATCAGCAAGTCAGTGACGACGATTCCAGGACTGATGCTACCGACCCGAACCTCAGTATCCTTGGCCTCATTGATCAAGGCCTTCGCCAGGTACCGGACGGCATATTTAGTGGCTCCATAGACGGTGTGGAACGGGCGCATCTCGCCGCCGCTCCCCAGGCCCTCCATCAAGTAGACGAAACCACCGCCCTGCTGCTCACGCATACCGCGAAAGGCAACGTGAGCCCCGTACATGGCACCGAGCAGGTTTACATCCACAACAGTGCCGATCTCCTCGGTGGGAGCATCGGCAAAATCGACCAGGGAGTTCATCACTCCAGCATTGTTGATCCAGATATCGACGCGCCCGAACCGCTCCACCGCGGCATCCCAAAGGGCCTGCACCTGAACCGGCTCTGCAACATCACAGGCGATTCCGTGGATCTGACCGAGCGCAGATAATTGCTCGAGCACCGGAACCACAGAACTACTGCTGCGGCCACAGATCATGACCTTACAATCAAGGCTCAAGAAAGCCTTGGCCAGGCCGAGGCCAATACCTCGGGTCCCACCGGTAACAACAACGACTCGACTCATGACTACTCCTCACAGTTTTCTGCTCGAGAAAGATCCCGAACCAAAACAATCTACCTTTCAGTTGATACTTACATATTCACGGGACCCACACTCGTCAACCATCCCTTGTTTTTTTGGACGCAAAGCATGAAGAAAAGGCTTTGATTGGCAAGGGAGTGAAGCGCCCGAATACAACTTGCAATCTACCATTTAGTAGGTTAGATGAAATGCGCTGTCGATGGTCCTGTCGACAGGGAGCTGCTTCGCCTCGACTGGCGAAGCCTGAAACCCAGCGAGGGAGAACACGGTGGGACTTGCCAATCGTTTGCGCGAGCCTCAGATTCTGGTCTGCCCAGGAGTCTATGACGCCTTTACCGCAAGGCTGGTCGAGCAGGCTGGCTTCGATGCGGTATTTCTCAGCGGTGCTGCGGTTTCCTACTCGTCCCTCGGCCAGCCTGATGTAGGACTCGTCAGCCTCGATGAGATGGTCAACCGCGTCTCCAGCGTGGCCAACGCCATCTCTCTGCCGGTCCTCGCTGATGGCGATAACGGACACGGCAGCGCGGTCAACCTGATCCGTACCACCCGTTTGTTTGAGCAAGCTGGGGCTGCGGCGGTGCAGTTTGAGGACCAGGTGTTCCCCAAGCGCTGCGGACACATGCAGGGCAAGAAGCTGGTCTCAGCCAAAGAAATGACCCTTAAGATCGAGGCGGCCTGTCACGCCCGGCGAGACGATGACTTCCTGATCATCGGCCGCACCGACGCACGCTCAGTAGAGGGGCTGGAAGCCGCCATTGACCGAGCCATCCTCTACCGAAAGGCTGGCGCCGATATTCTGTTCATCGAGTCACCGCTCAGCAAGGACGAACTGGCCCGCTGCGTCGAGGCCATCCCGGACGTGCCGCTGGTCGCCAATATGCTGGAAGGTGGACAGACCCCCCTGGTAGGTAATCAGGCCCTTGCAGAGATGGGCTACCGAATCGCGCTCTGGCCGAACTCGCTGGTCCGCCGCTTCGCCTTCGCTGGCGCAGCCCTGCTCAACGAACTGAAGGGCAAAGACACAACCGCCCATCTGCTCGACCAGATGCTGCCCTTTGCCGCTCTGAACGAGCTTCTGGGCAGTAAAGACTTCTCCGCCCTTGAAGCCCGTTACCTTCCCCCCGAACAAGCCGTGAGGCCCCAGTGAAATCCCTCGACCTCCCCGGCAACCAGGCAGCTGGCTCTGGGCATCTAAACGCTGCGCTGGCAGAAAACTACGCTGGAGTCTTCGACGGTCGGCTCGGGTTCGGACGCAAAGCGGCTGTGGTGGTGGTGGATTTTGTAAAGGCCTATACCACCCAGGGGTCGGCACTCTATGCCCCCGATGTGGTCGAGGCAGTGCGCAGCACCGTGCCGCTACTGGAGGCAGCCCGACAAGCGGACTGTCCGGTCATCTTCACCCGTGTGCTGTACCACCCCGGTGGCGCCGATGGGGGCGTGTTCTCACGCAAAGTGCCGGTGCTGCGCAGCTTCACCGCCGATAACGTGCTCACTGAGCTGGTGGAAGAGCTGGTTGTCCACGACAGCGACCTGCAGCTGGTGAAGCAATACGCCAGCAGTTTCTTCGGCACCTCCCTGGCTTCGACCCTGACCGCCGCTGGCGTCGACACCGTGATCGTAGTCGGCTGCTCCACCTCAGGTTGCGTGCGAGCGACGGCGGTGGACGGCTGTCAGTACGGCTTCCGTGTGATCGTGCCGCGCCAGTGCGTCGGAGACCGCGCCAGCGAGCCCCACGAAGCAAACCTGTTCGACATCAACAGCAAGTACGGCGACGTAATGAATGTCGAAGAAGTCATTGAACACCTCACGGAGGCACGGCCATGAAGGCTCTCGAAGGCCTGCGGATGCTCGACATCACGCACATGCTGAGCGGACCCTATGCGGGAATGTTGCTCGCCGATCTGGGGATGGAGACCATCAAGGTCGAGCCCCCAGGTAAGGGTGAGGGCACCAGACGACTGCTTGAGGACGACCCGGACTACAGCCTCAACGGGGTCGGCGCCTACTTCCTTACCCTAAACCGCAACAAGAAGAGCGTAGCGCTCAACCTCAAGAGCGAGGAAGGACGAGCTCTCTTCTACGAACTGGTCAAGACAGCGGATGTGGTGCTGACCAACTTCTCTGTGGGAGTCAATGAGCGACTTGGTATCGACCACAAGACCCTCTCCTCCATCAATCCTCGGATCATCACCTGCGCCATCAGCGGCTTCGGAGAGACCGGGCCTAACCGTCACCATGTCAGCTTTGACATGGTCGCTCAGGGTACCGGCGGCGGCATGAGCATTACTGGCGCGCCGGAGGGGCCGCCGACCCGTTCCGGCATCCCAATTGGTGATCTTGGCGGCGGACTGATGGCCACCATCGGCGTACTCTCGGCACTCCAGGCCAGGGTCAAAACAGGCCGTGGCCAGCACGTCGATGTCAGCATGCAAGATGCCCAGATCAGCATGCTCAACTACATGGCAACCATGCACTTCCTGTCAGGGAAGGTGCCCGGAGCGCTTGCTAACGGCCACTTCGTGCATGTGCCCTACGACACCTTTGCTGCCAACGACGGCTGGTTCCTGATTGCGGTGATCGTCGACCGGTTCTGGGACAACCTGATGGAGATCGTCGACGCCCCCGACCTCAACACCGAGGAAAACAAGAGACAGCCGGGAAGAAAGGCCAACAAGGACTTAATTAACCGACGCCTGAGCGAGATCTTCAGCCGGCACAGCGTCGACTACTGGCTTGAGCAGCTACGCGGAGCGCGGATCCCCTGTGCACCGGTCAACAATCTGGAGCAAGCACTCTCAGACCCCCAAGTGCTGGCCCGAGACATGGTGGTAGAGGTAACGGACAATCACGGCGATACGATCCGCCAGCCGGGCAACCCCATCAAGCTCTCTGACACTTCAGAGGAGAGCTACACCGCTCCACCGGAAGTAGGTCAACACACCGAAGAAGTCCTCACCGGGCTCATCGGTCTGAGCGTCGAACAACTGCAGCAGTTGCGCTCCAGGGGGGCGATAGGATGAACCGTCTCAACGTCTATGAAGTAGGGCCCCGAGATGGTCTCCAGAACGAGAAGAGCCTGATTCAGACTGAAGACAAGCTGCGCCTGATCGACGCCCTGTATAAGGCCGGTCTCAGACGGCTCGAGTCCACCAGCTTCGTAAGCCCGCGCGCAGTTCCACAGATGGCCGATGCCGATCGCATCACTGCCGGCATCACCAGCTATCCCGCGCTCCAGTCCCACGCCCTGATCATCAACGACAAGGGTTGGGCTCGCGCCCAACAAGCCGGCGTCCGGGCAGTCGCAATCGTGGTAGTGGTCAGCGAGACCCTATGCCGTCGCAACAACCGCATGGATGTGGAGCAAAGCGTCAGCACAGCACTCCGCCTGGTGGAGCAAGCCCGCACTGCAGGCGTGTTCGCTCGAGTCTACCTCGCCCCCGCCTGGGTATGCCCCTACGACGGGCCGGTCCCTGCTGCAGAAGTGCTGCGCATCGCAGAGCGCTTCCACCACGTTGATGAATTGGCGATTGCCGACACCATCGGCCACGCTCACCCAGCCCAAGTAGGCGACCTTTTTGAGCGCCTCGCTGATGTCGTCCCCATGGAGCGAGTGGCAGGACACTTTCACGACACTCAGGGCCTGGGCATTGCTAACGCCTACGCTGCGATTCAAGCTGGCGTCCGCACCCTCGACAGCTCGGTCGGTGGCTTGGGGGGATGCCCATTCGCCGAAGGTGCAGCCGGAAATCTCGCCACTGAAGATCTGGTCTTGCTGGCTGAGAAGCTCGGCCTTGAAACCGGAGTCAACCTGAATCGCCTCTGGGAAGCTGTGGAGCTCGGGAGCAGCCTGGTAGGCCGCTCCATAGGCGGCCGCAGCGCGGCCTGGTGGCGAAGCAAAGCCTGTAGAGGAGCCGCAGCATGACCTCGATTCGTGTAGCAGCAGCGCAGTTCACCGTAGACGACGACCTCAGCGCCAACCTTAAGCGTTGCCTGTCAGCCATCGACGAGGCTGCTGCTGGAGGGGCGCAGCTGGTGGTGCTGCCCGAATTCTGCAACCACCTTTCCTGGTACCGAGATGCCGAACACTGCTGGGAAGTCAGCGTAGACATCAGCGGCCCCTGGCTGGGCGACCTGGCGGCCAGCGCGCGTCAGCACCAGCTGCACCTGGTAGTAAACGCTACGGTCCGGAGGGAGCCCGGCGTGATCACCGGCACCAGCCTCCTCTATAGCCCCGCCGGCGAGTTGCTGGGACAGAGCGACAAACAGGTGCTCATGGGCCATGAGAACGACTTCCTCAGGAGGGCGCAGGCGGTATGCCCGGTGATCGAAACCCCCATCGGTCGGATCGGCATGTATTCATGCATGGACGGAGTCATCAACGAGACCCCACGTGGTCTTGCCCTGCGCGGCGCACAGATCCTCTGTAACAGCCTCAACTCCTTTGCCTACGACGAAGGCGACCTGCACGTACCGGTTCGAGCCCCTGAGAACCGCACCTGGGTAGTGGCAGCCAACAAAGTGGGGCCTCTTATCCCTGAGTACCTGCTGGAAGAGGTCAGCCGGATCACCAACATTCCTGTCGTCCACCTGTTCGGCGCTGGCGACAGCCAGGTCGTGGCCCCCGATGGCACCGTGATCACTCGTGCAGATCGCCAGACTCCAGGCGTGGTGTTCGCCGACATTGAGCCCCAACGGGCCGATGACAAGACCCGACCAGACGGCACCGATGTGTTCGCAAGCAGGCGTCCCGAGCTGTATGCCGCCATCGCCCAGGCCCCGGCTCGGGCTGATCTGCCACCAGGGGCCCCTGAGGTCCGAGCAGCGGTGTACCAGCCTGAATCTTCCGGCCAGCAAGCCATCATTGAAGTAGCCGCAGTGCTGCGATCTCTGGACCCTGAAGTCTCGCTGCTGGTACTCCCCGAGCTGTTCTGCTTCGAAGGTGCCGCCATGAACCTGGAACTGGCCGAGGCAGAGGCTCGCTCCCAAGCTGCACTGGAGCGACTTGTCGGTTCCTGCCGAGAAGGGGTGGCCGTGGTCACCAGCCTCCTGATCAACGGACGCAACACCGGTGTCGTGCTGAGCCGCTCAGGAGTGCTCCTACGGCAGGCCCAGCTTCACCCCTGCGCCCGCCTGGGCGAAGAGCACGCGGTGGGGCAACAGATGGAAGTCCTACAGCTGGCCTGGGGCCGACTGGCCGTGGTCGTTGGAGACGACGCCCTGTATCCGGAGACCTTCCGGCTCGCCGCCCTGGCTGGCGCCGAAGTGGTAGCCGCCCCGATCCACGTCATTGAGGCCTGGGAGGTAGAGACTGGACTGCCCGAGCGGGCCGCAGAGAACCGCCTGAGCCTGGTCTATGCAACCCGTACTGAGGTCGGGACCTCGGCAATCCTTGGACTGCCCACTGACTTCACCCTGATGACACCGTGGGAATCCCGCCTGTTCGACGGCAACATCTCCACACCGCTCACCGTACAAGCACTGCCGAACCCGGGCCTGACCATCGGCAACGTCCACCCAGCAGCCGCCACCAACAAGATGGTCTCCGCCAACACCAACGTCCTGGACGGCAGACCCTGGCACCTCGCAGAAGCCATAACTACAGCCTGAGCGTCCAGCTCAGCAATACCGAAAAAACGGATAGGAACACGACATGGAAAGCCAACAAGGACGAAAGTTCCTCTTCACCCAACTGCAGGAGGGGATCAAGCGCCAACACCTTCTGTTCTTCTACTTTTCAGCCCTGATAACCATCGGCCTGGCCGTCCTGATGAGCGTGCTGCAGCCGTTTCTGCTGGAAGCCTTCTTACAGATCCCCCGCTCAGAACAGGGCACCGTCACTGGGAATGCCGCGGTTGTCGCGGAGATCGTCATCCTCTGCCTGATCGGTATCTGGGGGGCTGGCAGCGACAAGGTGGGTAGACGCCTGGTCTATGCGGTGGGGATCGCCATCGTCGCCCTAGCCGCCGCGCTCCACCCCTTCGTTAGCGAGGCAGCCCATCTCTATCTGCTGCGCGGCCTCTATGCAGTGGGCATGGCAGCAGCCACCGGCATGCTGGCGACCCTGGCAGGCGACTACGTCATCAAGCGTGACCTGGGCAAGGCTAACGGCTTGATGGGCGTGTGCAATGCCATCGGCGCTGCCCTGGCGGCAACTGTCCTGGTAAAACTTCCGATCCGCCTGCGTGACAGCTACGTAGCCTCAGGCATGGAACCCAGCGAGGCCGCTACGGCAGCAGGCTGGAAGACCTACCTAATCGTCGGTGGCCTCGGCCTGCTCTGCGCCGCCCTGCTGCGCCTCGGGCTGGCGCCGAAGAGCACCACTCAGACGGTTGAGCGCATTCCCTTTGCCACCCGCCTCAAAGAGGGCGTGGCCGCTGGACGCCGAGACCGCGTCACTGCCCTGTCCTATGTAACCGCCTTCGTGGCCCGCGCTGATCTGGCCATCGCCGGTCTGTTCATTCCTCTTTGGTGCGCCCTCTATGTGCAGAACAATCCCAAGGTCCTGCTGGCTAACTCCAAGTACCAGTGCGGCGAGGGCAGCGCCGGCCCCTGCGTCGATGCAAGTGGTGCTGCCTGCGCTCCAGGCAGCGAAGGCTGTCTGCTGGCAGAAGGCTCAGCCGAAGCGATGGCCTGCATGGCTGATGGACTCTGCCTGAGCCTGGCTGGCATGGAACGTGCTGGACTGCTCATCGCCATGGTCGGGGCCGGCAGCCTGTGGGCTGCACCCTTCATTGGCATCCTCTGTGACCGGATCAATCGCGTGTCAGCAGTAGCGGTCGGACTGATGCTCAACGTCATCGGCTATGGTCTGACATTCTTCGTTGTAGACCCCTTCTCCACCGCCATGCTGTTTGTCGCAATGACCATCGGCGCAGGCGAAGTAGCCGGCGTCATCAGCACCCAATCGCTCATTCAGCAGCAAGCCCCCGTGCGCAGCCGCGGAGCCGTGATCGGCTTCTTCGGCTTCTGCGGCGGACTGGGCATCCTGGTGAACTCATTCATTGGTGGCAAGCTATTTGACACAGTCGCCTTCAACGCGCCCTTCGTCTGGCTGGCTGGCCTGAATCTGGTGGTGGTGGTCGCATGCATCTTGGTGCGACGTAGCATCGGCCACGGACAGGACGACGACCAGCTGGGCAATCCTACTGCGGCGCCGGGCACCCGACGCTCCGCTGCTGCCTGAAGCCCAGGATTTTATCGGCCGCCCGGTCGACCTCAATCAAGGGGTCGTCCGGCGCAGCCAACCGCCAGCGAGCCCACCATGAGCCCGGAACTTAAACCCCGCATTGTCATTGAAGACCAGGGGCCCCGCGACGGCTTCCAGAGTGAGTCCGTCATCGTCCCGACCGCCAGGAAAGTGGAGGTAGTGGCGGCTCTCGTCGAAGCCGGGGTGAAGCGGATTCAGGTCACCTCCTTTGTCCATCCCAGCTACGTACCGCAAATGGCCGACGCCGAGCAGCTCTGCGCACAACTGCCGCGCGCTGATCAGGTCATCTACAGCGGCCTGGTGCTCAACGGCCGCGGCATCGACCGCGCGATCGCCGCTGGACTTAGGCATGTCGCCATCTCCCACTCTGCTAGCGACACCCATAGTCGCAAAAACACCAGGCGCAGCCTGCAGGAAGCTCGCCAGGGTCATGCCGAGAACGTGATGCGCGCTCAGCAGGCTGGCTTGACCGTCCGCGGTGGAGTTCAATGTGCCTTTGGATGCCGCTATGAAGGCCCCATTACGG
This sequence comes from Deltaproteobacteria bacterium UBA6601, assembly GCA_002433485.1. Lineage (GTDB taxonomy): Bacteria > Myxococcota_A > UBA796 > UBA9615 > UBA9615 > UBA6601. The sequence continues at coordinate 50,490 of DJIF01000033.1, forward strand.
CAGCCACAGTACTGGAGATGGTCGAAGCTCAGCTGGCTCTCGGCGTCGACGAAATAGCCCTCGCAGACTCCACTGGAATGGGCGATCCCAGGGCCATACGCAACCTACTTCCACAAGTCCTCAAGCTGGCCAGGGGGCGGCCTGTCTTCCTGCACCTCCACGACACCGAAGGCCGCGGCATGGCCAACGCCCTGGCCGCCATCGATCTGGGGGTGCGCCACTTCGACACCGCCTTCGGCGGAATGGGCGGCTGTCCGTACATCCGCGGGGCAAGTGGCAACATCGCCACCGAAGACCTGGTCGCCATGGCGCAGCAGATGGGCTTCGAAACCGGCATCGATGCACGCAAGGTCGCTGAGGTCAGCACCCTTATGGAGGAATTCTATGACCGCCCGTTCCCCGGCAAGATGCACCGGGTCCTATCCACTCCCGGGCTGGCGACGCTGGCTTGAGCCCAGCCAGGACAACGCCAGAGGCCATCGAGATGGGACAAACACTCGCTGAGAAGATCCTCTCGCTTCACGCTGGGCGGCTGGTTAAGAGCGGAGAATTCGTAGTGGTTGACGTCGACGGCTCCATGGCGAGCGACACAACCGCTCCTCTGGCCATCAAGGCCTTCAAGGACATGGGCGGACAGCGGATCCACGACCCACAGCACACCTGGCTGGTCATCGACCACGCTGCACCAGCACCCAACGAGCGAATCGGCAACCTTCACGAACTCATGCGCCGCTTCTCAAGGGAACAGGGCAACATGCTGTACGACGTCGGTGCAGGCATCTGCCACCAGCTGATGATCGACAACGCCCACGTGCGTCCGGGCCAACTGTTCATCGGCGCAGACAGCCACACCTGCAGTTATGGGGCCCTGGGTGCCTTTGCAACCGGTGTCGGCTCGACCGATCTGGCGGCCGTCTGGCGCACCGGCAAGATCTGGCTGAAGGTACCCCAGACCATCAAAGTGGAAGTTCGCGGTGTGCTCAAACCGGGCGTTCAGGCCAAGGATCTCACCCTGTTCCTGGTCGGCCAGCTCGGCATCTCAGGGGCTACTTATCAAGCCATCGAATTCTGTGGCAGCGGGATCGAGAGCCTGGACCTGGGCGGACGCTTCACCCTCGCCAACATGGCAATCGAGATGGGCGCCAAGGTCGGTCTCGTTCACCCCGCCGGGCTCAAACTGCCCTATCCATTCACGCCGCTCACGGCGGACCCCGACGCCGACTACGTACAGCACCTGATCTATGACATCGACCGGCTCAAGCCCCAACTAAGCGCGCCCGGATCGCCGGACGATGTCCATCAGCTACAGGACTATGCGGGGACTCCGATCAGCTACGCCTTCATCGGCAGCTGCGTCAACGGCCGTCTCGAAGACCTGCACACCGCCGCCCGGGTACTGCGTGACGCCCACATCGCACCGGGCGTTCGGCTTGTTATTGCGCCGGCGTCCCGGGACATCTTTCTGCGGGCGCTGGACGACGGTACCGTGGCAGAATTGACCCGCGCTGGCGCAACCTTCCTGCCCTCTGGCTGCGGCCCCTGTGTCGGAACCCACGCTGGAGTTCCAGGTGACGGCGAGACCGTCATCTCGACCGCCAACCGCAACTTCAAAGGACGCATGGGCAACCCTAGAGCCCGGGTCTTCCTCGGTGCACCGTCCGCTGTAGCGGCTGCCGCCCGAACCGGTCAAATCACAGACCCCACCCCCTTCCTGGAGAGCTGAGATGAGCAGCATCCTGAAAGGTCAGGCGCACGTCTACGGAGACGACGTCGACACCGACCGGATCATTCCAGGTAAATACACCAAGACCCTCGACCTGCAGTCGCTGGCTGCTCATGTGCTGGAAGACCTCGACCCGGACTTCCGCGGCCGGATGGCGACCGGCGACATGGTCGTTGGCGGCGACAACTTTGGCTGCGGCAGCTCGCGGGAGCAGGCACCTTTAGCGCTCAAGACCGCGGGCGTGTCCGTGGTAATCGCCAGATACTTCGCCAGGATCTTCTATCGAAACGCCATCAACGTCGGCTTACCAGCCATTGAGGTGCCTGACCTGCAGGCCTCGACCGGGGACCTGCTCAGCGTAGATCTGAGCCGAGGCGTCGTCAGCAACCTCAGTCAGGGCACCGAACACCGCGCACAGGCCATGCCGGAGATGATGATGGCCATCCTCAGTGCCGGTGGGCTGGTCGAATATCTGCGCCAACATGGCGACTATCCCCCCACGGCTCAACCAAGAGACACCCTATGAGCGCGGCCTCTGAACTGCCACTGGACGGCATCCGAGTCCTGGAATTCACCCACGCGGTGATGGGACCCACAGCAGGACTGATCCTGGGTGACCTCGGCGCCGAGGTGATCCACATCGAGCCACCCAGTGGCGACTCAACTCGACGCCTCAAGGGCTTCGGAACCGGCTACTTCCCCTTCTACAGCCGCAACAAAAAGAGCCTGGCCGTCAACCTGAAGAGTAACGAGGGACGTCAGATCATCCAACAACTGCTTCCCACCGCGGATGTTCTGGTCGAGAACTTCGGTCCAGGCACGATGGACCGACTGGGCTTTGGCTACGACGCAGTGCGCGCTCACAACGAACGTCTCATCTATCTCTCCCTGAAGGGCTTTGGCGCCGGGCCCTATGAGCAACGCACCGCCATGGACGAAGTGGTGCAGATGATGGGTGGTTTGGCGTACATGACCGGGCCACCGGGTAAGCCGCTGCGAGCTGGTACCTCTATCATCGACATCGGCGGCGGGATGTTCGGAACCATGGCAGTGATCCTGGCCCTCTACGAGCGGGAGCGGACCGGCCGCGGGACCCTGGTGCGGAGCTCCCTTTTTGAGACCACCGCCTTCTTCATGGGCCAGCACATGGCCTACTCGGCCCTCAGCGATAGACCGGTTCCACCGATGCCAGCCCGAGTCAGCGCCTGGTCCATCTACCGTACCTTCGACACTGCCGATGGAGAATCTGTGTTCATCGGCATCATCAGTGACCGCCATTGGCAGAGCTTCTGTCAGGTTTTTGAGCGCAGCGACTGGGCGCAGGACACCCGACTGGCCACCAACAACGACCGAATCGACCACAGAGAGTGGCTCCTGCCCGCGGTCGAAACCCTGCTTAGCAACTTCAGCCGCAACCACATCATCGCCCGCTGCGAGGAGGCCGGCATTCCCTTCGCCCCCATTGCTCGGCCAGAAGACCTGTTCGAGGACCCCCAACTTAACCAACAACAGGGTGGCTTACTGGCTACTGTCTTGCCCGACGGGACCAACACCCGACTGCCGCGCCTGCCCATAGCAGTTGGGAACTACGACTTCGGGCTGCGCTCCGACCCCCCCGCTATAGGCTCCGCTACGCAGGAGCTGCTCGAAAGTCTCGGCTACGAAGCGCGACAAATTGCCGACCTGCATGCAGTAGGAGCCATTGCATCGCCAATGGACCGACACAACGACCAATCTGACCTTGACTAACTACCGCTGGGTAGATATTAGCCTGCCCAGCCAAACTGAATCCAATCCACACCCCTTCCGCTACGGACCGACCATCATGACGACGACCCTCCGCACCTTGGCCACTCTACTTCTGACCGCTGCCAGTCTGGCCCTGTTCGCCAGCCCCGCCCAGGTCAGTGCACAGGGCAAGAGTCTTGATCTGCCGGACACCAAGATCCGACCCATCGGCGGTGACGATGTGAGCCTGACCTCTCAGCTCGCCGGTCACGCAACCCTCCTGGTGCTGTCCTTTGAGCGGGATCAGCTGGACGACCTCAAGAGCTGGATGTCGGTCGACCGCGAGCTGTGCGCCAGCAATCCAGGCCTGCGACGTCTCTCGATTCCGGTACTGCCCTCGGGCGCGCGCTTTCTGCGACGCCTCATCGATGGCGGAATGGCCGACTCTGTGGGGGCCGAGAAGGGCTGTGGCCAGACGGCCACCGCCTATATCAAGAAGGCTCCGCTGCTTGAGGCCCTATCCATCAAGGATGAGACGAACGTTGTGAGCCTGCTGGTGTCTGCAGAGGGAACTGTGATCTGGCGCGGCCAGGGCGCAGCCACCCCGCAAGCCATCGATGAAGTGCGCAGCCTCCTAGAAGGCGCAGACAACAGCACAGCGGGTCTCTAGCAGGTCATCAAGAGGCAGCACCCAGGGCCACTAAAACAGCAACTGGGGGTCGTGCACCGTTGTGAAAGAGGCAGCGGGGGCGCAGGGGTCAAAGCCCGCCTCGCTGGAGCCCAACTCAAAGTGCAGGTGACGAGTGTCGCTGCGACCGCTGTTGCCCATGCCAGCAATACGCTGACCCTGGGGAACCACATCACCGACGAGGACGTCAACATCGATGGGGTCAAGATGTGCGTAGCGGGTGTAGGCCCCATTCCCATGATCGATAACCACGTGATTGCCCCATCCCGCACCGCACTCCCGCTGACTACGGTTGGCGCCAAAAAGCGTGGACTGGGGGCAACCAAACTGGACATAGGCCACAGTGCCGCCCAGCGCCGCAAAGACATCGACGATCTCGACGTTTTCGTCGTCATGAAGGTAGTCGATACCCTCATGATCAGCGGGCCTGCCCGGAGTACCCTCAAAGGCGACCGCAGAGTTCCAGTCGGTAGGTAAGGTTCCGGAGCCGCCGACCACCGCGCCAGGAAGACCGCTATCAGCCAACTGCACCGGAGCGGAGGAGTTCCCGGAAGACACGTAATCGTAGCACTCGATATCTTGCGCCGGAGCATCAAAGGATGCCGCATCACAATTCAGCTTCACGGTGAACTCACCCGCGTCCTGATAGTAACCGTCCACCACCAGGGTGTAGCTGGTGTTGGCATGAGCCTCCCACTCAAGTCCGTTCATGCCGAACTCAATGGCATCGTCAGTCTCGCAACCATTCTCGAGTACGAACAGGTCATGGTTGACCTCAGTAGGACGGGCGGCGACCAGATGAAAGCTGGCCGCGGTGTTCTGGGTAGGAGTCCAGGAAAACACGACCTCCGGAGCACTGTAGTTACCGGCAGCGATGTCATAATGGTCAAAGACTGAAGTGGCACCCTCATTAGGATCGCTGGTGTTGCTGGTGATGGTCTGACCGCAGGAGATCGGGCGGGCTTCAGCACACAGCGATTCCCCGGCACCAGTCCCCGGGCTAACACCATGACCGCTGTCCGTGCCGCCCGAGTGATCGTCGCTGGAGTCACTGGAGGAAGAGTCAGGGCCGCCTTCATCGCTGCCCGAAGCCCAACCGGAGTCTGAATCAAAAGAGCCGGTTCCGCCGGCCCAATCATCCTCAACCGAGTCACAGCCAACGGACAAGCCCAGACTCAACAAGGGGATGCTCAGGATCAGAGAATAACGAATGATCGATGTTCGAAAGGACATGCGCATTGCCTCCAAGCAGTTCAGATTGGCGCCCGTTTCGGCGCCGCTTCGGACGCTATCTACCTACCGGCAGATTTAGATTCAACGGGATCTCAGACACTCAGTAGCTTCTCAGCATGTCCGCAACATCTTGACCGCTACGAACCGCCTGTCCCCTAAACAAGGCGCTCCAATCTGGGACAAGAACTGCTGATTAACGCCGCCCACAACAGCTTCGTAAGAACTCAAAGAAATCGATTCGGTCGTTTTTCGAAAAAAAAATCGACTTAGCTCTTGACGGCCTCAGAATAAAATAATACTTACTGTTCAGTTAATTAATTCGAACCGCACTGAACAAAGGTCGTTAAGGCCTCAAGGAAACCAGCTTCTATCCAGCCCCGAAAGCGAGCAATACCATGCCTTTCATTCACTCCGTGTCCTCTGCTCTGGCGCCCAATTACTACGATCAGGAGACCCTCACGCGCAGCCTGCTTGAAGATTGGAACGGCAAGTACGTCAACACCGACCGAATCCTTAAGTTTCAAAAGAACGTGAAGGTCGGTGGACGCCACCTGGCCGTGCCCCTCGAGCGCTATAAGCAGCTGAAGAGCTTCGGCGACTTCAACGACGCCTGGCTGGAGGCCGCGGTACCTATGGCCACCCAGGCGGTAGAAGAGCTCCTTGAGGGGGCAGGACTCAGTCCCGAGGACATTGGCTCTCTCACCAGCACCACGGTAACCGGTGTGGCAGTTCCCAGCCTCGATGCGCGACTGATGAACCAGCTCCCGTTCCCCCGCTCAACCCGCCGCACCCCACTGTTCGGCCTCGGCTGCCTGGCAGGCGTGGCTGGCATCAACCGCGTCGGTGACTACCTGGTCGGTCACCCCAAAGAGGCCGCCATTCTCATTGCGGTAGAGCTCTGCTCCCTGACCCTTCAGAAAGAAGACCTTTCGGTAGCAAACCTGATCGCCTCCGGGCTTTTCGGTGACGGCTGTGCAGCGGTGCTCATGGTCGGGGACGAACACCCTCTGGCTGCAAGTGCTCCCCTGGAGTGGTCCAACCCGCGCTCGGCCTTCTTCCCGGAGACCGAGCGAATCATGGGCTGGGACGTGGTTGACTCAGGCTTCAAAGTGGTCCTCTCTCCTGAGGTCCCGAAGCTGGTCGCCAACGAAGTACCTGGCGAAGTCAAAGCACTCCTGGAAGAGGCTGAGGTCGGTCAAGACAAGCCCGACTTCGTCGTTGCCCACCCGGGCGGGCCGCGAGTACTTGAGGCTCTTCAGGCAGCCTTGGAACTCGAGCCAGAGATGCTCCAGCACAGCTGGGACAGCCTCGAGCAGCACGGGAACATGAGCTCAGCCTCTGTGCTCTTCATCCTCAAGGACACCCTTGAGAATCTCCCCCCCACCAACTCGGTCGGAATGATGACGGCTCTCGGGCCTGGCTTCTGTGCCGAATTCAACCTCATCCGGAGGGCAAGCTGATGAACATCGGATTGAACGCCTACTTCTTCCTTATTGCCTGCGTAGCAGCTCAACGACTCCTTGAAGTACGCATCGCTGCACGCAACACAGACGCTCTGCTCAAAGCTGGCGCCACGGAGTTCCAAAGCAGTCACTACACAACCATGAAGGTCCTCCATACCAGTTGGCTCATCGCTTGCCTGCTGGAGGCCTCGTCGAAGAGCAGTCCGCCGCTGGTCGAGTTTTCCATCTATGCCGGACTGCTGTTCGCAGCCGGACAGATTCTGCGCATCGCTGCGATGACCAAGCTTGGTCCCAGGTGGACCACTCGCATCATCGTGCTGACCGATGTGCCTCCAGTAGATGGCGGGATCTATCGCTTCATCAAGCACCCCAACTACCTGGGCGTAATCCTTGAAATCGCAGCGCTGCCCCTGATCTTCGGCTGCTGGATGACCGCTGTGGTCTTCACCGTCGCCAACCTGGCGCTGTTGCTGGGTCAACGGATCCCGGCCGAAGAGGCCGCGCTTCGATCCAATAATTCCTGTGCCCAGACCACTGAGTGGGCACACCGACCCCGCTTTGTTCCCGGAAGGAGCTAGCCATGAACCCTAGTCAACAAGCCACTGAGGCCGTCCAGCACTCCCTTCGAGTGGTGTTCGACCAGCCTGAACTAGCCCCCCAACCCAGCGACCGCCTACAGCACGACCTGGGACTGGACAGTATGACCTTTCTGCACCTGGCGCTTGAACTCGAGGCCTTCCTCGGAGCGCCCCTTGGTGAGAACCCGGAGCAGCCACCAGAGACCGTATCGGATCTGGTCGAGCTGGTTTCCCAACGCATGGAGCTCGAGAAGGATGTTGCCTGAACGAATTGAAGACGCCTTCCTCGAGGCCGCCGAAGTCGATGGGCTTGGGGTCGGCTTCTGGCTGGGACCCGGCCGAATCGACCACTGGACCTACCGCAAGCTGGCCACGGAAGCGACCGCTTTCGCAGCAGGACTCCAGAGCCGAGGCATCCGACCCGGACAGCGGGTAGCACTGGTCCTGTCCACAGGTCCAGAGTTCTACATCGCCTGGTTCGGCTGCATCCTCGCCGGTGCCGTGCCCACCGCCCTGTACCCCCCTGCTCGACTGGGCCGAGTGGCAGAGTGGCGGACTCGAACCGCCCAGATGCTGAGCACCTCCAGCAGCGTGATGGTGGTCACCGAGCCGCGGCTGTACGCATTTCTCGGCGCCCCCGTCGCTGAAGCCGACCCTGAGCATGGCTGCACCGATGTTGCCACCCTGGTCGAACTGGGGCGTGACCAACAGCTACAGACCGGGCACAGCGGTGAGCTGGCTGCTGTGCAGTTCAGCTCCGGCTCCACTGGCAAGCCAAAGCCCGTCGCACTGAGTCACAGCAACATGCTGAGCAATGCGCGCAGCATCCTCTCGCGACTGCCTGGTGACCCAAGCAAGCACCACGGCGTGAGCTGGCTACCGCTGTACCACGACATGGGTCTCATCGGCTGCCTGCTGGCGGCCCTGGTCGGCAAAACGCAGATCACCATGCTCCGGCCTGAGCACTTCGTCGCCAATCCAGTTTCGTGGCTGCAAGCCATCAGCGAGACCCGCGCGACCGTATCGGTGGCCCCGAACTTTGCCTTTGGACTCACCGAGAAGAGGGTTCGCGACAGCCAGCTGGAGAACCTCGACCTCAGCTCCTGGTCAGTGGCAATGTGCGGAGCAGAGCCCGTCCACCCCGACACTCTGGACCGCTTCGTCAGCAAGTTCGCGCCCTGTGGCTTCCGCCGAGAAGCCATCACTCCAGTTTATGGACTCGCTGAGGCGACCCTGGCGGTGAGCTTCTCTCCGGTTGCTACGGCACCCCGCTGGACCGTCTTCGAGCGCGAAGCCCTGGAAAGCAACCGTCAGGCAATCGCTGCAGACCAAGGACTTCGAGTGGCTTCACTCGGGACTCCCCTGGACTGCCAGATCGAGATCCGCAATGAAGCTGGCTGCAAACTCCCTGAACAGAAGGTTGGCGCGATCCACCTGCGTGGCCCTGGAGTAATGCTCGGATACCTGGATCAACCAAAAGAGACGAGCAAAGCCATCGACCCTGAGGGTTGGCTCAACACCGGTGACGTAGGCTTCCTCTACCAGGGGGAGCTCTATCTCTGCGGTCGGGCAAAAGACCTGGTGATCATCCGCGGCCGCAACCACGACCCTGCTTTCATCGAGCAGGGCCTCGAAGGGGTCGAAGGAGTACGGGAAGGTTGCTCGGCAGCCTTTGCGGTACTGCCGGAAGAAGCCGATACCGAAGCCATCGTGGTGGTCGCCGAGCGCCACAAGAACAGCACTGTCGACAACGACTTGCTGCGGGCCAATTGCCTGGAGGCCATTCAAGAGGCCACCAGCCTGAAGGTCCACGACGTACAGTTGGTCGAACCGGGAACCCTACCCAGGACCTCGTCCGGCAAGATCCGTCGCTCCACCACCCGGCAGCTCTATCTCTCTTCCCAGCTATCCGCACCTGAGCGTGCCAACCTCCGGTTGGTAGTTCGAGAGCAGGCTCGCGGCTACTTCCATCACACCCTGAGACGCTTGCGCGGACCTGCGCGCAAGAGTGCCTAGAAGGAACCAGAACATGACACCTCGACCTTGGGATGTTGTTGTCGCCGGCGGCGGGCCGGCAGGACTCGCTGCTGCCATTGCGCTGGGGCGCCAGGGCGTTCGGGTCCTCGTAATCGAGCGCTCGACCTGGCCTCGCGACAAGGTGTGCGGCGAAGGACTGATGCCAGTAGGGGTCGAGTCCCTCAAGCGACTGGACGTGTTCCAGCGCATCGATCCAAGCCATCTCAGACCCTTCCAGGGGATCCGCTGGATCAGCGAAGACGGCACTACTGCCGAGACCGACTTCGCCTCAGGCCCAGGTTTCGGCATTCGCCGCACCGCCTTGAGTCGTGCACTGTTCGAGGCTGCATCCAGTCTGCCCTCAGTCCAGCTGTGGCCGAGCACTCTGCTCATGAAGATGGAGCAACGCGACGATTGTGTGGTCCTTGGTCTGCGTCGCTACGGCGCCAATGAGAGCGTCCGAGCGAGGCTGGTCATTGGCGCCGACGGGCGCAACTCCAAGGTGCGCCGACTGGCTGAGCTTGACGGTACACCAGCGGTCGCCATGCAGCGCTGGGGTGCCCGACAGCACTTTGATGTGCGTCCCTGGACTCAACATGTGGAGGTCTGGTGGTCTAACGGCATGGAGGCCTACGTCACACCATCCGGACCGCGTCAGGTCGAAGTGGCCTTCCTGTGGGACAAGAGCAAGTTCACCCCCACTCGTAAGGGTCGGGAGCTGGTAACTGGCCTGCTCGACGAATTTCCGCAACTACGTGCCAAACTGGGACGGCAGCTACCGGCGGCCTTGAGCAAAGCTGCCGGGATCGGCCCTCTAGCCCTGGGCGCCAGCAGTCCGGTCGCTGATCGCGTGGTACTCATCGGCGATGCCCTGGGCTATGTAGACGGCATCACCGGTGAGGGGATCTCAGTTGCACTCAGTCAGGTGGAAGCTCTTGAACGGACTCTCCCTCCGCTGTTGCGCTCTGACAACCTGTCTGCGACCGACCTGAAAGCCTCTGGCAGCGCCGTTCAGGTGCTCTTCAAAGAGACCGTGCCCCTCATCAAGGCGGCCCTGACCCTGAGCCGTTTCCCGGCCCTCCGCCGGCTGGCAATCCGCGGCCTGCGCAACGCCAGCGAGCTGTTCACTCACCTCCTTGAAGCCAACATGGGGAGGCAGCCTCTGTACCGACTGCCATGGCGCGGTGTACTGCAGTTCCTCTGGGGAGCCCTGCGACCGTCCAGAAGCCCGAGGAGCTTGCTACCAGGGCCCACTTCACCGGAACGAGCGCTCCCT
>DJIF01000033.1:61574-62844 GCA_002433485.1 Deltaproteobacteria bacterium UBA6601
AGCCATGAAGCGCATTGGAAGACCCCGTAAGAACCCCAACCGCACCCCCACCAAGGAGCGGATCCTGGAGGCTGCGGCGCAAGCATTCTCCCAGGCAGGCTACGCCAGCGTGGGACTCGATGAGATCGCCCGCAGAGTCCACCTGACCAGACCCTCTCTGCTCTATCACTTCGGCTCTAAAGAGGAGCTCTACCGGCAGGTCTTGTTGAATCGGATCCTCGCTCTCGGGCAGGCACTGGCCGAGATCTCTAAGCAAGGTGGCGATGCCGCAGAGCGCATCGACAACCTGCTGAACGGCTTCATCACGTTTCTCGACCAGCACCCTGAGTTCGCAGCACTGTTGCTCCGCGACATGATGGACGGCCGAGGTCCAAGCCGGGAACTGCTGGCCTCTACTCTGGTACCTCTGCTGGACGGAGTCGAAGAGAACATCCTGGCCGAAGACCAGACGACACTGACTGAAGAGGTTCCTATTCGGGAAGCTCTGCTGCAGCTTGCATCTACTGCACTGGTCTACTGGGCCTCACCCACTTTTCGAGTGACAGACCACCCGTCTCCACTGCTGGTGCCTCAACTGAACGGGCTGGCCTTGCCATTCCGAGCCGGGTCGGCAAAAACTAAATATACTCAACGTAAAGTATCACTATGAAGCGAATCGGAAGACCACCAAAAGACTCCAATCGGCCTCCCACCAAGGAGCGGATCCTGGAGGCCGCTGCGCAAGCCTTCTCTCAGGCAGGCTACGCCAGCGTGGGACTCGACGACATCGGCAACCGGGTCGGCCTTACCCGACCCTCGCTGCTCTATCATTTCGGCTCCAAAGAAGAGCTCTATAAGCAGGTACTGCTCAATCGTATTCTCGCCTTGGGCCAGGCACTGGCCGAGGTGGCCCAGCTAGGTGGCGATGTCGCTGAGCGCATCGAAAACCTGGTCGGCGGCTTCATCGGATTTCTCGATGAACACCCTGAATTCGCCCCCCTGTTGCTGCGCGACATGATGGACGGAAGGGGGCCAAGCCGCGAATTGCTGGCCTCCACTCTGGTCCCTCTGCTAGATGGAGTGGAAGAGAGCGTCTTGGCCGAAGATGATGGCCAACTGGCGACCGATGTCCCGCTCCGGGAAGCGCTCCTGCAGTTGGCTTCATCAGCCCTCGTCTACTGGGCTTCGCCGTCCTTTCGGGACCAGCTATGGACCCGTGGTGACCGAACCATGGAACTCGCCCGGCTGCTGCTACTCCGCAAATCCAACGGCAACCCCAGCTCCTCCGACG
>DJIF01000029.1:0-6269 GCA_002433485.1 Deltaproteobacteria bacterium UBA6601
GCTGGTGTCGTCGTCGTCGCCGCTGGTGTCGTCGTCGTCGCCGCTGGCGTCGTCGTCGTCGCCGGAAGCGGAGTCGTCATCGTCGTCATCGCCTCCGCCACGTCGGGCGTCACCACCGCAGCCTGCGGCTACCAGCAGCAGCGTCAGGGCGAGCAGCCCCAGGAGGTTGTGGATGCGACGCAGCAGGAATAGACGGTTTGATTCAGGCATGGGAAAACTCCAGTTGATACGCCCAGATTGCAGAACGCAACGAGAATCGCAGCAAGGAAATAGTGGGATGAGCTCCCTTCGTCAAGGGCAGCTTTGGTGGAGCTGACCAGGACTTAATGCTGGTGGCCTTGTTTTGCCTTTCCCGGTCGAGGCCGGGCAACGATTCCAGAGATCCCCAGAGTAAAGGCCAGCGGGCGCTTGAATTGGGCGCCTTCGCTGCGCTCATAGATGCGGGTGACCAGGTTACCCTGCAGCGCCAGGCGCGGGGTGATGTTCCAGCTAAGGCCCATGCGCAGTGCGACAGCGAGCTGACCGGAGTTCTCGCCGACCGCCCCTCCCCAGAACTCGGGCGAGAGCCACTGGCAGCCAGCGAGCATAGAGAGCTGGAGGGTATCGATCGGGGCAGGGAGTCTTAGTGTTGGCCCCACTTCGGCGCCGATCTGACGGGAGCCTCGGTAGCCCTTGCTGTTGGCATACAGTGGAATCCGTCCGTGGCCTCTGGCGATCAGGCCCCAGCTCTGGCCGCGGACAATGAGTGCCGCATCGATCATTGGGTCAAAGGTGCCATTACCGAATTGCAGGTGCTGATGTTCCTGCTCCAGTGCTGCGGCGGCGAAGGGGTCGTCTTCGATGCGTCCGGTGGGCAGGCTCAGGCCGAGGCCGAAGTTCAGCAGTAGCGGTGTGCCCTGGATTGCTCCGCTCCACCGCCCCATGAAGCGTGCATCGCCCAGGCCAATCAGAGTCTCGTTACGATGGTGGATGTCACCGTAGGGCGGCTGAAAGGTGCTGCCGTCGGTGAGCCGGTATTGGATCCCTGAGATTTTCAGGTCAATGGGCAAGGCAAAGCCGAGCTGAAAACCCTTGCCCAGTCCGGCGCTTATGCCCGGCTCCAGGCGTATCAGAGCGATGCTCTGGTCGTGCTCGTGGTCGGGGATTTCCTGTTCGGCGCAGGTAACCGGAGCGATGCTTGGACAGGAGGCCGGGTGAACGGCTCGGCTGCTGGTGCCGGTGACAAAGAAGTCCCAGCGGAGCTGGCCGAGGTCGAGGAGAGGATTGGTTTCGGAGGCTCCAACCTGGAGCTGCGGATTACTTCAGCCCGCTCACGAGGCGACCGCTGCTGAGGGCAGCGCCAGGGCCAGCAGCAGGGCGCTCAGCCAAAGGGCTTGCAGCGCTGTCTTAAGCGCGCTCATTGCCTCGCCTTGGCAGCGCGCTTGCGATGTTTATCCATGACCGCCATGGCTCGCTTCACCTCCATCCCACGGTAGATGATCCTGCCCTTGGGAGCGTGGACGATGAACCAGGGCACGCCAGTGACGTACTGCAGGTGCTGAGCAACGACAGGCTGCTGGTAGGAGTCTTCGGGCGTCTCGCCGGACAGGTCAATGACTCGAACTGCCACGTCTCGGTGCTTGCGGAGATAGTCGGACAGGGCTTGTGCGGCGTCGTGGCAGGGAGCGCACCAGGGAGCTCCGAAGTCGAAGATTGTGTAGCTCTCGGCGGCGAGATGCTGGTCGAGCTCGACTTCTTCGCCGGTTGAGATGGTCTTTACCGGGAGCCCTTTGCTGTGGGCGTCCCAGGGGGCGGGCAGGTTTCCGCCGAGCCCTTCTGGACAGCTCTCAACAGCTTGCTCCGCCTTTAGTACATAGCCAGCCAACTTAAGTGCTGCCTGGGCGGCTTCTAGGTCAAAACGACCCTCTGTCTGGATGCAGGCGCGCCCCTGTAGATGGGAGGCGTTGACCGCTGCTACGCCCTTAATGGTCATAAGGGCCTCGCTAATCGTGGTGGAGCAGCTGGTGCAGGTCATACCGTCGATGTCGAGCAGGTAGCGCTGTCCCTTATCGGCTGCAGCGGAAGGTGCTCCAAGGGCAAGCAGCAGCGCACATAGCAGAGACCACAGGGAGGATCGCAGCATAGGTTCAAGGCTATGCCGTGCAGTTAGGAAAGCAAGTGGCATTAGATTCCGGATTGGACAGCCTTCTTTCTGTACCAGTCCTTTACAGACAGCGAACGCCCGCGTCCTCATCGTGAACGCAGTTGTGTTGCTGCCAGCCGTCGTGGTCGCAATCTTCAATGCGTTGTTCGGATCCGCTGCAGCCCACGTTATCCAGCCAGATCTCCATGGACTCGTCTCCCGGGCCGAAGGCTGCGTTCCCGACCGCCTCGGCCGATTCGCTGGGAAGGCCGAGCTGTCTGCAGGCTACCTGAGCATCTGCGGTGCCCCAGGAGTCGTCGCAGATGGTTCCCCACTGACCGGAATAGTAGATCTCGATTCGCCCTTCGAAGCCGCTACCCGTGCCCGCCAGCCTCAGATCGCCGTCCAGCGCGGATCCTCCTGAGGTGTCGTCATCGTCGCTGAGGTCATCGTCATCGTCGCTGAGGTCATCGTCATCGTCGCTGAGGTCATCGTCATCGTCGCCGGGCATCGGACCCACCAGGTCGTCATCGTCGTCGCTCAGGTCGTCGTCATCGCCAGGCAGGTTGATCCCGCCACTGTCATCGACCTCATCGTCCGGGCTGTAGTCGATGCGGTCTGGGGCAATGCAGGCCGTCAGCAGACCAATGAGCGAGACCGTTACCAGCAGTTGTGACCAGCGCAAGGCTCTATCTATTCGCATTCTTGAGCATCGAAGAACAGCTCTTCACAGTTAAATTCTTCATCGCATTCGCCATTGCCAAACAAGGATGCTGGGCTGCAGTCTCCGTTGCAGTCGAGGATCTCGTCTTGCGGCATGGTTTCGGCATCGATGGGTCCGCAGTCCGCCGTCTCGGGGGTCGTGTCTTGGTCATCGTCATCGTCATCGTCGCCCTCAACAGCAACGTCTCCTGAACTCCCGGTGCTGGAGCCGCCATTGTTGCTACTGCCATTGCCGTCGCCAAGCGGGGGCAGGCTGACCCCGCCGCTGTCATCCACTTCATCGTCGGGGCTGAAGTCGGTGCGGCTTGGGGCGACGCATGCTGGCAGAGTGAGCAGGGAGATGCCCGCGATGAGGGCTAGAAAGCGGCTGAGGAAGATGTTCATGACGGTCTCCGCTTGGGTCAGGGAAGATAGACGGTCACGCCCGCCTGGCTGAAGAAGGAGCCCTGTTCACCGGCCAGCAGGTCACCGCCGACGGTGACGTCGATGTCCACCGGCTCGAAAGGAAAGGACAGGCCAAAGGAAGCGCTGAGCATGGGGTCTGCATTGTTTTGACTGCTGTTGCTCAGGGCTAGAAGACCATCTTCATCCCCTTGCTCCTGGCCTCCGTTGTTCAGGCCCAGCGCCATGCCCGCGCGGATGCAGCCGCGCAGGCGAAGGTGTGCCATGAGATCGACCTCAGCGCCGATGGTGATGACCGGCAGTCGCACCCGGGTCTGGCTCTGCTTGCCCTCGGCCCAGGCCTCATCGCTCTCCAGGTTGTCGAAAGAGACGACGTTGTGCAGTACATCTGTAGAGATGCTGAACACCGCCAGCATGGAATCGGTCGGGCGGTAGTTGACTGCGGTACCCAAGGTGAGGGCGAGTGCGGTTGAGATCAATTCGTCGTCCTCTGAGGCGAGGTTGGCGAGGCGGTTATTGGAGAACACCGAAGCTCGCCCGTAAGCGATGCTGATGGCCGGTAGCAGCGAGAGGCTCTTGCGAATTTTGACCGGCATGCGGAAGCCGCCAGAGACACTTACTGCTCCCTGTAGTCCGGTGGTCAGGTCGGTGAAGTGCTCGTCGGCTTCCCCGGAGGGTCCGCTGCTCCACATGTGCGAAAGCGTATCAGCCCAGTCGCTGGCAGAGGTGAAGCGGAACCAGCCTTGCGGTGCCATCTTGCGGCTGTCGGCCGCGACGCCGATGGATGCTGAGATGTAGTGTGAGCCCGTGGTGTTGGTGGTGACCACTGACTCCTGACGGTCGTCAATGACGAACTGCTCATTGTAGCTTCGCGTGCGGCCGAAGGCGGCGTATGCACCAATGCCCAGAGCCACGCCACCCAGATCAAAGGACAGCATCATGTCGATGGGTAGGTATCGATCTGTCTGCGGTGCGCCAGCTGAATAGATGGGAGCCACCGCCGCCAACATTGCCCCCTGGTCGGCGTAGCGATCGGCGGGGCGGTTCAGGTACAGGCCAAAGGTGAACTTGCTATTGCCGAGCAGGGTTCCGCCCAGGGGCTCAAGGGTGATGCCATTGCCAGCGCCGATGCCCAGATTGACGTCGATGCGGTTGCGGTAGATACCCGCCAGCGCTGGATTCATGAAGACATCGGTAGAGTCTTCCAGGAACAGGAAGGTCATACCTTCGCGCGGGTCTCCGACCAGCCCTTCGACCCGGACCGGGTTGGCAGCAGAGGTTGCAGGAAGCAGCAGCGATAGTGCGATAAGGGGCAGCAGGTAACGGGGCGTTCGGGACACGACGGTGATCTCCTGGGTTGGCGATGTCCTGCCCTGGGGCAGGCCTGTGTCGTCAAACAGGCTACCGAGTCGGCACCACTGGCCGCAAGCGCCAGGCTCCTGGAGGTTTCTGTGGTGATGCTACTCAGGGCAGTTGCAGGGCACCTGCAGGCAGCACTTCAGGGTGCAGATCGCGCACTGTCGGGGAGCGGGGTACGGTCTCTGGTTGTGGTGCCGTGCCCATCACCACATCGCCCGAGGTCATGCTTACCCCAAGCCAGTTGGTTTCGTTTTTGAAGTGATGCAGTCGGTGGCTCCGAACGAGGCGTCGGTAGGGTCCCCAGCTCGGGCAGTAGCGAATGTGGGCCAGGTAGTGCACCCACTCGTAGTGCAAGCCGAGGATGAGCACCGTGACCACGGCGCTCCAGCTCGCCGGCCAGGGGCTAAGCGCGGCCATCATCATCAGCTTGCTCAGCGCCAGTAGCAGGCCAGGAATCGGGATGAAGGCGCGCTCAAAGCGCCACGGGTCACGGTGGTGGGCGCGGTGACGGCGCGCGTTGAGGGGGTCGATTCGGACCCCCAACACTCGCCTTGGTCGAAAGTGAAGCAGGTGAACGTGCACCAACCACTCCACCATGGGCCAGACCAGCACAATGCCAGCGGTGATGAGCAGGTCGACTGTGGAGAATGGCCCTGCGTAGAAGCGCAGCGCAATGCAGCCAAGCAACACCAGGCTCAGCAGCCTGGGACTGGCATGGCCAAAGAAGATCGTAAGGGCCTTGCCGAGCTGGTTTGGGGTGTCGGCTGGCTGGGCGAGCGCTTCTTGAGGCTCTTTCATCAGCGCTTCGCCTCCATGCGCACCGTGTCGAGCATCCCCTTGATGGACGAGCCGCCCACAGCAGTGAGCGCGCGGGCATGCTGCATGGCTGCCTCGCCGTCGCCGCGGTGTACGGCATCGGCGATGTCGGTGTAGTGGTCGAGGCGGCGGTACTCTTCGGCCATGACGTGGGTGAGCAGTCGGGAGAATTTGCTGTAGCTCTCGATGAGGGTGTTGTAGGCCAGCCGATAGGCGACGTTGCCCGATGCCTGGGCCAGCTCGGCCCAGAACTGTTGGGCCAGATCCTGGAGCTCATTGAGTTCAATGTCTGCGCTGCCCATGGCAGTGACCAGCTGTTCGAGCCGCTCGCTCTGCTCATCGCTGGCTCGTAGTGCAGCCAGCCGGGCGATGTCGGGAGCCAGCGCGCTGCGCATTTCTACCACGCTGCGCGCAACCTCGATGTTGAGCTCACCTTGCGAGGTGAACAGCAGCGCGGAGAGCAGGTCAAGTCCCGCGCTCTCCCGGTAGTCGAGCACCCGGGTCGCGCCACCGTGCTGACAATGTATCAGCCGGGCCTGCTCCAGCCGGCGCAGCGCTTCGCGCAGCGCGCCCCGATTGACCTGCAGCATCTCGCACAGCACCCGCTCGGCCGGCAGCCGGGTGCCCGGCTCCATCTCGCCGTCGACGATGCGTCCACGGAGCTGCTCAAAGACGGCATCGCTGAGGCTCTGTTTTTGAATGGGTTCGAGCATGGCGGTCTCCTTAAGACTTGAATATCACCTGATGATATGATCGTCAACTGGTATTACCACTTGCTTCGCACGGGACCCACATATGATATCGATGGCATCGGGTCATATAGGGGGCAGGGCCCTGGGGCAGGGCC
>DJIF01000029.1:6581-21715 GCA_002433485.1 Deltaproteobacteria bacterium UBA6601
GGCAGGGCCCTGGGGCAGGGCCCTAGAAGAAGCCGTTCTGTTCCAGGTAGGAGAGCAGTGCCGGATCGTCGGTGGACATGGGCGGCAGGTGTGGGCCGACCAGCTGGCGTTGCCACCACAGGCCCTGGTCATTCTCTGAGGGGGCAAATTGGTAGGTGTAGCGCTGGACTCTGATCCAATGAGGCGGGCTGTGTGGGAAGGGGTTGCCATCGAGCAACTGGAGAGCGAGCTCATCGCCCTGCAGCAGCTTCCAGATCAGGTGGGGGAGCCATCCCTCTCGTCGCAGTCCCTGGCCGCGGGCGGCTTCAAGTCCTGCGAACCAGGCCAGCCAGTCCAGCCGGTAGTGGTACGGGGTGATCCAGCAGGGGCGGCGCTCGACCGGTCCTGGTTTGCACTTGAAGTGGTACTCCTGCCACTGGCTGTCTGGAACGAGCTGCTGGTCCTCGCTGCCTTCGATCACGATCTCCCAGCGGGTGTTTCCGACTGAGCCAAAGGCGCCGTAGGTGTTGACGATTCGCAGCGCCTGGAAGGATCGATTCATGGCCTGGGAGTTGCTCATCAGGTTGTCGACCACTGGCAGGCTAAGGCCGATCACTAAGAGGGTGTACAGCGCGATGGCGATGCCTCCGACTCGATGCAGGCGCAGTGGGTTGGCGCTGCGCTCCCGGGCTCTCTGGGCCAGGGAGCGAGGTAGCCAACGACCGAGGAATTCGTCGTCGAAGCACAACAGGCAGGGCAACAGGGTCAACCAGTTCAGGAAGGACAGGTTGCCGCTGGCGATGAGTATCAGCTGAAAGCCGATCATGCTCAGGCCAGCCAGGTGGCGCAGCCGCCGCGGCCCGACCAGAAAGAAGGGCACGATGAGCTCGATGAGGTGGTTCATCAGCACTCCGCCGTGCAGCACCACGGCCGGTAGCTCGTGGAACCAGCGGCTTAGCGGGCCGGGTACTGGTTGGGTCTCGAAGTGGACGTCCAGGCAGGTAAGCTCAAGCCAGCAGGGGTCCCCGCGTAGCTTGATCAGGCCGGCACCTACCATGATTCGGAAGATCAGCCACCATGCCAGCCAGATGATGACCCGCGGAGGAGGATGCCGCCGGGGCAGGGGCCTGGGATCCAGCAGCGGCACCAGGAAGACCGCAAGCAGACC
Organism: Deltaproteobacteria bacterium UBA6601; assembly: GCA_002433485.1. Lineage (GTDB taxonomy): Bacteria > Myxococcota_A > UBA796 > UBA9615 > UBA9615 > UBA6601. Next base: position 7,729 of record DJIF01000029.1, read on the forward strand.
GGTCTCCAGCAACTGACTTTCCCAGCCGAACTGGAACCAGCGTTGCCCGACGCTGACGTAGCTGAAGTAGAGGGCCCACAGGCTGGCCAGAATCGGCACGTTGGCGAAGCCGAACAGGACCAGGGCGGATAGGGCTACACCGAGCCAGGCGAGGCCCTGTAGCAGGCCGTCGGTGACGGTGAGGTGGAACAGACTAGGAGACTTGCTGAGGGCCTGCCAGGGGCTGCCGATCCGCTCGATGATCCAGCGCGAGTAGTGTTCGGCGGGTAGCAGTCCTTCGCTGCCCAGCAGGGGCAGAACGTCGTTGGCCAGGGACAGGAAGGCGAAGCCGTAAATTAAGCCCAGCAGGCGTAGGAACAGAAACCGGGCCAGCCACCAGTTGGCGCTACTGGGGCGGCGGCTTGCCGCGTTCGCTTTGGCAGGTTGCCGTGCCGTTGGGTCTGGCCTGGGCTCAGGGCTGCGCGGGTCGGAGTCCAAGGCTTACCTCGAGGAACAGCGTCGAGACGCGAGTCCACAGGTCTCGATTGCTCTTCTTGGCGAAGCCATGGCCCTCGTCGGGAGCCAGGAAGTACCAGACATCATGTCCCTTCTCGCGCACTGCGGCGACGATCTGGTCGGCCTCGCTCTGGGGTACGCGGGGGTCGTTGGCCCCCTGCCCTACCAGTAGCGCAGTCTGGATCTTGTCGACGTGGTTTAGGGGAGAGATCGACTCCAGGAAGGCGCGCATCTTGGGGTCTCGCTCATCGCCGTACTCGACCCGACGCACGTCGCGACGGTAGGCCTTAGTGTTCTCAAGGAAGGTGACAAAGTTGCTGATCCCGACCACGTCGATCCCCGCTCGAAGCCGGTCGCCGAAGTGGACCAGCGCGGCAAGTACCATGTAGCCACCATAGGAGCCGCCCTGCACCGCGACCCGTTCCGGGTCGAGTTCTTTTTGTGCCCCGATCCAGTCGAGCAGGGCGCCGATATCTTTGACTGAGTCCTCGCGTAGGTAGCCGTTGTCCAGGGCCAGGTAGGAGCGGCCATAGCCCGATGAGCCTCGCACGTTGGGCACCAGGACGGCGATCTTTGACTCTCGTAGCAGGTACTGGCGACTGGCCGAGAACCAGGGCTGGGCCTGCCCCTCAGGGCCCCCATGGATGTCGATGGTTACGGGGAAGGGGCCATCGCCTTCCGGTCGATAATAGAAGGCCGGGATCTTGCGGCCGTCGAAGCTCTCGTATTCGATCAGGGTCGGCTCGATGAAGCCGCTGCTGTCCAGACCGCCAATCTCGCTCGAGGTCCAGCGGGTCACCTCGTCGCTGCCGATGTCCAGGGTCCAGGCGTCACCGGTGCGGGTAGGACCGGCGGCGGTAAAGCCGAGCACATCTGCTTGGCGAGCGAAGCGCAGTCCATAGACCAGGCCGCGGGGCACGGCATCAACCTTGCGGTAGCTGTCATCGGACAGGTTCATCAGGTACAGGGAGTTGTAGCCCCCTTCATTGACGGTAAAGGCCAGGGTGCCGGCGTCCTTGGTGATGGCGAGCTCTTCGATATCCCATGGGATGGCATCGCTGAGCAGGCTCCAGCGCCACTTGCGTCGCTCTCGCTTCACTCGGTAGAGCTGGACGAACTCGCCGCCTCGGTTGGAGGTGGCGTAAAGGGTGTCCGCGTCGGCGCCGAACACCAGGGCGCCGTGATAGGCGGTGTCTTTGCGAGTACCGCCAATGATGCGCTGGCTCTTGCCCGTCTCCAGATCGATCAGGTGCATACGGCTGTCGGCGGCCGACACGTATTCGTAGGCGATCATGGACTTGCCATCCGGCGACCAGGGGCCAGCGCCCCAGTATCCGCTGCCCTCACAGAGCAGGCTGGCGCTGGCAGGATCTTTGCCATCGCTGGTCCAGATGTCGAAGTCGCGGCCGTTGCGCTTGTTAGAAGAGTAGGCGATCCGGTCACCTGTTGTGCTCCAGGTCCAGCCGCCATGGCGCACTCCCGAGGGGGTCAGCTGGGTGGTGCTGCCGCTGTCCATGTCAAAGCGAAAGATCTGGTACTGCTCGTCGCCGCCGATGTCTCCCGAGAACAGGAAGCTGCGGTCGGTTCCTGGGACGTGTTCAGGACTGCGCGAGGACTCGCGGCGGAAGGTCATCTGGGTGCGTGCGCCGCCGGGCTGCGCCACCTGGTGGACCTGTCCGGTCTCGCCCAGGCGAGTTGTGATGAGGATGCTGCTGCCATCGTCCGCGATGGATCGCATGGAGGCCCACCGAGTGCTCTCGTACTGGGTGAGTCGGCTGACCAGCGCATCCGGGATGTCGGGAACTCCGGTCAGGATCGGGCCATCATCTTTGGCCTGGACAGCTCCTGGTCCCAGCAGCAGGGTGGCAAAGGAGGCGATGATAAGAAGGCTGCGGTACATGGTCTTTCCTCGTCGAGCAGGGCTTGGTTCAGCAGTTCTACGGCCCATTGTGGGATGTGGCGCGCGCAATCATGACACGTTGGGCTTGCTGTTGGCGTCGATTTGGTTATGGTGCTGCGCCATCCATGAGACCTTTCCTTTTCAGCTTGTTTTTTTCGCTGACCGCCCTGGTCTTGAGCAGCTTCCCCATGGGCTGCGCGAGCTCCGACGGTCCTGTTTCCATGTGTCAGCAGCTCTGTGATGAGCTGGTCAATGAGTGCAGCTATCCTGCCTTCCCGGAGCTGGAGTCCTGCTTGCAGGGTTGCGGCTACAACGAGGCCGAAGGGGGCGACACCGAGGCTCACCTGGCCTGCGTCCAGGAGGCTGCATGTGACACCTTTGCGGTGGTCGAGTGCGAGAACCATCACGGAGCCACGAGCGATGAGTAAGTCCGGTTACCTTCCGCTGAGAGCGACGTTGCCTGTGGTCCTGGTGGTCCTGTGCAGCCTGGCCTTGTCTTGTACCTCAGACTATCGTTTGACCGGTGCCCGTCCGGATGTGGATCCCGGCGATGTTACCCAGTGCCCTTTTGTGCCGATTGAGGGTACGCGCCTGTCCAGCTACGAGTGCAACCCGGTGTTCACCAACACCGATGAAGGCTGGGGTGGTGACGTTGGCTCGGTAGGCTTCCACGTCACCGAGGTGCTCGGTCACCCCTTCTACCAGATGTGGTACACGAGCTCGCCTGGTGGCTATGGCAACTACGGCATGGGCTACGCGGTCTCTGCTGACGGCACGGACTGGGAGACCGATCCCGGCAATCCGCTGTTTGGCTCAGAGACTGGAGCCTGGGATCAGGATTCCTTTGCCGGCCAGGTCGTGGTCTGGGATCCCTTGAGTGATGAGTATGTGATGGCCTACCAGGGCTTCAACCTGGGCAATCAGCAGGATCCTGCTGATGATGTATGGGGCCTGGGCATTTCCACCTCAGTCGACGGTCGGGAGTGGGTGAAGCACCCTGCCAACCCGGTGATCGACTTCACCGACTACGAGATCAGCGAGAATGAGCTGCTGTTCGACATCCTGATTCTCGGCAATGAGCCCTCCATCAAGATCAAGCCGTGCTGGCCGCTGACCATGACCATTAACGATCGCGGTGCCTTCCGCGGCTATCTGGCGGCGAGCCGCTGGTCCGATGTGATTGATCAGATGAACGGCCTCAGCGCGACGCCTGCAGGCTGCGATATCTACTCCATGGCTGCTATCGATAGCGGCACCTGGATCATCGACGAAGATCAGCCGGTGCTCTCGGGCAGCGAGCTCTACGACGCCAAGGGCGTCACCGCTGCAGCGGTCGCTGAACTCGGAGGGGTTCAGTACATGTTCTACGTGGGCTTTGAGGAGTGGTACGAGGACCCCGGTACCTCCGGTCTGATTGCCGCGCAGGGTACAACCCTCAACCTGGCCACCTCAGAGGATGATGGGATGACCTGGGTAAAGGATCCGGGCAATCCGTTGCCGGTGAATCTCACCACTCCCGGCGAGGTGAGCAACATCGGCGCGCAGGTAATCGGTAGCCGCATTCACCTGTGGGTTGGAGACAACTACGACGGTGCAGGCTCCATCGGTTACTTCTACTACGAGCCAACCATCGGTCTGCATCCGGCCAGCGCCAACTAGGGGCTGCTTGCCGCTCGATAGGCCCAGGCCATCACTGCGGCTGCCGCCGCTTCGATGGCCAGTAGACCCCACATCAGTGGACTTCCGGTGCCTGCCAGGATGATTCCTCCCAGGCGGCCCACCGCAAATCCGCCAATGGCACAGGCCAGCAGCAGCAGGCTCGCTCGGTGCCAGGCGGGTCGGGCCTGGGCCACCAGTAAGAAGGCCGCCAGTCCCAGCTCCAGTCCGCCGTAGATGGCGCGTACATCGGTGATGGCTGCGGCGCTGGTCAGCTGGATGCCGATCCCCTCCAGGGCGGTTGGGACCGCAAACAGCCAGCTGCCAAACAATAAGAAGATCGCTGCGCTCACCAGGATCAGCACTCGTTCGCGGCTCCACTGCATCATCAGACTCCTTGGTTGTGGCCCCAGAGTTCGGTTCTGCGGGCCCCCGGGCAGCGGTGCATCCCGGGGGACGGGCCTCTTCTATGTGCTGTCTTTGGGGGCCACCTGGCTCATGGCGTGCTCTGCCAGGGCAGTAATGGTCAGGCTGGGATTGACGCCCAGGTTGGCGGGAATCATGGAGCCGTCGATGACATACAGGCCGGGGTGTCCGTAGACCTCATTTTTGCCGTCGACGACGCCGTGCTCGGCGTCGGGGCCGATACAGGCTCCTCCCAGCAGGTGGGCGGTGGTCGGCACATCGAGCAACACTTCGTTGATGGAACTGACCGGGAAGCCGTTGTACTCCTTGGCCAGCTTGCGGGCGACTTCGTGGCCGACCGGGATGTAGGTCGGCGGCTTGGTCGCGCCATCGGGTGCATCGGTTACCAGGGTGCGCTGAAAAGGCCAGTACCAGCGTCGCTTGAGGCCCATTCGCAGCCAGTTACTGCGGCTTTGCATGACCAGCAGGATCAAGGTCTTACGAGCCCAGTCGTAGGGCTTGAGCGAGCGCAGGAAGTCGATGGGTTGGCTGACGATGACCCATAGGAAGCGCAGCTGCCGGGGGATTCGTCCGCCGCCGTCGGTCATGAGGGTCGCCAGGCTGCTGAGCAGGTCATTACCGGCCGAGTAGCGCACTGCCTCAATATGGGTCTCTGGTTCCGGGTAGAAGCCACTGGCGATGGCGATGCCTTCGCTGTGGATGGGCGCGTCACCGCGGCTGGTCACCCCGATGATGGCTTCGGAGTTGGTTCGTACGTAGTCACCCAGGCGTCGCGACAGAGAGGGTAGCGAGCCTCTCTTGCGGCACTCCAACAGCAGCTTGATGGTGCCCAGCACGCCGGCCGAGAAGATCACCTTGGGGGCTTTGAAGGTGGGTCCACGCGGCGCCCAGGGCACATGTGTGCGGCGGGTCTGTACCTGGTAGCCGCCACTGTCCAGCGGCCGCACATCGAAGACCCGGTGGTCGGGGAGTACCTCTGCGCCACCGGCCTCGGCCAGATAGAGGTAGTTCTTGTCCAGGGTGTTCTTGGCATTGTGACGACAGCCGACCATGCAACCGGCACAGAAGGTGCAGCCCGACCGACGTGGCCCTTTGCCATCAAAGTAGGGGTCCTCGACTTCTACTCCGGGTTTACCAAAGAAGATCCCGACGTTGGCGTTGTGAAAGGTTTCCTCCCTGCCCATCTCGCGGGCGATGGCGCGCAGCCCTTCGTCGCCCCGGAAGACCCGCGGTGTCTTGTTGGCACCGAGCATCCGCTGGGCGGTGTCGTAGAAGGGCATCAGGCTGCTCTTCCAGTCCTTCATCCTGGCCCAGTTGGCGTCCTCAAAAAAGGGATCAGGGGGAACCAGCAGGGTGTTGGCATAGACTAGCGAGCCGCCGCCGACGCCCGCGCCAGACAGGGCCAGAACATCGCTGAGCAGGGTCATGCGCATGATCCCGCGGCACATAAAGGCAGGCATCCACAGCGCTCGCCAGAACTTCCAGTTGGTATTGGGAAAGTCTTTTGCCTTCCAGCGCCGCCCGGCTTCGATGACCAGGACCTTATAGCCCTTCTCGGTGAGGCGATGGGCTGAGACTGAGCCGCCGAAGCCGCTGCCGATGATGATGTAGTCGGCGTCGAAGTCATCGCGCTCGGTCATGAGGTTCTCCAGCCCAGCTCCAGGCTCAGCGCAGTGACCAGATCCGGGCGTCCGAGGATGGCGTCGGTGTGCCCGGCCAGCTTGCTCTGCCGAGTAAAGACTGTACCTCCTGCAGCACGTACCAGGGCGGTGCTGGCTACAAGATCCCAGGGTGCCAGTGCCGGGTCGACCATGGCACCGACCGCGCCTCGCAGCACCATAGCGTGGCCAAAGCAGTCGCTGTAGCCGCGAAATAGGGGCTTCTGGGATAATCGGGCGTGGTCTTGCGGGCAGCCTGCATTGTGGAACTGCAGCGGATCTCCCGCGGAGATGATCTCGGCGGCAAAGGGGTTGTCCGGTTGGTCTTGAGCACGGCCTCGGCGCTGGTCGATGTTGGGCAGCTGCTGATGGTTGCAGCGCAGGCCCAGTCCAGGACCGCCCACATAGGTCTCGCCCAGCCCCGGCAGGTGCAGCACGCCGCCGATGGCCTGGCCGCTGTTGCGCTCTTCGATGCCAATCAGGGTGCCAAATAAGGGGATCCCGGAGATAAAGCTCAGGGTCCCATCGATGGGATCCACTACGAAGCGGTAGCTGCTGCCCGTATCGCTGTAGCCTTGCTCTTCACCGAAGATGTCGATGTGGGGAAAGGCTGCTCCCAGGTGCTGTCGGATCAGCTGCTCGGCGGCCCGGTCTGCTTCGCTGACCGGAGAGCCATCACCTTTGCCATCGATCTGCAGATCAATGGCACGAAAGCGGGCCATCACCTGCTCGCCTGCAGCCTCGGCTGCGCTGGCTGCGCTGGCCAGTACAGCCTCGAGATCAAAGGGGGGCAGGACTTTGGCAGACACGCCTCGATCCTAGCAGTGAGCGGCCAGAGTGGCGTAGCCTGTTGCCGAGCCCAGCCCCTTTGGCTCGCTATGAGGAGGTTTGTTGTGTCCCCAACTCGCTACGCAGCCGTGTGCAGGTTGCTGTTGTTGTTCCTGTTGCTGTGCGGCTCTGCGCTGCTGCTGTCCTGCGCTGCCCGCTCGGCGGGAGGCTCAGCTTCTTCGGCCCAGGTCGACTCCATGGAGCCTGCGCCTGCCGCAGAGGCCAGCGCAAGTGGTGCCGAGTCCACTGCTGCGCGCCCGCTGACGCTGTTTCGGGTCAGCCGCGAAGGTCTGGCCGACTCCTACCTGTTTGGCACCTGCCACGCCGGGGTCAGCGTTGAGGAGGCCCTCCCTGCCGAGGCTGGCGCACTGCTGACCGGTGCGAGCAATTTTGTGATGGAGGTCGATCCCGCGACCATGGACCCGGCCATGATTCAGAGTCGCTTGATGCTCGCCGATGGGCAAAGGCTCAGCAAGCTGATGCCGGAAGGGGCCTGGCCTGCCCTGGTGGAACGCTTCGAGTTAGGAGAGGCTGCCCAGGCCTTTGACGCGATGCATCCCTTCGCCCTGCTTGGCTTTCTGACCACCAACCTGGCCAACCAGCTGGCCGGGCGCGGCAATGCGGTGCCCATGGACTTCACCCTCGGCGAGATGGCGGCCGGCGCCGGGGTCACCATGGGCTACCTGGAGACCGTTGCAGAGCAGCTCGATGTGTTCCTGGGCATGTCCATGGAGACTCTCATTGATGAGCTCGCAGCACTGGGCGATGACCAGTCTTATGCTGCCATGAAGGCGGATCTGGAGGCCGCCCTGGAGCTGTGCCGTAGCGGCGATGAGAGCGGCCTGGCTGCGGTCTGGGCCAAGCAGGAGAACCCGGACTGGGAGCGCCGCTTACTGGACGAGCGCAATCAGCGCTGGATGCCCAAGCTGGAGGTCTTCTTCGCGCAGGGCTCAAGCTTTGTGGCGGTGGGCGCGGCGCATCTGTTTGGCGACAGTGGTCTGCCTACCTTGTTGCAGGCGCAGGGTTATCAGGTTGAGCGTCTCAGCGGAGTGACCAGTCCGCCCTCTGCGCCGGTGGAGGCGCCACAAGGGGACGGCATGACCATCCCGCTGAGCTTCCTGGTTGATCAGGTTGAGGCGCAGGCCTCTGCCACCCTATGTGGACCCCAGATGGTGCCGGTGCAGTGCCATGGGGTCACTCCAGAGAAGTGTCGCGGCGACCTGCGTGAGGCGGTGTTGCTGTGCGCCGAGGAGAAGGGCATTCCCGCTCAGCTGAGCGCCGACGTGCTGATGGACTCGGTGGGTCAGCTTGGTCCCTGCGTGGTGCCTCGTTTCATGGACCTGCTGCCCGCAGAGCAGGAGCCGCAGACTGCCGCCTGTAAAGCAGCCTACGAGGACCGCTAGAGGCGTGTTCCGATCAGCTGCAGCGCAAGCTTCGGTGTGGATTAATGCAGGACCGCCCCGCTCCCGCGCAGCCCAGTAGGGCAACGCGGGAAGACGGGGCGATGATGGTTACGACCGGTGGCTTAGAGCCAGTGAACCTCGCCGGTCTCCAGGCTGTAATAGGCAGGGGCCACGCGCATGCCAGCGTCGGCCAGGCCAGCCAGTACGGGCTGGGAGTTGGCGATGCCGTCGGCCACGTATTGAGCGTTGGCGCGGATGCTTGCGTCGACCACGTTGTCGGCGCCCTTCTGCACCGCCGGGCGGATGGCGTCGATAAGGGAGTCGACGTGGCAGTTGGTCGCTGGGCCCTGGACATCTACGTTGTCCACCGCCGCGGTGACTGCCCCACAGCTCTGGTGGCCCATGACTACGACCAGGTTCACACCAAGGTGCAGTCCGGCGTACTCAATGCTGCCGAGAATGGCGTCATCGATGATGTTACCGGCTACTCGGATCACGAACAGGTCGCCGAGGCCTTCGTCAAAGACCAGCTCGGGGGCGACTCGGCTGTCGGCGCAGGCCAGAACCGTCACGAAAGGACGCTGGCCTCCCACCAGCTCGGCTCGGCGCGCGGCGTTGCTCCTGGGGTACTCAGATGAATTACTGGATGCGCGCAGGTTACCTGCCTTGAGCCGATCGAGGGCATCCTGGTGGCTTAGATTCTCGGGTCGTGCGGACATGATTACTCCTTTTGGCTAGCTGCGTTGAGGGGTGCTTGTCAGGTCTCGTTGAGGAACTCTGGTTCGGTGTCGAGGGCCTCTGGACGGGCCTTTCGGACAATGTAGAAGAGCACGGTAAAGCCGATCACCGCGGCGTTGAGGTTCCAGACCACGGTGATGATGGTGGTGCCAGCGATGAAGAACATCTCCAGCTGGGAGATCTTGGGGGCGCTCGGGCGCGCTTTGAGCTCGCGGAACCACAAGGTCAGCGGGCCCCAGTCCATGACATCGTAGCCGACCTTGATCAGCAGTCCGGCAAACACCGCTTTGGGGATGTAGGACACCAGGTCCTGGAACATCAGCATCTCGACCAGCACAAAGACGCCAGAGAGGATTCCGGCCAGTCGCAAGGTGGCGTTCTCCTTGAGGATGAGGACTGAACGAATGGTGGCCTGGGCACCGGGGATTCCGCCGATGAAGGCCACTACACCGTTGGCCAGACCCTGGGCGACCAGCTCTTTATCCTGGCGGGTGTTGTCCTCGTAGCCGAAGGTCTCCTTGACCTTTTTGTCGACCACCAACGAGGTCAGCAGGGTGTCCAGGTAGGCGAGCAGGGTCAGGTTAAGGGCAAAGGGTAGGGCCAGCCACAGCATGTTCATGTCAAAGCTGCCAGGGACCTGCTTGGAAGCCAGATCGGTGAGGTCCTGCAGGGACTTGATGCCGCTAAGGGTTGGGGTCTCAATCCCCAGCGCCATGCCGTGTACGGCAAACGTCATCAGAATGATGGTGATCAGGGTGCCGGGCAGGAAGGACTTGAACTTGGGCACGGTCGCGTTGATCAGCTTGGGCAGGGCGAACAGCAGGATCAGCGTGATCAGAGCTACGCCTACGTTAGCGGCGATGCCGCCGCTGTAGGCAGCCTTGCCGCCGGCGCCAAACAGTTTCTTGACCTCTCCCACCCAGATCAGGATGGCGATGCCGTTCATGAAGCCCGAGATCACCACTGCTGGTACCAGGGTGATGTACTTACCAAGCCGGAACACCGCCATGATGAGCAGCAGTCCGCCGGTCAGCAGCAGTACCATCGTCATGAAGTGATCGGCGGTGTACTGGGCATCGGCCAGCTGACCGGCGAGCACCCCAGTAGCGGCGGCCCAGATGGCCATGGTGACGGTGGTCATCGGTGCGGTCGGCCCGGAACACTGGATCCGGGTACCGCCCAGTAGCGAGGTGATGGCGGCGATCACACCGGCGGACAGGATGCCGATGACGATACCGTTGTCGCGGCCCGACTGCAGACCGAATGCGGCGCCAAGGCTGATGGCGGCGAAGCTGACGGTCAGTCCAGCGAGGATATTCTGGGGGAGCTCGGCCTTGACGTTGCGGTCGTGGGGGCCGGTGGGTCTGGTGGCTTCTTCAGACATGACGCCTTCCTAGAAGATGGTTCCGTGGTTCACTCCACAGAGTCGGGGTGCAGAGCGCTAAGCTTGCGTTACTTGCTTAGCGTTGGCCGCCTCAGAACGGCTGCAGTGCCAATGTATTGGCCCGTTTATTTACAAAATTTTTGATGCTGGGGCAATCTTGAGGCCTCGGTTTCAGGTCAACATGTAGAGGTGATTTAAGGCGCGCATCTTTGAGATGTTCAGCTCTTAGTTGGTGCGCTTTTGTTGCTCGAGGACCGCCATGGCGAACTCAGCGCCAATGGGATCGGTGAGGCAGATGCTGCCCGCTGGCAGCTGCGCGGCGAACTCGGCCAGGGACGCCGCTCCCTGCCCATTGGCCTGAGCTTTGCTGATGATGCGCAAGCGTCCCTGCTGGCGGCCACCCAGGCTGCGGGCAATGCGCAGCGCGATGTGCCCCATGGTGTAGCGGGGGTTGATCTCGACGATGGGCTTGAGCAGGTAGTTCTGTTGCTGGTCCTGGTAGACCAGGGCGTCGATTCCCGCGGGGCCACGGTGGCCGGCCTGGTACAGCTGCTGGCCGACGAACTCGGCACAGCGCTCCAGGTGCTGAAACATGCGCCAGCCCCGCCCCGGGCCAATCACCGCCCGCTTCAGCTGAGGGTCGAGCTGGTCCAGGTGCGCGCCGAGCAGGGTGCCCTGGTACTGCCCCCTGCGATCGGTGCTGAAGCGGGTGATGCCGAGCAGGCGAGTGGCGCCATCGGCCTCCACGCTGATCTGCGCGCTCAGATCGAGCATTCGCTTCAGCCAGGGCTCAACGATGACCTCGCCCTGTTGGCTCAGGGTCCGTTGGATCCAGGCTCGGGCGGGGTCCAGATCAGCGTCGCTCAGCACGCGGACCATGCCGCGTCCGGCCGAACCAAAGGGCGCCTTGATGACCACCTCCAGGCCGCGCTCGCGCAGCTTGGTCACTGCCAGCAGCGCGGGTTCTAGTTCAGCGCAGCTGCGGCCCAGCTGGTCGGGGCCGGCCAGCCAATCGGCAGGGTGTGAGCAGCTCCAGTGCTGGGCCAGCTCCAGGGCCCAGCTCTTGGCGAAGCAGCGAGGTGGTCCAGCCGGCCTGCTCAGTCGGGGCTGCTGCTCCAGCAGTGGCTTGAGCAACTCCTTGGAGTCCGGGCTCCAGGCCCAGGGTCGGAGGCTGCGCAGGGCTGCTGTGGGCTCGAGCTGAGCGGCGGTGACAAAGCGTGGCAGCTCAAAGCCCGCTTGTCGCAGCCCGGCAAGGAAGGCCGCCGTTGGCTTGCTGTGGACCAGCACCAGGTCATCGCGCCCGCCCAGGAACATGGGCAGGGTGTCGAGGTCGCGGGCCAGGCCCTCAAGGGCGGCTGGGAGCTGAGTAATGCGGCCTTTGGCCAGGTGGATCTCGGCGCTGGGATTGAACAGGTAGAGATCCGGGCTGCGTCCTTTGGAGTGGCTGAAGACCTCAAGGGTTTCGATGAAGTCCTGCTGCAGTCCAGCTGCCTGGCGGGCGCTGCGGTCAAAGCCGATGCCCACCGCGCGAGCGGGGGTCAGCGGCATGCGCAGCTCGGCTGTGTAGCGCTCCCACAGGCTGCGCGTATCCAGTGGTGGTTTCAGCTCATTGAACCAGCGCACTCCCAGCTTTACATGGCCGATCTCATCGTCGTAGACCTGCTGCAGCAGGGCTGCGGTTGCCGGGTCGCCGATCTCGGTAAAGCGACGGATGTAGTGGGATGAGAAGTCCAGGTTGGCTTGTTCCAGGCACAGGCTCATGCCGGCTAGGTACTCAAGGGGCCGGTGCATCTGGGCCAGGCAGTCCCAGAAGAATCGCGACACCGGCACATCGCCCAGCACCACGCCGAATTGGTTCATGCGCTGTTGGTAGAGCCGCAGGTGCTGCTGCTCTTCGCCGATGGTGCCGGCTACTGCCGCGCGCAGGGCAGCTGGCGCCTGGGGAAAGCGCAGCAGGAAGACGGCCATCAATTCGATGGCGAGCAGCTCGTGGTTAGCGAAGTGGTGTAGCACCTGGCCGCGCCGAACTGGCTCGATGCCAGGAGCGAGGCCAGGGAACCGTTCTCGTGGGCGTTGGTCATCGAGGCCCATGCCGGCCGGGCGCGCGGGCAGCGCGGGAATGTTGAGGCTGGTTGCTGGTCGCTGGTCGCTCAGCGCCTCGGGGCTGATCAGCTTGCCGTCCATGCGGTCGGCAAACAGGACCGTCTCAGCAAGTTCTCGGATCTCCACGTGAGCGCTCCCGGGCGGACGATGGCGTAACCGGCCGCGCCGATCCTAGCAGTAGCCGACGCTGCCTCAGGCCAGCTCTATGATGCTCCAGCTGCGGCTGCGCCCGCCCGCTAGCAGCTCAACGTCTTCGTCCAGCTGCTTGCCGATGAGCGCTCGCCCCAGTGGCGAGGCCGGGGTCACCACATGGATCCTGTGCCCTTGCAGTTCCACTCGGCTGCCACCGGCCGCGGGTGCGATGAACACAGTGCGGCCCTCGCCCTCCTCGTCTTGCAGCAACACCAGAGCGGCAAGGGCAATATCGCTGTCCTGGTCAAAGTGGCGCAGGCGCACAGCTCGCAGCATTTGCAGCGCGGCTTCTGCCTCTGCGGCCTGTCTGGCCTGGCCGCGTGCCAGGTAGCTCTCTTCGATGGCGCGGGTGTCCTTGTCGCTCTCGGGCCGTGATTCTTCGTGGGTAGCGCTGGCGGCAACATCCCGCGCGCGTCGGGCCATGCCCCCGACCTGCTGCTCCAGCTGGTCGATGAGTGCAGCGAGCAGCTGCTGCTTGTCCAGTGTTTCAAGTGCCACGAGATCACCCCCTCAGCTAAGGCTCCAGCCTAGCGCAGCTCACCGCCGCGGTTGCCGCTGACTTTGCCCCCCTCTATCCTCCTTCGCGGAGGCGCTTCCGTGGCTGGTGCCCGGCCCGGTCTTCAAAACCGGTGAGCGGCGGGTCCCCCGTCGTTGGTGGGTTCGATTCCCATGCGTCTCCGCCAAAACACCGTTAACAATAAGTTTTGACAGGTGTTTTTGGATCGGCCGATTAAATTTACGTGATCTTTACGTGAGATCCGTTACGGTCGGTCCATGGCCTCCGCTTCCCCGCCCCAGCCCACGCCCTACGCCGCGCTCCTGCGCTGGCGGCTGGAGCTGCGCGGTCTGCGCGACGCAGCCCAGTACAGGGCAGGCCACCTGAGCGAAGCGCTCAAGAAGATCCCAGTGGAGTCCCCGCTGCACCGAGGGCTCTCTGCCGAGGCCTACGAAGCCGACTGCAAGCTGGCGGTGCTGAACAACGAGCTGTCCGAGGTGCGGCGGCAGCTGCGGATCTTGGAAAAAAATTCGGCGGCGAGAGAGGCCCCTCTAGACCCTCCCGTAAACCTTCCGGAAAGGGTCAGCTCGCCCGAGTCCGAGGTGCTCCCCGAGCCGCCTGCCGCGGCGGTGGTCGACACAGTTCCCGTGCCGGTGGCTGAGGCGAGGCCCGATCCGGTCGTGGCGACGCAGCCCGAGCCGCCTGCTC
>DJIF01000084.1:0-21186 GCA_002433485.1 Deltaproteobacteria bacterium UBA6601
GCGGCGGCGATTCGCGCGGCACCCTGCTCAATGCGATCCGGTCGCGTAGCATAAGAGATCCGAACACAGCGCTCTTCGCCAAAAGCCTCTCCGGGGACCACCGCGACCTTGGCCTCATCCAATAGATACGAAGCAACTTCAAGAGCGCTGGTGAGCACATCTCCTTTAGGAGTGCGGCAACCAAACAGCCCGGCCACGCTGGGAAACAAATAAAAAGCACCCTGAGGAAGTGGGCCCACTTCAATCCCATCCATTGCGCTGAGTGCTGTTGCAAGCAACCTACGGCGACGATCAAGCCCTACCAGGATCGGCTGAAGGAAGTCACGAGGTGCGGAGATCGCAGCAAGGGCAGCGCGCTGATTCACCTCACACACTCCAGAAGTGGAATGACCCTGAATCTTGGAGCAGGCCCGCACCACCTGTTCGGGAGCTACGATCCAGCCGACCCGCCAGCCGGTCATGGCAAAGGTCTTGGACACCGCATTGACAACGATGGTTCGAGTCGCGGCGTCATCGGAAAGACTGGCCAAGCAGGGATTCTCGGCACCGTCATAGGTGATCGCGTCATAGATCTCATCAGAGATAAGCCACAAGTCATGGTCCTTAGCCAACTGAGCTATGGCCTCTAGACGATGCCGCTCCACCACACAGCCACTCGGGTTGCTCGGACTGTTGACCAGAATCGCACGGGTGCGTGGACCGATGGCCGTCCGAATTTCATCAATGTCAGGCTGGAAGCCCTGCTCTGGGCGGGTGCGAAGGATTACTGGCTTAGCCTGAGCCAGCTGAAGCTGGGGAGGATAAGAGACCCAGTACGGTGAAAACAGGATCACCTCGTCACCCGGATCAAAAAGACTCTGAGCGAGATTAAACAGCGCTTGTTTACCGCCCATCGTAATCATGACCTGGGAGGGGCCCACATCAAGCCCCCAACGGCTGCAATAGAGCTCTGCAATAGCTTCGCGAAGCGCTGGAATACCGGGAACCGGAGTATAGGTGTGCTTACCATCGTCAATGGCTTTGTGAGCCGCTTCTACGGCTTCAATCGGCGGCACGCCATCGGGCTCACCGGCACTGAGGTCAATGATGTCTAAGCCCTGCCTGCGGAGCTCAGCAGCCCGCGCCTTGATCGCCAGCGTGGCACTGGGTTGCAGCGCCTCAATTCGGGAGGAGAGCCTCTTTGCAGTCATTGGTTCAGCGCTTTCTCTTCATTTCGGTCGCAACAAGTTCAGGCACCAACCCGGTGATGTCCCCACCAAGTGCCGCCACCTCCTTGACCGTACGGGAGGCGATATAAAAGTACTCTTCATCAGTCATCATGAAGACGGTATCGACCTCGGCAGCCAGGCGACGATTCATCATGGTCATCTGAAACTCGTACTCAAAGTCCTGCACCGCCCGCAGACCGCGGATCACGGTTCTTGACCCGCGATTGCGCACGTAATCGACCAACAGACCATCAAAGCTCTCCACTTTGACCTGCGGACGATCGATGAAGATCCGCTCCATCATCTCGACCCGTTCAGCTACCGTAAACATGGCCTGCTTCTCTGGATGGCGCAGGACCGCAACCACAACCTCATCAAAGACGTCCAGAGCTCGCTCCACTATGTTCACGTGCCCGAGTGTCATCGGATCAAAACTACCGGGATAGATCGCGCTGCGAGTCATGGTTGTTTCTCCACTTGTCGATAGATATCCAGACGGGTCTGACCGTAATTGCGCCGATCAACCGACCGCCAGCTTCCCAGTTCATCAGGAAGCTGCTCACGACCATCGCTCTCTACCACTAGAACGGAGCCCTGCGCGAGCAACTTCTCCGCAACTGGCGAGATTGCCTCCAGACAACGCTCTGCCAGACCGGTGCCGTAAGGCGGGTCGATAAAGACTAAATCAAACGGCGCTTGCCGCTCGGCTAGGGAAGTCAGCGCAACCACAGCGTCTCTGCAGACGACCTGAGAAACCGCTAAGCCGTCAAGCAACTGCAGATTGGCTTCGATCAGACGAACATGGTCTCGGCAAGAATCGACAAACACAACCTCGCCAGCCCCACGAGACACCGCCTCAACCCCCATTGTTCCGGTACCGGCAAAAAGGTCGAGAACTCGCTGACCGTCTAAGCGCTGGCCGAGAATTGAGAACAAGGCCTCACGAACCCGCGCAGCGGTAGGTCGGACAGTAGCCCCATGCGGTCGGGCCAGATGGCGCCCGCGCAACACTCCTCCGGTAACGGCCAGCGGCCTTGCCATGATTGGACTGCTCCCCGCGACGTTGAAACGCTCAAAATGAAGAAGGCCAAGTCCTGCACCCCGACAAGCCCTAAGCCCCTAGAACCCGGCGCTTATACCACGAGCACTCCAGGACAGCGGGCATCATCGCAGACCAAGTCGACGCCGCAGCACCCACTCTGCAGAGAGGGTGGCAACCAGGATCAGCAACAACCACCAACGGTCCCAGAGCGGCACAACCCGACGCTGCAGAGCGAGCAGCGAAGTCGCCGCGCGACGAGCGGTTTCGCGAGGATCGGGGTCGTCGCCCACCAGGACCCTTCCCCCACTCCCTTTGGCCAAGGCCGCAAGCAGTTGGGGGCGCGCCGCAAGCTCAAGGAGCTCTTCGCTGCGCAGTTCTACCGATGCACGGGCCTCCACCGCTGCGAGCTTGCCTGCATCGGTTGCCAACCAAGCCCGCGCGACCATCACACCACTCCCCTCAGCCACTCCGGAGACAGTGACCTGGCCACCACTGTCGGTGCCAACAATCGTGTTCTTCCAGGGTTCTCCGGACAATCCGCCCAGCTCCACATGAACTTCGGCGCCGACCCTGGGCGAATAGTCGTCACGAAGTGACCTGACCTGCAGCTGGACCTCATCGCCCAAGCGATAGTTCTCACGGTCGAACAGCACCTGGAGTTGCTCTTCCTGAGCGTCACGTACCAACCACCGGACTGCACCTCGCCAGAAGCTTGGGTACAGCGCAGCCGACTGCTCCCCCGAAGAACCCATGCCCCAGCGCCAGCTGTCGTCGGAGGCAAAAGCCATGCTCCTACCGCGTCCCACGTTGCGCACCGCGGCCAGCAATGGACCTCCCGCGCCAGCAGCTAATAGCGGGAGTGCTCCACTCTGAAGGGCGCCGAGCGGATTACGCGTTCCAAGACTCGCGGCACCCTGCCAGCGGTCCTCATGGACAACAAAATCAGGGTGAACCCGAGCCGCCGGATGACGCCGTCCCGCCTCAGTAAGGTAGGCCTTGAAGTCGCCCTGCAACAGCGCCGCATCCGAGAGCCTGGTCGGCAAGATCGATTCAAGGGCACTTCCGGCGTAGTCACCGGCTCCAAAGGAGGTGTCCCCGCCGATCATAAGAAACGCGCCGCCCTCCTGAACATAGGCGGCCAGATTCTCAAGGAAGCGATCAGGCGGAAGGTGGGTAAAAGAGCCAAACCAGAAGTCCTGAAAGATCACCAGATCAAAGCCTTCAAGGTCCTGACTGAACAACTCATCGTAAGGGAAAGCAATAAGAGAAAGTCCCCCCGATCGAGCGAGAGGGCCGCCCCGATCGGCATTTCTCAGAATGAAGAAGCTGACCAGATCGATGTTGGGGTCGGTCTTTAGCAGACGGCGGAGAAACTTTACGTCCCAAGACGGACGAGAGGTCACCTGGAGCACTCGAGTGCGGTCACGAATCACCTTTACGGTCACCTCAGCAGCGTTGTTCTCGGCTACCGAGTCACCCGGAGGCGCCACCACCTCAGCACGGTAGCTTCGAAAGCCGACCTGGTCGGGCTTCACTTCAAAACTATGAACCGTTTCACCCAGCACAGCGCTGAGGTTTCTGCTGGCGACAATCTGGCCGTCCTCACGGAGCACCAACTCAAGGGGCAATCCCTCCAATTCCTCGACCCGGAGCCGTACTTTGAGCTCAAGGGGGCGGCGCACAAAACCGAACGGAGGGGCCTCCAGCTGAACGAAGACATCCCCTGGCCCTGCTGCGCTACCCAGACTCCACACGGACACCGGAAACCCCAATTCAGCAGCGAGTTTCTCGACAGCGACCGACCCTCCGTGTTCCATGGCTCGGGCCATAGGTCCGCGATCCGCGCCATCAGAAATCAACAGCACGCCTGCTGGCAGCTGCCCGTCGAGCACAGCTGGTAGGGAAAACAAGCCCGTGCCAAGATCGGTAGAGGCACCTGCACTGCTCACCGGCACCGCACCATCCCAGGGCACCAACTCCCCTTCTCTCAACAAGAAAAAACGCAGCTGGTCATCCCCAGCAAGTTCCTCAAGCTCAATCGCACGCTCCCGACGCCAGTTCGCCGCTGCCTCGCCACGTGACTGAGGGCCCTGATCGCGAACCCCCATGGAGCGACTATCGTCAACGATCACGGCCAGGCTCTGCTGACGCGGCTGCCCTTCGCTGTGCACCAGAGCTGGACCGAAGAGCAAAGCTGCAACCAGCAGAAGAGAGGCGCCACGCAAGCTCAGCAGAACTATTTTTCGCGCCCCTGTAAGCCCGACCAGGGACCTCCAGAACAAGGCATAGGCTACTAACAGAACAGACAGCGCAGCCACCTGGGCCGCACCCCCCAGCAGCGGCTGCCAGCCAAACTGAGTCTCAAGCAGGGGGGCAGTCACCGTGAGTACCCGCCCTGACGCCTCATTCGCTCCAACAACGCACGAACGTGAACGGCATCGCGCTTGTAGTTCCCGGTCAGGGCGAACAGGACGACATTGATGGCCAGCCTCAAGGCTTGGCCGCGCTGCCGTTCCCGGCCGGGCACTACGTCCAACGCATAGCCACCACCTGGCGAGCGCCACAAGGCACCAAAAAGATCATTTCTCGAATATAAAACTGGCGTGATGTCACCCTGCCACACCCCTTCCAGATGGGGGCGAATCATGACCCTCCCAGACACGGCTCCAAGCAGGAAAAAAGAGCGATAGACCGCATGGTCCCTGCCGATTGGGACCAGGGGGGAACCTGGTAGAGCTCGCTTAAGATCTCGTCGAACACAGCGATCAAAGTCTGACGAATCACGGCCTGATGCGTCATCGATAAAGAGAAAGCCGCCATCCCTCAGGAACAACCTGAGGTTGGCTAGTGCTGCGTCGCTCAAAGGAGCAAAGGCACTGGCCCCAGAAAGCACAACAAAGGGCATTCGAAACAGCCGTGGATCCTCCAACCGGATCGACCCATCGGCCATCGTGAGACGCACCGAACTGTTCTCTTCCACATCGTCAAGGAGGCCCTGCAGCACCCCTGGCCGAGGCTCGCTCAAACCATCCACTCTAAGCATCGCTACCGTCGCTGAAGGCCTACCAGCTCGGGCATCACGGCCCGGAGCAAAAGCCAGTAATGGCAGGGACAGCAACCGACCTACAAAACTGCGTCGTGACAACCAACTCATGTCAACTCCGCCGCAATCCAAGTAGCGACTCGAGCAGCAATAACAGCACGACCACAGCGAGCAGAACAGGCGTCAGGCTGCTCCTGCGAAGGACCTCCCCGGAATGCCCCTCAGCACCGCCAGAACCATCCCGACCGTGGTAAACCAGACCAGGAACTGCTTCAAACATAGCCCTCGGTGAAAGCTTCGTGAGCTTTGACTCACGGGCTGGAATACGAACCGCATGAAGGGCTACCAGCTGCTCATCTTCGCCATCGGAGCCCTCCCAGAACAACTGATAGAGCCCAGGCAAGCGCGTCTGGCCCCAACGCAACACCCCTGCCGCGTCCGCGAGCATCGAATCCAAGGCATGCTCGCGACCATCCGGACCGACCAGCCAGGCCTTACGACTTCGCTCTGCGGGCATCGACAGGGCAAGCTCCTGGCCAACCTCCACAGCGGCGCTGCCCTCATCGCGAAGGGTTCCACTCAGGCTGCGAGCGACCTGATGCATCAGCGGCACAAAGATCGAACGGAGCGGCAGGTCAGTCCAGTCATCATCGACACTTGAGGTAAACAGCAGCACCCGCCCTTTGCCCAGCTTGCGCTCCAGCAGCGCAGGCATGCCGTCGCTATAGCGCAGCAAGACCCGACTGTCGGGCTGCAATCTGGGCTCGGTCGCAATCATCCTGCCAAATCGAGCCTGAGCAAAGACCGCACTGCCGCCGCTCCGAAAGACCCGAAACTCATCCCTATCCAGAGGCGGCAACGCGAGACCCACAGGGGAGATCTCAAAACTACCTTCGCCCCGCGACTTGACCTCTGTAAACAACGATGGGAGCAAATCCGAAAAGACCTCGTTGTAATGATCCGGATTCACCCTCCGCCCCACCGATATAAACAGCCCGCCGCCCGCCCGAACCAGGGCCTCAAGATCTGCTGCAATCGGCCCCGGATCGGTCACATTGCAAAGAAACACCACATCAGCAGCAGCACTATCAAGCTGGTGGATAGCCTCGGCCCGAACTACCCGGGGCTGAATCTGCGATGGAGCACCACCGCCTGGCTGAAGGGCCTTTTCAACAAACCAGACCTCATCGTCCCGTGGGTGCCCCCCACCTTCTCCCGAGATCAAAAGAACGCTGAGTCGTACGTCACCACGCAAGACAAAGGGATGACGATCGTCGACGGCAAGATCGTCGCCATTCAACACCAATTCAACGAGTTGATCTCCTGAAGGCAATAGCGGTAGAGAAAAAACACTACGGCCCGCACCGTCCTCCAGCACAAGGTCCTGATGAACCGTCAAGTCCGATCCCATGCGCAGGCTGATGGGCACCTTGGCGCTGCTGGGCGCAGCAGAATCCACTTCAGCCACGACCCGAACCCCTCGACCGCCAGCACCCGTCAGTTCTACCGCTGCGGAGCGCACGAAACGATTCTCGAGATCCGAGCGACCAAAGTCGTAGTAGTGAACGCCAATAGCCGCGGGCCAATCCCGCAGCGGAAGCCCCGGGAGCTGACTAGCGGTGCCGTCGCTCAGCACAAAGATTGTCGCTGAACCGAGCCCCTGTGCCTGCAACACAGCAAGGGCCCGACGAAGCGCCTGCTCAAGGTCGGTGGCTCCAGCACCCACCCGGAGCTCAGTGACAGCGCGCCGCAACACACTGAGGTCAGCGGTCATGCCCGGCCCCAGCACTTGAGTCCTATCGTCAAAGGCAATCACCCCGGCAGGAGTACCTTCACCGACTCCTGCAAGGAGCTTCAAGGCCTCGTCTTGAAGCACCTCAAATACCGGGCGGGCGCCTATGTTCGCGCTAGCGGAAGCAGACACATCAATCAGGATCAGCGCCGGACGGCTGGGATCAAAGCCGGCAAGACCTGGAACCAAACGCTCAAGACTGGGGCGAGCGAATAGCATCACCAGAACCACAACCAACAGCAGGCGCAGCAACAACAGCAACCACTGCTCGATGCGACTGCGACGCCTGGATCGCAGCCGTGAGGCACGCAAAAAGCGCAGACTGGGAAAGGGCTGCTGGCGCAACTGTCGATAGCCAGTCAAATGAGCGATCACTGGCAGCGCAATGAGCAGACCACCAAGCAACATCCAGGGGCTGGCAAGGGCAAGCGACATGCGGCTACCGAACCAACAACTGAGCAAGCACAGCGACCGGATCCTGATCGCTGCGGGCGCGCTGATACCGAACTCCAGCCTCAAGGCTCGCGACCCTGCTGCGCTCCAGGAAGGCGGCGAACTCGCGGCGGTACTCCGTGGCCAGCTCGCGCGGGTTGAGGCTCAACTCCCCTCCCCCTTCCAAGCAGATGAAGCGGCCCGGCTCCTCATAAGGGAAGTCCTGTTCGGCAGGATCAATCACATGAACCAGCCAGGCCTCAACCTCACCGGCCGCCTGCAGCGCCCGCACCTCGCTGCCCTCATCAGCTGCGAGTAGATCGGAGACAGCCACCACCAGATCAGGACGTGTTCCTTCCCGCAGACCCGCCAGGGCGACCTCCAAATTCGCAACCCCAGTTGGAGCCTGACTGTCCAACCATTGGACCATTTGCGCCAGCCGGTCGCGCCCCCCCCGCCGCGGCAGAACAGCAACCCCTTGACCGCTTGCGACCCTGATTCCCACCCGGTCACCCTGAGCCAGGAAGATCCCGGCGATCGCAAGACCAAGCATCGCGGAGAGCTGCCACTTGGTGGCAGGCCAGGGCCCCCAGTCGGCCTCAGGCAGACCTTCCGTACTACCAAAGCCCATCGACCCGCTAAGATCCAGGACCAGCTCAACGTCACAGCGCCGATCGTTATGAAACCGCTTCACCAGATATCGACCGGTCCGGGCAAGCACCTTGGTATCCAGATAGCGGGCATCGTCGCCGGGAACGTAGGGCCGATGATCGGCAAACTCAGTGCCGCCACCGACCCGATGGGATCGGTGCTGACCAGCCCTGTTCCCACCAACCCGCTGGGTAACCAGAGCAGCCAACTGCCGCACTTGCTCCAGGAAAACAGGCGAGAAGGTGTTCATCTCTTCCCGCAGCTGCCTCTCAGAGGTGCTCAGGCCCATCAACGCTGTCCAGCAACTGCTCGACAATCGATGCGGCAGTCACCCCCTCTGCCTTGGCCTTGAAGTTCAGCAGAATGCGATGCACCAGGACCGGCACGGCCAACGCTCTGAGGTCCTGCCGAGAGACCGCATTACGACCGTGCATCAGAGCCCGGGCCTTCGCACCCAGGATAAGAAACTGACTCGCTCGCGGACCAGCCCCCCATGACACCCAGCGCTGAATAAAGTCGGGAGCATCGGGGCCTGGACGACTCGCCCGAGCCAGGGCAACCGCAAAAGCCACCATCTCAGGACCGGCCGGGGTCATGCGCACTCGATCCTGGAGTTGAAGCAAGGTCTCAACATCGAGCTGGGGCCGCAGTGTTGGGGCTCCCTGACCAGTCGTCTGTTCGACAATGACGAGTTCCTGATCTCGGTCCGGATAGGAAACCTCAACCTGAAACATAAAGCGATCCAGCTGTGCCTCCGGAAGCGGATAGGTTCCTTCATGCTCAATAGGATTCTGAGTTGCGAACACCGCAAATGGAGCCGGCAGCTGCATGGACCGCCCCAACACGGTGACCTCCCCCTCAGCCATCGCCTCGAGCAGAGCAGCTTGAGTCTTCGGCGAAGCACGGTTGATCTCGTCGGCAAGAATGAGGTTGGCGAAGACCGGCCCCTCAACAAAGCTGCTGCGCCGATCTCCACCGGACTCCGCCGGCCGAAAGACCTCCGTTCCGGTGATGTCCGAAGGGAGTAGATCAGGCGTGAACTGAATCCGCGAAAAGCGGGTGGAACTGACGGCAGCAAGAGAACGAATCAACAGGGTCTTGGCCAGCCCCGGCACTCCCTGAAACAGCGCATGCCCCCTCGCCAACAAAGCAATAAGGAGCAGCTCCACCACCTGCTCCTGGCCCACAATCGCCTGACTCAGTTCCGCTTTAAGACGACCACAGACCGCCTGCAGGTCGCCGCGCGAATCATTCACCGGGCCGGGTTCTCCGGTCGAAGCGCTTTGCTCCAACCGGAGTGGCTGTAGGGCTTGTTGCTGCTCTGGCTCACTCATCCTGGTCACGCTCCATTCAGGCTCACGGTCTGAGCCAGTCTTGCAGAATTCCACTGGCCGCGGCCTCCCGCGTGGCACCATCCTGGTCTCCCAACCTTATGAACAGCGCCTCAAGCATGCGGTGCACCGCAGGATTAAAAGGATTGAGCGCGATGGACCGCAACAGCAGATCAACTGCGCGCCGGTCATCACCGCCGACCGCGACAATCTCCGCCAGAAGTGTAGTCGTCGGAGTGAACTCTGGATACAAGGAGACGCTGTCTTCAAGGATCAAAGTCGCGTCTTCAAGTTGGCCGAGGCTGCGCAGGGTTCGGGCTTGCTTATTGGCCAACGCCGGGGAATGAAACGGGCCGGCGGCCTGAGCGCGCCGATACTCCACCAGGGCTGCCTCTCTGTGGCCACGCACCCGCAACAGATCGCCCAGACGAGTGTGGTCCTGCATCTTGCGATCCGCAAACAGCACCGGGTCCAACTGACGCGCGTCTTCATCCTCGACCTCAGCCGCACCCGGCTCAAGCTCAAAGCGGAGTTCTCGGACCGCAGCCAGGCGCCGCAGCGGGAGGTTCTTGAGGTGACCGCGATAGTGCTGCTCAAAGCCACCTTCACCTCCTCCCAGTGAACGATCAAGGACAGCCATCAAGTCGCGTCCACTGGCAAGTTCTGCCACTACCCGGCGATAGCCATCATCACCAATGCGAGCGAAGATCAACTGCAGCGCACAAGCCACCTGGGCGAAAGCCAGCGAGGCCATCTCACTAGAAGGCAGTGCCGCCATCGAGGGGTGCATCTGGGCAAAAGAGACCAATCGACCCTCCTCCACCGCCGCCGCAAGCAAGCTCTCAGCCCACGGATCGAGAAAACCAACCCCACGCTCGGCACCGCGCCACATGCCCTCCAATAGCTTGGCCGAACCTTCATGAAACCAGACCGGCGCCCGGCCACCGCTGGCTTGAGCCAACAACAGGTGCACATACTCATGAGCCAGGGTGTCAAGCCATGGATAGCCATGCGCCCGATTCATGGGTGAAAGAACCAACATCCTGCCCCACTTGGCGATGGCCACGGTCTGGGTAGTCTTCACCCATTCCAGGGGCAGTCCAGAGGCCTGCACAAAGCTCTCAACATCAGGGTAAAACTCCACCAGAACCGACTCGGGCAGTTCGCCCAGCAATCCGACAAGCTGCTCACGCTGAGCTTCCAGAGCAAGCGCGGCATACTCGGGCAGCAGCGCATCCACTCCCGGCCGGAAGCGGTAACGAAAATTGCCGAGTGACCGAGTAAGCATCCCTAGAGTCGCATTCCAACCAGCCTCAATCCGCAGGCGCAGGGCCGCTTGTCGGCCCTCTTCCCCAGCTGCCGTCGAGCCTTTGGGCAACAGCGAGCGGGCCGCGGCGTAGTCACCCCGGTAATAAGCCATATAGGCGGCCGCATAAGCCTTCCATGGATCATCCTCAGCGAGACCGGCAAGCAATCGATCAGCTGCGACCAGCTGGGACCGATCAAGGAGTTCAATAACTGCCTTGCCGTCCTCGGCCTTACCGCGCTGTGGTGTCAACAACGCCACGCTGAAGAACAACACCAACAGGACCCGAAACTTCATCGAACCAGCTCCTCGTAATAGCTCCTATTGAGCGGCCGATACCTGCCCGGCGCATCCCCAACCGAACCCTCCTGAACCAAGGAACGGAATGCTTCAGGGCTCACAAAGTCCTCAGGGTCGGGAAGCTCTACCTCGCCGCCACTGGAATCGCCACTGAAGCCCTCCATGCGCCGCCATGCATCGGCCCGACCCGACCCGCCGGCGCCACGCCTTACCACCGCCCCTGCTCCCATTCCGCCTTGCATCTGCAATGACTGCTGAGCCTGCTCAAGAGAACGGCGAGCACCCTCCAACTCGCGCAAGGCATCCTCCTCCGAGCGCATGGCCCTGGCCATCCGACCCTGCGCAAGGCCCGACGAAGCACCGGCCATCAGTTGCTCAGCCGAGCGCAGACCATCCCTGGCTGCGGTGGGGTTAAAGGCCGCTCCTCCCAAGCCCGATCGATCCTCCAGCCGGGCCCGCAGCCCACTCACGTCAAAACGCAAGCGGTCCTGGCGTTGCCGCGCGCCCTGACCGGCCCCACCCGCCTGGCTGCGCTGGCGATCCGCGGCAGCGCTCCCATCCTTGAGCCGCTGCACAATGCTGCGGCCCAAACCCATGCTCTCCACGACCCGTGATCGAGCCTCGTCACGCTCTCCTGAGAGCGACTCCGGAAGCTGTCGAAGGTCATCCTTCATGCCATCAAGGTAGGCCACTGCAGCCTCACCCTGTTCAATAGCCTGGGCAAAGTCAGCCTTGCGCCGCCAGCTCTCCCGGAGTTCTACAGCAAGACCATAGGCAAGCCGAGCTCGCTGCCGCATGCCACCCGT
Organism: Deltaproteobacteria bacterium UBA6601; assembly: GCA_002433485.1. Classification (GTDB taxonomy): domain Bacteria; phylum Myxococcota_A; class UBA796; order UBA9615; family UBA9615; genus UBA6601. The sequence goes on from DJIF01000084.1 coordinate 11,912, forward strand.
CACCCGCGGCGGCAGCCCCTCGGGCGGCAACGCCGCGATGGCCTCAATCCAGTCCTCCAGATCTTCAGCCAAGGCCGCCTGCTCAGTCGGCTTGAAGGGTTCACCGTCACCAAAACGACCCTGTAACTTGCGAGTCTCGGCAAGTAAGGCCTGCTGCTCCTGCTCGAGGCGCCTGGTCTCATCGATGGCCTGCTGGAGCTGCTGAGTGAGCTCGTCTGCCGACTGCCCCCCCGCCATCTGCTGCTCGTCGGTCAGCGCCTGTTGCAGTTCAGAGAGAGCCTCCATCGCCAGGCGCAGGCGCCCGAGAGCCTCGTCATATCGACCCTCATCTACAAGCTTGGACAATTGAGCCAGAAAGTCCGCACCCAGCTCACCAGGAAGACGGTTCCTGAAGCCATCCTCGGGTCCGGAGTTACGCTCCGAGAGCGCTGCAGCCAGCTCTGCCATCTGCTCTCTCAGCTCTTCGAGAGCAGCTTGCAGCTCTTCGGCCACTGGCTCACCCTGGGCACCCCTACGCAGCAGACCACTGACCGCAGAGAGGCTCTGTTCCGCGGCCATAGCCCTGGTCTGTGCGCCGCGGCCACGGTGTAGATCAACGTAGGCGCTGAGGTCTACGAGCGCCTGCTCCAGCTCCACGAGGGCGGCTCCGCGGCGCTGTCCCAGACCCAGGTAGACCGGCTCCGGCAACACCACATCCTTGTAGTGACGGAGTTCTGCTTCCACGAACTCCTCGTAGGTACGAAAGCGGCGCGCGGCATTCTCCACCAGTTGCCCCACTGCCAGATACACACTGCGCCGCTCGAGAACGTCATTGGCAGAAGCTTGAGCAAGCGCTCCAGCGACCTCAAAGAAGGCGATTGCCAACTCACGCTGGCGATCAAACTCCGCCAACACAACCGCCACCGGTGGGCTCCCACCGCGATCGGCATCGAGCAACAAGGCTGCCAACAGATCAAGACCCGCCTCCAGCAACTGCTGCTTTAGCGCCAACACCCGACGATGCTGATCATTCTCGGTCGGCACGTAGACCCGTACCGGCCGCGATCGGGTCAACTTAGGGCCCGAGACTGTATCGTTGTCATAGATCTCAATGACCAATTCGAGTTCCCCCCCCAACTCCCCTAAGTCCTGCTCAGGGTTCCAGGTCAAGGTACCGTCCCACTCGCGACGCTCCGCCACTTCGGCCCACGGTCTGCGCACCAACTCCACACCATCACGCAAAAGGACACGATTCATCCTGCTCAGGCCATAGTCATCAGCGACCATGACATCCAATCGCAGCTCCTCCGAAGGGCTGAGCTCAAGATCCTGCTCTACCCGGACTTCGATCCGAGGTGGCGCATCCGGAAGCGCCTCGACTCGAAACGCCCTGGTCAACAAGCGCTCTCGGCCTCCACCCTGAGACAAGGCCAGCCGATAGGACCCACCACCAGGGCAGACAAAAGAGACCGCTATCTGTCGGCTCGAAACCGACTGCAAAAGCAACTCCTGGCCCTCCCAAAGAACCGTCAGCTCATGTCCATCAGCACCAAGTTCCGCCTCCAACTCAACCTGGGTTCCCGGAAGTGCGCGAAAATCGCCACTTGTGCCTTCGAGCCGCAGGGCTTGCCGCCCGGAGTAGGCGGGCGGCCTAAGCAGAAGAGCAAGGTTGCGAAGCTCGAGACTGGCTGCCCCCGACTCTCCGCCACCCTGCGCCGAGGGCGCTGACCGCTGCGCAGCCAGCAAGCCTTCAACAGACTGCCAGACCGGAGCAGGAAGCCACCACGACAGCACTAAGGCGAGCAACACTGGCAGCGCTCCCAGCCCCTCCAATGGCCCCCTGGTGCGACGACGATCCAGTCCTCTGACCAGCTCAACAGCGGAGAGGGCTGAGGCTACTTCCCTACTGCGATCCACCGCCACGCGAGCCATCGCTCGAGTTTCCTCGGACCAGGGATTTGCGCTGTCCTCTAGGGCCCTCGACAGATCAACCGCGGTTTCCAGGGCACCGTCACTGCCCATTGCCATAGCATCAACGGCCCGCGCTACCCGCAGCAAATCACGGGTTCGAAGCCATACCGGAAGCACCAGAATCCCAACCGGCAGGGTCAGCGCTAACACCAGCCACAGCCGGGCAGCAGAACGTCCCAAGGGGCTCGCCACAAAAGCTCCCTCAGTGACCCATAAGACCAGCAGCAACAATCCGAGTCCCATCGCCACCCAGGACAGAGCTCGCCAGCAACTCAGCAAACGGCAACGTCTGCGCACCGCCTGCAGCAGGTCCTGGACTTCACTCGGCAAGCTGGCCATCAGCTACAGCTCCCGGACCGGAAACAGAAAGGAACGCTCAGCCGCGATCAGGAAGGCCTGCGAATAAGCATTTCGCTGAGCGGGCTCGATGCGCGCGCGCAAGCGCAACGAAATCGCCTGACTGTAGCCCCATCGCTCCCCAAAGCCACGCCCAAGGCCTCGATAAAAGTCACTCTGGCACGCCACCGGCACAGTCCTCGCGATGGGCAGAGCAGCATCAAGCTCAAACTCAGCGTCTCCAGCCTGCCGATTAGCCACCGCCGACATGAAGCCCAGCCCCCAGCAAAAACCTTTAAGGCGCGTCTGAGAAACGCGGGGATCCAGATAGTCCTGCGGCAGCTCGTTGCCCTGAGAGAGGCTCAAATGAAGATCCCACAGTCCATCTCGCATGGTCAAAAATCGAGTTCTCCAAAGATCGGCCTTCATAGCTCCATCGGCAGCGGTCAGGAGCGCCGCAAAAAGCTTTGGTGGAGCCGCCCACGGCGGATCAGCCAATGGTCTATCAAGACGAGCCACCATGGCTTCCAGCACCACGGCCCGGTCGCCCGGTTCTAGAGCAGACAACAGGCTAAGGAATGAATCGAGCGCCGCGCCTTTCAGGTCAGCCTCGAGATCGGCGGCCCGCAGCACCCCAAGTGCATGCAACCAAGCACGCCTCGCGAAACGATCTCGGGCGTCCTCATGCAACCCTTCGGCGACTTGATTGAGCTCCAACTCCCCGGGAAGTGGGAAGGAAAACTGGGTCCGCCCCAGCACCGTCTCGTAGTCGACCGCCGCCTGGAACAGCGGCGCGCTGGACAGCTTGGTTTGACCGAAGTCTCCCAATGCCGCAAAGAACCCGGTGGTCAGCAGTACCGCCCCCAACAGCGCGGCCAGACCCTGCCGGATTCCTCCAGCCGCGTAGAGGCGACTAAGCAAAGGCCCAGCGCAGAGAGCAAATAAGGGAACCGTAGGCACCAGATAGCGAAGCCCATTAGCAGGCACTGGCCAGGCCGGTGGCATGGGCCCTCGGTACGGCGCGAACAGCAGAAACAAGACCAGGTACAGGATCAAGCAAGCGCACAGCACGGGCAGCAGCAGGTGCTCAGGTTTTCGCTCGCCCACAGCGCTTCGAAACAGCCGCCATGAGACTCGCACGGCCACCACCAGCAAGGCCAACTGGGCCAGCGCATAAAGCACCGCGGGCCAGGGACTCTCGGCGGGAATGGCGGGATGAAAGATGGATGCCCAATAAGATGGCCCCACCAGGGTCTGAAACTTCTCCGTCAAGCTGGGCGGGCCAGCCATAAGATCGAGAGCTGAGCGGCCATACACGGACAGTGGCGCTTCATCCACCAGGATGTGCGCGGCACGCAGCGCTGCCTGAGTCCACAGCAACGGTATGATGCCAACGACAAAGCCGACCAAGACGGCCGCCAGCCGCGCCACTCCTGAGCGAGAGAACAGCCCCCTGCCCTGCCAGATGCACCAGGAGCCCACCAGAACCGGCACCGCGAAGGCCGACGAGTATGAAAACCACAGTGCGAGTCCCAGAGTCAGACCCAACAAAAAGGCGTCGCGAACACGCCCCCATCGCAACAGTCCCCACCAGGGAAAGAGGGCAAGAATGACCAGCCCCATCACTTCAAAGTGAGAGCCGAAGGCAACAATCCCGTTCTCGCGATAGAAGGGCGGCGCAAGCACCAACAGTGCTCCGGTAAGGAGCGCGGCGGTCGGACCTTCGACCCGATGAACAATGCGATAACTGGCCACCAGTACCAAGCCACCTGCCGCCAGGGCTACCAAGCGCCACAGCGCCAGGGATGGCCCAAAAGTGGCAAACAGCGGCAAGACCAGCAGCGTTTCAGCGGTGCAGCCACCACAGAAAGAAGTGTATTGCAGGCGCGCGAGATCGAAGGGGTAGCCTGCCGCCAACAGCGCCGCTACGGAAGGCGTGTGCAGTTCCTCGTCGGCAACCCGCGCCCCCTCCACAAAGAAGTACAGCGCGAACTGAAGGCAATAGACCGCGACCAGGATGTACAAAGCCCCAGGCTGCGCCTCCCAGGGCAGCCGCCTGCGCAGCCGTTCGCTCAACATGGCGCAAAGGGTAGCGGTCCAAGGGTGGAGGCAGCAAGTTGAGCCTCAGGCCGCACCACCAGGCGGACTCCCCATCCGACTCCAGCCAACCGCAGGCAGTCCGCGTTCAGGTTTTTGGAGCCGTTGCGCTGTACGCGCTCGCACGGGTTGTGCTGATTCTATCGGCGCCCGATGTGCTCACAATGGTGGACCAGGCCACCTGGAAGCACGCCGATCTGGCCTTCGATCTTAACGCGGGCCAGCTGCCGAGCCCAACAGAGCTAGCCGCCCTGGCTTGGAACGGCTTTAACTTCCACCAGGTCGCCTTCATCCCCTACAGTCTCTGCTTCGCCCTGTTCTCCCTGGTCCTGGGCTCGAGCTATTTCTCCTTGCACCTGTTCGCCACCGGCTTCGGTGCTCTGGGAGTCGCTGGCTGGAGCCTGCTGCTGGCCCGCTGCGGACCGCGCCACAGCGCTGCAGCCTTCGCGGTCATATGTGCCCTGGCGCCCCTGCCCGCGGCAATGATGCAGGTACGCCCTTACTCGGGACACAGCGAAGCCCAGGGTCTGGCCACCCTGGCGGTCGCCCTGCTGCTATGTGGAGGACCGCGCCCGCTGAGCGGAAGTTTTGGCCGACTTTTGTTGACCGGTGCGCTGGCCGGAGCAGCCCTATCGCTATCACCCCTGGCCGCTCCGCTGCTCATTGCTGGCTGCTGCGCCGCCCTGCCCAGCCTGGTCGGCAGCGGGGCATCCAGCCAGAGCTTTAGAAGCCGACTAGGCCCGACCGCACTGGGGCTCAGCCTGGGCCTTTCGCCTTACCTGGTACGCGGACTGTTCGCTCCCACCAGCATGCTCAACATGCCGGTCATAGAGTACGACCAGGCCGACCCCGTATCCATCTTACGTGGTCTCGCCGGACCCGACCTGGCAGCAACCTTCAGCCGCCCCTTCCACCTCATCCTCAATGCGGAGTCCATTTCCCAGGCCCACTCCTATCAAGGTCTAAGCGGTGGCGACTCAACGCTAGGCAACCTGGTCGTCGGCGTCGCCACGCTGCTCTGTCTATGCACAGCAGCAACCAGCAGGCTGCCGGAACGGCGGAGTCTGAGCCTGCTGCTGGCTGTAGGCCCCTGGACCACCCTGGCCATAATCGCAGTGGCAGGACCGGACCTGTGCCTGCGCTACTTAACCGGCATCTACCCCATGGCAATGGCCGCCTTCGCCTTCTGCCTGGGACTGGCCCTCGAGCGTAGCCATGCGAGCATCTGGAGCATCACCTTGCGAGTTTGCTGCGGGCTCTGTGCAGCAACCGCCCTACTCAGCTGGACCGGCAGCGGAAGCAGGGACCTGATCTCACACTTCGAGCCACAGCGCTTTGCACAGGCACTGCGCTACGCACCGGGGTCCTTGCTCAGCAGCACCGGAATGAGGGCGATGCCGCCGGTGTATCTATGGGACGAAACCAGCGCTTTTCTTGCGGCACGTCGCGGGGAGCAGGGCTGGCAGGCCAGCGGCTTTGACCTACCCTTTCTACCTCTTGACGACATGTCGACTCAGGGCTGGCAACCCTTCCCCGAGATCGACGCAGCGCTGGTTGCAAACCGCGCACGACTATCTGGGGAAGGCGCTTCACTTCGCCTGCGCAACATGGGCTGGGCGTTAGCCGCTGCCTGCCTCTGGCGCGCCGAACGGTTCGAACAACTCCTGGCAGCAGTCGAGGACCCCGCCTGCCTGCGCGAACTTCGCGCTGGGGCAGCGGAGGGAGCCAGGTCAAGAAATATGATCTGGCCCGACCGGGAAGCACCGCGCGATGAGAGTAGGATGGAACCGAGACCAGCACCCACCGGCACCACTCCGACCGAGGAAGAACAACAGACGCCGTGACTGAGCAAGCGACCGAGTCGAGAGGCATTTCGCGCCTGCTTGGCGAGCACCGTGAGCTGCTCGCAATACTGGCCTTTGTCGGCACCTCACTGCTGCTGTTTTCCGCCACCGACAATCGCCCGCCGGACGACCACGACGACTTCTACACAGCAGCACTGGCCGAAGATGTCCGCAAGTTTGAAGACGCCGGTCCACTGGACAAGCTGAAAATCCTCGCGCATCGCTTCAAAGAGGGGCCTGGCCAATTCCATCCCCAGCTGGCCCAGACCGTTCTGGTAGCAAGCCTGGGCATCTTTGGCTCCTCAACGCTGATGTTTCGACTGGCTGGCCTGCCCTTCTTGCTGCTGCTGGTCCTGGGCACCTACCTGCTGGCTCGAGAACTAAGCAGTCGCCGGCTGGCTTTGCTCTCTGCCTTTGTGGTCGGCACCCTGCCCATCGTCACCAACTACTCCCGTAAGTGGGACATTCAGTTCCATGCGGCAGCCCTGACGCCGCTCGGGCTCTACCTGGGCCTGCGAGCGATTCGAGCGGTCGGCCGAGAATCCTGGCCATGGTGGCTCGGCCTTGGGCTCGTCCAGGGGCTCCGCATGCACACCCACCCCATTGTCATCAGCGATGTGGCGGTTACCTTTGCGCTGTTGGGTGTATTCAGCGTGCCAATCGCCCGATCGCGCGGCGGACTGAACCAGCTACCGATCCGCCAATTGCTGGTGTCCCTGGGTCTGTGTCATCTGATCAGCGCCTGGATGCTGGGCGTCTACGGCGACGTGATCGGTGAGCCTGGTTACTCCCTCCACCACTATCTCCCCCAGCGCATCGGTGGTGGCGGTTACCTGGACACGGCCTGGTGGCAGAAGGCAATCCTCATCGCTCAACTCGGCCTCGCCTTCGACTTGCTCCGGGAACTGCAATGGATCCATGTGATGCAGACCACCTGGTTGCTGCTACTGCCGGGAATCATCGCCACACCGATACTGCTGCTGTGGCGTGGCAGGATAGACGCCGTCGACTCGCTCCGACGCTGGCAGGCCTGGGTCATCGCCGGCGGAGTGCTGGTACAGATCCCGCCCATCCTGTTGGCCACCAGCAACAAGGCATTCCTCAACGACTGGCTCTACCTGGTCCCCGGCGGGACGGTGTTGACCCTGGTAGCCATGGCTCGTTGCCTGCCGGCGGCGGGCGGCCGAGCCAGCCAGCTTGGTCGACTGTGGACCGCAGCTCTGCTTGCCAATGGTCTGCTGCTGGTGTCGATTCCGCTGGTTTTTTCGCTGGCGGGCCCAGATCCCATTGAGCAACCAGAATTCTACGAAAACGAGCTGCTGTGGGCCTTTACCCGCTCCACCTCTGGGCGCCACTTCGCCACCCACCATCTGGTCAGCCGCTGGCGCTATCCCGGCGAGCGGATTGCTGCAGCAATTCGTGACAAGGAAGGACTCGGCACCGCTCGACTAGGCGTTCTCGATCTGAGCTGGGACCCAAGCCATGGCGGGGACAGCGGCTGCAGACTGGGTGACGCATCGGACCGCAGCGGCTGGCGCTGGTCGGCTCCAGACGACATCGTGCTGCCAGCCCTTCCGCCACTTTCGCCCTGGCCCTTCTCCTTCGCTGGCTTCGATGGACTGGAAGTGGTTGGCCGTAACCCCGAGGGCGGCGAGAGTCCTGGGCTGCCACGCTTTGTCGCAGTTCGGCTGTGGCTTATTCCAAACAACCCCTGGTTAACGGAACGCCAACGCTGCATCCCACGAGAGCGACTACCGGAAGACTTTCTCAGGGGCGCCACCAACATCGTTACCGAGCGCCTGGGTGAACAACTCAACGTTGAAGTTCTACCCGATCCAACCGGCTGGCTACTGGCAACCGTCATCGAATGGGACCGCGAACCCAGCTACCTGGGAACAGCGCTGTTGATCGACCGAGGCGAGGGTGCCAGACAACCGGCACCGGTGGATGAACCCATGGGTGGAGACGAAGCAAGGCATTCAGGAGGCTCAGAGCCACAGTCAGACGGGGGGCAAGACCCGGAGAGCCCGGTCGAGGGCAACCAGAGTCAAAGCTCAGGAGACAAAGCCTCCTCGAGCTCGAGCTCAATCTGAATATTGACCCGGTCCGCTATCTTGCGGACTCCCCACAGCTCTGCCAGACGCTCAGCAGCCTGTCGGTCGGGGAAATCTTCGCTGATGTTCAGGGCGATGGGTTGATAGCTGGACCAGTGATAGCGCTGCCAGTCCTTCCTCTTGAGCACCATGAACACGTTGAAGGGGGTGAAAGAGGTCCCAATAAGCTCAAAGCTGGCGTCCCCACGGACCTCAAAGCCAGGCCGTGGCCCACTACCGAGTCGCACCTTGCCAAGCCGCACCTGACGATCGGCGGAACCCGATCCGGGCAGGCCAAATAGCTCAGCACGAAGATCGTCGGCCCAGCCAGCGGCTTCGCGCTGACGATCAAAATGCAGGCGATCCAGATGTAGAACGAGATCACCGCGCAAGCTATCGAGACGATTACCCTCAAGCTGCAGAGCACCGCTCAGAGGGACCACCCCCCGTGCTACATCAAGACCCTGTCGAGCAAGCACGGTACGAATCCACGGCGCGAGCCCAAAGGCTGAGCCGGTAGGATCCGGCAGAGAGTCCACCTGCGGCTCCCCATAGCGAGCGGCGATGCCTGCGGTAAACACCAACTTTGAGCCTTCAGTGAGACTGAGCCTACGCCGCTCAGTGGCCCCCTCCCTCAGCTCCAAATAAGAATAGAGGGCACCCTGAGCCCGAGCCGGTGAGCGCGGCAGCCCATCGGTCGGCCGCACATGAAGCGGCGTGTCGGGCGGACGGGGCAGACAAGCGTTGCCGCCACCAACAACCACGAGGGCAACAAGAAGCCTGACGAAGGCGGCGCGGTAGAGCATCGCAGCGACAGCTTGCCTTGGAGCTGAGCGTGGTTCAAGACGCTCTGGCGAGTCAAACCGACAGAAGACCGACTTAAGAGCGTTGACAGCATCGACCAGGATGACGTACCTCTTGCCCTGTGCCGAAGTGGCGGAACTGGTAGACGCGC
>DJIF01000084.1:21507-39136 GCA_002433485.1 Deltaproteobacteria bacterium UBA6601
CGCTGGATTCAAAATCCAGTTCCCTTTTGGGAGTGAGGGTTCGAGCCCCTCCTTCGGTACCAATTACTTTGCCACCGCGCCTGCCGGAGGCTCGTAGATGGTCGACAACAGCGAGCCAACCTCCAGAGGTCGCCGCGACGCCTTCATCACCCTCATCATTGCGTTGATTTTCTGCGCGCCGCTGCTGGCCAACCTGACAGGCCTGCGTCAGGGCGACCCCTTCCGGGACGAAGACTGGCTGCACGACATATCGTTCTCATTTTACTTAAAGGAATCTATTTTAAGTCATCAGGAATTCCCATTAAGAACGCATCTGTCAGGCGGCGGATATCCGATCCTCGGCCACCCCTCTGACGGAAGCCTCTCGCCCTTCTCCCTGCCCTTCCTGGTGCTTTCGCCTGAGCTCGCAGTGCGCCTGAACCTGATCGTTCTGCTCTGGCTCGGCACCCTCGGCACCTGCCTGCTAGCGCGCCGCAACCTCGCGATGGACGGCCCCGCCAGCTACCTCGCGTCGGCTGCATTCGCGTTCTCCGGGTGGTTCCCCTCCTTCATGCTCACCGGGTTCTACGTGCAGGCCTTTTACCTGCTCAGCCCGCTCATCCTGCACTTCATTCTCGGCCCGGGAGGATTGCTCGCACGAGGGCTGCTTGCCGGCCTGCTGCTCTGCCCCATTCTGTTCCAGAGCGGCACGGGTCTACCAGCAGTTCTTCACTTCGCCTGCGTCGGCAGCTTCCTGCTCCGCTGCAGCGGGAGTCAGCAGCGAACAACGGCGAAAGGCCTACTTGGACTGACTGCAGTCCTAGTGGTCTCAGCGCTCATCGCGGCGCAGTCTCGCTGGGGCCCATGGCCAAGCGGACTGGCGAGCATCGGAGTACTGCTCGGAGCTCTACGCTGGAGCCATACTCGCGAGCTGCTGATCGCCTGGAAACCCGCCTTCATCCGCCTGCTCATCGCGCTGATCGTGTTGGCCTCGGTAGGAGCCGGCAAGTGGGTCTCAGTTCAGGACCTCCTATCACGCTCCGACTACCTCGAAGAATACCTGCCGACCCAGCAGGCTCAAGAAAGCGGAGCACACGGATTTCACTATCAATTCAGCACCCCAATGGAGGCCCAGGATTGTTTCTACGATGGGCTCCCGGCGCTGCTAAAGAACCTTCACAAGCCGCTGGCGAGAGAGACCGCCTACCGCGACGAGCAGCCCATCGATCCAGAGTACGCACCCCTGGGTTTAACCTTGCCAGTTGTAGGAGTCGCTCTACTTGGTGGACTGCTGATCCGCCGTGGCAGAGCGCTCCTGGCACTACTGCTCTTCTACCTGGCGGTTTGCATGGGCCCCAACCTGCCCTTGGACCCCTACCGCAACTTGATCTGGGGGCTGCCCGGCTTCTACTCGCTGAACCAGCCCTACAAGTACTTCAACTTCTTCCTGGTGCTGCCCATCTCACTGTTGTTTGGACTGGGCCTCCAGGGAGCCGCCGAAAAGTTCCGAACACGACGACTCGTCGCTGGCCTTGGCTACCTGCTACTCGGCTGGCCTCTGCTCCAGAATTCGCCCCTGCTGGGGACGCTGGTGGCTGAACCGGCGACCATTAGCCCCCGCGCCGAGGAATTCTACCAGGTCAGCCGTCCACGCCAGCTCGATCCCGACAGCCCGGACCGCTTCGGCGACCTCACCGAGCTTGACCGCAGCGATCGAGAGCACAACCGCACCGACGACACCCGCGAGTTCTTCAACGTACTGCGTGGGATCGGCGTAGTTGACTGGTACGCGGACATCTACCTCGACGAATACGCATGGTCGCGTTTCTTTGTGCGCCGTGACGGCAGTCAAGTGCCCAACCCCGCCTACCGGGGAGAGGCCTTCTGCAAGAGCAGCGGATGTTCCATAAAGAACTTCGAAATCACCATGAATTCAGTTGATGTAACAGTTTACTCAGATGGACCCAACAGGCTTATAATAAACCAGAATTATGACATCGACTTCGTCTCCGAACAGGGCCCGGCACTAGAACAGGACGGGCTTCTCGCAGTGGACCTGGAGCAGGCTGGAGAGCACCGGATCAGCTTGCGTTATCGGCCACCCCACATCCTCGCCGCCCTGTACTGCTCGGCAGGCTCTCTAATCCTCGTCATGGCTCTGCTGCTGTTGGCCTGGCGAAAGGCTCGCAACCAGAGGCTGACGAACCGCTAGCGGCTGGCTTGCTGTGCCTTGCAGGGATGGGCGACGCGAGGCTCAGCGGCGGGGCGAAGCTCAAAGTCAAACGGCTTCTCGCGCTGAAAGCGCTCAAACAGGTTCGAAGCTCGACCGCTAGCCATGTAGATACGCCCCCTTCGGACAACCTCCTGGCCCGGCGCCAAATCACCAAAACGAGGTCTGGTGTGGACACAGACTCCACCTCCCGAGCCATTAGCACCCAACAGTCCGGACGCCTCGAAGGCATGCCCCAGAGACCAGCGGTCATCCACCGACTCAAGCACCGTCAGCGGCAAGTCAAAGCCGGTGCTCTCGGTAAAGTTGGGACTCCCCGACCCGTGCCGTTCATTGCCCAGCGAGGCAACCTTGCCGCCACGAAGCAGGTAATTGCGGTCCAAGCCACGCTCAGGAAAATGATGTAGATCGCCGGGATCCAGGCAAAACATCGCTTCTACAGCTGCCATAGACTGGTCCCGAAGATTGGTGATGCTGGTGGTGACATCAACAAAGTCAGTGCCGACGGAGAGCCCAACCCTGAGGGCGATGAGCTGATTTCGCGCCGTCAGCAAAGCGCTGCTACCGTCCGGACTGCGCTGCCATTGCGCCCGCAGGTCGTCGGTCAGACCGGCCAGTCCGCCCGCTACGACGTCCTCAGGAGCTCGCAGGGTGAGATTGCGCTTGCCACCGGGCCACTGCGGCACGGTGAAGCTGACCTGCCAGGTCTCACGGTCTTCAGAGCCGTCATCGAAGGCCGGCGGATCAACCTGCACTCGCGCGTCTGGCGAGACTGATTCCAAAGCCAGCCTGGCACGCAGAGTAAGAACGTTCCACGCGGCAAGCGCCGGCAACTTAACTTCCAGCTCCCGGGCCTCAGCATCCCAACGATAGGGCAGCGAACGAGGCGCGCTGGCGGCCGGGTCGTACCACTGTAGCTCATAGTCAAGTTGTGCCCCCCGAGGCCAGCCAGGCAGGCGCACCCAGTGCTCTCCATCAGCCCCACCGGCCAACTCGTCGTTGAGGGGTACAAAGTGATGAATCAGAGTACTGGTCCGCGGGTCCACCTTACGATCGATGAAGACTTCGCCGGGTAGGCTGGTCTTGACCGCGGCGCTCAGCGAGGTTGACTCGATGGCGAGCGCTGGTGCCAAATCAGCAGCCAGGGCCGCTCGATACTGGGCGCCCCCTGCCTTGAGGTAGTCAGCGCCGGTGTGGCTGAGCTGGAAGATGCGCTTACCTCCCACGGCCCGCAGCGGCCGCCGGCCGCTGGCTCGGCCCTCCAGATCGAGTTGCCCGGAGTTGCCGCTGAAGACCACGGCTCCTACCTCGCTCATGGCGGCCAGGCCCTGGTATTCAACTTCGGCCATACGCGCAGTCCGGGGTACGAGGATCGCGTCATAGAGCCCTAATCGCTCGGGCTCAAAGGCATCGTCCACCGACACACCGTCTCCAGCAAAGACCACCGTATACGGGATGTGCAGGTCATCAAGCAGTCGGGCAAGACCGAAGAAGTCCAGCGCCGCAAGGCCGTCCTCTTGAGGATCCTGTTGCGGCTCCCCCACCTGAGCCGCTGCCATCGAGGCCAGAGAGTAATAAAGCCCCACCCTGGCGGCGGGAAGAAAGAACAACTGGGGATTCTCAGTCGCCATCGCGAGCATCTGACGCAAGGCACTGGGAACCTGCTCTGGGCGGTCGCTCCACACCACTCCCCCAGCCACCAGGTGAAGGGCAGTTCGGCGCTGCGCCACGGGCTCGGGAAGGGACTCCAGTTCCGCCAGGTCCAGCAGTGCCCGCTTACCGCGGGAGCGTAAGCTGAGAGCCATCGCGCGCCGTTTTGAAGGGTCCGCCCGCTCGCCTGGTCGAAGCACGGGCTGCACCAGATCCAGCATTCCGGCGACCCGCCAGAGGTTGTCCCGACCCAGAGCAGCTGGCAGCGGTGCTGCCAGATGGAGTTCGGAGCCGAAACTGCGAGCCGCCTCTCGGCCCAGCCGTAGAATGCTCATGTCAGGGTGAGGGGGCCGAAAGACCTCTCGCAGCAACTTCTCCCGCAAACTCTCCGGCGCCCAGAAACCTTCACCGGCTGGAGGCTCAAGAACCAGCAGATCCACACCTGCCGTAGCGTGCCGCTCCAGACTCGAGTCATCTTCGCGCCGAGCCATATCGGCAGCGGTCGGAGCACCGGGACAGCCCGGGCACTGCTGGCTCCAATATTCATCCTCCTGACGACCCACAGCAGCGCCGGACGCAGCGTTCCGCTGTAGTTGTCCGGCAACCAGCTGCAAGGCGAAGTCCATTCCCTGCGCACTACTGTGACCGATTGCCGTGCAAAGCCCGGGAATATCGCCCCAGCGGTCGAGGCTGGACCGGCCACCGCTCAGCAGCGTAGACAAAGCCGGTTTGAGAGCATCACGGCTCGGGGCCACCAGAGCGGCAGAACCCGGAAAATCTCGGGGCGATCCGCCCAGACCAGTGACCCAGGCCCAGCCATTGCCGCCATGGACGTTTTCGCCAAACGGAGCAGAAAACTCACCCCATGCCGGTCGATTTCCGTCAGGTGGATTTCTGTCGACTCGCTGCTCTGCCGCAGTAGTGACCGGTGAGGCCCCAGGGAGCACACCGCCAACCTCCTGAGTTGACACCTCCTGCGGGGACTCATCGCCCCGCTGGTCAAGCTGCTGCTCCGATTTGCCGCCGCAAGCACTCAGCAATACCAGCGCTAACAGCGCCAGCCCCCCTGCCAAGCCACGGAACGCAGAACCCATCAGGTTAATCCGCCAGCAGACCCCGTCACCCTGCGACGGCGAGGCAACAGCACAGAAAGCAGCGCAGCCAGGCCAAGCATGGCACCCAAAGCCCTGACCATCACCGACAGGCCGGGAGCGGCAAAGGCGTAGGTCCGAAGCCTGAGAATCGGGTCAATGGGATCTGCCGGCAGCGGCATCTGCGGCCACAGGGCGATGGGTTCACGGTAGGGCTTAAAGAGACCGAAGCTGTTATCCATCAACCAGCGTGGCGGTGCCGCGGGATGAACAATCAGGCTGAAGTCCCGATGCTCTCCAGTGCTCCGTCCCAGGTCCACCCGCGGGGCGAAAGGCCGCGATACGTCAACAGAGTCCTGGGACTCGAACCAGGTAGTGATCACCGAACTGCCGCTCAGCCCCGCAAAGCTCGGCTCATGGAACTCGGCCACCCAGGGACGCTCTTCGGCGCCGACCGCCTCACTATTCTCCATCATGATCAAGCGAATGCCCGACTGGAGAAACGAGTTGGTACCTTCATCATGAGGAGGCAAAAAACGGTCCTCTGAGAGGCGTACCCGGTAGCCATTCTCCAGCAATCGGTGGGCTTGATTCCAACACAGCCCAACCCGATCCGCTTCCCAACCACCGGGAAAGCTAACCATCCAGATTCGATGAGGCGCGGCGAGGGTATCTGGAAGGCAGAGCCTACGCTCACTCACCAGGGGAATGCGCGGATCCAACCGGTGCTCCACCTTCAGACAGGACATCACCAGATCGCCGGGCTGCCAGAGTTCTTCGATTCTCTCAACAGCCCAGGCGCGAGTGTTGCTGACCGAAGTAACGTGACGCAGCATCGCGGTACCCTGGACCAACAACAGGCAGATCGCCAGAACAATCCCCAGGCGCCTACCCAGCGAAGTGATCGAGGCCAGCCATACCAACACCAGCGCTGGCATCAGCGCGATGTAAGTGCGGGGGAAGTTTGGAAAATCACGTACTGTGGGCCCGTCTTCGCCCGCCGCGTCCCAGACCACCTGACCAAAGACGTAGTCCACCACCAGAATCTGGGCCACGGCGATGGTGACCAGGGCTCCTGCCACCCGCACCATCGGATCCCGTGCTCGCGCGGCAAACAGCAAGGCCCCCAGCGTAAGCAGCAATGGCCCGAGGTTGACCCACAGCTCAAAATGGTGGCGCACCGCAGACCCATAGCCATTGAGGTAAGAGAGGCTGAAATCAGTGACCCCAGTAGACAGGGTCTCCCAGGCGGTCATGGAACGCTCGGCAGCGTTGGCGTGTCGGTAGACCATCTGCGAGAACGGCACCTCACTCAGCCGCCGCGCGAACAACGCCGCCGGCAGCGCAAATACCAACGCCGGCACCGCCAGTGCGCCCAGCGCGTGCCTGAAGGCAATTGCTGGATCAGGAGCGCGCCGAATCAAGAACGGCACCAGCAGCAAACTGCTCAACACCAGAAAAACAAAGAAGTAGTCGTTGCTCATCCCCAGCATGAGCGCCATAGGCAGGGTCCAGCGCACTGAACTGCGCCCCTCCCTGAGGTCACACAGACCCACCAACAGCAAGGCTCCAGTGAAGGGCCCGAGCGCGTAGTTGGTGGAATCATGAGCGTGGAAGCTGAGGATCGGATTCACCGCAACGATCAGGCCAAAGATCAAGGCCAGATTCGGACGGCCTCGGCGAAACAGTGCCCACCAGGCCACCCCGCCAGCAAGGAAGCAGCCCAGCGCCGAGTGAAGCCGCCAGACGACGATGGATTGATCACCAAAGAGGCTATGAAATGCGTGCCGAAGCAACCACGCCAAAGGCATGTGCGCGCTGAATTGATCGGGGTTGTTACTCTCGATGCTGCGATCAAGCATCTGCAGGACCGACTGCCCTAGGTGGCCCCACTCATCGCCAGTCATGTCTCGCTCAGCCAGCCCCGGCAATGCGGAGACCGCTGCTGCTCCCATCACAGCAACAGGCGCCAACCACCACCAGCGACCGGCGGGAACGCCGGATTCGGGGGCGACCCCGCTGGAGGGTTCCCCCCTCCCTTCCTCGGCGACCTCGTCGACCATGCAACCATCCTTAGCAGCCTGTGGCACACGCCGCCCACTTCAAGACCATCTTTTTTGTCGTCAAAGCCTGCCTTGCATCGCTTTCGCGCGCAGCTGGCAGCAGGTATCCTGCGGCCGTTCAGCTGCCGCAACCACAGGCTGGGCAGCCTGCCTTGGAGTCTTTGATGCAAGCCTTTCGCCTGATCTTCGCCGCCACCCTCCTTCTCTCCGCCTGCAAAGGCGCAGAACAAGAGTCTGCGTGGAACGACGTAGCAACGACGAGCAACCCAGCTGGCAGTTCCGACCCGTTTACTGACGAGCGTCAAGAGCCTGAGCCCCAGGACGACGACGACTCGGCTGGGGGCCCTGACGACGACGACTCGGCTGGGGGCCCTGACGACGACGACTCAGCTGGGGAGCCAGCAACCCTGGCAGTTCCTGCACCAGCCACAGCTCTGGCGACCCCTGCAGCGCCAGTCGCTGCCACTCCAGTCCCAGCCCAACCGGGCTTTGTACCGCCTCCACCCGGCAAGAAAGGCCCGCTGGAACGAGCGGCTGCGCTGATGATGGGGACCCGCTTCCGCTGGGTACAAGGCAGCAAGGACGTGGCTTATGGGCTCTACGGTGCGCCGGTCATGCTGAACCTGTGGTCCTGTACCGACCGCAAGATCGACGACAACCTGGAGTGGATGACAGCTATGGAAAAGGACCACTCTGACCAGATGCTATCCATCCTGGTTCCAGCCAACGTGGCTGAGCGCAGCCTTACTGGCCAAGACAACATCTGTGGACGGAGCATCCGGTTTGGACGCTCCTTCGGTGTCGATGTGGGCAAAGGAGTGATGGAAGAGCTCAAGGTGGACGAGCTACCAACCACCATCATCTTCAACGCCCAGGGTGAGGAGATAACCCGCCACGAGGGCGTAGTAGCGGTCGACTCGTCGGCGGCCAAAAAGCTTGAGCAGACGCTCCTCCGCGAGTTGGCGCCGCTAAGCGAAGGGCGAGCCCTGGCACCATGAAGCTCCGCCCCTCCAGCGCGACCGCTTTCGACGCGCTGGCCCTCGTCGCGTTGTGCGGCCTGGCGGCCACATGGCGGCTCAACTGCATGCCCTGGGGAGATGTCTTCGGCGACGCCTATATGGCGCTTGAATGCGCCTATCAGGTCAGCATGGGGCGACTCTGGACTGCGCCCAGCCAACCCATCTACGGCCACGGCCTCTGCCTCTCATATGCACCGCTATTTCACCACGCCGAGAGCCTGCTGAAAGTCATTGAGCGACGCGCACTCGTGGGCGCTCTGGTGGTTCCCGCCTACTACCTGCTGGCCTTGACCGCTGCCCGGCGACTGTGGGGTGCGGGCCTGGTCAACTCGAGGCTCATCGCTCTGACGCTGGGCCTGCTGGCGCTGCGCAATGATCTGCTGACCCTGATGGGAACCAGCGGCACCCTGGGCTACTTCGCTCCAGTCTTGACCCTGCTCATCGCCATTGGCCTGCTAAGGGCAAGCACCGGCCGAGCCCCCCTAGGCGCTTTACTCGGCTTCTGCCTCATTCCCCTGGCCTTAATGAACCACCCGTTCACCCTTTGGTTGGCACCCGCCGCACTCCTGCTGTTACCACCACTAAGGCGCAACAACGGCCTGTTCGTCGCCGCACTCGGGCCGCTCGCAGCGCTGCTCCTGTCTGGACCGCGACTGCTGCAACTGAATGACCTGATCGAGGGGAACGGCCTCGTCCACGGACTGGGACAAATCGCCGACCCGGGTTCCACTCCTGCTGACCTGTGGGCGCAACTATGGTCCATGATCTTCGTAGCGGGCAATCTACCCATCGTGCTCGGCATGTTCGCCCTGCTGTTCAGCCCTCTGCTGGCACATCGAGGCACAGCCAACCCAGACTCAACAGCAGTTCGATTCTGGGCCATCAGCGGAACCGTGAGCCTGATCCTCACGATTGCCACAGGAGTCTCTCTGGGTTACCTCCGCTACTACCACCTGATGTTCCTTCACCCCTTTGCAGTAATTGGCCTGGCTGGGCTCCTTGGCCGGTTGCTGGAGAGGCCAACACCAGCAACGAAAGCAACGCTCAGCACGGTCCCGGCGCTCCCCGCACCGCTCGGAATCGCGGTGCTGGCGGGCTGCCTGACGCTCGCGTATGGAAGTGTCGAAGAGCCCTTTTCGCCACCCTGCAACAGTGGCGCCCCATTGACCAAAGAGGCGGCAGGCTGCGACCGGGTCAGTGCAGCGATTGTTGCGATGCAAAACCAGGCGCCGTTAACCGTAGACAACCTGACCGGACCGTCAGGGGGAGCGGACTCTGCGGTTCCGATAGTGCTGGACCTGTTGCTGCGCGGGATCAGCGAGGAGCAACTCTACGCTCCAAAGCAACAGGAGCAGATGACCTGGTACTGGATCATCGATCGCTTCGAGATTGTCGACCCAGCGGGTCAGCAGTTGGACTTCAACAGCCTGATCGAGGGACTTGAGCAGGTCTCGATCCTGCTCGACCTCCAGCGCAGCGGCGAGCTCGTGGTCATGGCCCGCGGCGAGGCTGCGCGGACAGCCTTCGGCGAAGCCCTCTGTGGAGCTTTAGCGCCAGGTTTGCAGTTGTGGGGCCGCACCTACAAGACCTGGCTCGGACAGCTGGTTCGTCCCGGCAGCGAAGGGATCGAGTACCCTGAACCCTACGCTCCCTGCCTTGCCGCCCGACTCACCGACTAAGGCCCCCTCGACGAAGCCACCGAAGCAATGACCCACACCACACCGCGTGCACCGCAGCGATGGAAAGCCACGGCGCAGCTGCCTGTATTCGACGGGCTGATTCTGCTTGCCCTGACCGCCGCAACTGCCTGGCTGCGGCACTCCTGCGTACCATGGAGCGACGTCTCAGGAGACGCCTACATGGCCCTCGAGTGCGCCTGGAAGATGTGGAATGGAGATCTTGCGGCAACTCCCAGTCAACCCATCTACGGCTACGGGCTGTGCGCATCCATGGCTGGGCTCTATCTGGGCGCCGAAGAACTCTGGCAGGTAGCGGTCCGACGGGCCCTGACCGGCACCTTCGTGGTGCCCGCGTTCTACCTTCTCACCTTATGCAGCGTGCCACGACTGTTCGGCACCGGCCCGGCAACAACCCGCTTCGCTGGAGTTGCTGTTGGACTGTTTGCCCTATCCAACGACCTGCTGGGGGTGATGGCTACCAGCGGCACCCTCGGCTACTTCGCGCCCCCGATGATTGGCTTGATCTTCATCTGCTGGTCCATTGCTTTGGGCCGCTCTGCACCGCTACTCAGCGTGCTCGGCCTGGCGCTGGTTCCAATGGCGATGATGAACCATCCCTTCAGCCTTTGGCTGGTGCCCACTGCACTGATCTTCGCCCCTGCACTCGCCCAGCGATCAGGGAGGCGGGCGCTCGCCGGCGGCTTTGCCCTGGCAGTGCTGATCTCAATGCCGCGTCTGCTCCAATTGCTGGAATTGGTGCGCCGGGAAGAGAACTGGCTATACGGACTCAAGCTCATCGCCGACCCTGGTGGACGACTGGACGAACCCTACGCACAGAAGCTCTGGCAGGACCTGCAGAACCCCGAGAACATGATGATTCCCCTGGCCCTGCTCCTGGCCGCGCTGACGCCACTGCTGTTGAAGAGCCCCCGGGGTGCGCCCCACGAGCGACGCTTGTGGGCGATGGCAGCCCTGGCATCCGCAGGGGTCGTCGTCCTGGTAGGGGTCTCAATCCACTACCTCAGGAGCTACCACGTGATGCTCCTGTACCCCTTCGCCGCAATCGCCGCCGCGGGCTGGCTGGCCCTGGCAGCCGAACGCTTTGCGCCACACCTCAAACGGCGAATCCCCATCAACCGAATAAACCACAGCTTCCAACGCTGGAAGGTCGCCACGATCACGGTAACCAGTTGTTGGCTGCTGGTGGGCGCGGGGGTTTTCTCCTTGATGGATAAGAGCGAGCTTCGCCCCGACGAGGACCACTGTACCGGCGGCTTTAAAAACACCTCTACGGCCGCTAGCGCTCGCATCGTGACCAACCGCATCGAGGAAGACCTGCCTGGCCACGCCATCGTCCTTGAGAACCTGCGACCCTCAGACGGAGGCGTCGACTCCGCCGTCTCCATCGCCCTGGACCTGCTGCTGCGAGGCCTCCGCGAAGGTCAACTACGTTGCTGTGAGCCAGGAAGCACTCCGACCTGGTACTGGATCGTCGACTGGCGTGGCATCCCCACCGACTTTCGCAAGCTCGCTGCTGAGCTGGACGAGGTTGAGCTGTTGCTAGAGCTGGAAGTAGCCGAAGAGCTGGTGCTGGCGGTACGCAGCGAGGCTGCTCGACTGGCCGTAGGTGAGGCCCTGTGCGGCGGACTTGGCCCGGAAGAGTTTGTCTCTGGGCGCACCTACCGAACCTACCTGGGTAATCTGCTGGTGCCCGGCTGCGATGAGCCGCCGCCTCCCGAACCCTATCCAGCCTGCATGTCGGATCGGGTCATTTTCTGATGGTCTTCCGCATATTCGTACTGGCCACTGCATTAAGCGTCCTCAGCCCAGCGACTGCTTTGGGCGCCAGCTGCCCGGGCGGGCTCACCCGCGACCTCGAGGAAGGGGTCGTGCTGCCCGGCCGAATCGAGGCCATCGCCAGAGGCATGGCGGAGCTGGGCGTTGAGAGCTGCGGTGCCACCCTCATCAATCTGGCGCGCAGCGAAGTAAGCTCCCGCACGCCGAGCGCCGTAGGCAGGATCGCCGAACTGTGGGGCGACCCTGAGCTGCTGCCCTTACTCTACTCGGCCTACGCACACGGCATGCTGCGACCCTACGAACGTTCTAATGACCTCGCCCTGGCAATGGCCGACGCCATCGCCTCGGTTCGCAACAAAGCAGCACTGACGGGCGACCTGCTAGCGCCCCTCCGGGACCAGACATTGGCCCAGGACTGGCTGGCACAGGCTGCCCAGCGGCTTCGAACCGAGTGGGCCCCGGCCCTCGAGGCAAAGGAACTGACCCTGCCTGAAGACAGCGAGCAGCTCGACCAGCAACGCATGGAGCTACTGTTCAACTGCCTCGACGAACCTGCCTCAGTACCGGAAGACACCTTTGACCCCCTCGGCCTCGCCCAGGGACCCGGCGCTGAGCTCTCCCTTGGCACCCGCTGCAGCACCATGGCAGTGCTGGACAGTTGGCGTTCAGCATCCAGTGAATTCGAACGGGAGCGCCTCGACAACCTGGTTCAGCAGTACACCCCTATGGGCGACTTCCTGCCTCTGGCCGGCAAGCTTGAGCGCAGCTGGCGGCAGGGACGCAGCACCTGGGCGGCAGGGGTCCCCGCGCGCAGCACCTGGCAGAGCCCAGACCACGGGGCCCCGGCAACCAGCCTGGGCCCCATGCAGGCTGTAGCCGCAGTGATCCTACTGGTCGGTTTGCTACTGCTGGCGCTGGTTCGTAGAGATGGGCGCAAACAGAACCTGCTGAGACTCAGCGCATTGGTCTTTGGTGTGGTCCTGCTGTGCGCCGCTGAGGCAGCCCTTAGCCTAACCGGAAGGCCTCCGGGCGACGAAGGGCGGCCCACAGCTCGACTTTCCCTGTCGGTGGACCCACCGCCAGGACGACCCGGTGTGCTGCTCGACCAAGCAGGTCGCGCGGTTCGAATTCCCAAGCCACCGCAAATGGTTCGACTGGGCATCGCAGGAGCCTCAAGCGTTGCGGGGGTAAACCTGGCACACCGCGACACCTTTAACGCACGCCTGGAGGCCCTGCTCAAAGATGAGCTTCCCTGCGTTCAGGTGCTCAACTTTGGACAGCCGGGAATCTCTCTAAGAGATGTCCGTGGGACCGCTATAGCTGCCGCCGACGCCTTCGGCCTGGACGGAGTAATCCTATACTCCGGACACAATGAAGTGGGGGCCGCTCGGGAGCGAGGCCCACACCGCAGCCTACGCGGTCGGATGGTGAAGGTCGAAGCAGCTATGACCCGCACCCGTATGGCCGGACTGCTGCGCAGCGTCCTACCCAAGCCCGATCCCAACGCACCCGAGCAGGGTGGCGGCGCCAGCGAGTCTGACGAAAACATGAACCGCTACCTGCCAGCTTTTGAGCAGGCCGTTAACGACCACTACAAACGCGAACTGGTGGACCTGGCCAGAGCCATGCAGCGCCGCTCCCTGCCCCTGGTCCTGGCCATGCCTTCCTTCAACCACCATGGTCTTCGGCTCAGCACGGTCCCCGATCTCCCGGAGATCCCGCTGCGCAAAGACGGCACCACCCCTGCCAACCACATCGTCGCGCTCTTAGAGGAGGGGTCCTATGCAGAAGCGCTCAATGCGGCAAATGCGCTGGCCCAACAGCTCCCTGACCACGGTGCACCACGGCTGCTGGCGAGCTTCGCCCACGAAGCTCAGGGCAACCTCCAGGCGGCCGAAGCTGAGATCTGGGAGGCAGCTCGGCGCAACCAGGTCGGCTCAGCTCTAACGCCAGGTCTGGCGGCAGTGCTCCTCGAGGTAGCTGCACGCTTTCAGCTCCCGGTAAGTGACGTACACGCCGCACTCCACGAAGCCAGTCCCGGCCATCTCCCCGGCTTTGACCTCTTCGTCGACTTCGTACACCTCAGCCCACAGGGCAGCCAGATCGTGGCTCAGGAAATGGCCAAAACCCTAAAGGAGAGTGGCCTTCTCGATGGCTGGAGGGGCCGCTGCAGCCCTGCGCAGGAAGCCCCAAACCCGACTCCGTGAGCGGAACCTCACGGGGCCTCAGGTTTGCCGCTCTGGCCCATAATGGGAGCGCGCAGAACCAAGCCTGCACATAGGGCTCCAACGACCGCCAGGCCCATGCTGCGAAAGACCGTCGCCTCCGCAACCAACAATAAGGAAAACGGTAGCAGCAGCAGCTGGGCGAGCTCCTCAAAGCGATCTTTTGCACCTGCAGACTCCTGCCATGCGCAGGTACCCATGATGCCGAGCAACCAAGCACCAGCCAGGACGCCATAACTTCCCAACGCGCCCGCTGACTGGGCAGAAACCGCCAGAGCGAGCGACGCAACAGCGACCGGCACAGTCAGTCGAATCTGGACCGAGGTCTGCGCAGCGCCGACACCTCGCCGCGTCACGAGCAAGCCGGTCAACAGCAGTGCTGACAACGCCAGGCCCAGCAGCATAACTTTTACAGTGCGCCGTTCCGCCACGGCCATAACAACCGCTTGGCCGGCCAGACCAGGCTGCTGGATGGAGGGCGGAAACAACTCACTCAAGAAGCCAAGCTCTGCCCCGCCGCCGGGGGCGGTTCTCACCAAGGCAACCGCGAGGCTACGGTCCTCTGAGACAAAGGGGCGAAGTCGCTCGGGTTCTCCAAACAGCAGCAGGTACTGCTCAACCAGCTCGGCCGATTCGGGCAAGGACTGTTCGGGCTGACCAGCCACCACCGCGTGGAGGCGAGCGATAAAGTCCGACCAGGAGCGCTGACTGCGCACCGCTGGATGACCCTGCAGCCGAGTCTGGGCAGCAGCAAGCGCACCAAGTTCAGCAGGGCGGGCTGCCGCACCAGGCTCCCTTCCATCGAGCACCAGAAAGGCACCAGCGGCCGCGCCAAACTGTCGGTCCAGGAGAGCAGTGGCTCGCACCGTGGGCGTGGCATCGCCCCAGACAGGCTGAGAAAGGAGGGCAGCGGGGTCCAGGCCCAGCGGTCTGGCCAGCAGCATGGTCAGGCTGACAATCAGCAAAGCCACTCCGGCAAAAGGCACCGAACGCAGCGCCTTGAGCACATTAGGGCGGCCCTGGCTATGCCGCTCCGGAACAACCGTCGGCACGACCAGATTCCAGACCAAGACCGCCAACCACACCACAACCAGACCAATGGCAGCAGTGATCCTCAGGTCCCACACAGCACCGCTGCCCTGAAGACCCACCAGCACCGGCGCGGCGAGGATTGCGCCAAGTGCAACCAGATTCCACCAGCTCTGCGGCCGCAGCAAAACCAGCACGACGAACCACAGCAAAGCAGACAGAAGACCCGCCATACTTAAGGGATGAAGGGGAACCTGAAGATGGCCCATGCAGCCCAGAATGCTGGTCAAAATGACCATTGACAGCAGCAAAGAGGCCGCCGCCGCCCGGGCACCGCCAAGCCGAGAGACCCACAAGGCCAGGCCCAAGACCAGGCCTACGATCAAAATCCCCAGACCCTCCTTGAAAGCACGGTCATAAGCCGACTCCATGGCTCCGGCCGAATACAGCAGCACCTCAACCCCTGGAATGGCGGCCAAGTCAGCAGCCAGTGATGCCCGCACCCCGGCGTCGAGATCTGCCGCCAATTGCTCCATCTCAACGCGCCAGTCGGCCAGAATCTGCGCAACCGCTCCACCGCGCTGCTGGAGCACCTTCAAGCGCAGCGCCACCTCTTCGGCAGCGCTATGGCCAAGGTCACCAAACGCGGCAGCCATACGCGCTCCACTGACTTCGCGATCGATCAGCTGCCCCACTTCGCTACTGCGGAATTCGGCATCGGCAAGGGACTGGCCCACCTTGCGCTCAAAGAGTTCATCGCTGCCCAGCCGCTGAAACCAACCCAGGACCAGAGCGCAACGCCCATCCTCAGCCACAAACTGCCCGGCAAGAAGAGGGTCACGGAGAACGCGCTGGCGCGCCTCGGCAAAGGCCTGGTTCTCTAGTCCCAGCTCCGCTAGTGGAGTTGAAACGCTGAGCACACCATCCGCCATGCTGAGCACGGGCATGACATGGACCGCCTGAACCCGCTCCAGACCTATCTGCAGGCGCATGCGCTGGTAGACGGAGTCGACTGCGGCAAGACCGTTGGGGCCGATAAGTTCACCCTCGCCACAGACCAAAGCGACGAGCAGGTCATCGCCTCCAGTAGCAGCTCTCAGCCGCTCGGTGAGCAGCAGCAGAGGATCTTCAGCGGGAAGTGCAAAGGGACGCGCACCGTCTTCTTCCAGATGCCGTAACCCGGGGACGGCCGCCGCAAGCACAAGCACGAGCAGGCACAGCCGCGGCCACAAGCTTTCCATCTGCGGTTCCGAGCTAGAAGCGGTAACTCACGCCGGCTTCGAGGCGATGGTTACGACCATACGGGGTAAAAACCGTATCCTCGCCGGTAGAGAGCATGGCCAGAGCTCCAAGGCTGAGCTCAACCCGATCAAAAAGAAGCCAGGAAAGGCGCGCAGTGAGCAGGGCGTCACCCGCAAGGTCTGCGAAACCACGGATGTCCAATGCGAGGCTGGGGGTGAAGCCGAAATTAACGTTAAAGAACCAGGCGTGAGCATAGGGATGCCGGATCTCGGGAGTAGCCTGAAAGCCAGACTCCCGGTCCACCAGAGTCTCCCCAGCTGCTGGATCAGCGACAGTGAAGACCTTGCAGCCCCGAGCTTGATTGGGGCTTGAGTCACCATCGGCGGGGATCTCGACGTCACCGTTATATTGAACCCTGAGCGCCAGGTCGACTGGGCCCAGCAGATCAGGGAGCACCAACTCAGCCCCCACCGCGTAGCGGACGTAGGGATCGTCCACCAGGCAGTCTTCGTGATCAGGATCGACGGTATGAAAATACGCAGCTTCCCCCTTGACCACCAACCGCCCAGCGTTGAGTGCAAAGTCGAACCCCGAGACCAGCAAGCGCTCATGGTAAGGAGTGATGTCGAGCTCGACCTCAAGAGTCTCAAGGTACTCGGGCAGCCCATCGGCACTCTGCGGAGCAGTATTCTGCACCTCATAAGCGGTGTATGTCGGTAGCCGATCATGGGTAGCCAGGAACGAGAAGCCCAGGTCCACAACCGGCAGAAACAGGTCCAGTCGGCCACCCCCTTCAAACCGAGCAGCTGGCTGGTCGGCAGCGCCCACCACAACCGCCTCACTAAAGCTTGCGTAGCGATTGGTAAAGATCAGCTCCCCACCGACTGGCCCTGGCACCGACTCGGTCCGCGGCAAGAACCAGGTGTTGTCCCAACGAGAAGGTGCCGAGTGGCGAAAACGCGAAGCGACAAAGGAGGGCAGAAACACCAACTCCACCGCCACTGGACCGCGAATGAACCCCCCGCGGAAGCCCGGCACAGGAAGCGGCTCGGGCGACAAAAACTCTTCGTAGTCAAGTGCAACGATGTTGTCGGTAGGCGAAGCAACGTCCATCTTTCCCCAACGCGTCGCCAGCGCCCCGGCCTCCAGCCGAAAACCCGCACGTTGAACTCCAATCACTGCCTCTCGAAGGATCACCCGACCTCCCCGCCCCGGATCCACTGCATCATGACGAAATTCCACCTCAGCAGCCGCTCTAAGGCCTCGATAACGAGCACTAAGGCGCGGCGCCAAGCGCACCATTGCCACAGTTGACACCGCCTCTACCCCATCCGGCGCCAAGCTGCCCGGCTGCTCGAAATACTGATAGGTATCGAAAGCAGCAAAGCCTGAGAAGGTCAGCTCTGGGGGTGGAGCGAGGGCAACTGGCGAGCTGGGCAAGATGGTCGTTTCACCGATCGGCGGCAGCTCAGGCAGCTCAGGGACCTCAGGCAGGCCAACCGTAGGAGCTGGCAGCGAACCTGCTTCGGCACCACCCCCGGGCCCCTGAGCATTTTCAACATATTCAGGTTCCTGCGGCAGCGCCTCGTCTGCCGCATCTTCCTCTGCCGCATCTCCCTCTGCCG
>DJIF01000084.1:39471-53960 GCA_002433485.1 Deltaproteobacteria bacterium UBA6601
GCCGCATCTCCCTCTGCCGCATCTTCCTCTGCCGCATCTTCCTCTGCCGCATCTCCCTCGCGCTCTTGCTCCCCATTTTCCGCTATTGGTTCTGCTGTGAGTGCCTGAGGGGCTCCGACGCCACGCGCGGCAGCACTATCGACCGGAACCGGGATGACCACGACCAGCAGAACAACGACGCGCAACAGATCGTTCATGGCGCCTACCAGGAATCGAGACGAGAGGGGCTGAAAATGCTGGGGTCAAGCTCCCTGAGCGTTCGGGAGGTGACCTGCATGACAGTGCTAGCGCCGGTCTGCAGGTTGCTCATAACGGCAACATCAAAGCGCCACTTGCCGGCTACCTGCACCAACTTCTGGGCCCGGAGCACCTTCAGCAGAGAACCGGCGGGGTCATAGAAGTCGACCCGATGCACAACGTGATGCTCCTTATCGATGTAGAGGACCACCCGCGAGTAGCCGCTCAAACGAGCAGCATCGGCATCTTTGGGCCGGTCCTCCAGCTGCAGGCAGCTTCGGTCGTTCCACTGCACCTCTCCCAACAGGGAGTAGACCCGACGTTCCGGATCCCGCGCAACCGTCAGATCCT
Organism: Deltaproteobacteria bacterium UBA6601; assembly: GCA_002433485.1. Taxonomy (GTDB): domain Bacteria; phylum Myxococcota_A; class UBA796; order UBA9615; family UBA9615; genus UBA6601. The sequence goes on from DJIF01000084.1 coordinate 40,060, forward strand.
CGATGGTGAACTCACTCTGAACGAAGGGCTGCTTACGATCCGTCGGAGCGACCCGGCGCACCTGAGAAAGAGCTGGAACATAGAGCCAGTTGTCCTGCCCGCCATCAGTCCGGCGCTGCGAGAGCAGCGCCGTACCCGCGATGCTGGCTGGACGTTGAAACCGAATCAAAGAGCGGGTCCCCTGCCCTGGCTCGACGGCCATCCACATGCGAAAGGCCCGCTGTTCGGTGCTGCCAGAGGCGGACTTCAGGGTCATCTGCACGGCCAACTCTTCACCACTGCTGGACATCGCCTCGTCGACCTTGGCCATCAGTGCGAGGCCATCGGCAGCGAACAGCACAGAAGACTGCAGCAACAGGAAAACCAGAACCGTCACACTGAATAGCGCGACCCGTGAACAGCAAAAGGGCGTTGGCGACATAATCGGCACTCTACAGGACGAAGCGACTCTTTATGACCCGCGTGACACAGTGGCTGAGATGACGAGACTGCCCAGGTAGGACCGGCGAAAGGCTCAATAAAAGGTCGGGCTGTTGGGAAGCACGCAGTTGGTCTGGACTTCACGACAGCTATTGCGTCGCACTGAGCGGGAGAAGCTGCACTCAAGGCTGGCGCGGCGAATGGCCAGATCATAGGCCTTAACCTGCTCACAAGACTTAGCCCCACCGACGAATTTACGGGCACTCGCACTGCCAATCCCCTGACCGCGAAACTCCGATGCACACTGCCAATAGGTACTGCGGCAGCCCACCACGGCCCGCCAGTCGCCTTGCAGATATTCGTGCAGTCCCCGCACCCCTACGCCCACCCCCAGGGCAAGAGCCAAAAGCACAACAAAGGCAATCAAATCACGCTTGAGATTGTTGCGGGTATTGACAGACATAGGCGTTCCAGCGCAGCTATCTTACGCTGCCGAGACCGAAGGCGCACCTTGCGCCCGCCCAGGAGGCTTAGGAGGCCTGCGCCCAAAGTCGGTCTCGACACAGTAATCAAACAGCACCTCAATATAATCTCGAACCCTCGGAGGCTTGATACCAGCGGACTTCAGAGCAGCGCTCGATTCAGTCACATCAAAGATCGGGTTGCCGTCAAAGTAGGGTACAAAAAATGCCCCTCCGGCCCGAATCACTCGGCGACGGCGGCCCCAGATAAACAGATCAACCACCGGCCGAATCCACCGCATAAAGGTGTCCGGAGCGATGTATCGGGGCGCACCTCCGCCGAAGTACTGGCGACATAGCTCCGCAAGTTCTCCAATGGTCACGACACCTTCCGGCCCCGCTGCGAGATGAAAAGTGCCGCCGAGATGCTGCTGGCCGCGGGACAGGTACTCAATGGCATCCGCCACGTAGTCAACCGGAACCATATCTACTGGGGTCTCTGGGCGCCCTACAACGGTTCTCCACCAACCGCGAGCATAGAGTTGAACCGGCCAGTACAGCATCCCGAAATTGCTGGTCGCACCAGTGCTCGACTCACCGACAATCACGGAAGGGCGAAAGACCGTCACCGGCAAGTCAGAATACTCCTCGCGGAGTAGTTGCTCTGCCTCATACTTGCTCTGCTCATAGGAGTTCTTCCAGCCAGCAGCGTGGACAAGCTCCCCCTCCAGCACACAATCACGCCGCAACCCGGCAACAAAAGCGGTTCCTACCCAATCAAGCCGAGCAAGCCGGCCCTCTGCCGCAATGGAGCGGGCCAGCTCAGCAATCTTCCGACTGCCTTCTACGTTGCGCGCCCGCGCATCGTCCAGATCCTGATTAAAGCGAACGTCAGCAGCACAATGAAGCACCTCTGTAACCGCGGATAGCACCTCCTTACGGTGGTCATCACTGAGGCCAAGACTATCCAGGCAGAGATCTCCGGGCAGCACCTTGAGGCGATGCTCTACAGCCGCCAGTTCCTGCTCAGAGAGGACCTTTGCCAAGGAACGAAGCAAGCGCTCCCGACCGCGACCTTCATCCTCTGCCCGAACCAGGCACCAGAGCTGAGCCTGAGGTCGATTGCGCAGCATTCTAGCCGCTATGTGTCGACCCAAGAACCCAGTAACTCCGGTTACTAATGATATTGACACGAATGCTCCACTTAAACTTTAAATCCGCCCGCGACCTCAAGCACCTGGGCAGTAATATATGAGGCGTCCGAGCTGGCCAGGAAAGCCACTGCCGCGGCCACCTCAGCGGGCTCGCCAAAGCGGCCCTGCAGAATCTCGCCCTTCAGCACATCTCCCGAGCTGGCCCTCACCGCATCTGACATAGGGGTGACGATGATTCCGGGAGCAACCGCATTAACCCGAATGCCGCGTCCGGCCAACTCACTGGCAAAAGCGCGAGTCATGGCCTCCACTGCGCCTTTGCTGGCCGCGTAGTTGGCATGCCCTTTCCCGGGCCCCTGGGCTGCTACTGACGACAACAGCACAACGCTGCCGGCACGCTTACGCATCATGTAACGCGCCACCGCACGCACCAGGCGGAAGCTTCCCGCCGCGTTCACATCAAGGACCTCGGCCCACTGGGATTCAGTTAAGCCCAGCGCGAGGCCATCCCGAGTCACCCCTGCACAATTAATCAAGGCATCGATCCGAGCGTCCTCGGAGAACACCACCTTGACTGCCTGATCCACCGAGCTTCGGTCTCGGACGTCCAACTCAATAGACGTTGCGCGACAACCGCCCTCAGACAGCTCAGCCACCAACTCTTCTGCAACCTCACGACCTGTGTAATAACCAATCCACAAGCGCGCTCCTTCAGCAGCCAAGCGCCGACAAACAGCAGCTCCGATCCCACCAGAGCCACCACAGACCAACACCACCTGATCATCGAACCGTCGCATCACAGCGAGCCCTATAGCTCAGTTGCGGGGGCCATTCCAGGAATTCCAAAATAGCGACCGATCGGGACCTACATGTAAGCCAAAGAATCAGGTGAGGCCCGCAAAACGACCGGCGAAGGTAAGGAAGCTGAAATCAGCCGTCAATCCCCTCTACAGGGCAGAATGCAACGCACCAACAAGCATCCCTATTTGGCGAGGCTCAGCAGGCGATATTTTTTGTACAAGACTTTTAAAGAGCCGGTTCATGCGCAAACGCCAACAAGCTGATGACTTATAAAATCAACTACTTAGCTCTAAATCCACAGGTTCTCCACAGTGTGGAAAACTAATTGCTGCGGCTTCTTGACAAGCGCAAGTGTCTGAATTTAATGGCAAATATCCCTGTAAGCGTTTTCTGCCATTGAACTTTTCAGTGCCGACAATTTGAGCTAGAGCCACCGCTCCCAGCTGTTCCCATTGTCGCGGCCAGGATGGGACTTTCACCCGCAGCGCTGCCCTATACTGCACCGGTCCGCCCCTTCACCCCTGAGGCTCCATGTCGACTCAGATGCGACTCCTCGCACTTATCATTACGCTGCTGTCGCTGCTGCCAGCCTGCCGCCATCAAATCGGAACTCCGGCTATGGCCCAGGCCGACTGCAAGCAGGAAATTGAAGACAACTTCGGGCCTCAGCGCAGTGCCCTGATCGCAGTCCGGCCGACCGACTCGGGTCCGGTCTTTCGAAGCTCGGTACTCGAATCAGTGGACCGAGTCTGCCAGGCCTTCGAGGACGAGGCTTCAGACGACCTACGCAAGGTCAAGTGCCTGACCACGGTGCCCATCATGTACTCCAGCGCAATGGGTACCCGAGTACTCATCGCCCGGGACGAACTACCCTTCAATCTGCAAGAGAGCGTCGACTTTCAAAACCTGGTCCTGCAACTGGAGTTCGCCCGAGGCGACGTGGTCGACCCGGCTACCGGAGTGGAGGTGACCTACATTCACATCCCGGTCGAGAACTACGAAGCTGGACGCATCGACAGCCTCTTCGCCGAAATCAAGGACAAGGAGGCCCCCTGGCTGACCATGGAGTTGGACCAGGGCAGCGGAACTCCATCGCCCGCCTATGAGCGATTGGCTGCGGGCGGCCCCTCGAGCTCCGCGGTGCTGGCCCTCTATGACAGCGGCCAGGCAGGCGGACTCAAGGAGCCCTCCCTATTGCTCGCAATCGAACGCTTTCAGACCAACGCGGAGCGCCTCCCTGAGGTGGCACAGAGCTTCTCCATCGCCGACGTCATCAAACTGGTCCGAAGAGGGCTCCGCCGAGGGATGGTAAGCGAAGCGCTGATCCCACTTGCACGAGCTGAGATCTCCCAGCTGCTGTTGGCCTTGAGCATGACCCCGGACGATGGCGGTTTCGGCCCCACCATGGACAGCAGCGAGCGGGTCGCACTGCTGCGAGTCAACCTCAGCGCACAAAACACTCAGCAGCGCCGCGCGACTCACAAGAGCCTCGCGCGCGCCCTCGCCGCACAGGTTGTGCCCGGAGCCCGAGCCCATATCTGTGATGATTATTGAGTTCCTGCTCTGTTGCTCGTCAACAGCAAGCGCGGCTAAGAGCCTGGGATTTCGGCGACGTTGGTGGTCCGCAGCAGAACCTCAGTGACGTCCCCATCGGTGCCGGTACGTTGGTACCGGATCAAGCCCACGCCCGCCGCCCAACTTTCCACATGCAGGACAAACTGCTCCGTACCATCGCTGTGATCGAGGCGCACCTCGCGCTCCACTTCAAGGCAGTCCACATAGGTACCGTAAGGAGTCTGAATGGGGTCTGTAGTTCGACGTTCAGAAACCGAAAACCAGAACTCGGTACCGCCAGCGTTACCATCAGCGCGATAGTCCCAATTCTCGCTCCAGTCTGAGCGGCTTCCAGGCTCTTTCACGAAGTACTCGTTGCGATCCCCTTCATCGTTATTCACCCACTTGTACTGCCAGCCGATGAGTTGCGGGGACGAACCGGTCAGGTCCTGCTGGGTTGCCAGATTGAAACTGCGAGTGTCCACCGTAAGGCTGGCCAGGCCTGGCCCGGAGGGGGGCTCAGTCCGCGACATCACCAGGTAGACATCTCCCCTGCCTGACTCTGGGTTGTCGTCGGCATCTAAGACCTCCATGTTCCAGACTTCACCTTCTTCACCGCCAGCTGTCACGTAGTATTCCCACTGATTACCGATGGCCAACTGGAAGTAATCAGCCTGTGGCTGCGGCGCGCAACCTGCCCACCAGGACAGGGCCAGCAAGACCACCGTGATGCGCATCATCGGCCCCCTCACCGCCAGCGCTCGCTGGACTTGAAGACAAAGGGGTATTCGATGTCGGAAGCCGAATTGGACTGGGGGAATCGCCATCGTGACACTACCTGAGTAACACAGGAAGCAAGAGTCCGGCTTCCCGTTGTATTGCTCTTTGCTCGAGCTGACCGTGCACTTCCATCAGCTGCAATCGTCCAGGACACCAACACCTTACCCTCCAGGGCCGAGTTCTTCTTAAGCTCACGCTCATAACAAGCCCGCACCTGCGGGCTGCGCTTCTTAATGATGCGGCCAATTTGCTTCGAGTCGAGAGCTGCCGGTTCTTCCTGCACCCCACCGCCCAGACGTCCACGACGCATGCCCTTGGGCGGCGGGGCTGGCTCCTTGGCCGCAACCACAGGCTTCTTGCGCGGAGTTCGCTTGCGAACCGGGGCGGCCACCGGAGCCGCAGGGAGCGAGCTGTCTTCAATGATCAACTCGGCCTCATCATCAGCCTCTCCCACCAGGTCAGGCTCCAGCGCAGGATCTACCAGAGGCTGCTCGGGTTGCGGCGCTGGAGTAGCTTCTACTACGTTCGAAGTTGAGTCGTCGCCACAGGCAACAAGCGCCAGGGTAAACAGCCCACAAAAAACAAGACAGCGCTCCACGAAACTCCCAGGTCAACAAGCAAGGGCTACAGATTGGCGAGGTATTTTCCTGTACAGTCACTGCAACTGTCCAGCAATCTGCGGAATCCTGCTCCCCTCCACTCGGACTGCTAGCAAAGCTAACCATGGCAAACCCTCGCCCTTGCGTCCGAATCGTGGTCATCGGCAACGAACTGCTAAACGGCAAAGTTCAGGACAGCAACAGTCCCTGGCTGATCCGAAGACTGCGCGACCAGGGACTGGTCTGCAGTGGCCTGGTCTGCGTCCCCGATCTGATCGAAGACATTGCTGCCGCAGTGAGCAGCGCGGCGCAGAAGGCAGATTTTGTAATCACTTCTGGGGGGGTCGGTCCGACCCACGATGACGTCACTATGGAAGGTGTCGCAGCTGCCTTCGGGATGGAACTCATCGAGCACCCGCAGTTGCGGGCCTTCCTTGATGAGAAGTGGCGTGGCCCCCGCTTCCCAGCACGCTTGCGAATGGCCCGCGTCCCCCAAGGCAGTGATGTGCTGCAAACTGAGGGATTTCCGGTCGTCCGGTACCGGAATGTGTACATCTTCCCTGGTGTGCCCCGGCTGTTTCGCTCCCGTTTCGAGACCGTATCGCACCTCTTTCAAGGCCGTCCTTTCTCAAGCAGCGCGGTCCTCACCGGCCAGCGGGAGAGCGAACTGGCACCGCTCCTTGAGGAGGTCCTTGGACTCCACACAGAGCTCGAAATCGGTTCCTATCCCCGAGCAACAGAATCGGGCTGGGAGGTGTTGCTGATTCTTGAGCATGATGACGAGCCGACCCTGGACCGCGCACGTTGCGCACTGATTGAGCGACTCGACCCCAAACAGGTGCTAGCCATCCACGAGCGCTACCAGGCCACGCCCCAGCCCGAGAAAAAGCGCCAGGAAGGGCCGCCATAAACGGCCGCTGACAGACGCCCCAAGCACCGCCAATCGAACCAGGCCGGACCTTGCTCACGGCCAGGTCCCCAGCAAGAGCTGAGCTGATCCGAACCACCGGGCCTTTACAATCACTTGACAATCCGCGTCATCGGCTCTCAAATCAACTTGTGACCCCACCCTCGCTTCAGATATATGTAGACGCCTGTGGGGTTGGAGCAAATTCTCATCCCCGGGTTCGCCCCCCGTTGCTAACCTATGGCCCTCCTGGGAGTCGCCTAGCCATGAAGCCCCTGTCGCTCCTTTTCATGCCCCTTATCGCGCTCGCCCTGGTGCTGCCCGGCACCGCCAATGCCTGGCAGAGTCCAGAAGCCGTAGTCACCGCCATGGACATTGACATGTCCCTCATCGTTAACGGCAGCATCGACGCCCCCAATGGCCCCAGTACCCAGCCAGGGCCCTCCAGCCAGACGATGTTTGATGTGCGCACCTCTCTCGGCGTGATCAGCCCCTACAACGCTCCGACCATGGGCTTGCTTTTCACCGGCAACGTCGACTCCATCACCAATTACTCCGGGCAGACTGGAATCGGTGGTGACTGCTTTGACTATGGCGGTGATGGCGGCGACACCGGCGACTACGTCACCCTTACTTTTGATATTGAAGTGCCCATCTACGCCAATTCTTTCTCATTCAACTTCAACTTCCTGAGTCGAGAGTTTCCGGAATGGGTCGGTTCTGCCTTCAACGACACCTTTGAGGTCTTCCTTACAAGCAACGCCTATAGCGGTCAGATCGTGTTCGATCACCTGGGCAGTCCAGTGACCGTCAACAACGCCCTGTTCACCGTGGATGACTCCTCGCTCCTGCAGGGCACTGGCTTTTGCACCGATGACTCCAGCTCCATGTTCACACCCTGTCTGGACACCAATGGTGACGGCATCACCGACCAGAGCGACGCGCCCTGTGACTGTGATGGAGCCACCGGATGGGTGACCACCATCGCTCCCTGCGAGCCGGGTGAGATCATGACCTTGAGCTTTGAAATCTATGACGTCGCTGATGGAGTGTGGGACTCAGCGGTACTGCTCGATAACTTTGTGTTCAGCGAGCAGGAAGTCCCCGACGGACCCTGGACTGGCGACGACACCCCCGATGAGCCGCTGATGATTGCCTATGCCAGTCCCAAGGAGGGCGACCTGGACGGTGAAATGGAGGTGGTCCTCAACGGCGCCAACTTCAGCTACGACACCTCGGTCTACTGGGACGGCAATCTCGTCGATACCGCACTGACCGTTGTGGAGACTGGCGGCGCGAGGCTCCGCATCGAGAGCATCCCGGCAGCAAGCGACAACAATGGTGACGGTCTGCCCGACGAAGGACCGGTGGACATCCGAGTGGTACGGGGCAGCGACGAGCAAACCCTGAGCGCTGGCTTCACCTACTGGGACTTCAGCGGTGGCACTGCGCCGCCACGAGTGACCGCGGTGGGCCCCGAGACTCCGGCCAATCCAGCTGGGGGCGCCCTCATCCGGATCCGTGGCAACCACTTCGTGGAGGGAGCCCGGGTTCTGTTTATCGATGCTGAGGCTGAGCTCGAAGGCGAAAATGTCACGGTCCTGGAGGGCGGCGAAGAGATCCAGGTGAACGTCCCGCCACACTCCGATGGCTGGGTCGATCTGGTGGTCGAAAACCCAGACGGACTGCGCTCTGACCCAGGCTACCCCTTTGAATACAGCAGCGGCGCAGCACTGGCCCCCGGCGGGCCCTCTGACCTTGGCACCGACCGCCCCGGTGGCGGCTGCTCGGTGGGTGGAACGACCTCTGGCGGGCTGTCCTTTCTCATCCTGTTGTTCACCGCCCTTGGCCTACTCAGCCTTCGAAAGGAGGACTGAAGCCATGAAGCGCCTACTTCGTTCCGCCCTGTGCCTCTCGGCCGTCGCTGCTAGCGGATCCATGCTGGCCTGCGCCGGTGACTCGGGACTCCGCACCCTGCCCAACACCGCTCCACTCGCGGTTGCCGCTATCGACAACGGCCCTGAAGACACCACGGTCAGCCGCCTCGGTTACACCGTACTGGGAGAACTGGCCAGTGTTGACGGTAGCCACTCGAGCGATCCGGACAACCCGCTCGAAGAGCTGAGCTACGCGTGGAGCTTCGAAGTGGTCCCCGAGGGCAGCACCGTCACCAATGACTCCATCATCCTTCCAGATGAAGACCCAGAGACCGAGGTGTTGGAATCAGCACTAGCCCGCTTCACCCCGGATCTGCTCGGCACCTACCGCATGAATCTGGTGGTGACCGACACCAAGGACGCCAGCTCAGTAGCCGCTGTTGTGGTCGTTCAGGCAGTACCCCCGTCCAACCTGCAGTTGGAGTTGGAGTGGAATACACCCAGAGCAGATCTGGATCTCCACCTCATCGCACCGGGCGGCAACTACTTCGGCTCCTTCGCCAGCACCGGCGGCAGTGGGGATTGCTTCTCCTGGGACCCCAATCCGGACTGGGGCAACGGTGACAACGCCCTCGACAACCCAATGCTGATGCAGGATGCCGATGGCGAAGGAGAGGGCCCCTTCCGCGAGACAATCCTCCTATCCCTACCCATGGACACCTGCAGCGCCGACGCATTTGCTGCCGGCGAGTGTGCAGTAGAAGGTGACTATGAGGTCTGGGTCCATTACTACTCGGATCACGCCCTGGCACTGCTTGGGCCAGATTCCGCTCAGCCAGCCGAAGCAACCGTTACCATCAGCGTGCTGGGTCAGGAGTTGGGTGGCGGACCGCTGACCAGCCCCAGCCCATTGGAAGATGGCGATGTCTGGAAGGTCGGCAAGATTACCTGGCCGGAGCGGGACTTCTTCCCGGTGAACCTAGAGTCCACGCACAGCAACGAGGGTGGTCCCAGCTTCAACCAGTAAATTGAGCCGTCAAAGGGGCTCTCGGCGCTGGCGCAGGCGCCCTTAACGAAGCACAAATGAAGCCGACTAGCTGCGCTGGGTTTCCTGGCGTCGACTCCGTTGCAGCAGCCAGGCATCGGCCAGGACCAGGGCCACCATCGCTTCGACCACCGGCACCGCTCGCGGCAACACACAAGGGTCGTGACGACCGCTGAGAGAGGTCCGGATCGGAGCACCTTCACGGGTCACGGTGTCCTGTTCAACAAAGACCGTAGAGGTCGGCTTAAAGGCCAGCCTCATGCGCAGGTGCTCGCCGTTACTGATGCCCCCTAAGAGGCCCCCTGCGTGATTGGTCCGGGTCCGAATGCCACCACCCTCCGCAGGGACGAAGGCGTCGTTATGCTGGCTACCCCGCAAGGTAATACCTGAGAAGCCGCTGCCAACCTCGAAGCCCTTAACCGCCGGAATGCTCAGGCAGGCGTGGGCCAGGCAAGCCTCCAACTTGTCAAAAACCGGCTCGCCGAGTCCTGCCGGCAGGCCACGCACCACACAGCGAATGGCTCCCCCCAGAGAGTCACCGGCATCTCGGACCGAAGCAATCATTGAGGCGATGGCTTCGGCGGTCTCGGGGTGGGGGCAGCGGACCTCATCGGCGTCAACATCGGCGCGGCTCAAGCGCTCTTCGGAGAGAGCGCCATCTGGCACCGCGCGCTCCCCTACCTGCTCCACCCACGCGACGATTTCTACGCCCAGTTCGCGGCCAAGCAGCTGCTGAGCAAGCGCTCCGGCAGCCACCCTGGCGACGGTCTCCCGAGCCGAAGCTCTCCCACCTCCGCTTGACGCCTGGATGCCGTACTTCTCTTGATAGGTGTAATCAGCGTGAGAAGGTCGGTACAGACGTCTGATGTGTTCATATGCTTCTGGCCGAGCGTCCTGATTCCAGACCAGCATCGCAATGGGTGTCCCCAGGGTCAGCTCTCCTTCCATGCCAGAGAGAACCTGCAGTCGATCTTCCTCACGCCGCGGGCTGCTGAGCGCGCTCTGCCCGGGGCGCCGCCGATCCAGGGCCGCCTGAACCGCATCAAGATCCACTGCAAAGCCAGCCGGAAAACCATCCACCACACAACCTACAGCGCCACCGTGTGACTCGCCGAAAGTACTTACCCGTAGAACCTTTCCGAAACTACTTCCCATGCTTTGCTCCTAGGGCGCCTCAGCCCGCTTCGATGGCTTGGCCCGATACAGCACCAGCCAATAGCCCCGCCGCTTGCCCCAGGTTCGCAGGTTGGGATCCCGCTTCCAGACGCGCTCAAATTGGTAGCCAGCCTTGAACCGAGGGTCTCGAGCAATGCCCTGAGCGTGCCGATTGGACTCAATTCGCCGTCGAAAGTGTGCCTCGACCTCTGGGTCACCGATCAACTGGTGGTCTTTTCTCCCATCGCGGATGCGATTGTAGCGACTGCGAAAGCTGCGCCGCTTGGCCTTGGGCACATAGGCTACAAACGCAATCCAATCAGGTTCCTGGGCAAAGGCATAATCACGAATTCGTGCCTCAAAGGCGCGGATCTGCTCTCGGCCACCAGGCTGAGCGGCCTTCAGGCCACGCATGAAGGGGTTCATGCCGATGGCCGCCAGCTCCTGCGCTACGGTACGATTGAGGATCCCGATGGTGTCGATCCAAACCTGATCCGGGGCACTGAACGGTGCAGCCCCCATGTCCTGAAAAACCACCACCTCACCGGGCTCAGAGCGCCCGGCAATGTAGCGACCCATCGCCTGAAAAGAAGCCTCGCTAGAGCGCACGTAGGCGTTGTGCCAATCTCGCTTCTTGGCAGCCAGATCCAGTTCAACGCTTACTGCGGCGAAACCTGCACCAAGGACCATTCCGGTCGGCAGCACCAGCTGCAAGATCCCCACCAGCAGCATGGCTACCACCGGTTCCACGAAGCGGGCATCGACTGCAGCCCTAAGACTGCTCAAGGCATCCGCCAGAGCCGCAGCCATACGGCCAACTCCATCGGCACCCAGCGCCACCACCACTGGAAACACCGGCAAGAAGAGCCGATACCACTTCATCTCATCGCGGCCGATGCGAACCATGTAGGCCATGAACACCAGAGCCAGGGTCAAGCTCATCAATCTGGCCAGGCGGCGACGCCCTTGGACCAAAGCCAGTAACCCAGACACGGCGGCCATCGCGAACACCCCTGGATTCGCGGCGAAGCTCAGCAGACCACGCACAAAGGTCCGCCCGCGGGCCATCACCTCGGGACCTGCAGCAGCCTTCACATAAGCGGTATTGGGGAAGAGATCACCGAAATACCAAAATCGGAACAGATGGTATGGAATCAGCAGCGCCAGAATCAACAGCCCCCAGCGCAGCCACTTGGAGGGTGGCTCAGCGCGACGAATTGCATCCACCACGGCAAAGCTTCCGACCACGATGATCACAGCATGAGCATCAGGTCGGCACAGGGCCCCAGCGGCCAGTAGCAAGGCAGATCGAGTGGCCAACTGACTGGCATTCAACGGATCCTCATCCCGTGCCAACAGCCGCATTGCGTACCACACACCGCCACCGCACAGGACTGCTACCAGCGTTGGCTCAAGCCCGGCCATTGACCACAAAATGACGGTCGGACTGGCGGCATACACCCCCGCTGCCAGCAGAGGCACCAGCAAGCGTTCCTCACCACTGAGGTGACGAGCGATCTGGAAGGTCACCAGCACCCCGATCTGGCCGGCTACACAGGACATCGCCTTAACCCAATGCAGGGGCTCGACCCCCAACCAGAACGCCGGGGCGGTCAGCAGCACCCACAAGAAGTTGGTGTAGCCCTCAAGGCGGTCGCCATAGTTAAAAACCAGACCCTCGCCGAGGGCAAGATTGCGGGCATAGCGCATGGAAATGAAGGTGTCGTCCTTCACATAGCCCACATAACGCCATTGCCACCACGCCAGCAGCGCCATGAAGGGAAGGAGCAGGACAATGGCAGGAATTCTTTTCATCATGAACCGGGCAAGCGGCGCGCACTGTAGCCCCTGGCCCCTGCCCATTTCAACAAACAAGTCTTAGGACTTCCGTTGCTTTCCTGAACGGCTGGCACCCAGGCAAGCCTTGTCGGCACGGCGGGGCCCTGCTATCTGCGCTACATGGCAATGCAAATCGGCAGTCTGGTCATCCCCGAGGTAGCCGTACTAGCGCCCATGGCGGGCTTCACCGACCTCAATTTCAGACTGCTGTGCAAAGAGCAGGGCTGTGGCCTGGTCTACACCGAGCTGGTATCAGCCAGCTGCCTGCTGAGGGAAGTCCGTCGTTCCCTGCGCTTGGTAGAGACTGACCCGCGAGAGCGGCCGGTGGGTGTCCAACTCTATGGCGCTGATACAGACCAGTTAGCGGAAGCTGCACGTTGGGTAGAGGAACATGTCCCATGCGACCTCATCGATCTGAATATGGGCTGCCCGGTGGCCCGCATTGTTTCGCGGGGCGAGGGGGCTGCGCTGATGCGTGAACCAGCGCTGGTTGAGCGCCTGGTTAGGGCGGTCAGCGACGCCGTTACGCTGCCAGTAAGCGCCAAAATCCGCGCGGGTTGGACTGACAGCGAGATCAATGCGGTCGAAGTCAGCCGCGCCATTGAGGCAGGCGGTGGTCAGGCGGTGGCCATTCATGCCCGCACCAGGGCCCAACGCCACGAGGGCAGCGTCGACTTCAGCCTGCTCGCCGAGATCAAAAAATCCGTAAAGATTCCGGTACTGGGCAACGGCGGCATCCGCGACGCTGAAGGCGCCCTTCGCATGCGCAATGAGACCGGAGTCGACGCGGTAATGGTGGCACGGGGAGCCCTGGGCAATCCATGGATCTTTCGACACATCGACGAGGCCTGGCATGGCCGCGTTCCGCGCATGCCGAGCCAACAAGAGCGACTCGAGATGTTGGAACGCCATCTCCGTGGCTGCCACAACAGCTCAGCGCAGTGGGCACAAAAAGAGCGCGAACGAGCCAGCGCTGAAGGGCGCGCCGTAGCTTCCATGCGTGGGCATCTCCTGCAATACGTTAGCGCCGGTGGGGGCGCCAGGGAGTTCCGCCGCCAGCTCAACGACCTGCACACGGTTGACGACGCGCTGTATGCAGCGAGAGCCGCAATCTTGAACGACCTCGACGATCCGTTACACTCTGTCCGCCCAATTCCTCTAAGCCCGGGAGCTACCCGACAATGATTCGCTTGTTTCTGTTTCTGACCAGCTTAATGCTGCTGCTTCCCTGTCCCGCCTCAGCACAGAGCGGCAATGCCGGTATTTCGGGCGATCGCGACGCATTGGCTGCCAAAGCCAAGAAGAAAAA
>DJIF01000084.1:54351-142633 GCA_002433485.1 Deltaproteobacteria bacterium UBA6601
CCCCCGCCACCGGACCGCGATAGCGACGGTGTCATCGATGACAACGACGGCTGCCCCGATGAGGCTGAGGACAGCGACGGCTGGGAAGACCAAGACGGCTGCCCGGATCTGGACAACGACGGCGACACGATTCCAGATGATGCTGATTCCTGCCCCGACGAGGCCGAGACTGTAGATGGCTGGGACGATGAAGACGGCTGTCCGGAGAGCCCACCGGCGATCAAGCCCTTCACCATCGACGCTACCCTGGTGGATGGCACCACGGTCAAAGGCAAGGTGATCCGAATCACCGCCATCGATGAAGACGCGGCCGACACCAGCCCCAGTGAGCCCAACGACTTCGAGGTCATCGTCGACGAAGTCCACGAATTCAGCACTGATTGGTCAAACATCAAGAGCATGACTTCCGACAAGGTCAAGTTCATTGATGGCATCAACTGCTACTCAGAGGGCGTGCAGGAGCTCGGCGAGCCCACCACCTGGGAGTGCACGCTAAAGCACCCCACTCGGCTGCAATTGCACAGCTCTGAGAAGAAGGGAAGGCACTACTTCCTGGACCGCAAGAACCGACGCTTCGACCTGCAGATCGAAGACTTACAATGCAGTGGCAACTCCTGCGAAACCATCGAAGGCCAGCGTGGGCTGTCCCTGTACTTCGTGAATCTGCTGCGCTTCGTCAAGAACGATGAAGAAAGCGAAGCCCTCATGGGGCTGCAAAAGGAGCTGCGCGCGATGCAGAAGATGCAGATTCGCAAGGCCAGCTTCAAGGCCATCCAATAACCGCCTGAGCACTCGCGTCTCGCATGCAGCGGCAGCACCTTTGGCGCTCATGGGCGGCCCTGATTGCCGCCCTGCTGCTGGGTGCACCGAGCGCGGCCCACGCCCAGGCAGCCGGTGCCCCACCACCAGAGCCTGTGTCAGTGGATCCAGCACTCATCCGCGGCGCCCTCTCAGCACGCTTGAACTGTCAGTCCCTGGTACGTCTCCTCAATGAGGTCGGCGGACACTGGCAGCAGCTCAGCGATGGCAGCCTGAAGCGTGAACAGTTTGCGGAACTGCGGCGCGAGGCACGAGTCGAGTGGGACATCCGCTGGGGGGCCTGCGCCGGTGCTCGACGGGATCTGACTCAGGGGCTGCCCAAAAGCATGCTCAACGAGGAGGTAAGTCAGCTCAAGAAATTATGGGCCGCGCTGATGGAGGTGGGCGCGCTGGTTGAAGGAAATGCTGAGGCAACTGAGATCAACTCATCCATCATGCGCTATTCGGAGCTGCTTCAGGACTGGTCAAATCAGCTACCGGCACGCTCCAACTTCTGGTCCAGCCCGCCGCCTGACGCCAAAGAGCTAGCCGAAAACTGTGTGCTTCGCAGTGAAGAGGCGCAACGAAACCTCGCCAATGCCCTTATGCAAAGCGCTGCCAGCGAGCGGAGTCTCAGCACCGACGAATCCATCGACGCACTACGGCTCCGACTTGAGCAGGCCGACAGTCTGCACCGCGAGTGTCAACACCAAAGCCCCCGCCAGCATATTGAGCTGCAGCTCCTCGGACGTCTGATGCGCGCATACCGGCAGCTCTTCGATGGTTTCATAGAGGGGGATGACCAGGCCATTCGTGAGTCAATGCTCACAGCACAGGAGGCCACCTCCCATCTAAGCAGATGTCGCAATGAGCACGACTCTGGGGCCGCCGTGAGCCCATCATGCACGGCCCAATAGAGTGCAGCAGCACTCATGAAGAACCGTTCAACGGGTGGTTAGCTTGCGGTAGAGCGCCGGTAGGCGTCTGGGCAGCTCAGCAACACCATCAATGACCACAAAGCGAACTTCGCCATAGAGATCAGGTAGGTATTCCTCACCGCCCGGGTCTACAGTGATACAGAACGGGTGAACCTTGAGATTTCGAGCTTCCCGCAAGGCCATCCTGGTGTCTTCCTGGGCATAGCTGCTCTGGTAAAGATCGCAGCCGCAATCGAGCGGCTTGCCGTCCGAAAGGAGCACCAACAGCCGGGTCCTTGCATCCACCTCAAGCAGTCGGCGCGTGGCATGGCGAATGGCCGCGCCATCCCGGTTCTCCATCTGATAGGTCATCGCTCCGATCCGCCCTCGAACACTCTCACCAAAGGGCTCATCAAAGTCCTTAAAGACATCGAAGGCGACCATCTCCCTGCCGCGACCCGAGAACCCGAAGATCCCGTACCGGTCGCCCAGCGCATCCAGCGCTTCGCTCATCAGCACCAAGGCTTCCTTCTCAACTTCCACCACTGACTTTCCGCTACTGGCAACACCCTCTCGAGTCGACGCGCTCAGATCCACGAGAAAGGCCACCGCAACATCGCGCCGGCGGCGGTCGCTACGCTTATGCACCCGCCCCTCGCCCCAACGCCCACGCCGATTCTCAAGAAGTTCATCGACCAGCGCATCCAAATCAAGCAAGTCTCCCTCAGGCTCGCGGCGGCGCAAACCCAAGGCAGCTGGACGCAACATCTGAAACTCACGGCGTAGACGCCGCACCAAAGCGGCATGCTCGGAGACCACAGCATCGACAAAGGCCGATGCATTCCCTTCTGCCCGACGCTCCCAGACGCGACACCAGTTGGGCCGATAGTCAGCAATCTGGCGGTCCCACTCGTGATATTCAAACAAGCGCAGGTCCTGGTCAGCGAGACGGTAGGTCTCCGAGTCTATGTTGCCGGTTCCCGGCCTGCGATACAGAGCGCTCAAGGCCCGTTCGATGCCGCTATCTGAGAGCCCAGGACTGAGTGCAAGCAGCACTTCCACCTCTGCGAGCGCCCGCTCAACACCCCGCGCTTCAAGGGCCGCCTGAATGCGACGCGCACGGGCCCTCAGGCCTTCCGCTGCCGGGTCAGCGCTCTGCGACTCCAGGGATGACTGTGCAGCACTCTCGAGCCAAGCCTGGTTCGCAGCAGCAGCCGAGGACAGGTCTTCGCCAGGCACCCGCCCATCAAAAAGACGAGCCTTCAGCTCACCAGCGTCCACAGCGTCCGCGGTTTTCGGCCGATCAGAAACCTGCACTACAAGGCCAAGATCAGCTTCAAAGGCTTCAGCCGGCTGTTCACCCTCAGCCCCCATGCCGCTGGACTGTTCAGTGTTTGGACCGAGCTCGACGGGGCCTAGTCCCCTAGCTATGAACCGAGTCATCAAAGAGCGCAGCCGATCAGGATCTTCCTCAAGCCCGCCTGCCGCAGGCTCAGCCTGCGGCAGGCCCAGCCCACCAAAGACCGGATACAGAGCGGCAACCACTGCCGCGGAATCCTGTACGCCCGCGCCTGGATGGCGCAAGGACTCAAGTAACCAGGAAGCACGATGAAAGCGTTCGAAGGCTGACCCAGCTGGCAGCGGATCACCAAAGTAGAGCCAGCGCGTGAGCACCTCGAACAACAGGTCTGCATCCCGCAACGCGTCCAGCGCAGGGCGTTCGCCGCTATCCTGAGCCGCAATCGCCTCGATGCTGCGAGCCAGCCCCGAGTAAGACCTCCTAAGACAGGCATCAACCCGCAGGTCTTCAGCAAAATCCATCAAGCGCCGGGCAAGGCCCGACTCAGGGAAGCGTCCACAGAACTCCTCAACGCAACTTCCGGGAGTATCTGCGGCTTGCCCGGCAGCCCCTATGTCAGTTTCTTCCTCCCCGTGGACCTCCCTCGGGTCTAGGCCGGCGACCTGAAAAGGCTGCAGGTCGAAGCTGCCAAATTCGATTCGACCGAGCTCGTGGGCAACCGCCACCTTGTACAAACGATAATTCTCATCATCTTCAACAAAGCGCGATACTCGAGAGATCAGCTTCAGCTTTGCACCGTCAGTTCGTGCCACTGCTGCCCGTGGTGCCGCCAGTGGATCGGCCGCCAGTTCCTCAACCACCTCAATGGGCAGGGCCCGGCCGATACGCGCCTCTGCATAGAGTTGCAGGCTGCGAACCACAGCTTCAACCGCCAGGCCCTGCCGGCGCCCAGCCCAGGCCTCCTGCCCAGAGAGGCTCTCTCGGAGCAGAAAGGAGCGAGCGATCGACTCCGAACGAGCAGCCGCCTCCAGAGCATCCTCAAGAAAACTCACCACCCCCTCTTCAGGTCCTTCGCTCAGCAGCTTCCGAAGGGTTGGCAGAGCAGCAAAGCCGAGGCCCGGATAGATCGCACAGAGCTCTGAAAGTGCTTCGATCAGCCGGGACCTTAGCCTCAGATCGTCAACGCTCACAGCGCTATCGGGCAGAACTCTCGCCAACTGGCGCGACAAGGTTCGATCAGCGCCGACGCAGCGGGCTATCCCCTCCGCAACCCAACGCAGGCTGTCAGGATCTCGATGTGCCAGGGGCAACATCGCCTCAGCAAAGACCGAAGCCGCGACCCAGTCTCGCTGAGCCACCGAGAACACCGCCCGTTGCGCCATCCCAAAGTTCCGGCGCTCTAGGGCTGCCTTAGCCTCTCCTAGCCAACGGGTGACATCTGCCGCGGCCTTCACATGCTCCACCGGGTTATCCCGGATCCGCCCCCGGGCCGAGACGACCAGACCCGCTGCATCACCAATACTCAGGGCAGCGAGGCGATCTAGCCAACCCTTCGGGCGATCGCTGGGGTCGTCATCAACCGACATGACTACAGTCTAGCTGGCCGCGCCAAAGACCGCGGAATCAGAAAAAATCGCGAACCACCTCAAGCATAGACCGCTGTAAATCCCGATCGTCGCTGAGCGGCTCTACAATGGTCGCGCGACAGGCGGCCTCAGGATCAACGCCGGCAACCATCAGCTTACCGGCGTAGATGAGCAGGCGAGTGCTCACGCCCTCCTCCAGGCCATGACTCCGCAACTTTCGAATCCGCTGGGCGATGCGAACCAGCTGAGCCGCAACCTCGGCACCCACCGCTGACTCGTGAGCCACAACCTCGGCTTCTACGTCCCGCTCGGGATAATCAAAAGAGAGCCCCACAAAACGCTGGCGAGTGCTCTGCTTGAGGTCCTTCATGATCGACTGGTAGGCCGGATTGTACGAAACCACCAGCATGAACTCTGGAGGTGCCTCAACCACCTCGCTGCGTTTATCGATGGTGAGGATTCTTCGATCATCAGCCAGCGGGTGGATCACCACCAAGCTGTCATTGCGCGCCTCCACAACCTCATCGAGATAACAGATCGCACCCATCCGCACAGCAAGACTAAGAGGGCCGTCCACCCATTGAGTCGCACCGTCGACAAAGAGGTAGCGACCTACCAGGTCCGAGGCGCTCAGATCCTCGTGGCAGGCCACCGTGACCAGCGGTCTGCCGAGCTTCCAGGCCATATACGAGACAAAGCGGGTCTTACCCGAACCGGTCGGGCCCTTCAGCAAAACGCCGAATTGCTGGCGCGCAGCCTCCTCAAAAACCTCCACCTCGCGACCAGTAGGCCGATAATAAGGCTCCTTAGCCACCCGGTAAGCCTGCTCAAGTCCATTAACCGGAGTGGTGTCGCTGGTTCGGCTGCGCTTAGAGGACTTAGCAGAGGCCTTGCTGCGCTTCGCTTTAGCGGCAGCAGTTGCTGCCTGCTTCCCGTTCGCACCGGCTGCCGGCTTTCTCGAGCTCATGTGCAGAACGCCTCAATAGCATCGGCATAGAGGTCACTGGCAGCCTCCAGCGCGTCCATCTCTACCCACTCATCTTCACGATGGGCCTGGGCGATTTCGCCGGGGCCACAGATACAGGCAACCGCACCCATTCGAGAGAATGTGGGCCCCTCCGTGTAAAAGGGCACACTGATGGTCTGTGAAGCAGTGCGCTCCACCAACCACTGCACCAGTGGAGCCCCCTCGCTCGTCGCGAGCGCCTCGTCCGTTTCGTGAGGCTCGAACTTCACCACAACGCCACGCAGTTCAGGAAGGGCAGCCACGGCACGACGCTCTACCTCAGCAAACAAGGCCGCCGCATCCTGGCCGGGCAGCGGCCGCACTTCCAATACAAAAGAGGCGTGCTCAGCAACCACGTTGCGAGCGCTACCACCTTCCACTTTGCCGATGTTCAAGGTGGTCCAGGGAGGTTCCAGCCCACAGGCGGGATCTCCCCTACCCTGCCACTCCTCAGCAAGTCCATAGAGGGCATCGATGACCCGGGCAGCACCGTGAATAGCCGAAGCCCCCTGGCGCGGATCGGAAGAGTGGGCAGGGCTACCCCGCAGCCGAAAAACACCCGCTGCGTAGCCCTTGTGCTGTACCGCGGGACGCAGACCTGTGGGCTCACCGATGATGCAATGCTCAACCCTGAGAGGAGCAACTCGCTCCAGTAGCTTCACTCCGTGACAGCCGATCTCTTCTTGAAAGGTAAAAGCCAGCCACAGCGGCTTACGCAAGCGGCTCATATCGAAGCGCTGACAGGCGTTCAGCATGGCAGCTATGCCACCTTTCATGTCGCAGGCTCCCCGCCCGTAGAGTCTCCGACCATCGCGCTCGGGGACGACCGTAGAACGCATCTCAGCGGCATACGGAACGGTATCCGTGTGACCCGCTAAAGCCATACCGCCATCACGGTCCGGGCCAAAGCGGGCCAACAGATTGACCTGCCCTGGGCGCTTCGGATCTGGGCTGCCACACCGCTGTATGGCTGCGCCCAGTGGCTCAAGCAACTCTTCAAGACGAGCGCAGAAACCCTCATTCGGCAGGTGCGAGACCGTGTCGTAGGAGATGAGCTCTTCTGTCAGCTTGACCGGGTCCCTGCTGCTGCTCACATCCATCACTCGGCTGCGGGGGCGCCCCCCTCGGTGGTCGTATCGACTGCGCGAGCAATAATAGTGAATTCTACCAGTGAACGGGAGCCGTCCTGATTACCAGCCGCAGCGCCCCCTGCACGTGCCCCACCCGAGGCGAGCCGTGACTTCACCACCCCACCTCGAACCAGCCTGGCGATCACGGCTGCAGCTCGCTGGTCAGCCAGCTTTCGGCCGCCTCGAGCGGCAGCTGCTGAATCCACTGCGACGCTAACCTTCAGCTTGCTGATCTCAGGGTGCGCTTCAAGAATCCTACGCACCGCATTGATGGTCGGATAAGAGCGGCGCGCTGGGCTCTTTGCTCCCTTGGCGAAGCTGAGGTCTCCGAGCAATACGATCCGAGCGCCACGTAGCACAGCCAACATGTCGTCAGGACAGCCATCTTCATCAAGATGACCGTTTAAATTCTCCGGATCATCCGGGCACAGGTCATCACCATCCAGAACCGCGTCCGCATCATTGTCCGGCTCAGGACAGCCATCGTGATCACGCCATGAGTCCATGTCTTCAGGCTCCAGCGGGCAGCGATCATCGCCATCAAGGATTCCATCCTCATCATTGTCTGGCTCGGGACAGCCGTCCTGGTCCTCGTGACCATCCACATCCTCTGCCTCGCCAGGACAGGCGTCCTCAGCGTCAAGCACACCGTCTTCATCGTTATCATCTTCAGGACAGCCGTTTTCATCGGAGTAGCCATCGAGGTCCTCGGGATCCTCAGGACAGAAGTCATCCACATCGACCACACCGTCACCATCATTGTCCGGGTCAGGACAGCCATCGAGGTCCTCAAAGCCATCAAGGTCCTCAGCCTCATCAGGGCAGGAGTCATCGGGCTCGACAACCCCATCGCCGTCACGATCTCGGATCGGTCCGTAGGAAATACCAGCAAAAACCCGGAACACTGGAGTTCCCACCCCACGCGAAAGGCCAGGGCCGCCACCAAAGACAGCGTCAATCCCCTTGGGAAAGCGCAGCCTGGCGCTCACCAGCAATTCGGCCGGGCTGTGAGTCATGGCGCGGCCATCGTAACCACCGACCAACTCAAGGCCCGGCCCGACGATGCCGGCGCCGCTCAGCTCAAGGTTGAGGTCAAATCGCCGCGGCACCAGAGAAGCTCCCACAGCTAGCCCCCAGAGGATCTCATCGTCTGCCGCAATGTTGTCGCCAATAGCAGCGTAGCCAGGCTTGAAACGATATCCGAAGTGCGCCGCCGCTCTGAGCTTGCGCATCGTCTTAGAGGCCGCCACCTTGACCCCTACAGTCGGCACCCCTGAGGTCAGGAAGATGTTGGGGTTGCCGGTCGGAAAGGTGATGAAGGGAATGACCGCGACCGAGAGGAACTTATTCTCTTCTCTGAGCACGCGAAAGCGACCCTCAACCCACAGATCACCGAGGGAAAAGACCTGCTCCTTGCCGCCCAGTTCCAAGATCCCTTCACCGGTACTAGCCACCTGCATAAATGCAATTCCAGCGTTCACTTCAACCCAATTGGTGATGGCATAGCCGGCACGGAACTGCCCGGCAAAGAGCCCATCTACGGCACCGCCAGTGCGACGAAGGTCACCTGCGACCACCTGGAGCGGCCGATAGCCGTAGTTAAACGAGACATCAAAACCAAAGCTGCGACGCGGCAGTAACTGGCCGTCATGAACGAGAATGAAGTTGTGATAGGAGCCCACCGCCTGAAAGCGCTGAATATCAAGCGACGGCGGAGGTCCTGAGGGAGGACCGGCATCCTGTGCTCTCGTCTGCACAGGTATCCACGCCAGCATCAGGGCAATAACAGTCAGCAGAGTTCTGGCGCACGACACCACCATACGGGCTCCCCATCGGCTGATTCTGATCCGGCCTTTAACAACAATAGCAATGGCCCAGGCGATGGGCGTCGGTTCCACGCACCGCAACAGCACCTTAGCTTGCGCTGAAGCCAAAATGATGGCACCCCTTTGTGCATGAATGTGTCGTCAAAACTGCTCTCTACCGCTCTCGACCAGGTGCTCAACCAGACTCGTCAGCTCAACCAGGCCCCCGAGCAGGACACTAGCGTCCTGAGCCGGGAGACCCTGCTGTTCCCGCTCGATGAACTGGAACTGCTGACCATTGAGGGGCGGGACCGCAGGCGTTTTCTCCATGCCATGCTCTCCGGCGAGGTCGCCGCGCTCACCGCAGGTGCAGGAGTGTGGGCGACCTTCAACAACATCAAAGGCCGAACCATCGCCGACATTCGCCTGCTCGACATCGACCCCGATCCAAAACAGGGCTCCATGCTTGCACTGCTGGAGACCGGCGCCAGCGAGCCGCTGATCGAGAGCCTCGACCGTTTCATCATCGCTGAGAAGGTGTTCTTCGAACGGCCAGACGGGTTGTGCCTGTGGCTATTGGCCGGAGCCACAGCGGACGAGACTCTGCGCGACCTGGGTCTAGAGGTGCCCGAACAGGCCCCACTGGCTCACTGCCCGATCAGCAGAGACGGCCTGGAAGCTCGAGTAGTGCGCATGGACCGCAGCCACAGCGAAGCACGAGACCTGCTCCTCATCGTTCCCCAGCAGCAGGAGGAACTTATGCTTAGCCTGCTTTCAGAGATTCCACGCGGCTCATCTGAGCTGCTGGCTGCAGCCCGCATCGAGGCAGGACCACCGCGCTTCGGCATCGACTTCACCCACGGCAACATCCCCCTCGAAGCGAACCTCGCTGATCGCGCCATCAACTTCAATAAGGGCTGCTATCCCGGGCAGGAAGTGATCTGCAGAATCAACTCGATGGGAGCCCCCGCGCGGCGACTCATGCGCCTGCAGGTCACCGCCGAGCGCCCGCCCGAGCCAGGTACGGTGCTATTTCATGGTAAGCGAGAGGTGGGCTACATCACCTCCGCAATTCGTTCAGCCCAATGCCAGCCCATCGCAGCCCTAGGCTACGTTCGCAAAAAGCTGTGTGAGGCAGGAACCATGTTCCACGTCGGAGAGGTTGGCGCTGCCGCAGAAGCACAAGTCCTGGAGTCCGCCTGAGTCTGGACCCATGGCCCCATTGATCCCCTACTCCAGGGTCCCGACCTCCTGGATCCAGGCAAACACCTTCGAGTACCACTGCGGTTGGACCGCGACTACACCTCTGCAGCGGGTATCGACTCGATTAAAGCGATGCTCATCCCCGCCGAGGTCAGTAACCCGTGCGCCGGCCTCTGAGCACAGCAACACACCTGCAGCTACGTCCCACTCGTGGCGAGGCTTGCGGGTGAAGTAAACCTGGCCTTCACCACCAGCCAGCAAGGCCAATTTCCAAGCCGTAGAGCCCATGGCTCGCACCTGCATGCGTTCCGCGAAACGCGCAAATTCACCCCGTCGGATCTCGCTTCGGCTCGCCAGCAGAATGGCCTCATCAAATGAACTGGATGCAGTGATCTGACAGGCAGCGCCATTGCGCCATGCGCCCTGTCCGCGCACAGCAGTGAACAGATCTTCGGTAGCCGGATTGTAGAGCACTGCAAGCAAAGGAATGCCCCCGTCTACCAGGGCCACCGAAATGGCAAACTCCGGAATCCCAGCAACGTATTCGCGAGTTCCATCAATGGGGTCCACCACCCACACATAGCGAGCCGAGAGCCGTACCGGGTCGTCGGCGCTCTCTTCCGACAGCCAGGCAGCCTCAGGAAGGAGTCTCAAAAGATGTTCGCGCAGCACCTTGTCGGCTTCAAGGTCTGCCTCTGTAACCGGGTTGCGGATGTCCTGAGCAGCCCCTTCAACCTTGGTTCGACGGCCCTGTTCATCCTTAGCCCAGGTCACAGGGCTGGACTGAAATCGATCCATTACCGGCAGTGCTGCAACCTGAACGGCCGCAACCACTCCCGGCAAGAGGCGAGCTGCATCAACTTCAGCGGACGTATTCATGGCGACCTTCCGTCCCCACCCAATAGGACCATCAAGCTACGGATAGCTGAACAGCCGCAGGGCTCAGACCAGCTCAGCAATCCGAGCGCCAGCCTCCTCAACCTGCTCAAGGGGGACATAGAGACGATGGATAAGAAGTTGCTGATCATAGCGATTGAACAACTCGGTGGACTCCTCCAGCTCGACCGCACGCAGCTCTTTGGCGCCACGATAGGGCGAGCCAAGAACATAGATCGGCGAGGGCGCCTCAGGAGCGCCGCTAGAGGAATTGCCTAGGGGAAGACTCCCCTGGCCAACCGAGTCAGCATTCTGGCGCTTCGCAAAGTACTTGCTTAGGACTCCTTTGCTGGCGCTGTGGATGGTGGGAATCCCGAGTTCGGCAAGGGCCGCTTCGATCGGGCCGAGATCAACGTCATGAGGCTCACCATGGCGCTCCAACAGCAGCTTGTACTCCCGTCTTTCAACGATACGACGAGCCCACTCATTGTCGCTCGAGCGGAGATGGGCGCTCATGTGAACGTCATCAAAACGGGCGTAGTCCTCGATGCGATGGGGGAGCGCATAGCCATCACCACCCGACTGAAAGTATCGCTTAAGCATTTCTTCGTAACCAACGCTTCTGTGATGAAAATAAACCATCAGAAACATGTGATATCGAGCGATAAGAAAGTCATCAAAGGCATAAATCGCGCGGGCCTTGAGAGCCAGATAGGCCGAGTCGTCGACCAGGTGATGACTGAGGTGAGCCATCAGCCAGCCCACATCGAAGACCCCATAGTGGACACCGGCGAAGTGAGAGTCTCGGGCAAGGTAGTCCATCCGATCCACATCCAGTTCCGAGCTGATCAACTGCTGGAGCAACGGCCGAAAGTCGACTCCTGCGCAGCGGTACCAGGCCTGATCCACCTGCAGGCTCGGCTCAACCAGGCCGGCAACCGCCAACGCCGGCAGCTCAACCACCGACTCCAGCACCGAGGTGAGGCTGGAATCAGTGATGATCTTGATGGTGTAGTCCTCATGACTGGCCTGACGCTCGACGGGAAAGTCCTCAGGCTGCTCTCGGTAGGCCGGCACATCCAGCAACCCCAGCGGCGGCATCGCGAATTCTGAGGCATGAGAAAACGGTGCATGGCCGACGTCATGGAGGAGGGCCGCAATGCGAACCAGACGCCGCATCTCAGCACGACGCGAGCCGTGGACCATTCCATCTGCGCCCCCTTCGGGAAAGATGGCGTCAAAGGCACGGCCGGCCAGGTGCATAGCACCCACGCTGTGAAGATAACGATTGTGGGTCGCGCCCGGGAAGGAGAGGTCTGAGAAGCCCAACTGCTTGATGTGCCGAAGTCGCTGCAGCAAGGGGTGGTCAAGCACCTCAAGCTCACCGCGACTGATGGAAATCGCTCCGTGGATGGGATCTCGAACTTCGATGGGACTGTGCTTCACGGCAGGGCGAATCTAACAGCTTGCAGTCTTAGCTGCTCGCTACTTCCCTGAGTCGTTGCAGATCCACGCCAGGAAAGCTATACGCCCGCCTTACCGGCAGGGACTCACCAGTTCCTGCTCGGCCCAGCAAGGAGCAGTGATGAGCCCCCATCCGCCACGAAGACAGAGCATTCGCGAGATCCTCAGCGCAGTCAGCGCCGGTACCGAGGTGCACCTCACCGGCTGGGTGCGAAACAAGCGGGTGTCCAAGGCGGTCGCCTTCCTGGAGCTCAACGACGGCTCCATGCTTTCCAACCTGCAGCTGGTGTTCCCCGCTGACGGCCTGGGCCCGCAAGCCGCCGAGCCCATCGGCAAGGGTTCGGCCATTGCGGTCACTGGAACCATCTGCCCATCTCAGGGCAAAGGTCAAAAGTGGGAAGTTCAGGTCAGCACAATCCAGCTGGTAGGCGACTGCCCGGATGACTACCCACTTCAGACCAAGCGGCACTCATTCGAGTTCCTCCGGGAGAAGGCCCACCTACGGCCACGCACACGCACCTTCTCCGCAGTGTTCCGGGTGCGAAATGCCCTTGCAATGGCCATTCACAACTTCTTTCAGCAGCGTGGCTTCCTGTGGATCCACACTCCCATTATTGCCGCCAGCGATTGCGAAGGCGCCGGTGACCTGTTTGAGATCAAGGCGACTGAAGCAGAAAACTTTTTTGGCAGCCCCACCTACCTGACCGTATCAGGGCAGCTAAACGTCGAGGGCTATGCCAGCGCCTATACGGACGTCTACACCTTCGGGCCCACCTTCCGCGCCGAAAACTCTCACACCGCGCGACACGCCGCCGAATTCTGGATGGTCGAGCCGGAGATCGCCTTCGCTAACCTGAACGACCTGCTCGATCTCGCCGAAGACTTCATCCGCATGACCTCTGCCGAGGTGCACGAGCGCTGCGCGGAAGACATGGAGTTCTTCGATCGCTGGATCGAGAAGGGGGTCATCGAGAAGGTCCGCAGCACCCTGGCACGACCCTTTGAGCGGATGACCTACAGCGATGCGATCGCTGCGCTGAAGAACAGTGGGCGCAGTTTTGAGTACCCGGTTGAATGGGGGGTGTCGCTGCAGACTGAGCACGAACGCTATCTGGCTGAAGAATTCGTTGGTGGCCCGGTTTTCGTGACCGACTACCCCACCGACCAGAAAGCCTTCTACATGCGACTCTCAGACGACGGCAAGACCGTCGCTGCCACCGACCTGCTGGTTCCGCGGCTAGGCGAGATCATCGGCGGTAGCCAGCGGGAAGAACGCGCCGATGTGCTCAGCTCCGAGATGAAGCGTCGCGGTCTCGAGAGCGCGCCATATTGGTGGTATCAGGAGCTGAGACGCTACGGCACAACGCCCCATGCTGGCTTCGGTCTGGGCTTTGAGCGACTGCTCATGTACCTCACCGGCATGCAGAACATCCGTGATGTAATCCCCTATCCGCGGACTCCCGGGCAGGCCGACTTCTAACCAGCAATCAGTTCGGCAAGAGCCTCCTCAACTTCAGACCGCACGAAAGCGTCGCTATCACTGCGCGCCGCCTGCAGCGCCGCCTGGGCTTCAGCCCCAGCCAGGCGACCCAGCGCCCATGCCGCATGCCCTCTCACCAAAGGCTCCGCTTCCTCTTCTAGACAACGAACCAGCGCCGGCACCACCCTGGCATCACCGCTATTGCCCAAAGCAACCGCAACGTTGCGCAGCAAGCCCCTGCGTTTGGTGCGCTTTATAGGGCTTCCCTTCAACTCACGAGAAAAGCGTTCCTGGCTCCAGCCAAGCAGCTCTTCGAGGACCGGCGCAACCAGGACCTCACGAGGCTTAAAGCGGGGCTCGGGGCTCTCTGTCGCGAAGCGATTCCAAGGGCAGGCATCAAGGCACAAGTCACAACCAAAGATCCACTGACCGATGAGCGGCCGAAGCTCTCTGGGAATGGGGCCGCGCAATTCAATGGTCAGGTAGGAGATGCACAAGCGGGCATCCATTCGACCAGGCTCGGCAGCTGAGATGGCCCCTGTAGGACAGACTTCCAGACAAGACCTACAGGTGCCGCAGTGGTCCTCCATCGGGGCACTGGGCTCGACCTCAACCCGAGTAATTATGGAGCCCATAAGCCACCAGGAGCCATGCTCCTTGGAGACCCCGTTGGTGTGCTTGCCGATCCAACCCAGCCCACTGCGCTGGGCCCAGGCCTTCTCAAGCACCGGCCCCGTATCCACGTAACTGCGAGAGTCGGCGTCCTCCAGGACTGCTGCCAACTCCTTTACTCGCTCCAGAAGCGCATCATGGTAGTCATCGCCCAACGCATAGCGGGCAATTCGACCCCGAGGTCGGTCGTCTTCAGGAGGGGGCGGCTCCGGAAAGTGATAGCTCATTCCCACCGACAGGACCGAGCGCGCCCCATCAACAACCTGCCTCGGATCACTGCGCCTCTCGGGATTGCGGGCCAGCCAAGCCATCTCTCCGTTACGCCCCTCGTCGAGCCAGCGACGGAGCCTATCTCCCTCAGAACCAGGGATGGCTCGCGACACACCGACACTCAAGCCCAGGGATGCAGCCCGAGCGCGGATCTCAGCCAGCGAGATAAAATCTCTACTACCCATCTGTGGAGCACCTCCCTGGAAGATCAGGCAGCACAGGTCCCTGGGACCGGAGCGTTTACAATGGTAGCGGTGAGGGTGAAAATGATCAGTGCCGCCGCGCAAACTGAATGGAGTTCTCCTTGATGAACCGCTTTCTCATGCTGCTCTGCCTGATCCTGTCCAGCTCCTTGAGTATGGCCTGCGAACAACGGGAATCCCCAACCCCACAAGGTGACGACGACGATGACGACCTCGCCAACACGGTAAATGAGGAGGACCTCGACGGCGACGGCTTCTGCCCCTCGAACCAATGCGAGGACCTCTCTCTTTACGGGGGCGACTGCGATGACGAGAACCGACTGATAAATCCCGGCGCAACGGAGAGCTGCGACACCCTGGACAACGACTGCGATGGCCGTACGGACGAGCCCTTTGACGTCGACCAGGACGGCTTCTTCGACGGTCTCGTCCCCGACTGCATCCTCAACTACCCAGAGGAACAGCTCGACTGCAACGACCAGTTGGCCCTCATCAACCCCGCGGCAGAAGAGGCCTGCGATGGCAATGACACCAACTGCAACGGCCTCATCGATGACGGCCTCGATCAGGACGGCGACGGCTACCGCATCTGTGACGTACCGGCCGACTGCAATGATGAAGATGCCTCGGTCTTCCCCAATGCGACCGAGCTGTGCGATGGCGCGGACACCAACTGCAATGGCTTCATCGACGACGGCGTCGGGCTGGAATTCGCCGACAGCGATGCTGATGGTTGGAGCGACTGCACAGGCGACTGCGACGACAACGACTTCACGGTCAATCCCGGTGTCATGGAAGCCTGCGATGAAGCGGACAACGACTGCGATGGTGAAGTTGATGAAGGGCTGGACAACGATGGTGATGGAGTCCCTGGCGCACATCCCGGCTGCCTGGCCCAGTTCGGCGCTGTGGACTGCGACGACGACGACCCCTCACTGTTTCCGGGCGCCCCCGAGGTCTGTGATTCCCTGGACAACAACTGTGATGGACAGATTGACGAGAACCTCGACTTCGATGGTGACGGCTTCAGCTCTTGCCAGGGCGACTGCGCATCCCTTGATGCCAGCGTTTTCCCTGGGGCTACCGAGGCCTGCGACGGCATCGACAACAACTGCGACGGCACCATCGACGAAGGCTTTGACAACGATGGTGATGGTCAGTCCCCCTGCGATGGTGACTGCAACGACCTGCTCGATACGGTGTACCTCGGCGCACCCGAGCTCTGCGATGGCAGCGACAACGACTGTGATGGTCAGATCGGCAGCAACGAAGTCGACCAGGACGGCGACGGCAGCTCAGAGTGCGACGGCGACTGCGATGAGAACAATGCCGAGATTGGGCCCGCAGCGAGCGAAGTCTGCAACGCAATTGACGACGACTGTGATGGCATCGTGCCGGCAGACGAACTCGACAACGACCTCGACGGCTTCGTGGGCTGCACCCCACCTGGCTGCTCCATCGCGCTACTCAACGACGGCGACGATGCCTCCTTCTGGAGTTCGATGGATGCCCTCGACGCGACTGGAATGGACACCGTGCAGTGGGACGGGGTAGCCGCCAGCAACGTCCTGATTGACGTCAACAACTTCAGCGATCATCAGGTACTGGTCTGGTACACCACTGCACGCAGCCTGTCTGCCGCGGAGTTGAGTGGCTTAGAACAGTGGTTGGGCCTAGGTGGTGGCCTGATCGTTACCGGCGCTGATGCCCTTTCCAACTCATCAACATTTGACCCCAATGGGGGCAGTGAAGCACTCGTAGATGGCAGCAATCTGGCAGCCCTGGTTCGGTCCCAGACCTGGGGTAATGGCCCTCAAACCAACAGCTGTGTAGTCAACAGCAGTGGCAACCCAATCATCGATGGTCCACACGGATCATGGGCCAACGGCTTCACCTTCTCCGCGACCGACCCGAATCATGAAGCTGCCATCGCAGACAGTTCTTCAGGCGCGATCCGCGTGGCATCAGTAGGAAACCGCGCCAAACTCATCTTTACTGAGCTGGCAAGTGGCGGCTCGGTGCTCTACTGGAACGGCAATGCAGGGCTCAGCGACTGGAGCGAGGCAAACGCCCCCGACATGGCCGCGATGCTGCGCAATGCGGTCCACCACATGAACCTGGGCTGTGCGGTCATGCGCGGCGGCGACTGCGACGACACCAACCCAAGCCTGATGCCCGGGACCTGCCTCTGAGCGGCAGGATTCGCTAGCGCCTGGTCAGGAACCCCGGTTCCACCCGGTCCCTCGCGGTTCTCGTTGCAGTACCCACACCAGCCCAGCTCTAGTTCAAGGCTGGCGACTCCGCGCAAAGGCCTGCTCCAGGTCCTCGCGCAGATCCTGCTCGTCCTCGAGCCCAACACTCAGACGGACCAGACCGTCAGCAATGCCAATGGCCTGGCGAACATCAGGCGGCACACTGGCATGGGTCATTGCTGCGGGCAGCTCGATGAGGCTCTCTACGCCGCCTAAACTCTCCGCCAGGGTCATCACCTGGGTAGACGATACAAAGCGCTCTGCGCGGGCCAGGTCGGCCCTCAGCTCAAAGCTGAGCATGCCACCAAAGCCGTGCATCTGCCGGGCCGCAACTTCATGCTGCGGATGACTCTCGAGACCAGGATAGATGACCCTCTCAACGTCCTCGTGCTCGCTGAGAAAGCGAGCCAGCGCCATAGCGCTGCGCTGATGACGATCCATGCGCACGTGAAGGGTCTTAATGCCGCGCAGAGTAAGAAAACAATCCTGGGGCCCAGGCGTCGCACCGATGGAATTCTGCAAGCGGAACATCTCGGCTGCAAATTCATCTTCATTAGTGATGACTGCGCCGCCAACCACATCGCTGTGCCCCCCCAGATACTTGGTCGTACTGTGCAGCACAGCATCAGCACCAAGGGCCAAAGGACTCTGAAAATAGGGCGTAGCAAAGGTGTTATCCACCAGGGCACGGGCTCCCACGCTATGAGCCAGCTCTGCCATCTGGGCAATATCGATGACCTTAAGCAGTGGATTGGTCGGCGTCTCGATCCACAGCAACCGGGTCTGCCCGGGTCGAAGGGCCGCCTGTGCCGCATCCAGATCACACAGATCCACATAGGTGAATTCAATTCCCAGCGGCCGAAAGACGGTCTCGAAAATCCGCCAGGTCCCACCATAGACGTCGTCCGAAGAGACCACATGATCACCCGGCGACAAGCTGTGCAGAACGGTGCTGGTAGCGGCACAGCCTGAGCTGAAGCAGACCCCATGACGAGCACCCTCCAGCGATGCCAGACAGGTCTCCAGCGCAGTCCTGGTCGGATTGCCGGTCCGAGCATACTCGTAGCCCTTGTGGCCACCGACACCCTCCTGCACGAAGGTGCTGGTCTGATAGATGGGCACCATCACTGCCCCGGTCACCGGCTCGGCGGGCTGACCGGCATGAATGGCTCGGGTTCCGAAGCCGTTCCCTTCGCAGAGATCATCGCGCGGCGGCCAGGGCTTGACGGTGCTCATCGATTCCCCTTCGAGACATAGTCGATGACATCGATCTTAGTCACCACATCAACGAGGCTGCCATTCTCCATCACCAGGGCAATCTTGACCCGGGTGAACATGTCGGCGAGGACTCCTATCCGGGTCGCCCGATCGACCACTGAGTAGGAATTCACGACGATTTTGCTGACCGGTTCCTGGGCAGCGCCAGGGTGGTCCAGGAGATGCGCAAGGACAGCAGCCTCTGTGACGATTCCAATCACCGCATCACCGTCCATAACCGGCACCTGACTGACGCCCTGATCGCGCATCAAGGCGGCCACTTCACGAATCGCCCGATCCTGCTCCACGGTGAACACCGAGCTGCGCTCTCCACCATTGAGAAGATCGGCCACGGTGCCACTACCCGCGACATCATCGAGATAACCGTTCTCCCGCATCCAGTCGTCGTTAAAGATCTTGCCGAGATACTGGCGGCCCGTATCAGGCAGAAGGATCAAGACCTTCTGACCGGGTCGGTCGTGCTGCTTGAGCCACTTCATCGCCCCAGCGACAGCCGCGCCACCCGAGCCACCACAGAAGATCCCCTCCCGACGGACTAGATCACGAGTCATCAGGTAGCACTCACGGTCCGTCACTCGAACCACATCATCGAGCACCGAGAGGTCCATGGTAGACGGCAGAAAGTCTTCACCAATACCTTCAACACTGTAAGAATAAGCCTCTGTCATCTTTCCAGTTTTAAATAGGTCATAGTAAATTGAGCCGACCGGGTCTACGCCGACGATCTTGATCTCGGGATTCTGCTCTTTAAGGTACTTGCCAACCCCCGACAGGGTCCCGCCGGTACCCATCCCAGCCACAAAGACATCAATCTCACCGGCCAACTGCCGCCAGATCTCAGGTCCGGTCTCCAGGTAGTGGGTCTCCGGGTTATCCGGGTTGTGATACTGGTTGGCGTAGAACGAATTAGGGGTGTCCTCCACCTCCTTGCGCGACACCGAATAGTACGAGCGTGGGTCCTCGGGCTCGACCGCAGTAGGCGTCACCACCACCCTGGAGCCAAATGCGCGCAGCGCCTGAACCTTCTCCATGGACTGCTTGTCGGGCATAACAAAGGTGCTGTCGTAGCCCCCCAGCACAGCGGCCATAGCCAGACCCAGACCAGTATTGCCTGAGGTAGCCTCCACGATGGTCCCGCCAGGAACGATCTCGCCACGCTCCTCGGCCCGACGCACGATATGACGTGCAATGCGGTCCTTCACCGAACCACCAGGGTTCATGAACTCGAGCTTCGCGTAAACCTCACTCTGCAGCTCACCAGCGAGCCGACCAAGTCGAACCGCAGGGGTATTGCCAATGCACTCCAGAACGTTATCAAAGACGTTGATCTGTTCAGCCATCCCTCACCTCGCAACGCGGAGCAGCGAGGCCATTGGTCTCGGCTCCTTTCCCTGAGGCCTCTGCAGCGCACCCACTCGCACGCAAGAGACCGCGCCGCAGTGGTAGCACGAGGCATGGTCGCGGGCAACGGTCCTTCCCTGCCAAGCTGTTCAAGTCCAGTCAACTTCAGCTCGGCCGCTCGCAAGCGGCACCCACCCTTCGTCATGTTGCTCAATAGTGCGGCGGAAGGTCCTCCTCTGGCGCAGGCAGTTCTCCTGGCGGATTCTGAAGTTGTTCGACCAGCTGCTCGATCCGACGTTCCAACCTCGAGATGCGATTTTCAAACCCACGGACAAAGGCCTCGAGACGCTCATTATCCGAGCGCCGTTCCTCGCTGCGCAGCTCCAACTCTATAAGACGGCCCTCAAGTCCCTGGGATGTAGTCTCTTCGGTGCTCACTGCTCTGTCTCCGCAACTGCCCACAGCTTGCACGCAGCTTCTCCGCATTGTACCTCTCGCACAAGCTGTAGAGATGTCCTCCACAGTCATGTGACACCCGAACGAGGAAGTGCCGTGCGAAGCGTAACGCTACTGGTGCCCTCCCCCGCCGATCCGCAGCGACTGGACCGATTCGTCGTGGCCAACGTCAGCGAGCTCTCAAGACGCCAGGTCAAAGGCCTGATAAACGCCGGAAAAGTAAAGGTGCAGGGGCGATTGGAGCGACGCGCTGGACGGCATTTGAAGCCAGGTGAGACGGTGTCGGTCGAGTACCGACCGTCCTGGAGCGGCCAGGCTCTGCCAGCAGCCTTGCGGGTCGTCCATCAAGGGCAGGGATGGCTGGCCATCGACAAGCCCAGCGGGGTTGCCAGCCACGACAGCGGCGATCACGAGCTCCCCTCCATTACCGCTTTGCTCGACGCAGATTCAGATCCTGAGCGCCGCGAGCTGCGCCCTATTCATCGCCTAGATCGCAGCACATCTGGCCTGCTACTGCTCGCCGCAGGAACGCACCGAGCCGAGCTCTCCGCGCTGTTCGCCCAGCGAAGCATCTCCAAGGAATACCTCGCTGTGGTCCACCCGGCACCCAAAAAGGCTGCCGGAAAGATCGACGGCCCGACCATCGAAGGCAAGCCCTGCTCGCTAAGCTGGCAGTTGCTCAGAACCTCCCAGGATGGCAGCCGCGCTGAGCTGCTGGTACGCCCCGACCAGGGTCGCTGGCACCAGGTACGCATTCAACTCAGCGCTGCCGGGCATCCCCTGATCGGTGACATGGAGCACGGACATCCGGTCCCCGGCGGAGCTCCTCGACTGGCCCTCCACGCCCAGCGCTTAAGCTGTGATCGATTCGACATCAGCTGCCCTCCACCACCATCCTGGGAAGATCTTCTGGAGCCCAGCACGAACACAGCAGAAGCCCTATCGAGGGCAACGAGCAGCCAGCAGACTGCTGCGGACAGCAGCCGCCGCCAAGACTCAGGCAACACGCTATCGACGCAAAGCAACAGACTCCCGTCGCTGCGAATCTCCCGCGCCTCGGCCAGAATCCTGGCAGCTGGTCACCCTTGGTTGATTCAAGATCGATGGACTGGTGATCTGAGCGGCCTGCAACAAGGGCAGCCCATTCGACTGTTCGACGAAAAGGACCGATTTGTTGCGACCGCGCTGGCCGATCCTGAGCGCGAGCTATGTGCCTGGGTGCTCTCCAGACGACCCGCTGAGGAGCCTTCCCCGGAGTTGTGGGTTCAGCGAGCTGCAGCCGCAATTGAACGGCGCTCTGAACTTCTTAACGACCCAGGCTGTAACGCACTACGCCTGATTCACGGCGCCGCCGACGGCTTTCCTGGACTCAGCATAGACCTCTGGGGGGAATTGCTGGTAGCGACCCTGCGCAGCCCTGCCTTAAGGACAATGGCCACCGCTGCCTACCAGGGCCTCCGCAATCAGTTGGGCGAGCGACCGCTGCTGGAACGAGACCACTTCACCGACCTCCGCACTACAAAACGGAGCAATGCGCGTCTTACGCAGCGATGGATTGATCCGCCAACAACAGAGCTGCCCAGCTCGTGGTGGGTCCAGGAGGCTGAACTCAGTTACCTCGTCTCACCGCTACAGGGCCTATCGAGCGGGCTGTATCCAGATCAGCGCTCCAACCGCGCGCTACTCAGCGCGCTACTGAAACAGAACCCTGGCGGCCAGGTGGCCAACCTGTTCTCGCACACCGGGGCATTCTCGGTGGCCTGTGCTGCGGCAGGAGCAGAGCGGGTTTGGTCGATCGACCTCTCTCGACCGTGGAGTGAGGTGGCGCGAAGAAACCTTCAGCAAAACCAGATCAGTGAGCAGGACCACCCTGTCATCACAGCCAGCGCCCACGCCTGGTTGGAATCTCACACGGAACCCCTTGCTGGGATCATCCTGGACCCTCCAAGTCGCTCAAGCGGAGCTCGCAGAGATGGCGGATGGAGCAGCAGAAAGGACTACAAGGAAATGATCCGACTGGCAGCTACACGCCTTAGACCTGGCGGTTGGATGCTGTGCTGCAGCAACCTAAAAGGGGTGCGCAATCGCTGGCTTCAAGAGCAGATCCAAACCGGAATCACAGCTGCCGGCAGAGCAGTGATCCAGCGGCGCAATGCGCCGCCTTCACCAGACTTCCCTACCCTAAAGGGCTTCCCAGAGGGGCGCTCCTTCCAGGCCTCGTTGGTGTGGCTGGATGAATGACGAGATCATGTTAAGCAGCATCGTCTACGGCTGCTCGCGAAGCTGACCGAGGCAGGCTAGAGTCCCCCTGTGGCCAGCAGCACACCAAAGCGAGACGTCAAATCCATCAACCCGGCCTGGGAGAAGGACGAACAGACGACAAGTGCGCTACCTGGGACCAGCGCCGCCGGGGCCTTGGCGCGATCTGTAGCGGCAGCTACTCGCCGCATCGCACCGGCACTATTCCATTGGATCTCGGGAAAAGCCCCGGAACTGAGCCTACGGTGGGGAAGTCGCGAGTACGCGCTTCGCTACGATGGAATCCACGAGAAGCGACGCGAAGGCAAGGCTTGGCGCGACAACCCCAAGAGCAACTACAATGAGGCGGTCCGGCGTCGTCAGGAGCGCAAAAGCTAGCATCGCCGAGATCCGTGAACCAAAGAATCACGGAATTTCAGGGACTGTCTCCTGACCATCAGCAAAGAGCTCCTGCAACAAACCCTCACAACGGCTCAATGCTTCCGAAATAGCCACGATCCAGGCGTCTTCCAACTGGTAGCGCTGGGCATCCCGAAGGACCTCTCGATAGTCACTGGCCGCGCGCTCGAGAAAACGCCCTGTGGCCTCTTCCAGGAGTTCCCGATAGACAGCCCCATGCTCTCCATCCAGTTGAGACGGCTTCGGTGCGGCCAACAAGTCGCGACGAAAGTCTTCATACACTCCACCAAGAGCGAGTGCTGCTGCACCACTCCAAGCCGCCTCCAGGTGTCTTAGACACCGCTTGAAGTGACGCCGCGCCTCGAGCAGATCGCGAGCTTTATCGGTGAGCCGCTGGTCCAGGAGTTCAAGGTTATCGACCGCATCTAAGGAGTGACTAGCGGCCCTCATCCGGTACACCTTGCCCACGTGGTACCAGAGCATGGCGGACTGGAATGGGTAGCGATCACCCTCCCGCAATGCACGCTTGCGGATGGCCCTACCGATTGCCTTAATGTTCCACTCAGCCCGTTCAAAGTTGCCCTCTTGAGCAGTAACGATAGCGTAGAGGATCTGTGCCTCCCAGCGCTCTGGCAGAACCAACTCGGTCTCTGCGAGCGCCTTATCAAGCGGAGCTCTGGACTCCTCGACCCGACCGAGCCGTTGCAGCAAGGCGGCGATCCGAGTGCGGGTTTCTGCGGCATCCTGGCGAAGATCGAGACCGCACAGCTCTACATAGCGAGCAAAGGCTCCTATAGCAGCTTCAAGATCGCCCAACTTCTCCAGCGAAAGGCCTAGGTTGTAGTGAGCCGAAAGGGCACCCTCGGCATCGGGGAATTCATCAACAAGGCGACCGTAGAGTGCCGCACTTAGTTCAACATCCCCACGCTGAAAAGCCTCATAACCGAGATGAAACAGGTCCCCAGCGTCGTAACCATCAAGCCCGGTAAGAAGGTCATCGCCGGCGCGGATTCGAGTGGGATCAAGGCGCAGTCCGGCGGGCGGCTGACCTGCTGGCAGCTTGGCCGCATCCTGGACCTGAGGGGGGCCACCGCGTTGATGCGCACAACCGAAACTGCCAAACAACAGTACAGCGAAACAAAGCACCAGCAACCGAGAAAAAGCCAGGCCGGCGCTGCTCAAGAAAGCACCTCAAGCCTGCGGCGAGGGCTGACCTTGGCGCCCAACGGGCTCGGATCATGGCCGAGAAGGCTGTTGCTCAAGGCGCGCTCTACCCCGACCTCAACCAATTGGCCAATCAGGGCGGTATCGCCTGGGAAATTAACGATCCAGTTCTGCGATATTCGACCACTAAGCCAACTTGGATCGCGGCGACTGGGGCCCTCCACCAGGACCGGCACCCTGCGCCCCTCAAAAGCAACCATCTTGCGCTGGGTAATCTCAGCCTGGAGGTGTTGAACCTCATGCAGCCTGCGTTTCTTGACCTCGGCGGGCACATCATCGGCGAGACTTCTTGCCGCCGGCGTATGGGGCCGGACACTGTAGGCAAAGGAGTAGATAAAGTCGTACTCAACCTCTGCCAACAGGCTCAAGGTGGCCTGATGCTCTTCCTCTGTCTCACCGCAGAAGCCAACGATAATATCCGTTGAGAGGGCAATATCAGGGCGGGCCTGACGGAGGTCACGAACCAGCGTGAGGTACTCCTCACGGCTGTGCCGACGACGCATTCGCGCAAGCATCGAGTCGGCTCCAGCCTGCACAGGCAGGTGAAAGTAGGAGCACAGTCTGGGCTCTGTAGCGAACAGCTCCACAAGGCCTGGATCAAGATCCCAGGGATTGGACGTCGTGAATCGAACGCGCTTGATCCCGGGCACCGCAGCGATGCTCCCAAGCAACTCGTGAAAAGGCGGTTCAGCACTCTTCTTCAAGCCGTAGCTGTTGACATTCTGCCCAAGCACGGTGACCTCGGCGACACCACGGGCGGCGAGCGCACGCACCTCAGCCAGCACCTCAGCAGCAGGTCGAGAAGCTTCGCGGCCTCGGGTAAATGGCACGATGCAGAAGGAGCAAAAGCTGTCACAGCCCTTTTGGATAGTGACGAATGCGGTCACGCCCTTCTCGCCACGAACCACGATGTCGTTGGTGAACGGATAGTTCTGCCGGTCAAGCTGCTCAGTGGCCAATACCCGCGACCGGCTGAGCTGCACATCCAACAGCAGCCCCGGCAAGCGCGGAATAGCATCGGGCCCCATCACCAGGTCGAGGTAGGGAAAGCTGCGCAGCAGAGCGCCCGACTCCTGCTGCGCATAGCAGCCGGTAACTCCCAACACCAATCCGTCCCGTTCCTCCTTGAGCGAACGCAAGCGACCCATCATCGAGCGCAGCTTCTGCTCCGGCTTCTCCCGCACCGAACAGGTATTGAGCAAGATCACATCGGCAAGTTCGGGGCTATCGGTCTGGACGTAGCCGTCCGCTTCGAGCAAGCGCAGCATCTTGCCGCTGTCGAGCTCGTTCATCTGGCACCCGAAGGTGCGCATATAAACTCGCTTCAGCTGCTCCACGACTCGGACTCGAAGTCACTGGCCTCTGCCTTACGCTCAAAGCGCTTGACCAAGCCGCACAGGGTGCGCCCGGCTCCAACCTCCAACCAGCGGTCAACACCGCGCTCCACCAGAGTGGCCATGGACTGCTGCCAGAGCACCGGCCTGCTCACCTGGCGAACCAATCGATCTCGAATCTCCGCCGGACTCGACTGGTCGGCCCACTGAGCGGTGACGTTGGGTACATAAGGAAGAACCTGCGGGGCGATCTCAACCTCCTCCAAGGCGACCGCAAGGCGCTCCCCAGCCGGAGCCAACAGCGAACAATGAAAGGGAGCCGATACATTCAGCTTCTTGGCAATGCCCCGGTATTCCTTGATCCGTCCACAAGCCCGATCGACTGCCTCAACATGACCGGCGATGACCACCTGGCCAACCGTATTGTAGGCGGAAGGCTCAAGCACCTGACCTTGCGCTGAATCCGCACACAGCGCTTCAATGACCGCCGGGTCCTTAATGCCGATAATTGCGGCCATGGTCCCAACACCCAAAGGCACGGCACTCTGCATGGCCTGGCCTCGGAGTCGAGTCAGCCGAACAGCATCAGCAAAATCGATGGCACCCGCACAGACCAGCGCGCTGTACTCACCCAGCGAGTGTCCAGCGACCACATCCGGGCGGTGCCCCTCAGCTTCAAGTACTCGTGAATAGGCGACCGCGACTGTCAACAGCGCCGGCTGGGTATTCTCAGTGCGAGTAAGGAGCTCATCAGGCCCCTCAAGAATGACTTTGGACAAGGCCTCTCCGAGAGCCTCATCAGCCTCTTCGAAGGTCTGTCGTACCAGCTGAGAGCGCCCCAACCAGTCGCTTCCCATTCCAACTGCCTGACTCCCCTGACCGGGAAACACATGAGCCGTAGTCATCTCTCTACCTCACCTCAATGTTGGCGCAGGCGACTGCAAGCAGCCGCGTCTCGTTTTGACACTTGACCTCGCGATGCAACGCGAGTCCCTTCTTACCCAGGAAGCGGGTCTCGTAGTCAACCCGCCAATGAACCCTCTGACCGTTAACCTCAATAGGCATGTCGATGATCTCGGCTTCACCGTTTACCCACAGATCGACCTGCGGAACACAGCCCTGGGGTATCACGGAACTGGGCGACCACTGCGCCAGGGTCAGAGAGTCGGCAGTAATCACCGGCACCTCTCCCACCGCGCTTAGCTTGCCCGGCGCCTTCGATCGAGCCGCGCGGCCCAGCGCCAACCGCTCGGTGCAGGGTGCAAAATCAAGGCGGCTGAGATCGAAGGCCACGAAGGTGTGTGGTGAAGATGGATGATCCACTTCCGTGGGCTGGGCGGCAGGGCCAGAGACCCAGCCATCCGCTACATCAAGCCGACACTTGGCGTTGAGGGAGACCTTAAGTCGTCGCTTACGTTGGCTCACCTGCCCCTGCTCGACGAAGTCCATAGACTCGTTCCCAGTACGCCGTCCGACCAGCGAAAAACGCTCGTCCAGTCCACCAGCAACGTAGGTCGCCAAGACCTGTTCTCCTTCGCGGGCGAAGCGAATGCGGAACTTGGAGTTAATGGACTGCTCTCCGTCCAGTCGACCGAAAGTGCCGGCAAGACTATCCATGTTGAGGTCACCACAACGGTGCAGAACCACCGCGACTTCGTCATCAGAAGGTCCGCAGCCCACAGCCGAGGTCAAGGCAAACAGAACGGCAAGGATGAAGTAGCAACGGGTCATGGGCGGCCTTATAGCAGAGGACAGGAAAGAGGCCGGAAACCTTGCCAAAGGCAAGGAAACAAAGTTCAGGCAGTACCGCGCACCGAAACTGACCACAGCATCCCACTGCCGACCAACATCGTTAGCACGGATGAGCCGCCATAGGACATAAAGGGCAAGGTGACGCCAGTGATGGGCAGCAGCCCTAACACCCCGCCTAGGTTGATGCACACGTGACAAAAGAACACCGCCACAATCCCTGCACAGAGCAAGGCACCAAAACGGTCCCGCGCATGCCAGGCAATCCACAGACCACAAAGCATATAGGTGAAATAAAGGAGCAACAGAGCAACGCAGCCCACATAGCCCCGCTCCTCAGCAAAGACCGAAAAGATGAAGTCGGTGTGCTGCTCGGGCAGGAAACGGAGCCGACCCTGGGTGTTATTGCCAAAACCCTTTCCCAGCAACCGACCCGAGCCGATGGCATAGCGGCCCTGGATGGCCTGGTAGCCGTGACCCTTGGGATCCGCATCGGGTGAGAGGAGGGCATCAACCCGGTCCCGCTGATAGTCACCCAGCACATGGACGTAGGCCAGTGGCGCTGCGAGACCGGCCACCAGAACCAACATCAACAGGCTCCGCCAGCGCAGCCCCACGACAAAGACCATCACCCCATAGACTGAGCACAAAAACAGGGTGGTCCCAAGGTCCGGTCCTTTGAATACCAGCAAGGCAGTGGGTAGCAGGAGCATGGCAGTCGGAAAAAGCAGATCTCTGAGATTCCAGCCCTGTGGACGCGACTGAGCCGCAAAGTATCGAGCGGCAGCGAGGACCAGGCTTAGTTTCGCCAATTCAGAAGGCTGTAGGCTGAATGCTCCCAAGGGCAGCCATCGCTGTGCCCCCCCACGCACCGGCCCGACCAACA
Source organism: Deltaproteobacteria bacterium UBA6601 (assembly GCA_002433485.1). Classification (GTDB taxonomy): domain Bacteria; phylum Myxococcota_A; class UBA796; order UBA9615; family UBA9615; genus UBA6601. Next base: position 82,240 of record DJIF01000084.1, read on the forward strand.
GAACCACCAGCAGCAACAGCAGAGTGACCCCCAGGGCACCGTAGGCGCAACGCTCATAGAGCCGCGGTGGGACAGCAGCCGCGGCGACCATCAAACCCAGCCCCAACCCCATGTAGACGACCTGCCTGGTGAATGCCCGAGGAGCCCCCTCCAAGAGCGGCGAACCGGCGGCAGAGTAGAGGGTCAGCAGACCTACCACGCAGAGACTCACAGTGACGACCAGCAGAGGCCAATCGACCAGGCGCTGACGGCCGCCGATGCTGGCTGTCTCCAAAGCCCTGGCCATCACTGGACCGCAGCTCCAGCACCCGTTGCCAAAGACCTACTTTTGGGGCGTGAGTCACCAATTCGACGACCTTCTGAACGCGCCTTTGCAAGCGGTTCGGCAAAGTAGTGCTCCAGCATCTTGCGCGCGATCGGGGCAGCCGCCGTGCTGCCGTGCTCACCGTGCTCAACGAGGACCGTAACCACCACCTCAGGCTGCTCGTAAGGTGCAAAAGCGGTGAACCATGCATGGTCCTTAAACCGCTTGCTGTTGCGCTTCTTTGCATTGCGCACCGAGCCCAGGCTGACCACCTGGGCTGTCCCAGTCTTGCCCGCATAAGCCAGGTGCTTGAGTCGCTGGCCTCTGGCAGTACCACCACGCTCATCGACCACTGCCAACATGCCTTTGCGAATGGATTCAAAGTGGCTCGGTGCCAGATCAACCTGACCGGTGACTTCAGGATCCTGCCGCCAGACAACCTGCCCGTTGGAGCCGACCACCCGGTCCACGACCAGTGGACGATACAAGGTACCGCCGTTAGCAAAAGCCGCGGTCATACTGGCCACCTGTAACGGAGTAGCCAGGGTATAGCCCTGACCGATCACCGCTGAAGCAGTGTCACCCTTCTTCCAAACCCCCAAGCGGGGACGGCTCTTAAAGCGCACCTTCTTCCACGCACTGTCAGGATTCAGTCCACTCGCCTCAGAGTTAAAGCCGATACCGGTAGGTCGACCCATGCCAAACATGGAAGCAAAGCGAGCAACGGTATCGATACCCACATGCAGACCCGCTCGATAGAAATAGACATCACAAGAGTGCTTCAAGGCACCACTAAGGTTCACCTTGCCGTGCCCCTTACGGTTCCAGCAATGGAAACGGCGGCGGCCGACCTTGACGCTGCCGGCACAGTTGACCAGCTTGCGATCGCTCCATTCACCACTGGCCAGCACTGCGGCTCCCACAATCATCTTCCAAGTGGATGCTGGCGGGTAGACACCCTGCAGCGCCTTGTCCACCAGCGGATGGTCCGGGTCCTGACTGAGCCGCTTCCATTCCTCTGGGCTGATCCGCGAGTTGAAAATAGTCGGGTCAAATCCGGGCGCATTGGCCACTGCAAGCACCCGACCGCTATCCACCTCCATCATCACCACCGACCCCGACTCATTACCCAGCAAGTCGACCGCCAGCTGCTGAAGATCTCGCCGTACCGTCAGATGTAGATCATGACCAGAGCGCTCCGGCGTCAAACCGCGGTTCAAGAAGTGATCAATGGAACGAAAGTACTCGTCTCCGGGACGATCGGCAGCAGCAGAGCGGCCCAATTCGCGGCCATGCACATCAACCTGCACCCAGTAAGAACCGTCATCACCCCGCAGCCACTCCTCATAGGCAGCCTCGAGACCATATTTGCCCATCATGTCACCGGACTGGTACCAACCGGGCCCGTGACTGCTGTCCCGATAGCGCTCACGCAACCGCGGCAGTTCATCGGCCCGGACCTCACGGAGATAGCCCACCAGATGGGAAAAGAGCGAACCGTTGGGGTAGTGACGGCGGTGCCGCGCGACCACCGAGACCCCCGGCAACCAGGCCCGCCGCGCGAGGACCCGCTCAAGTTCTGCTTCACTTACATCCGCAGCCAACACGACGCTTCGCCACCGGTCGGCCCTACGCCCCTGCTCAAAGCGCTCCAACAGTTCCTCTGGATCAGCGTGCTCCAGGAGCTCTGCCAGACGGACACAGAGAGTGCCCACATCAATCCTTGATGGTAATTCCCAGGCGTCGCTGTCGGGCGGCCCAGCCTTGGCCCAGGCCATTTCGCCAAGCTCAAGGGCCCTCCCCTCCTCCACCTCGTCGGGCGCCACCACCACATCGAACGAAGCACGAACCTCAGCGATCCGCTCACCGTCCGCATCGTAAATGCCACCCCTCGGCGCCGGAATCTCCCGCTCTTTGAGGTGATTCTTCTCTGCCAAATCAGCGAACTCAGCGCCCCGCACCACCTGAAGAATCCAAAGTCGGCCCAACAACATGACCAACAGAACCACCAGGACCACAGCAAAGAAGCCGAGTCGCGGTCTCAGTTCCTGCGGTCGGCCAGCCACTCGCAGCGTTGGGTTCGCTGAAGGACCAATCACGAGGAACGTCCCATCCCGCCCCGACCGCGAACCAGCCCACAAACCCGCAATAAAAAGGGCCACAGACAAGCGCTGGCAACGACCGCCGCCAAAACTTCGTGAGGAACGGCCTTCAAATCACTGGACAGCTCCGCTCCGACCAGAGCCGGGAAGAGATAGACGAGCACGCCAGAAAAGCCACAGACCAGGGCCACGCCGATGGTCGGCATCCAGCGATCCCGCAACACCACGTGCCCCCTGGCGGGAATTGCGAGGACCACGATCAACAGGTTGCGCATCAACTGCCGGTAATAAGGAGCACCGGACAGTGAATCAGCTAGCAAACCCAGAGCCACGGCGAGCGTCAGGCTCTCGGCCCGCCGCGGGCCAAGAGAGGACGCGACCAATAGCGCGACAATGGGATCAAAAGGCAGACCAGAAAGGCTCAAGTTCGGCAGTACTGAACTCTGTAGCAACAGCCAGACGGAGCCTACCGCGAGGCCAGCAGTGAAGCTTGATGGGCGCAGATCGACGCCACTCTGCCCTTCTCCTGGCAAAGCGAGCCGCGCTCCACCCCTCATGGCCAGCGCTCCAACTCCGGCTCAAGCTGGGTCGGCCCATCATCCTGATGTTCTTCAAAGTGCGGCTCCCCTCGAAGTCCAGGAACTTCAGGGAACTGAAACACTCCAACTCCATCCTCCACCAGGACCAGCACCTCTTCAACCCGATCCAGATCAACCGCAGACTGCAGCGTAATGTCGAGAAACAGACCGGTCTGCGGGACCTCAACATTACTTACCCGAGCAAGAGGAACCCCCTCAGGAAACAGACCATCCTCCCCGCTGGAGACCACCCACTCACCGGCAAGGACCGCGTGCTGTTCGCGGCGGCGAACGAAGTCCAACTCCAGAAAATCACCCCCCTGCCCGGCGGCAACACCCCGCAGGCGACTGCCCTGGAGCACCGCGCCCACCGTACTCAAACCGTCGGTCAGCAACAGCACATCGGCGTAGTCGGAAGAGACCCGAAGCACCTGACCCACCGCACCGCGGAGCGCCAACACTGGCTGGCCCGCCCGCAAACCTGCATTGGCCCCACGATCGATCCGCAAGGTATGGAAACGGGTCGAAACACCACGGCCAATGACTGAAGCGGCGACGCTCCTAGCGGGGACCCGAGTCCTGAGGCCATGCAGTTGCCTAAGCCGCTCATTTTCAAGCCGCAGCTCAAGCAGTTCCCCCCGCCGCGAATCCGCCACCTCGAGACTGCTCAAAAGTCTTTTATTTTCTTCATTTACAGAGACAATTCGAAAGTATTTGTCGAATATTCCCACAGCGCCGTCCGCGACTCCAGACAGTGCAGCCTGGACGGGACCGGTTATTGCCAACAGGGCGCGATCAGCCACACTGGTTTCGTCAGTGACTTTGCTGCGGGCATGGACATGCCAGCCCATAAGGCCCAGCACCACCAGGATGCAAGCAGCGCGAAGTCCTGCGTTTGACAAGGACCTACCTCATTCGGTCCGGCAGTAGTTCCGAACCTGCTCCGAAGGACGGAGCCGTACGCTGAAGCAGGGAGCTGCGCCTCCCAACCCCAGCTAGTGCATCGTTACACTTCGCAGCAACGTCATCTCTTCAAGCACCTTCCCCGAGCCCACAGCAACCGCAGAAAGCGGGTCGTCACAGACCACCACAGGAAGACCGGTACGCTCGGAGAGAAGTCGATCGAGTCCTTTGAGATTGGCGCCACCTCCGGCCAGCACAATCCCCTTATCAACGATATCGGCAGCCAACTCCGGGGGAGTCTGCTCCAAGGTTCCCAACACTGCCTCGACAACCATCTCCACCGGCTCTGCGAGGGCCTCGCGAATCTCTTCGGAATCAATGGTGATCTCCATCGGGATTCCGGCCATCAGATCGCGCCCCTTGACGATCATGGTCGCCACCTCGCCATCAGGCCAGGCATTGCCAATGCCCAACTTGATGCGCTCAGCTGTACGCTCACCGATGAGCAGGTTGTGGCGCTTTCGAACGTGGGCGACAATTGCCTCATCCCAGCAGTCGCCTCCGACCTTGACCGACTTAGAGATGACAATGCCCGCGAGGGATATCACCGCTACTTCGGTGGTTCCGCCACCGATGTCCACAATCATATTTCCGGAAGGCTCCGTGATCGACAGATTGGCGCCAATGGCCGCAGCCAGGGGCTCTTCGATCAAGTGGACCTCACTAGCGCCGGCATTCTCAGCGGATTCCCGCACCGCGCGCTTCTCGACTTCAGTCACTCCTGAAGGAATGCAGATCACCATCCGGGGCTTCACGAAGGTACGCCGGTTGTGGGCCTTGTGGATGAAGTAGCGGAGCATGGCTTCGGTCACCTCAAAGTCGGCGATCACACCGTCTTTAAGCGGACGGACCGCCCGGATCTCACCAGGGCACTTACCCAACATCTGCTTGGCTTCATGGCCTACAGCCAGAACCTGCTGCATACCAGCAGCGCTGCGGCTCACTGCAACAACTGAAGGCTCATTACTGACGATACCGCGCCCCTTGACGTAGAGCAGCGTATTCGCCGTGCCGAGATCGATGGCTATGTCTTTGCTAAACATTCCGAACAGAGCGTTGAACACTGCAGCCCCACTTGCCAAACAGGGACAAAAGCCCCACACCAATTCGCGTTCAGGGACGCGCCTCACCGCTCGTCCCGATAGCCCCCGCGACGTTATTGGCGCTTCTTACCGCGCAGGGCTCAGTTACGCTGAGGATGGATCGCGAAAAAGCCTGTGTCAACGAAGAAAGAGCGCAGACGCAAGGATTTCTGGAAAGGCAAAAAAAAGCCTGCCAAAACAGGATTTTTCGAAGCATCGGTGGGAGCTACCTTGACGGGGAGCCAAGCAATCGCGACACTGCGCCACCCAACGGCGGGCCCAATTAAAGTAGTGCCCGCGAAACCCTGGACTCCCGATGCTCGGCTACCTTCGCAATCAGACCAATTCTTTCTTCATCAAAGGCATCATCGTTCTGATCAGCCTGTCCTTCATCCTGTTCTTTGGCTCAGCGGCCCTGTTCTCGGACCGGACCCAGGTTGTGGCAGAGGTAAATGGCTATGCCATTCGCGACACTGAGCTGAATCGAGAGTGGCAGCTGGCAGCGCGCCGAGCGCAACGATTTAATCCCGAGATCAGCGACGATGACATCCAGCGACTGCGCGCCCAGGTGCTGGACAACATCATCGAACGCCATCTCATCACCGAAGAAGCCCGCAGCCAGGGATTTGTCATATCTCGCGACCAGGTGCAGCGCGCGGTGCTCGAGGAGCCGGGCTTTCAAGACGACGAAGGCAACTTCGATATGGAGCGCTATAAGGCGTACTTAGGGAGCAATGCCACTCGGAATGCAGCGCGCCTCCAAGAGGACTATGAGGAGCGCCTGCTCTACTCCAGCATTGTCGACTTTATCGGTGACAGCATTGTAATTGGCCCACAGGAGGTTCGTGACACGTACGAGCGCGAGAACAGCAAGCGCAACGTGGAATTCCTGAAGATCAACTCGTCGCGATTTCGCAACGCAGTCTCCTTGGGTGAAGAAGAACTAAAAGCCTTCATCGCTGAGCAGGGCGAAGCAATCCGAGAACGCTACGACCGGGACTTCGACCGCAAGTACAACCAACCGAAGAAGGTCAGCGCCCGCCACATCCTGCTCAAGTTCGGCGACAATGATGATGACAGCTCCCGGGCCGAAATCCGCACCCGGATGGAGGAGATCCTGGCCCTGGCGAAGGCAGATGGCTCCGACTTCGCTGCCCTCGCCAGCGAGCACTCTGAAGACTCTTCTGCCAGCCGCGGTGGCGACCTGGGTTTCTTCGACAAAGGACGGATGGTCGAAGAGTTCTCGGACGCTGCATTCGCCCTGGAGATTGGTGGAATCAGCGGCATCGTGGAAACCCGCTACGGCCTCCACATCATTAAGGTAGAGGACATTCAGGAAGCCTCCACCAAAGCGTTGGAAGAGGTCCGCGATGAGGTTGCGCTCGACCTTGCCCGCGAGGAGCGGGCCCCAGAGCTCGCCCGCAGCTATGCAGAGCGACTCACCGGGGCGCTGAACGGCTCCCTCGACGAGCCTGCTATCGAAGCGCTACTCGCAGAGCAAAGCCTGAGCGTGCAAGAGAGCGGTCCGTTCAACGGTGGGGCCCGCGCTGTTCCCAAGCTCGGCGGGGCAACCCCTGAGGCCGTAGCGGCAGCCTTCCAGCTGAACGAAATCGGCGCTGTTACTGCGGCGCCAGTGCAGATCCCGGCGGGCTGGGTGGTGATGCGGCTCAAGGACAAGAGCGAGCCCAGTGCGAATGGCTTCGAGGAGGACAGAGAATCCATCCGCAAGCGGCTACAGCGCGCCCGACGCTCCCAGGCCGTAGAGAGCTGGAAACGCGACCTGAAGGCCAATGCCCAGATTCAGGTAAGGCCTGGCGTCTAACGGAGCCGGAATCATGAACCGGAACCGCCTGCTGGTCCTGCTGATCGTCCTGTTTCTGGTCGCCGTGGTCGCTACGGCGGCGATCGGTGTCAACCTTATGGTCAAGGCGGCCAGCGGCGACGTCGAAGAGGGCTCTACCCTGGTGCTCGACCTGGCCGGGCCCTTCCCCGAGCAACCCGCTCCGGAGGCACCGCTCGCTGGATTGGGCTCTCAGCCGCTGTCGGTGTTTGAAGTCGACACAGTGCTCGAAGAGGCATCCTTCGATGACAACATCGAGCAATTACTGATCCGGATTGGCGGCATCGAAGCGGGCTACGGAAAGGTCTTTGAGTTGCGAGAAATCATCGCCCGTTTCTCCCGAGAGTCTGGCAAGGCGACCACCTGCTGGATGGAGGCCGGTGGCAACCGGGAGTACCTGCTTGCCACTGCCTGCGATGAGATCTTCATGGCTCCTGAGGGCTTCATGCTGGTCAACGGGCTGCACATCAACACCACCTTCTTTAAAGGGACCCTCGACAAGCTGGGCATCGAGGCTGAATTCACCCGAGCCGGTCGCTACAAGAGCGCTGTCGAGCCTCTGACTCGAAAAGAGATGTCGGGCCCTTACAAGGAAATGCTCAACTCCATCGCCGACAGTCTGTTCACCGATTACGTGGATGCAGTAGCGAGCGCTCGAGATCTGGATGGAGATAGCGTCCGTGCCCTGATCGACAACCCCAGCATTACCGCAACAAGCGCCCACCAGGTCGGCCTGATCGACGGACTCCTCTACCGAGATCAGCTGCACGATTACTTGCGAGGTGACTTTGAGCCCGAAGCAGTTGAAGAGCCGACTGAGCCCCTGATTTTCGCTGCAGCCGACACTGACCTGCCCACCCTCAACGAATCAGCGGCAGCTCCAGGCACCTGGGTTGCAGGTCGCGGTGAGGTCGCGCCTGAGTTGGTCGACCTGCTGCGCCAACAACAACCGGTTGATGCTCAAAGCAAGGGCAATGACGACGACAGCGGCGACCTGGCCCCTGGCAATCAAGAGGGCCGGGACGACGACGACAGCAGTGACCAGGACACTGACGATGAAGAGGACCAAAGCAACGGTCCACGCATTAAATTCCGGGACTATCAGGCCTCCATGGAAGACCTGTTCGATCTGGGCGGGAACGAGGCCATCGCGGTGATCTTCTGCGAGGGCCAGATCATGTCAGGAGCCAGCGAACGCGGCGGTCTGAGCGGTCCTACTATGGGCAGCGCAACCCTCGGTCGGGCGATTCGCTCTGCTCGCATTGACGACGAAATCAAAGCGCTGGTCCTCAGAATCGACTCTCCAGGTGGAAGTGGTCTCGCCTCTGATGTGATCTGGCGTGAGATCGAGCTGGCACGCACTGAGAACAACAAACCGGTGATCGTCTCGATGGGCAACCTCGCTGCCAGTGGCGGCTACTACATCGCGATGGGTGCCGATGTGATCGTGGCCGCTCCGACCACCCTGACCGGGTCCATCGGGGTCTACGGAGGCAAGTACAACCTCTCAGGTCTCTACGAGAAGCTGGGCATGAGTCACGATGAGCTCAAGCGTGGCGAGTTGGCCGACCTGTTCGCTTCGACCAAGCCGCTGGGTGAAGCCGGCCAGGCCAAGCTGGCAGAATTCGTCGACGCCTTTTACGAAACCTTTCTGCGTAAGGCTGCAGCAGGACGAAACACCGATCCGCTCAAGATCCACGAGGTCGCGCAGGGACGAGTCTGGACTGGTCGTCAAGCCCAACAGATCGGCCTGGTGGACGAATTGGGCTCGCTCCGAACCGCCATCGCCATCGCTCGGGAACGGGCCAATCTGGACCGCTCGGCTAAGCTGCGAGTGCTCCCGGAGCAGCCCAGCTTTCTCGACGAACTGCTCGGCGGCAGCTTTGAAGCCCACGCAACTCAGCGCCTGCTGCACTCCATTGACGCCCAGTACGGCAGCAGCACGGCCCTCTCAAGGCTACTGCAGGCAGCTCCGCTATTCGCCTCCGGAAGGCCCGTACTCATGGCGCCCTACACCATCAATATCCACTGATATGAAGGTGGTCATCCGGTCATCCCCGGCCTAGGATTCTCAGCATGAAACCCACCCTAATCCTCAGCCTCGCCCTGGCACTCTCGGGATGCAGCGAGATCGATGACTATTTCTCTACCGTAGCGGCTCAAGCGCTCTTCATCGGGCTCGACGACCCGAGTTCAGCCCAATCCATTGGACTCGACCCGGCCCTGGCCAACGGAGCGACGGCCACCGTGTTCCTGGCCAAGGCGCGCAGCTTGGAGAGCATCTCAGCCAACCTCTTCGATGATGCAGATAGCGTGTCGATCTCGGACAGCACTACATCGGTGACCCTCAGTCCCAGAGGTAACGGTCTCTACAGCGTTGACTCCGGGGAAGACGAGGCGCTGAGCTATGTGATTGGCCGCTCGTACAGCATCGATGTCTATGAAGAGGGGCGCCTCCATAGTGCAGAGATGCTCGCACCGCCCCCGCCCAGCCTGACAGGCATCCCTGATGCTCAGGCCGGGTCAACCCACCCTGCCGGCAGTGAACTCCAGATCAATATGGGGCAGCAATTCGACAACTATCTGGTGCTGGTCAGCGATGAGAGCGGCTCCATCACCTACAGCAACCGGCCAGAAGAGGTCAGCGACTACCTTGACTGGATCGGTGGCAGCAGCGTGTTCACCACCATCACCGTGCCAGGTTCGGCCTTTCCTGCCAGTGGGACCGGCTACATCGTCGCGGTTGCCGGCATCCGACGAGCCTCCGACAGCGCCTTTGACAACTTCAATCCGTTGGTGAGCAACCTCGCCATGGGCAGCCTGGCGGTCAGCCCGGTCGTGACCAGCCCGTGAAGTCCACCTCTGCAGATTCGCGGCTCGTCACTCCGCTGCAAAGCCCCCGACTGGTCCATTTACCTGAACCGGTGTTGGCGCATGCCTGCCGCTGGGCTCAGCAGCACAGCCCCCGGGAGAGTTGCGCGCTGCTCACCGGACGGCGTTCAAACAACAGCCTTAGCGTTCATCGCCTAATTCCCTGCCACAATCAGGTCGACCTGGCGCATCAGCACAGAGCCTTCGCCATCGACCCCATGGAGGTCCTGAGCGCTGAAGACCAAGCCCTGGAAGAAGGGGAGCAACTCATCGGTCTGATGCACAGCCACAGCCTCGCCCCTGCGCGACCCTCAGCTGCCGACATCACCTCAGCCCGCAGCTGGCCCCAGACCCTTTGGCTGATCCTTGGGCCTGATGGGGATGGTCGCATCGAAGCCCGCGCCTGGTGGGCAGATGGCGAGAGCCTCCATGAGCTGAGCTTCTCCCGGCCGGTCCCCACCCACCTACTATGGTCCGCCAATTCATGAGCCACGGTCTATTCATCAGCTTTGAAGGCATCGAAGGTTCAGGCAAGTCAACCCAGCTGAACCTGCTTAGAGACTGGCTCACTGAGCAGGGCCGCGAGGTAGTTTCCGTTCGTGAGCCTGGCAGTACTCCCATCGGTAACCGAATCCGCGGACTGTTGCTGGATCCGTCCGCGACTGAGATGTGCGAACACACCGAAATGCTGCTGTTTGCGGCTGCGCGGGCGCAGCTGGTGCGGCAGGTGATTCGACCGGCCCTCGCCCGCGGCGCTATGGTCCTCTGCGATCGGTATCTGCACAGCAGCATCGCCTACCAGGGTTGGGCCCGCTCGCTCGGGCGAGAGCGCGTCATTCGGGTCAATGCCGAAGCGACCGACGGTCTGCTTCCCGATCAAGTCCTGCTGATCGATGTTCCGGTCCCGGTGGCCATGGAGCGAGCTCGAAAACGGGCTGGACTTGACCGCATTGAACAGGAAGACCTCACTTTTCACGAAGCGGTACGGCGCGGTTACCTGGCCGAACACGCCTGGGACCCCAGCCGAATCCAGCTGATCGACGGAGATCGAGATCAGAACAGCGTCCTGCTGGAGATCATCGAGCGCCTTGACAATGCCCTGTCCTCTCCGGAGGCCTGATAATGTCCGCCTGGCAGAGGCTGATCGGCCATCAACGGATCACCCAGGCTCTCAAGCGGGCGGCCGAAAACAACAGTCCCCACCACGCTTACCTGATGCTCGGACCAACTGGCATCGGCAAAGACAGTGTCGCTCAGGTGTTCGCACGGGCACTGCTCTGTGGGAGTAGCGGAGAACGTCCCTGTGACAACTGCAGTTGTTGCCGGAACACCCTGGCTGGCAGCCACCTGGACCTTCTCAGCCTGGCCCCTGAGCCGCCGTCCCGCAACATCAGCGTCGGCCAGGTCCGCGAGCTACAACGTCAGCTCGCCTATCGGCAAGCGGGAGTACGGTTCCGGGTAGTTATGATCAACCCGGCCGGAGCCCTGGGCGTCGACGCTCAGAACAAGCTCCTTAAGACCCTCGAAGAGCCCCCAGCACAGACCGTTTTGATTCTGTGTGCACTGCATCCAGGCCAGTTGCTCCCCACCGTGCGTTCTCGCTGCCAAAAGCTCAACTTCGGCCCGGTCGCCAGCGAAGAGATCGAAGCCTGGCTGGTAGCTCAACATGACACGGCCCAGCCAGCGGCTGAGCGAGCTGCCAACGCCGCCCGAGGCCTGCCAGGGAGAGCCCTGGAGCTTAGCGATCCGGAGCTGGATGAAGCCAGAAGCCAACGACTGGGCAAGCTTGTTGCCTGCATAGAGGGCGACTCTGAAGCCATTGAACAGCTCCTGGCCCTGGTGCGCGGAAACCGAGAAGAGTCCGAACTCAGTCTTGAGCTACTCGAAGAACTGATTCGAGACGCAGCAGTACGGGCTAGCGGCGCCACCACCCGGCCCTATCACAGCGAGGTGCAGATCAGTCACGGCCCGCTGACCCTGCTGGGTCTGCCCCGGCTGAGTGAGCTGGTAGACGACATCGAAGTGGCACGCGGCCGCCTTCGCCGCTCCGTAGACTCGAGCGCACTGGTTGAGGACTTCCTGTTACGCCTGCACGGGGGGGCTGCGTGAGCAGGCATTGGCTCAGGCTGTCTCAGACCGAGCTCACCAGGCTGGTCCCAGCCCGCCTGCCGCGCATCAACAAGCGAACTCGCACCGTCAAAGGTGGTAAGGACAAGGTCGTGGCAGCAGCTATCCTCCACCAGAGCTTCACCCGTCGCGACAAGCGCCAACAAAGAGAGCAGCTGCCAGCGCAACTCTGGGACCGGGACCTTAGCCGCGAGCCACCGGATTCAGCGGTAGACCTGGCTCCGCTGGTGCGACCGGCATTAGCCATACTTGAAGCCCTGGACCTTAGCTCCAATCAAGGGCAGAACAACCATCAGAATCAACCCAACCAGAGAGGCCGATATAGGCGCCGAAAACCTGGCCCCGGCCGCTCCCGGAGAGAACAACCATGAGCGAAGGCTCGTTCTACATCACCACCGCCATCGACTACGTCAACGGCAGCCCCCACCTGGGCCACGCCTACGAGAAGATCACCACCGATGTAATTGCCCGTTGGCGACGGCTGCGCGGGGATCAAGTCCGCTTTCTTACCGGCACCGACGAGCACGGGATAAAGGTCGAGCGAACCGCACGTGATGCAGGCCTCACGCCAAAGGACTACGTGGACCAGCTGGCACCCAGCTTCCAGCGAGCCTGGGATCAGCTCGACATCAGCTACGACCGCTTCATCCGCACCACTGACCCCGACCACGCGCGCAGCGTCGTACTGCTGCTTGAGCGCATCCGTGACAACGGCTACCTACGTGAAGGAAGCTATGAAGGTTGGTACTGCGAAGGCTGTGAGGCATTTAAGACCGAAAAGGACTTTGTGGACGGGCGCTGTCCGGAGCATCCCAACCGCGCGCCTCGCTGGCTGGAAGAAAGCAACCTGTTCTTCGAGCTGAGTCGGTTTACCCAGCCCCTGTTGGAGCACATCGCCGCCAATCCAAGCTTCATTGAGCCCGAATTCCGTCGCAACGAAGTGCTCGGCCTGCTGCGCGAAGGCCTGGAAGACATCTCCATATCGCGCAGCGACGAGAGCGTCAGTTGGGGAATCCCAATCCCGTTCCGAGAAGGGACCGTGATCTACGTCTGGTTCGACGCTCTGATCAACTACCTGACTGGAGCAGGCTTCGGCAGCGATGCGGCGTTGTTCGAAGAACTCTGGCCCGCTGACCTGCACATCATCGGCAAAGACATCGGTCGATTTCACTGCATCATCTGGCCAGCGATGCTGCTGGCGGCAGGATTACCGCTGCCGCATCAGGTCTTCCTGCACGGCTGGGTACTCACTTCCGGTGAAAAAATGAGCAAGTCGACTGGCGTATCCATCGACCCCGAAGAGATGGCATCGACCTGGGGGGCTGACCCGCTACGCTACTTCCTGACCTCGGAGGTCAGCTTTGGCCGCGATGGAGAATTCAGCTGGAAGCGCTTTGAAGAGGTCTACAACGCTCATCTGGCCAACGGTCTGGGCAACCTCCTGTCACGGGCTACAGGGATGGCCTTGAAGTACTTCGATAGCGTGCCCGATCCGAAAGGTCGCAGAGATTCTTTGCTGTCAGAGGTCTGCGAAAAGGCTACCGGCGAAGCCGCTCAGTGCTACGACCGACTGGAGCTACACCGGGCCACCGCCGCAGCCTGGCGAATCATCTCCAGCTGTAATGAACAGATCCAACACCGGGAGCCGTGGAAGATGGCCAAGAATCCGGACCAGCGCGGGGACCTGGCCGAATTTCTCTACGCTGTGCTGGAGTCGCTGCGAATAGCGATGATCTTGCTGAGCCCGGTCATCCCCAACAAAGCAGGTGAGTGCCTGAAAGCCATGGGCTGCGAGCAGGCCCAGAGCTTCGCCGCTGACTGTCGCTGGGGAGGGCTCAAAGCAGGCGCACCGCTACAGAAGCCTGCACCGCTGTTTCCCCGTATCGAAGCCAAGGCGCCAGCGAGCTAGCGACCCTCAACGGGCGCAGTACAGAAGCGGCCAAGCGCTACACCCAAGCAAACAGCAGCCAGGGCCCCGATCGCAACAGCGCAAGGCCCCTTCAGCGTTCGCGAGTGAACTACTCGCTCTTCTTTTTCTTCGCAGCTGCTTTCGCCGGAGCAGGCTGCTCCTTATGAATGAGGAAGCTCGGAGTCGTGCCCTTGCTTTGCAGGGCCTTCTTCCGGGCGGCACCCATTCTGGCGCGCTTACGCCGACGAATGCTGGAGGTCTTCTTAGTTAGGGAAGCCATGACGTCTCCTGAAGGCGACGGAATGTAAAAGGCTCACAGGCTTCTGTCAACAGTTGCCTAGCGGGCGGCGATGCTCAATGGCTGGAAGCTCGCCACGGATCCGCTCTGTGCGACTACCATCAAGGTGTGCAAGCAACAGGCCCGGCTGGTCACTCAGGCTCGCCTGGACAGTGCCCCAGGGGTCGACCACCATCGAATGCCCGAAGCTTTCTCTACTGCGATTGTGATGACCGCACTGATCAATTGCCACCACCCAACACTGCTGCTCGATTGCCCTTGCCCTGAGCAGCAGCTCCCAGTGGGCCCTGCCGGTATGAGCGGTAAAGGCTGCAGGAACCATGAAGACCCGGGCCCCGGCCTGACGCAGCAACTCGTACAGAAGCGGAAAACGCAGGTCATAGCAGACAGTGAGGCCAGCTGGGCCAAGGGGGCTGTCGACCACCACCAACTCGTTACCCGGCCGTACCGTGGCGCTCTCGAGAAAGGTCGGCCCTTCCGTCATGTCAATGTCGAACAGGTGCAGCTTGCGGTAGACCGCCACCAGCTCTCCGGAGGCATCAATCACCGGCGCAGTGTTGTAGACGCGTCCCGGCTCATCGCTCTGTTCAGCAAAGGAGCCGGCAAAGATCCAGACCCCCAACTGGGCCGCCAGTTCACGCATTGCCGAGACCGAAGGGCCTGCCAGGGTCTCAGCACCGGCAACCTTAGCGGCATCCCTACCGATGAACGGCCACATCTCCGGAAGGCAGATCACCTCCGCCCCTTGCTGCGCCGCGCTACGCACCATCTCTCTGACACAAGCGAGGTTGTGCTTCCGGTCCGCTGTCGCACAGATCTGAACAGCGGCAATCAGCACTGCTGGCGCGCCAGCGGCCAAGGCTCCTGACGTCACTCAGAGCTCCCTACAATCGGCCGCTCGGCTTCCACGGTCTCTTCTGTCTCCGAACCCTCATAGACCCCCTCACGGGTCTCCTCGACCACGTTGTCAACAACCGCAGACAGCTCTCCACCGCTCTCTTCAAAGACGCGCAGTTGCCGCTCCGCCGAGGTGCCATCCTTCAGGATCTTCAGACAATACTCGGCCTCTTGTCGTGACCCCAACTGGTCAAGCACAGGATCAAGAAAAACCAACAACTCATCGAGAAGGCAAGAGAAATCCACCTCTCTTCGTTTGCCGAAATCAATCAGCTTGCCGCGAACACCGTGCCGCATGGCACGCCACTTGTTCTCCTCAATGAGCGCGCGGGGATACTGCCGCCAGCCCAGGTTTTCTTCCCGCAACTGGCGCAACCGCACCACAATGGCCTGGACCAGAGCAGTGATACAGAGGGTTTCCTCCACCCGAGTCGTCAGATCGCAGATGCGGAATTCAACTGTCGGATATTTATGGTGCGCTCGAATGTCCCACCAGATCTTGCCAGCGTCCTCGATGCAACCGGTCTCAAGCAACACATCAAGATGACGCTTTAGCTCCTGATGAGAGCGAAACTTGGACGGGATCCCGGTACGCGGAAAGCGCCGAAAGACCCCCGAGCGGGTCGACATCAAGCCCGACCGCCGGCCCAACCAGAACGGCGAGGACGAGGACAACGCCAACAGGTGAGGCAGGAAATAACGAGCCTCATTCATGACCTCCACTGCGGCATCCGGGGTGGGCACCCCAACATGCACATGGAGTCCAAAGATAAGATTGCCGCGTGCAACGTCCTGCATGTCATCGACGATCTGCTGATAACGTTTGCGGCGGGTGATGCGCTGGTCCTTCCAATCGGAAAACGGGTGAGTACCCATTGCTGCGATGGTCGCCCCGCTATTTTCCGCATCACGGATGATCATCCGGCGCAGCCGACAGACATCGCGGCGAACGTCGGCAATGTTTCGGCATACCGGCGTGGCGACTTCGACCACGCTCTGATGTAGTTCCGGCTGAAACATCAGGTTCTCGCCAATGGCACGAGCCCCCTTAGCCATCCGCATCAGGGTATGAATGTGCGACTTCAGAGCGCGCGTCTCCGGGTCAACGATGGCGTACTCTTCTTCAACGCCCAACGTGTATTCGTGATCGCTCATCTACTCAGCTACTCCCTCCAGCCAGGACCAGAACTTCCATGGCCTGATCCTAGCCAAGATCCTAACTGCGATGGGCAATGGGTTCGTCGATTCCCGAAATCAAACGGGCCGACCCACAATTCCAGCATCGTCCCCATCAGCTCTCAACCACGAAGGTGGGAACCATCCCACCTCCTGCAGTGACGTTGGCCAGCTCGCCACCGGCGAGCCGGGTCAGGAAACCGCCAACTTTCCCCCGAAACAAGAACGGGTCCCGATCAACCAGAAAATCCGCAGTCCCGCCGCTGGCATCCATCAACGGGAAGCTCATGCTGTGGACAGGAACCCGGCACTGGACCACATGCGGCCTGCGCAGGGCGGCCTCAATGACCTCATCCCAGCGAGCCTCAGACACAGCCCAACCCAGACAAACTCCATGTCCTCCATAGTCCTCGTCGGGTTTGATCACCAACTCAGAACGATGCGCCCGTACGAAACTGATCAGGTCGACATCGTCGCCTTTTGGGCCCTGCGTTAACCCGGGTGCCACCAATCGAGTCCAGGGCACATGCTGCCTTATGACCGCCAACTCCTCAGCGCTGAAACGCAGTTCAATGGAAGGATCCGTCAGATAGGCAAACAAGCGCTTTCTATGCAGCAGATGAGCGCGAAAGGGGTTGACCATGCAGACTGCTCTTGAAGTCACCGCAGAGGTCAGCGCTGCCACCTCCTGGGGCCGGGCCAGGCAGTCTTCCAGCAGGACCCTGCGATACACCAGATCGATGCGACGACCGGCGGCATAGAGCCGGCCCGAGCGGTACTCCAAGTCTCTCGGGTCCGCAACCACCGTGGGATAGCCGACTCGACTGAAGGCGTCAGACAGAAGCCGAAACTCCGCTTCGGTAGGGCTATCCCGCCAATCCACAATGGCAATCCGCGGCTTACCAGCGCCCCTGCCCCACTCATTGTAGGTCGTAAGCAATGCTCTAAGCAGCACTCCTGTGACCCGCAACGGCCAGACTTCGGCACGCTGCCGTAGGGTCTTCATAGCGGCAAAGCCATCAAACATGCGTGCCAGGACATCGTGGTATGCGATCCCAGCGGGCGCCTCAGCGTTAAGCTCAACAAAGCTAAACGCTGAGGATGTGGCAAAGGCATCAAGGCGAGTTGTAATCCCAAGCCGATCAAAGCCAGGATCAATCCGTACCAGGGCCATGGTCTCGGGCGGCAGGTCCAGAACCTGAGCAGCGTCTTCGGCAGAGAGCAGCCAGGCACGAACCTTACGGATCGCAGTCGCAACCTGACCACAGACCCGCTTGAGTCGCTCGAGTTCGGGCCGCGACACAAAAGCGGGCCGCAACACCTTGCATAGCGGCCGATCAGCAAAACTGGCGCCATGCTTGAGCTGCCAGGACTCAAGCGCCGCGCAACCAGGACCATCGAGCGCAGGATCGCGCCGCACCTCCTCGTCCCACTCCGACAGCAGCTGTTTCATTTCCATAGCTCAAACTCGATTGTGAAGCATTCCGCCCGCTAACACAGCACTGTCAATAAGGTTTCTTAGCAACTGCGGCCACAAACTTAAGTTGACCTCACAGCATCAGCGGTGATACCTGGGCTGTAAATGAGCAACACCGTACGAATTGACGAACGACTCCGCGAACACCTGGAGCGTGGCATCACCCCGCGCCTCGACGAAAACGGGCGCCAGGTCCGCTGCCTGCTCATGTACTCGGGCGGCCTCGACAGCACCCTTGCCGGCATCCTGCTGCGATTGCAGGGAATCGATGTAGTAGCCATCAACTGCTTCACCGGCTTCTGCCTCACCGACCACAAGCGCAAGATGGGCCACGAGCGCCGCGATGGCAGCCGATATCAGAATGAGGCCATCGTGGGCGCCGCAGGACTACAGATACCGGTCGAGGTAGTTGACGTTCGAGAAGGCTACCTCAAGGTCCTCACGGAGCCCAGACACGGCTGGGGCAGCGCGGTGAATCCGTGCATCGACTGCCGCATCCATATGCTGAGCCATGCCAGCCGCGAACTGCTCGAAGAATATGACGCCCACTTCATTGCGACCGGCGAAGTCCTCGGACAGCGCCCCATGACGCAGATGAAAAGACAGATGAAGATTATCGAGAGGGAAAGCGGCCTCGAGGGCATGGTCGTTCGACCTCTCTGTCAGGTCGCCCTGGAAGAAAGCATTCCGGAACAAAAGGGCTGGGTCGACCGAGACAGTCTGCTGGGCATCAATGGCCGCGGCCGCAAGGAGCAGATCCGACTGGCCGAAGCCTTCGGCGTCCTCGACTATCCTCAGCCTGCCGGGGGCTGCTGCTTCCTCACCGACGGCAACTATGGGCGCCGCTTAAAAGACACCATTGTCCACCTGGGCGAGAAGGATTTGGATTTCGATGACGTGCTCGTCCTCAAGGTCGGGCGCCACTTCAGGCTACCCGACGGCAACAAGCTGATCGTAGGCCGTAATCAGGAGGAAAACGAGCTACTCCGCAGCTACTGGCACCTGGGCCTGTTCCTGGCAGTAAACGGGCACCCAGGCCCGCTGGCTCTGTACCTTGGCCGCCCCGAGAGCGACGACCTGGACCTGGCGCTGCGCATTGTTGCTCGCTACTCCGACTGTCCCGCAGATGAGGAAGTCCAACTCCGCATGATGAGTGGGGAAGACGTCACAGGCACCCGCCCCGCCACACCTTGCAGCCGGGGTGACGAGCGCGCCTGGCAGATTCTCTAAGACCGGCGCGCGCCAGCAGCCTCAAGACAGCCCCAAACCAAGCTGGCGACGGACATCGCCGACCAGATACAGGGAACCAGCAACCAGCAACTCATCTTCGGGTCCCAGCTCACTGAGCAGCCGCTCGAGCGCGATCGAGACAGTCGGTTGGTGCTCGATGGCAAGCCCGCCCTGCACATCTCGCAGAGCCCTGGCCAATATTTCAGGTGCAGCAAACCGATCGCTACTGGTACCTGCCGTACACACCACTTGATCAACATGAGGCAACAGCGCTGCGGCGACCCCAACTTGCTCCTTATCCGCCATCGACGCGAACAGCCAGATCCTACGCTGCGGTCTCGGGCGGGCTGCCAGTGTGGCTGCGAGGGTGGCAGCCCCCGCCGGATTGTGGGCACCATCAAGCAGCACCCGGCCACCTGCCGAAAGTACGAGTTCTTCAAGCCGTCCAGCCAGGCTCGCACCGGCGAGGCCTCGCACCAGCTGCTCTGATTGCGGCAGCGAGCGACCGGTGACCGCGCAGAGTTCCTCAACAATCGCCAGCGCACAGGCCGCATTCTGTCCCTGGTGCCACCCTGCCAGGCCAAGCCCCCCCCGCAACTGCAGCCGCTGACTGCGGTAACAAAACTCACCACGGGCCATGCTCCATTGAAAGTCCTGTCCAATGACTGAGACAGAAGCCCCAGCCAGCTCCGCCTCCCTGCGCAGCACCGTGAGCCGATCCTCACGAGACTCACCGAGCACCATGGGCCGACCCGCTACCGCAATCCGAGCTTTAGTCGCGGCAATATCAGCCAAATCACTACCGAGAAACTTCTGATGGTCCAAGTCCACAGAGACCACCGCTGTAACCTTCGGGTCGCAGGCTCTGGTCGCGTCAAATTCACCACCCATTCCCACTTCAACCACTGCAGCATCAACCCGCTGCTCCCGAAACCAAGACATGGCGAGCAGCACCCCGAGCTCGAAAAACGTAAAAGATCCAAGCTCCGGGTCCTCCTCGATGAGAGGGCGCAAGGAAAGCGCCAGGCGGTCCAGTGCCTCTGGGCTGATCAATTCTCCCGCTACGGAAAACCGTTCTCGATAGCTGACCAGATGCGGTGAGGTGGTAGCGCCAACCCGCCAACCACCGCTGGACAGCAGCGAGCGAACAAAGGCCACTGTTGAGCCCTTGCCGTTAGTGCCACCCACCAGAACGCTGGGGAAGGAGGCCTGCGGGTCAGCGGCCAGGGCAAGGGCGCGGCGGATGTTGCCCAAGCCCAGCTTCACCCCGCGAGACTGCACCTGCTCGAGCCACGAGCTGAGAGCAGGCCCTACGAAGAACGGTTCCCGGCCGCCAAGCTGAGACACCAACGTTTCGTCTACTGACTAGGGATACAGCAAGGAAAGGATGTCAGTGATTCGCTGACGCAGTTCCCTGCGGTCGACAACCTGATCGACCATGCCATGATCAAGCAAAAACTCGCTGCGCTGAAAGCCCTCTGGCAGCACCTCACGAATGGTCTGCTCAATGACCCGAGGGCCAGCAAAACCGATGAGCGCCTTGGGCTCAGCCAGGATCACATCACCCAGCATCGCGAAGGAGGCCGCTACACCGCCGGTGGTGGGATGAGTTAAGAGCGATATATAGGGGACACCCTCGTCTCGAAGACGCCCCAGCACCGCTGTGCTTCGCGCCATCTGCATGAGCGACAAAACGCCCTCCTGCATGCGCGCGCCGCCCGATGAGTTAATGCAGATCACGGGTATCTTTTCCGCCAGAGCCAGCTCAAACAGCCGCGTCACTTTCTCGCCAACCACCGAACCCATGGATCCACCCATAAAGGAGAATAAAAAGGTTCCAATGGCGATGGGTCGCCCACCAAGCCGGGCACGGCCATACATAAAGGCCGACTTACGAGAGGTCTTGGCCACCGAGGCCTTGAGCCGATCCGCGTAGGACTTGCTGTCGACAAAGCCCAGCGGGTCTTCTGAGGTCAACTCAAGGTCAAGCTCCTCGAAGCTGCCCTCATCAACCAACAACATCAAGCGCTCCTCACCACCAATCCGATGATGATGACCACAACTTGCACAGACCATCCCGGCCCGGACCAGCTCTTCGGTCCGCAGGTATTCGGCGCAGCCGTCACACTTGTGCCAAAGACCTGACACCGCTTCAGAGCTTTCGCGTTCGGTCTGGGGCACCGGCCCGCCCCGCTCTCGATGGAACCAGGCTCCTCCGCTCCCCTGATCACTCTGCTCAGACATCGCGCACCTCTTCTCCAATTACCTCACACCCTCTTCTAGCAGTGAGGCCGCGATTATTGCATCCGGTCGACAAATTCTGCCACCGCATCATGCAACTGGGGCCGAAAGCGACGAATCGCCGCGCCATTGCCGCGCTCCGGGTGCACCCTGTTACTGAGCAAAACCACCGCAATGGCACGCTCCGGATCTACCCACAGCGAGGTCCCGGTAAAGCCCAGGTGACCATGACTCCGCCGCGACAACTGCTGGCCGGCTGAAGAGGTCCCACTGCTGACCGTGTCCCAACCCAAGATATGCCCACCAGCGGCAGATCCAGACCAGGCCTGGTCTCGGAGCTCAGCGGGAAGAAAGGACAACTCAGGAGCCTGCCACCAGGCGCGTGCAAAAGCAGCAACCTGCTCGGCACTGGCAAACAGTCCCGCGTGCGCGGCAACTCCACCCATTGCCCAGGTATTGTCATCATGAACTTCGCCGCATAGGAGCCCGCGATAAGGACATTGTTCGGTAGCGGCAAAGCGACCCGTAGCAATCCGCTGCAAGGCAGCTGATTCACCTCCGTTCACCGGGCGATAGCCCACCTCGACAAGGCCGAGAGGGACCAGTACTTCTTGTTCCATCAGCTCGCGAAACGACCGCCCACTGGCGCGCTCCAACAGCTCCATCAAGACCAGAAAGCCCACATCCGAATAGCAATGTCGACTGCCCGGGGGCGCTTCAAGAGGCTCCAGCAGCGCCGCCTCCCGCACCGGAACGGAAGACTCAAAGTAAGGTCTCCAGGCAGGTAGACCACTGCGATGCTCAAGGAGATTGCGCAGAGTCACACCGCGCAACTGCTGCCCTTGGGGGGCCAGCACATGCGAGACGTCCACATCAAGCTCCAAGACCTCTGCAGCGACCAGGCGCAAACTCAGGGTCGCCGAGAACAGCTTGGTCAGCGAGGCTATGTCAAACAGAGTGCTGGGCTGCATAGCTGGTCCTGAAGGCAGGCTACTGACGCGACCCACGGCGAGCTCAAGCAAGGCTCCCGTACCCCGGAGCCCCTCAACCCGCAGTACCGCACCAGAAAACACCCCCTCCTTAGCGCCGCGCTGGAGCAGGGCCTCGACCGCAGCATAGCTAGCGGACAAGCGGTGCCTCGCGAAACTCAACCAGCCCCTGGCCAGCGTCCATGCGGACCCGCGTTCCCACCGGAAACGCAAGATTCGGCTCGCCGTGCCCAAATGACAGGCCGGCGACTACCGGAATGGGCAGGTTACGAAACACCCGATCTGCAGCGTCTCGCCAGCTGGGCTCGCCAGCCGGCTCATCACAGCCGACAAAATCACCGAGCACGACCCCCTCGACCCCGGCAAACAAACCGCTCTGGTGGAGCTGGGTAAGGAGACGATCTATCCGATAGGGGCGCTCGCCTACATCTTCCAAAAACAGCACTGCTCCTCGCGTATCGGGTTGTAGCGGAGTGCCGCACAGCGCGGCCAGTAAGGACAAGGATCCTCCCAAGACCCTTCCGCTCGCAACCCCCGGGGACAGGCACCAACCGTGAGCATCGTCGAGGGCGCTCCTCATGGAGCTTGGCTTTTGGTCACTGCGAAGCAGCTCACGAAGGCGCTGAGCGCCCGCCTCATCGCTCCCCTTCCCCAAGGCTCCAACCATAGGACCGTGAAAGCTGGCCATCCCCACTTCGCTGTACAACCACTGCAGCAGCACTGTCAGGTCCGAGCAGCCAACAACGACCTTTGGATGGGCCCGCACCAGCTCAGCATCCAGCAGGGGCAGCAAAGTAGTCAGCCCATAGCCGCCCCGCACCGGCAAAATGGCCGCCGCCTCAGCGTCAAGGAAAGCTGCATGCAGTTCGTCCGCGCGACGCCGGGGCGAACCCGCCAGGTAGTGCCAGGAACTGAAAATGTCATCGGGGACCCGAACTCGATAGCCCCACGACTCAAGAACCCTCACCCCCGCAGCGAGGTCTTCGCTTTTAAAGGGCGAGGCAGGAGCCACCACTCGAATGACATCACCGTCTTGCAGAGCCCGTGGGCGAATAAGCGTGCGGTTCTGGGTCACTGTTCCAACCCCCGGTTAAGATGTAGTGGCGCTCCCGGCAGGATTCGAACCTGCGGCCCTTCGCTTAGGAGGCGAATGCTCTATCCTGCTGAGCTACGGGAGCCTGGTTCCACACTTCTGGCCGGCAAGCCTCGCCCACTTGGAAGCAGATTGCAAGGGGGTGAAGGGGGCTCGGGCAGGGCTTGCGCCTTGACCCCGTTTCAGCAGGGTGCTAGCTCTCAGTGCAGCGGTTTCAACCTTCGGAGAAGAGCCGATGAAGCGACTCAAAGACACTTCCTGCGGCGCCCTTCGGCACTGCCTAAGCCTGACGCTGTTGCTGTTCAGCAGCGGCTGCAACTGTAGCGACCAGACCGTCGCCGAGCCGCCCCCGGATCCAACCCCTGCACCTAGCTACAACCGGGGCTTCTACGTTGACATGGCACTGGACAGCGCGGGCAACCCATGGCTCGCCTACCAGGACCGCGACACCACCGCACTGGCCATAGCCCAGGGCAGCGGTGAACCAATTCAGTTCAGCCACCAGACCATAGACGGTGAAGGCGAAGTACAAGGTGGGCTGCTGATCGGCAACTTTGACGGGGGCTATTACGCCTCCATCGCTCTTGATGCTGGAGACGTGCCGCACGTCGCCCACTGGGACCAAGAAGGTGGGAGACTGCGCTATGGCACCAACTCCGGCGAAGGCTGGGAATTCACCACCGTCGAAACCGGAAATGTCGGTCAGTTCGCCAGCATCGGCCTGCGCCAGGGCGAACCGATTATTGCCTACTACGACTACGGCGCCCAGACACTTAAGGTAGCCCACCGCAGTGAGGGCAGCTGGGAGCTGGAGGTCGTGGATGAAGGCGATGGCAGCACCACTTCAGGCTGCGGCAAATACGCAGACCTATTGGTTGGCGAGAATGGAACCGTCTACATCGCCTACCACGACGCTGCAGCGGGTGAACTGAAGGTCGCGAGCGGGACCCCTGGGAGCTGGGTTCTGCAGAGCTGGTTCGCAAGCGAGACCGGCCCAACCGGCCTGTGGCCCGACATCAGCCAACAGGGCGGCAGTCTCTATGTCTCCTTTCAGGACCAGAGCGAGGGGGCCGGTGGGCTGATGTTTGGGCGCTGGACCGGCTCCGAGCTGGACGCCACCTCCGTACATGCCGGCGAATTTATCGGCGCCGACTCAGCAACCGCATGGTCTGGGTCCAACCCGCTGATCATGTACCACGATGGTGTCAACAACGACGCACTGCTAGCTACCAACAGCGGCGCTGGCTGGACCCACAGCGTACACCGCAGTGAAGGGGCCCACGGGTTCCACAACACGCTCATCGTGGGCAGCAACGGCCAGCTCAACTGGGCGGCCTTCAACCACACCAGTACAGACATCGAGTTCGAGCGTTTCTCGGCCCCCTGATTCGGCCCAGGACATCACCGTGACCGCGTCGAGAAGCAGCCACTGGCAGTTGGCCTTTGGCCTGGGCATGGTGCTGGCCCTTAACAGCCCTCTCATGCTCGCCTGCGCGAGCTTGGGCGGCGCAAGCGCCAGTAAACCACGGCTCAAGATGAGCCGGGCTGAGGCCCTTAAGGATGACCTCGACGGCGACCAGGTGCCCGACCGCTTTGACCAGTGCCCCGGCCAGAGAGAAGACCTCGACTCCTTCCAGGATGACGACGGGTGCCCGGAATTGGACAACGACCAGGATATGATCCCGGATGTCTATGACCGGTGCCCAGCGGAGAAAGAAGACATTGACGGCTACAATGATGGCGATGGCTGTCCGGACTGGGACAACGACCAGGACCGCATCGCCGATCACCTGGACGCCTGCCCCTTTGACGCTGAAGACTACGACGGATTCGAGGACCTCGGAGGATGCCCCGATGACGATAACGACAAAGACGGCATCCTCGACAAAGACGACCGCTGTCCCATGAAACCAGAAACCTATAATCGTCGCCGGGATCGGGACGGCTGTCCGGACTAAACTGAGACAGAGTCCCCGAGCCGCCAGGACCCGCTAGTCGAAGCTGTTACTGATCTCTTCAGAGACCAGCATTTCTTCATTGCCGTAGTTGCGGACAATCACCTCGCAGTTACTCGCCTCCCCCGCTTCGCACCAGCAGTCTCGCCGTTCCTTCCACACTCCGTACTTGAGGCCGTCCCGATAGGTCCCCTTACTGCAGACCTGAGCGCGATTGCGAGAGGTCCAGCTACCGCGACTCGCCATCCCCGACGGATCGCAGGAGTAATAGCGCGGGCCTGGACGACTGGACCACTCACCGTGCTTGCGCCCCTCTTTATAGCTACCCTTCTCGACCCACCAGCCACACTGGGCGTCGTAGCGCTCAAAACTGCCGTGCTTCTGCCCCGCTGCATACATCTGCTTGCTTTCAAGGGTGCTGAAGGGAATCCCGGCATCGCGCTGCTCGGGTTCTCGGTAGGTCGTCCAGCGCCCTTCCCGCAGATCACTCTTGAAGCTGCCTTCCTCGCGCGGCTCTCCAGACAAGTGGTAGCTGGCGTAGGGACCTTCCTTTAGCCCCTGCTTCCACTGCACCGTGCTCTTGGGCACACCGCCCTCCTGCCAATAGGAAAACTCGCCATCCTTCAGCAGACTTCCTACCCGCGTGCTGGTTCCCCAGAGGTAGGTGCCACGACCGGTGCGAGCGCCCTTCTCATCCCAGCTCTGCCATAGCAGATGGGTCTCTCCCTGAAGCGGTGCGATCTCCTCGCTGAGCTGACCGATCTCATACCAACTGCGCTGCCAGACCAGCCTCCCTGCGGCATCGTAGTCCGCTGATTTACGCTTATTTCCCGACTCAAACCAACGCCGCTCCTCGACCAGAAAACCGCCTTTGTAGGAGAGCCTCTCCACCAGGGTTCCGGCCACCGACCAGCGCTGACTGATCAACCGGCGAGGGTCAAGGAGATCACGGTGCTCACGACTCACCTCAACCTGTTTTAGTTCGCCAGTCGAGGTCCGAACGACCAGCACGACTGCGGTCCCAACCTCGCCCTGCAAGGCTCCATAGACAAGCTCCTGATCGGGCCCATCGGGGAGTTGCCATTCGCCGATGGAAACCAGCTCATCGCCAGGCCGCAGCCCCGCTGTCGCTCCCGGCCCACCATGCACCACTGAAGCCACCTGCAACCGCTCCCCAAACAGCAGTTCAATCCCCGGGCTCCCCACCGTCGTGGCTGGCCAGACGGTGGCCGCAACCTGTGGATCATAGTTAAGCCGTCGAGTCTGCGCGCCATTACGGTCAAAGACCTCATAGCTGAGGATCCGGCCCAATTCGCCATATTTACGTTTCTCACGAACCGCACCATTGCCGTGAAAAACTGACTCTGCGATCGGATAACCACCGGCATAGCTGGCCAAGGACATCATCTCCCCTTGATCGTTCCACCGCTTGAGACTGCCGTTTTCTCCCTGTAGCTCTCGAGCCTCCAGGAGCTTCACCCCGTCAAGGTTCCACCGTTCTTCGAGCAACGGGACCTCCCCGTCCCAACGTGCCTCAAAGATCTTCTTGCCAAGGCGACCAAAGCGGCTCTCGCGCGCCCTGAGCCCGGCGATGTACTCAATCTCCTGGCTCGGCAGGCCCTCGTCATCGATCCAGCGATGAACCCCAACCGGAACGCCCTCCTCAAAGCCCTGCTCCACAGCAACATCACCGTTGTTGTGCCAAGCCGTAAGGGTGCTCCATAGCTCGCCGTTGCGATACTCGGCCCGGGAGCGGGCGCTACCATCAGCAAACCAGGACTCAAAGACTCCCTGTTCGAGCCCATCCTCAAAGTTGCCAATCTCGGCAACCGCACCGTCAGGATGGAGCTTGCGAAAAGGTCCGTGAGCAGTGCCGTCAGCGCGCTTACAGGCATAGCCCCCAGCAGCGCCACGGGTCTTCTCTGCACCCTCCGGACAGCTGACAAAGACCCCGCTGCTGCAGCCAGAGATCAGGATCAGAATGCAGCCAAAGCAAAACAACAGGGAGCGATTCGAGCGCATACAGAGCCTCCAGAACCCCCGCAAATCTACCACGCTCAAAGCTTGGGAGGTCGCATCATCAGTCCTGGCCCAGCCAAACAGGGCCCCGCACTCATCCGCGACGAAGAGCCTCAATGACCCCATCGGCCGTGATCACCTCTGGCAGGGGGATGGTCTGCTGAGCGCGGTCAGCTGGAATGACCAGGTAAAAAGGAACTCCCGCTTTGCCATAGCGCTTCAGCCAGCGAGTAATCACTGGATCCTTGCGGGTCCAATCGGCCTTCATGGGCACGACTCCCAGCTCGTCCATAGCTGAGCGCACCCGCGCAGTCTCGAGGATGCTGCGCTCGTTAACCTTGCAGGTGAGGCACCAATCGGCGGTGAAATCCACAAAGACCGTACGTCCAGCCAGTTCATCAAGGCGCTGCTCGGCAAAGGGCAACCAGGGGATCGCCTCGCTGAAGTCGAGGTCATCCACTGCCACTTCAGCGCCCTGAACGCCCGGCTCTTCAGCCATCTCCAGATCAAGAAAGGCCCAGGCACCGACAGCGGCGATGAGCAAAGCGGCGGCCAGGGCCAGCAGCTGACTCTGGATGCTACGGGTCGGCGCACCCCAACGACCAAAGACCCAGGCGCTCATGGACAGCACCAGGAGAACTGCAAGAAACCCAATGCCTCGTTCCGATCCGATCTGGGCCATCAACACATCGACCAGCCACAAGGTGGTAGCAACCAGAGTGAACCCCATCAACTGCTTGAAGGCATCCATCCATGCGCCGGGACGGGGCAAGAAACGATACAGAGCAGGCACCATGGCAATCGCGAGGAAGGGCGCCGCCAGCCCCAATCCGGCAACCGCGAAGAACAGGACCACTCCAGCGGTGGGTAGGGAGAAAGCAAAGCCCATACCCGTCCCGAGGAAGGGAGCGCTGCATGGAGTCGCCAGCAGGGTAGCGAAGACCCCAGTAAGGAAATAGCCGCTCGCGCCCTCCTGCGCCGAAGCCTCTGCGGCCCGATTAGCCCCCAGAGCGGGAACCTCAAAGACACCAAACAACGAGAGCCCAAACAGCCAGACAATGGCGGCAAGGCCGGCCACGTAGGCTGGATACTGAAATTGAAAGCCCCACAGCACCTGCTGATCGAAGGAGACTCGCAGGACCACCACCGCCAACGCAAGCAACAGGAAGGAAGCGACAATCCCAGCGCTATAGGAAATCCCAGCTGTCCTGCGTTCACTCGCCGAGATGTCCCGCTGCTCTACCAGGGAGTACAGCTTCATGGTCAACACGGGCAGGACACAGGGCATGATGTTGAGCAACATCCCGCCCACAAAGGCAAGCAGCAGCATCCACAACAGCCCCCCTTCAGCGGGCGTCGGCGTGGGAACCGCTGCTGATATGGGCGCCGAACCGTCATGACCGCCCGGGCTCTGCGGCGCGTCACCACTCACCCCAGCAGCAACCACCTCATCGGCGCTCTCCTGCTCACTCCCCTTAGCGGCAAAAAGCCCCGAATCAGAACGCGCAACCTGTTCACCTTGCCTGGCCCAGGGCACTGGAACGGTGACCTCAGTTCGAACCCACTCGCCATCAACCAGAAGTTGGAAGAGACCACCGAGCAGCTGTCCTGCGGGGAGCTCTTCGCCCTCCTCAAGGGGAAAGGCCTCCGCCTCCATCTTCACCAATAAAGATCCGTCATCCTGGTTAGTTAACGAATACTCAGAAACAAAACCATTTAAGCTTGAGATGGGCGTAAAAGCTGGCCAGGTAGCAACCGACTGCGGCGCTTCTAGCTGCACACCTGCGGCAGGAACCACCCGAACTGCGGCCTGAAAGGGCTGCTCTGGGCGCACCGCTGAGACCGAAAGAAGCGCCTCAAAGGCGAGCTTCGAGACGTCCAAAGCGGCAACCGGATGCTGCTTGCTGAAGTGCTGAAAGAGAGGCGATCGGGGCCCGGGCAATGGCTGGCCCGGCGGGTCGGAAACAACATTAATTCTATGCTTTAAATGTGCCTTTCCAGGTATGCAACTTGTTTCACATACTAACCAGTTAACTTCAGCTGAAAGCTCAACTAAACCAGGCTCCTGATCTGGAGGAATACTGACTTCCGAGAAGAACATCACCTGATCGTCGTAACCGTAGGAGACGATCCCCTCCTGATCGAAGCGCAGCGGTACCGGAAACTCAAAAGCTTCAGCGGTCCAACCTGCTGGCAACGACCAGTCAATTCGAGTTGGCAGGCCGATGTCGCCGGGCGACTTCCAATAGGTGTGCCAACCTTCCTTCTGCTCCAGGTGAACGGCAAGCCTGAAGCTACTGCCCGGGTCGAAACTGCCCTGTTCCGCAAACAGGCGGGCCTTTACCGGATGCTCTTTACCCTCATCATCGATCTCCTGATAGGTGGAGGCTGACTCAAGATCGGCGAAAGAAACTGCTGGAACAGGCGGGGTCGTGAGGGCCGGAGGACCGCCACGCGGCGCTGTCTGAGCAGGAGCCACCCGGATGGGAATGATGAGCTCCTGTCGAGCCGGGAACAAGCAATAATTCTTGGGCGCGTTGCAGCCCTGCCAGCGAGCCTCCAGGCGCAACTGATGGACACCCGGCTGAAGAGCTCGGGGGGAGCGAAGCTGAAGTAATACGTCGAAAGACGTCGCGTAGATCTCACGCTCTTTGTCACTGATCCGGTCGAACTTCCTGTCACCCTTAGGGAAAGTTGCCTCAGAGACCTCCAAACCAGCGGCATCGACCACCCGCACCGACGACATGTCACGGTAGATAAAGTGATCTTTAAAGACCTGATAGCGAAGCTTCAGATCTCCTTCACCACCCTGCTCGACAACCAACGGGCCATCTAAGGCAACAACTGCAAAGGGCTTCTCGGCATCGATTGCATGAGCTGGCGACCCACAAAGCAGGGCCAGAGCCAACAAACTGAAGGCCAGCCATGACCGCGGATGAATCTGCAAGCTCTCAATCATTGCGTCCCCTTGCCTTACGCCCATCATTCCTAGTCCAACACGCAGCCTCGTTCAAGGTAACCCTTGCAGCAGCAGCGCGGACCGCTATCTTTCCAGACCATGCGCGTCGCAGTCATCATCCCTGCACTCAATGAAGAGCGCGCCCTACCGCTGGTGCTCGACGACCTGGCAGCCCATCTTGAAGCAGAAATCATCGTCGTTGACAACGGCAGCACTGACAAGACTCCGGACGTTGCGAGCAGCCGGGGCGTGGTGCTCGTTACCGAGCCTGCACGCGGCTATGGGGCTGCCTGCCTGCGCGGAATCCGCTACCTGCAGGAGCGCGCCGAACCGCCTGAAGTGCTGGTCATTCTTGACGCTGATTACAGCGACGACAGCGCTGTCCTACCGGACTTCATCGCGCGGATCCGGCGCGGAGAAGCAGATCTCGTACTCTCAAGCCGAACCCAAGGCGGCGCAGAGCCCGGGTCCATGACCGAGGTTCAGATCTGGGGCAACCGACTGCAGACCTTCGCCCTACGCCATCGTTTTGGGCTGGAGTTGACCGACATGGGACCAATGCGGGCAATCTCATGGCAGGCGCTGATGGCTCTGAAGATGCAAGACCGAACCTGGGGCTGGAACATTGAAATGGCCTGCAAAGCCGCGCGACAGAAACTGCGGGTCCAGGAGCTGCCCGTTTCGTATCGGAACAGGGTCGGGCAGAGCAAGATTTCAGGCAGTTTCCAGGGCGCGGCCAGGGCCGGCGCCAAGATCCTATGGGCGCTAGCGAGATACGGAATTTAGAAAAGCTATATAATAAAATTATTCTTTAAATACATGTTATTAGGTGATAATACTTAACAATATATATTACGTGTCTTCCGGTTTTTTCGGGTCGATTCTGCCTGTGTGAGGGTGGCTATTATCGACCGCAATCGAGACCAGACCACAGCGAGTCAGGGCCAGCCGGCCTCAGCTAAATCGCTGCGTGCGGCTTCGATAAGATCCGGTGCTGTGGCGCGCAGCAGACGGCTGGGCTAGTCTCCGGCCATGCGCATTAAAAAGTTCCCCCTCCCCTTCCTGCTATTCCTCATAAGTTCGCTGGTGGTGGTGGCCTGTACCCGACCTAGTGGCGACGATGATGACTCCACCGCCATGGATGACGACGACACCAGCGGCGATGACGACGACACCAGCGGCGATGACGACGACTCCGCTGCGGGCGACGACGACGACAGTACCCAACCCATCCCCTCCGATGATGGCGATGGCGCGGCTGACGACCTGATTTACGAGATTCAAACCGGGGCTACCGCAGAAGGCGTGTTCGTTGACGTTCAAAATGTCGTAATTACTGGGGTCCACCAGTATGGAGTGTTCGTTCAGGAGCCCCTGTCTGGAGCCTACAGCGGGGTTTGGGTCTATACCGGAGCCGATGCTGGCACCTTCACCACCGGACAGATGGTGAACGTCGGTGGGATGACCGAAGAGTACGCTGGTTCAAGCGGTGATTGGGCGGACACGGTCACCGAGATCAACGTAGGGGCCTACTTGCCCGGCGCTGGAGATGATGACGACTCAGCCGAGCCTGGTCCCACAGTCAACGCCTACATTGAGGGCAGCAGCGCGACACCTGCCACCATTGTTGGCCAGGTGCTCGATGTCGCGGTGTTCACGACTGCCGATATCGAACGCTGGGAAGGGGTGCTGGTCACCGTAGAGAACGTCACCGTAACCGTGGCTCCCGACAACTATGGCGCGTGGACCGTAACCGGAGGCGTTCGAGTCGATGACAAGCTGTTTACCTACAACGACCCTGACGGACCAAGCATCGGCACCAGCTTCGCTTCCATTACTGGAGTTCTCGACTACAGCTGGGGCGAATACAAGATCACTCCCCGTGACGCCAGCGACTTCGTAGTCCCCTAGCCTGCGCAGCCGGATGGAGCCACTAAGAGTTGCTGTTTGCGCCTGACTGATTGGTCCTCACTCGCAACGATCCCAACCGAGCCGAGCACGATGCCCAGAGAAATCCCTGTCTCCGTAAAAAACATCCACTTAATGGGCGTGTGCGGCACCGGCATGGGTGCCTTTGCCGGATTACTTAAAGAAGCGGGCTACAACGTGCGTGGCTCCGACGCGGGAGTCTATCCGCCCATGTCCACCCAGCTCGAGAAAGAAGGCATCGAGCTCATGGAGGGCTATCGCCCCCAAAATCTGGCGCCACACCCCGATCTGGTGGTGGTCGGCAACGTCATTCGCCGGGACAACTTGGAGGCAGCGGAAGTCCGCGCGCAAGACCTCTGCTATGCGTCGTTTCCGGAGACTTTAGGAGAGCTATTCCTTAAGCATCGTCATCCGGTCGTAGTCGCCGGAACGCATGGCAAGACAACGACCTGCTCACTGCTCGCTCACCTCTACTATGAACTGGGCACTGACCCGGGCTTCCTGGTCGGCGGGGTGCTTGAGAACTTCGGTAAGAACTATCGGGTTGGGCGCGAGGGAGGTCCCTTCGTCGTCGAAGGTGATGAATACGACACCGCCTACTTCGACAAGGTACCGAAGTTCGTTCACTACCGACCCCAGAGTGCCATTCTCACCTCAGTTGAGTTCGACCACGCCGATATTTACCGCGATCTCGATCACGTAAAGGAGGCCTTCAACTCCTTTGTTGATCTGATCCCAAGCGACGGCATCCTGCTGGCCTGTGCAGACGGCAGCCATGTCGCCGAGATCGCTGACCGCTGCGGTGGCCAGGTCGAGTACTACAGCACCAGAGATGCAGCAGGAGCGCTGTGGTCAGCTCGGGTGATCAGTGCCGACCCTGCCGGCATGAGCTTCGAGGTTCGCAAAGCCAACCAGGCTCTCGGGACCTTCCGCGCCTGCCTGGTCGGGGAGCACAACCTCGCTAATCTCTGCGCAGTCATCGCCCTGCTCTGCCACCAGGGGCACGCAGTAAAAGACATCGCCGCGGCTCTGAGTTCCTATCAGGGAGTGCGCCGAAGGCAGACCGTTTTTGCTGAGCCAAGAGGCATTACCCTGATTGATGACTTTGCCCACCATCCAACCGCGGTAAAAGCGACCATTGCTGCGACTCGGCTACGCTTTGGTGCGAACCGGCGACTGTGGACGGTGTTCGAACCCCGAACCAACACCACCCGGCGTAGTTTCTTTCAGACCGAATACGGTCGCGCCTTTAATGACACGCAGCACCTGCTGGTGGCCCCAGTGCATCGCGCCGAGGCAATCGCTGCAGAGGAACGCTTTGACCCGGACCGCCTGGTGCTTGACGTACAGCAGCAGGGAGTACATGCGAGCCTCTGTAGCAGCGTCGAAGAAATTGTCGCCAGACTCAGCGCCGAGACCCGCAGCGGGGACATCGTCCTGATCCTGTCGAACGGCGGCTTCGAAGGGATCTATGAGAAGCTACCGGCCGCACTGGAGCCGGCGACATCTCGGTGATCAGCAGGCTCGGACCGCGCCGATTAGCGGCCGGCCTCAGCGTAGTTCGCTCCCTGCCAGGGCGGCGAGGGCGGCGACTGCTGTCACGGCTCAGGGGCAACCGACTACGGGAGCAGTCATTCTGGCTCACCAACACCTCGGGGTACCGGATCGCTGCCCACTTGCATGAACCGAGCGATGTTCTCCCCAGGCCAGCGGTAGTGCTGGTTCCGGCCCGAGGTATCGGCGGCGAGGTGTTCTGCTCACGCCCTTACCTCCTCAATGCCCAAGAGCTAGCTGCCCAGGGAATCCGCTGTCTGCACTTCGATCCGGTCGGCCGAGGTGCGTCTTGGGGACATGATGACTTCGCAGGCCTGGAAGGGCAGGATTCCCTGCGCACTGTGCTCGACTTCATCCATTCGCTGCGCCGGGTGAAGGGGGACCGGGTGGGCGTCATCAGTTTTTCCAGCGGGCTGTGTCTGGCGGCCCCCTGTCTGGCCCGCGAAGGCAGGCGTCTTGGCACCCGCTTTCTAATTGACTGGGAAGGACCAGCAAGCCGCCACGAGCTGCTGCGCGGCGGTCCGCTACCATCGACAGCCAGAAGTGCAATGGCCCGTGATCCAGACGCTTTCTGGGCACTCCGCGAGCCCATCACCTGGATCGACAAGGTGCCCTGCCACTACCTGCGGATTCAAGGCCCGAGTCAACAGAGTCAGGGCGCCGGAGACGAACAGGCTGCGCTCCAGTTGGTGTCAGCTGCTACTCAGGGACAGGCAGCCAGCACCCGCCTGTGGGGCAATCCCAGAGACACCAGCTGGCGCATCGAGCAACACAGTGATCTACGCTGGGCACCCCACGACGCAGGTCCGCTCAACCGTGTCCTGATTCAGTCCACCCTAGAGATGAGTGGCATTGACCCGTCTGGAGCAGATTCCCCTTCCTGACCCTAGCCCCCCCAAGCCAGGCAATGTTAACTAGAGCTGTTCAGGCAATGTTAACTAGAGCTGTTCAACCTTATGCCCTGGAGCGCTAGCAGCTATGTACGCCTTCAAGCACATTCTCGTACCAACGGACCACTCCCAGTGCGCACGCAAGGCCCTGGGCCTCGCTATCACCTTTGCACTCCGATTCGACTCGGACCTCTACCTGCTCTATGTCGAAGACAATCGACCTGACTCAAAGACCTGGGAAAAGAACGAGACCGCAAATCAAGAAATCCATCAGCTTGAGAGTGACGAAGCGCGTTGTCTCGAGACCTATCTGGAGGTCGCCGCCGAGGTGGCCGACTACACTGGACTGCCGGAAATGAACCGTGACAAGATCCACGTACGGGTTGGCGCCGGTGACCCAGCTGCCCAGATCCTGGCCGCAGCCGAGGACGCCAGCATCGACCTGATCGTTATGGGCACCCACGGCCGCAGCAGCATCAAAGACTTCTTCGTCGGTTCTACCGCTGAGATGGTGGTTCGCCGCTCCACCTGCAACGTACTGGCAGTCAAGCCGGACGGTTACCCCTACCTGCGTGACTGAGCCCCGCCAGCCCTGGGTTCTTGAGACCCGCAACCTTCGTCGCTGCTATGGCGAGCACGTCGTCGTGGAAGGTCTCAATCTTACCGTTGGCAAGGGCGACATCTACGGCTTCCTGGGCCCCAACGGAGCCGGCAAGACGACCACCATGAGAATGATTCTTGGGCTCATCGCACGGGATGCTGGCGAGGTCCTGGTGTTCGGCTCCGCAGACCCAATCAAGGCCCGCGCCAGAATCGGTGGCATCGTAGAGGGACCACGCTTCTACCCATATCTGTCGGGACGCGAGAACCTGCGCATCTTCGCCGCCTACTCTGGCGGCTGCGAGGAGCAAAGACTGGACGAGCTACTTGAACTCGTGCGACTACGAGAACGCTGCCTGGACCGGGTGAGCACTTACTCCCTTGGTATGCGACAACGCCTCGGCATCGCCCAAGCTCTGCTCAACGCTCCCGATCTGCTGCTACTGGACGAACCCAGCAACGGCCTGGACCCAAAAGGCATCAGAGAGATGCGGGAGCTGATTCTGCGGCTGCGCGACGAAAATGGGCTCACCGTTTTCGTGTCCTCCCATGTGCTTTCAGAGCTGGACCGGCTGTGCAACCGAATCGGAATCCTGCAGGACGGGCGAAAGGTTGCTGAGGGCCCGACCGCCGAGCTGCTCCGGGACGGCGAAGATCTGGAATCCGCCTTCTTGCGGATCACCGCACAAGTCGAGGGAGCACAGATCAAGTGAGCGACAGGTCCAGCTTCTCCCTGCTGTGCAGCGCCGAGTTCCGCAAGCTACGTGGGCGAGGTCTACTGCCGGCAGTGCTGCTGTTCGGCGCCGCCCATGGAATCGCCGCAGGCCTCGGCATACGAGCCCTTGAGCTGCTAGGTGGAAAGGCCCTTGATGCCTCTGGGGTGGAGTCCAGCAGAGACCTCCTGGATTTCACGGTTGCCGGCGAGGTCGCCCTGCAGCTCGCCGCAGCACCGATCCATGGTTTCGCCATGCTGCTGCTGTTTGCCATCCTCTGGGCAGAAGACTTCTCGCTGGGAACCATGGCAATGATCGTCTCTCGACCGGTGGCCCGCTGGCGAGTCTTTGCTGCCAAGTTCACCGTTGGCAGCTGCTGCGCAGCTGCCTCCCTGCTAATGGCCTTGCTTACTGCCCTGGTCCTGGGCACAGCACTATTCGGCCTGAACGGGGACCTCTCAGCCCTGGAGAGTATTCCTCTGGTGGGATGGATGGCAGCCCTACCTTCCCTGCCCATGCGGCTGATTCACCTGCTCAGCGGCGTGCTCGCCGGAACCCTGGTTTTGCTGCCCGCGCTGGGCATCACCGCACTGCTTGGAAACCTGAGTCGATCACCGGTACTGACCTTGTTCAGCTCGCTGCTGATCCTGCTGGCCGACTTCTTTGCCCACGGTATTTTAAGTATCTGGAGCAACAGCCAACTGCGTGGTGCTGAGCTGGCCGAAATGGTGCAGCCTTGGACGCTCTGGGGCAGCGGCCGAGCGCTGTTCAAGATCCACGGACCCTGGGCTGAGAGCTGGACCATCGAGGCCGCCTCCGTACAGACCGCCGAGCTGGTGAACGACCCGAGTCTCTGGAGTCAGCTGGGTCAACCCCTATTGGGAACCCTGATCTGGACACTGCTATTCACCAGCCTGGGCCTGCTCCTGTTCCGATCCCGCGATGTGAGCTGAACTCAGGGAGCAACCATGGGAAAGGGCCCGGCCAGCTTCTGACCACCCACTACCAGGCCCCGATCAGGCAGCACAGCAAAGGCCCCATGCATGCTGGTCGCAAAGGGGCCTGACAGGACCGAAGCTGCCGTGTCCAGGGGATCGTAGACCCGCACTTGCAGGTTGCCCCCTGCTACAACCCTAGAGCCGACCACCTCAATCTGCTCCACAGCGTACTGGGCAGCGCTCTCCTCAAGGACCTGGACCTTCCAGCCGCTCGCACCGCGACGGGCAATGCTGGGCCGATAGCGAGCGAGCTTGCCGTAGTTAATGTGCCAGCCATCGCCAAACACCAACTCACTGACCCCATCGCCATTCAGATCACCGGCGCCTACCGCCCGCACCCCGCGCAGGCTCGGAATCTGCTCCGTAGTACCGTTCCCCAGCAATACTCGAAGGTCTCCATGTTCGCCCTTCTGGTCACCGTAGAGGCGTCCTACCGCCACATCAGAGCGCCCATCCCCATCAAAATCGCCGACCGCGCGGGCCATTCCCATTCTCAAGCTGTGTCCGGGCAACCAATCGGGCTCCCCGCCGGCCCTCGAAAGCACTCCACCACGCACCACAAAGCGACTCTCAAAAGCCGCGAGGTAGAGGTCATAACCATCGCCATCTCGCCTCCATGGGGCAAGAGCAGTAGCCTGGTTACGAGCGCCGGTGAGTAACGTGAGCCTCTTGCTCACGATCTGCCCACGCTGCTCTTCAAAAAGCACGACCTCCAAAGAGGCCTTGGGAAAGCCTCTACCCTGCCCAAAGGCCACCACCAGTTCATCCTTACCATCGCCATCGAGGTCCTCGGCCAACCAGGTCTGGACCATGCCCTGTCCCCGATACGACCAGCGAAAACGGGGCTGCCCGGCAGCTGCAGGCCAGGGCCCCAGGCGGAGTTCGGCACCTGAAGCTGCCAGCACTTCAAATGCCCCGCCACCTCGCACGTCGACGCTCAGGACCCGGTCAACGGAAGACATGGGAACCATCGAAGCCGCAGCTGGTGAGACGCTCTCAGAGGCCACGGAAGCTACAGACTCGGTACCTGACTTTGCCCCGCCAGCCTCCGACTCCGGAGTGGGCTGCCGAGTCTGGTCAATGGCAGGCGACGATGAACTGCAGCCAAACAAGGCGAGACCACTCAACAGGACCAGTAAGGCCAGCATCGGGGTCTTAGACGCGCGTCCCGGTAGATCTCTGACAAAGGCTGGCAGAGCGATCCCGCTCAGCGTTGAACGAAGACCTGCAAACAGCGCACGCGCTGAAGCTTCCGGGACCTCGAAATGGGCCACACCTTCAACCCGGTCCAGTTGGTGTAGATAGTAAGGCTTCACCCCCAGATCAACGAGGCCTTCAAACAGCTCAGCCAGCAGCTCCGGGTCATCGTTGACACCAGCGAGAAGCACACTCTGATTCAGCACGGGAATCCCTGCTCGGAGCAGCCGTTGGCAACAAGCACGCGCCTGCTCCGTGAGTTCACGAGGATGATTGAAGTGCGTAACCAGCCACAGGGGTAGGCGCTGGCCAGTGAGGCGCTCAAGAAGGCTCTCATCAATGCGCTCTGGGAGTACCACCGGAAAGCGGCTATGAATCCGAATCCGGCGCAAGTGAGCAATCGTTGAGAGTTCCTCCACCAATGCAACGAGTCGGTCATCAGAGAGGCTCAGAGGATCGCCTCCAGAGAGGATCACCTCACGAATGCTCGGGTCCTCTCGAATAACCTCGAGGGCACGCTTCATCACCGGTCCTCTACCTCGCAACTCCTGGTAAGGGTAGCTACGCCGAAAGCAATATCGGCAGTGCACCGGGCAGGCTGAATTAGTCACCAGCAGGGCCCGACCTGGATACTTGTGGACCAGCCCTGGTGCCTTGTGATGAGCAGGATCAAGGTCACCTACAGCGTCAAGGCAGTAGCCAGCGGGCCCCTCCTCAAGCTCGCGTGGGTCAGGCAGGATCTGGGCCAGAATCGGATCCTTTGGATCGGAACCGTCGGCAAGGCCCAGATAGTAGTCCGTCGCGAGAAAACCAAAGCGCCGATGCGCCTCTTCCGCTGCCGCCAGTTGCTCTGCTGAATCAAGCCGGGCGCCTCCCCACCGGCGCAGCTCATCGAGACCGGTAACAAAAGCGCCGCGCCAGGACCTGGCAGGCTGCGGCTTGGGCGAGGACTGATTCATAACCGACTCCAAATAATGAGGCGAAGAGCCGAATCTAGCCGGAATCTGCACCCTCTTCACCAGGCAATGGTTAATTCTGACAACGCACTCACCGATCGTTCCATTCCGTGCAGCCCAGCTTTTGTGTACAGTGCCGCAGCATCACACTCAACCCACCTGAGATCAGGAGCACGCAATGGCCATGCTGAGTCACACTGAACTGCGAAAGGGCGTCAAGCTCGAGATCAACGGAGAGCCGGGCATCATTGTCTCCTCAGACTTCGTCAAGCCTGGCAAGGGGCAGGCCTTCACCCGAATCAAGGTACGCAGCTTCCTGACCGGAAACACCCTTGAGCGAACCGTCAAGTCCAACGAGAAGATGCCAAAGGCAGACGTCGAAGAGCGCAACTGTCAGTTCCTCTATCGCGACAGCGAGGGTTTTCACTTCATGGATTCTGTCAGCTACGACCAACTTGCCTTAAGCGAAGAGGCGCTGGGCGACGCAGCCAAGTGGATGGAAGAGAACATGGAGGCGCGGCTGCTGATGTGGAAGGGCCGGCCGATCTCAGTAGAGCCGCCCAACTTTGTTGAACTGGAAATCACCAACTGCGAGCCAGGGGTAAAGGGCGATACAGCTCAGGGAGCCACTAAACCCGCCACCTTGAGCACAGGTGCTACGGTCAACGTGCCACTGTTCGTCAACGAGGGGGAATGGGTTCGCATTGACACCCGGACCGGTGACTACATGGAGAGAGTCAAGAGGTAGCAGTGGAGACACTGCGCAAACGTGCCGCAATCCTGAAGCGTATTCGAGATTTCTTCGAGGAGCGCGGCTCTCTGGAGGTCAGCACCCCGGCCATTGTGCGCTCCCCGGGCGTAGACGCTCACCTCGACGCCATAGCCGTCCAGCTCAGTGGCGGACCAGCCGGCACCCCGCAGAACGGCTGGTTGCGGACCAGCCCCGAGTACCACATGAAACGCCTCCTTGCGGCTGGGAGCGGGGCCATTCACCAGCTTGCTCCGGCCTGGCGCGATGGCGAGAAGGGCGAGCTGCATGAGCCCGAGTTCACCCTCCTTGAGTGGTATCGTCCGGGTGCCGATGACAGTGCGCTGATGGACGAGACCGAAGCGTTGGTCCGTGATCTGGCCAGCAACTTCGCCGATGGTGTACTCAGCCATCAGGGCACGACCTGTCAAGCAGGCCAAGGCGCCCCAGCATTCGAGCGCATAACCTTCCGTGAAGCGTTTGAGCGCCACACCGGGCTGGACCCGATCAACGACAGCACCGGCAGGCTTGGCATCGCGCTGCGGGCTGGCGGCGTCCGGGTCCAACGGCCCGCCTCACGGGAACAACTCGTCGACCTCCTGTTGGCCTTTGTCGTCCAACCCCGCCTCGGCGAGCAACACCCCTGCTTCGTCACCGACTGGCCGGTGGACCGAGCAGCCCTGGCCCGGGTTCGGCCCGGGCGCGATGCCGACCAGGCAGCTTCAGCAGCTCGATTTGAGCTGTACGCCTGCGGAATCGAGCTCTGCAATGGCTACTTCGAACTAAGTTGCGCAGAGGAGCAGCGGGCTCGCATTGAATCGGAAAACAAGCGCCGTGAAGACTTAGGCAAAGCTCCCTACCCGGTCGATGAAGACTTTCTTGCTGCCCTCAGCTCGGGGCTTCCAGACTGTGCAGGCAATGCCCTTGGAATCGACCGGCTGCTGATGCTGCTCAACCACAGTGAATCGCTGCGGGAAGTGCGCTCTTTTCTCGTCGACCTATCGTAAAGCGCCCTACCAACAAAGGTCTCCAGTGGATCCGATCAGTCGCGCGAGCGCGCGGGCCTGAAATAAAGAGGAAATTGACAGTGGGTACTGCCAAATGTAGCTTGCGACGTTCGTCGAAAGGGAGAGGATATGACCCGCGGTTTTCTGAGCACCCTCGCTGGTGTGCTCTTGCTCGCTGCGCTGCTGGTGGCAACCGTCATCAGCCTCTGGCAGGGAGACCGAATGGAGCGCCGCCAGCTTGCGCTGGATAAACGTCTACAGCTGGTAGAGAAGCAGCTCGAAGAAGGGGTTAGTCTAGGCTCTTCTGGCAGCCGCAGTGGCAGCGCAACGCGCGGCGGAATCTTCGGCGCAGCCGAGCCCGACTATGTCACTGCAGCGCTATCGGACCCGAGCAATGCCCTGAGCCGCGATCCTAGTCCCTGGCTGCCGCCTGAAGCAAAGGCTGGCGGCACCCTGCTGCTGCAGCTCAGTTCCGATCCTAAAGGCCTCAACTACGTTGCCGAGAACGGCGCAGACGTATCTCGAATCGAGACCTTCAACCAACTGGGCATGATCAGCCGACACCGCAAGGATCCGACCCGCTTCGGACCGGCGCTCGCTTACCACCTCAAGATTGAAGACGACTACAAGACCTTCACCTACAAGATGCGCCAGGACATCTACTGGCACCAGCCCGCAGTAGACCTCTCAGACGAGCGCTTCACCTGGCTCAAGGGAGACCATCAGGTCACCGCCACCGATGTGGTGTTCCAACTCGACATGATCCTCAACAAGGACGTCACCGGGGCGGCAGCGTCTCGCTCCTACCTCAACGAAGTAGAGAGCTACGAGGCTCTTGATGAGTTCACCTTTCGCATTAAGTTCAAGAAGAAGCTCTACACCAACCTGAGCACCATCGTGCCGGGCATCGGGCCGACACCAGAGTTCCTCTACGCCTTTGACGAGGATGGCCAGCGCTATAGCGAAGACATCATTGGAGCTCGCTTTCAAGACCACTGGTACAACCCGAATGCGCTCGGCTGCGGCCCCTACCGCTTTGTCAGCTACGAACCGGGCGTCGCCATCACTCTAGAGCGGGACCCCCGCCACCCCATGGGAGGGAACGCCTTCGACAAGGTCATCTACCAGATCCTCAAGGACCAGACCTCATGGCCGCGCAAGCTGCGCACTGGCGAACTCAGTCTCAGCGTCCTGCAGCCAGCTCAATACCGTGCCGAGGTAGTAGAAGGAACCGAACAGTCTCCCTTCAAGGACGGCAGCCTCGAAGGCGGTGAGTACTGGGCCTTTGGCTTCTACTACATCGGCTGGAACGCGGACCGCCCCTGGTTTAGCGACAAGAAGGTTCGCTGGGCCATGTCCCACGCCTTCAACGCTCAAGGCATCCTGGATGATGTGTTCATGGGCCTAGGCACCCGCAGCACGGGTCCTATCGCCAGCTTCCTGCCCTACTACAACAGTGATCTGACCCCAATTCCCTTCGACCTCGACAAGGCTGCTGCCCTCCTCGATCAGGCCGGTTGGGTCGACACCAACGACAACGGCCTCCGCGACAAGACCATAAATGGCCAGGTCGTAGAATTCGACTTCACCCTCATTGTGTACGGCGGTGGTGACGAGTACCTGACCATGGGCAATATCTTCAAGGAAGACCTCGCCCAGATCGGCGTGAAGATGAACGTCCAGCCCCTGGACTGGGCGGTCCACCTGAAGAAGAAAGACGAGCGCGACTACGACGCCATGACCCTCGCCTGGGCCACCGGCACCGAAGTGGACTTCCATCAGATCTGGCACTCAAGCCAGGCAGACGTACCCAAGGGCAGCAACTATGTGGGCTTCCGTAACGCAGAGGCGGACAAAATCATCGACGCAATGCGCGCTGAGTTCGAGTTCGACGAGCGAGTGCGACTGTCGAGGGACTTTCACAAACTCATCTATGACGAGCAGCCCTACACCTTCTTCTACACCAAGAAGCGAGTGCTCTATTGGCAGGATGAACTGAAGAACGTCTGGTTCGCCCTGACTCGGCCGCAGGAAAACCATCGCCCCTGGTACCTGAGCGAGCAATAGGCCCAAAGCAGGCCCCGGAGACCTCCCGTGCTCACCTACATCATCAAGCGAATCCTGCTGATGATCCCGACGTTCTTCGCCATCAGCTTGATGATCTTCGTGATCCTCAACTTTGCCCCTGGCACGCCCGGCGCCTCGCTAGCGGGTGGTGAGGGCACCCAGAGCTCCGAGGACTCAGTAGGGCAACGCGAGAGCTACCAGATCTTTAAAGAGCAATTCAATCTCGACAAACCAGTGCTCTTCAATACCCGCTTCAGCCTGACCCAGGAGCAGGTCGCCACCACCGTGTTGGACATCCTCAACAGCGACCGGAGCGTGCCGATCTCCCGTCAGATCGAGGCACAGGTAGAACTGGAAGATTGGGGCGGTTATGCGGTTCCTGGCCTCATTGAACTGCTAAGGAGCGAGGCCTCAGTTGAGGCTCGTTCCTACGCATCACGCCGCCTACCGCTCAACGCCAAACGCAGGCTACGTAATCTCTACGGCGGACGCAGTGACGTCGATGACAGAGCCTGGAACAAGGAAGTCCTGGCTGAAAACAAAGTCCTGGCTGAATGGACCTTTCCTACCGACGCCCCCAGCACCCGCCAAGACGAAGTCCGTGAGCTATGGGTAGGGTGGTTCAAGGAGAACCGCTCAAGATGGGAATACTCGTCCGGAGAAAAGCTTTTAATACTCGCAACTGACACCCGGTTCTTTAAGTATTGGACGAATCTTATGCGGCTGGACTTCGGGGTCTCCCATGTGGACAAACGGCCGGTCATCGAGAAAGTCTTCAAGAAGCTCCGCTACTCCCTATCACTGAGCTTCACCGCAGTCCTGCTGATCTACTTCATCTCGGTGCCCCTCGGGATCTGGTCCTCGGTGAACCAGAACACCGCAGCTGACCGCGGCCTGACCGTCGTGCTCTTCATGCTCTACAGCCTGCCGTCCTTTTTTACCGGCGTGGTCCTGCTCAACCTGTTGACCCGGGGCACACCTTTTACGGTGTTTCCAACCTCCGGCTTCGAGAGCCTGGATACCAGCGCGATGACGACCCTCCAATATCTGGGCGACGTTCTCTGGCATCTGGTCCTGCCGATCATCTGCCTCAGCTATGCGGGGCTGGCGGCGCTATCTCGCTACGCCCGCACCGGCCTCCTCGATGTGATCCGCGCCGACTACATCCGCACCGCACGAGCAAAGGGGCTGCCTGAGTTTGTAGTAATCCTCAAGCACGCCGCCAGGAACGGCATGATTCCGATCCTCACCCTGCTCGCCACCCTGCTGCCGACTCTGGTAGGGGGATCAGTGGTGATCGAGGTGATCTTCGGCATTCCAGGTATGGGCCTGTACGTCTGGGAGAGCATCCTACTGCGCGATTACAACGCGATCATGGCAGTGCTTCTCATCGCATCAGGCCTGACCCTGCTGGGCCTGCTCATATCGGACCTTTCCTATGCCCTTGTTGACCCTCGGATTACCTTCGACTGATGAGCGAACTGAACCCAGACGGCGAGAGCCCCATCCTTGGCGGTGCCGGTGACGACCTCACCTATGGGGATATCGTCTGGGGCCAGTTCAAGCGCAACAAGGTCGCATTGGGGAGCCTCTACGGCATCTTCGCGCTGATTCTGCTGGGCACCGTCGCTCCGCTACTTGCGTCGAACCAACCATTCATCTGGGAACTCGACGGCCAACGCAGCTACCCCTGGTTTACTACCCTCTTCGATCGTCTGGTCTATGAAAATCCGGTCGACATCTTCTTCAACCTCCTACTGGTAGCGCTCCTGCCCTGCAGCAGCCTCGTCCTATGGCGACTGCGCAGCCTGCGCAAGGCCGAGCTGGTAAAGCGCGCCCGGCGCCGCCGGATTCGGCAAGAGGTGATCCTGCTACTGATGGCCTTTGTCGCGGTCTATGTGATCAT
Organism: Deltaproteobacteria bacterium UBA6601; assembly: GCA_002433485.1. GTDB lineage: Bacteria > Myxococcota_A > UBA796 > UBA9615 > UBA9615 > UBA6601. Next base: position 126,915 of record DJIF01000084.1, read on the forward strand.
CCTGGCCTTTCCGCAGCAAAGTACCTACACGCCCTACCCCAAGCTGATGGACCGACTTGAGGCCAAAGGAGAGCAGCAAGTCTCAGCGGTGTTTCCACCCTTCGATTTTGGCTTCCGAGACACCGGCTTCAGACCTCTGGCCGGCCCCGGTGGAGAGCACTTGTTGGGGGTCGACAACAGTGGCCGCGATGTGGCGGTTCGACTGCTCTATGGGATCCGCGTATCACTTACCATCGGTGTGGTAGCGGTCGCCATCTACGTCACCATCGGCATCATCCTGGGCGCTTCCGCTGGCTTCTTTGGTGGCCGGGTAGATATGGCGATCCAGCGACTCATTGAAATCTTCATGTGCATGCCGGTTCTGTTCGTCATCATCACTCTCATCGCATTCCTCGATCACGCATCGATCTTCCACATCATGGTGCTGATCGGGGTCTTACGATGGACCGGAGTAGCGCGTCTGACACGCGGAGAATTCCTGCGCCTGCGCAATCAGGATTTCGTCACCGCCGCCGAGGCCCTCGGCTATCGGCGCCGCACCATCATCTTCAAACAGATCCTCCCCAACGCCCTTGGCCCGGTACTGGTGGCTGCGGCCTTCGGCGTGGCGGCAGCGATCCTGCTGGAGAGCACTCTGTCCTTCCTCGGCCTAGGCGATGTCTCCGCTCCGTCCTGGGGCCAGACGCTAAAAGAGGGCTACTCCAGCGGCAAGTGGCACCTGATTCTGTCACCCGGCTTCGCGATCTTCTTCACAGTCTCGGTACTGAACCTGGTCGGGGAAGGCTTGCGTGACGCCCTTGACCCGAAGCTGCGACAATGAGTCTGCCGTGAGCGAGAACACCCACCAACATGCAGCTCTACTGGAGATTGAAGACCTCCAGACCTACTTCTATACCGACATCGGTGTAGCCAAGGCCGTTGACGGCGTGTCTTTCTCGATCAATAGCGGCGAGACGCTGGGCATTGTGGGTGAGTCGGGATGCGGCAAGTCGGTCACCGCCATGAGCGTTATGGGCCTGATACCCCGCCCGCCTGGCAAGATCGTTGGCGGTGCAATTCGATTTCAGGGCAGAGATCTCACCCAAATCAGCGAAAAAGAGCTGCGCGGCGTACGCGGCAACTCTATCTCTATGATCTTTCAAGAACCAATGACCTCCCTGAATCCGGTCTACACGGTGGGAGACCAGATCATTGAGGGCATCCTTGTCCATCGGGAGATGACACCGAGACAAGCACGGGCGCTTGCTCTGGACATGCTCCGGAAGGTCGGGATTCCCGCCGCCGATGTGCGTATCGATGAGTATCCCCACCAGATGTCGGGAGGCATGCGGCAGCGAGTGATGATCGCCATGGCCCTGGCCTGCGAGCCCACTCTACTCATCGCCGACGAGCCTACCACCGCTCTAGATGTGACCATTCAGGCCCAGATCCTGGAGCTCATCAACGAGCTTCAACAGGACCTGGGCATGAGCGTCCTGCTCATCACCCACGACCTCGGCGTGGTAGCTGAGACCTGCGACCGGGTGGTAGTGATGTACGCTGGCAAGGTTGTGGAAACTGCCCAGGTCGAGCAGCTGTTTCGCCAGCCGAGTCATCCCTATACGGGTGCCCTGCTGCGCAGCCTACCCGACATCTCGACCCGCCAGAATGTGCTCGAGACCATCCCGGGGATGGTCCCATCGGCCTTTGAGTTTGGCGATGGCTGTCGATTCCGCCCGCGCTGCCCCTATGCCAGCGAAGAGTGTGAGATCCAGCCGCCTCTCATTGAGCTCAGTCCTGGCCATCGAGTCGCCTGTCATCACCATGAGCAAGCCGCGGCAGATCAACTTCGCCGGCGGCAAGGTAGCGCCTGATGGATTCTGCTGCGGCCAAGGCGACCGGCTCCACACCAGCCCTGCTGGAGGTCCGCGACCTAAAGAAATATTTCCCCGTCCGCAAAGGTCTACTGAATCGCCATGTAGCCGACGTAAAAGCCCTTGATGGCGTGTCTTTTGACCTCGGCGCGAAAGAAACCCTCGGGGTAGTCGGCGAGTCTGGCTGTGGCAAGACCACCCTGGGACGCACCATCCTGCGCCTCATCGAGCCTACCGCTGGTAGCGCGCGCTTCGAAGGAAGAGACATCTTCCAGCTGAACCGCAAGAGCCTTAGAGACCTGCGCAGCGAGATCCAGATTATCTTCCAAGATCCATACTCATCACTGAATCCACGCCAGACCATCGGCAACATCATTGGCGACGCCCTGGAATTGCATGGTCTGGTTACTGGCGACGCCCGCTTCGAACGCGCCAAAGAGCTGCTTGAGCGGGTCGGCTTGCAGGGCTCCTACATCAATCGCTATCCCCACGAATTCTCGGGCGGCCAGCGCCAGCGGATTGGCATCGCCAGAGCAGTCGCGCTCAAGCCAAAGTTCATCGTCTGTGACGAGGCGGTCTCAGCCCTGGATGTCTCGGTGCAAGCACAGGTCCTGAATCTACTTGAGGACCTGCAACGCGAGCTTGAGTTGTCCTACATCTTCATCGCACATGACCTCGCTGTAGTTCGCCACATTGCCGACCGAGTCGCTGTGATGTACCTGGGCCGCATCGTCGAACTGTCCACCTGTGACGACCTGTTTGAGCAGCCACTCCATCCCTACACCCAAGCCCTACTTTCAGCCATCCCCCAGCCCGACCCGAGTCGAAGTAAAGAACGCATCCTGCTAAGCGGAGATGTGCCATCGCCCATGTCACCGCCCGCCGGTTGTCACTTCCACAACCGCTGCCCACTTGCCATGGAACGCTGTCGTCAAGAAGCGCCCGAGTTGGTAGAATTGCGAACTGGACATCAAGCTGCCTGCCACCTCTACGATGATGAGCCCCATCCAGTAGAGTCTATTCGCATTGGCCGCCGTACCCCCCAACACCGCCCCTCGGCTTTCCAGACCGATGACACCATGACCATCGACACCGAAGAGAGCGAAGCACCTTTTGAAGACGACCTCTTTGAGGACGACCTGGAGATGTTCGATGGCAGTGCTGAGGGAGACCCCCTGCCGCTGGAGATCCCGAAGGTTCTGGATGGTCACCCGGGTATGGCCCTGGGGCCCTTCGGTGAGATCATCGACCCTCAGGATACCTACAGCGAATACTCAGATGCGCCGCCCCTGCAGGCCATCACCGGGGTGTGTCCAGACGACGGATACGTCACTGCCGCTGATGAGACCATCGCTGACCAGCCGAGCGCTATGGCGGCTGAGGAAGAAGCCGACACGGAAGAAGAGCCGGCTCCTCGTGACGACGACACCCTAGACATTCCTACCCTAGAGGAAGATAGCTAGATCCGCTGCTAACGCAGCGAAGCCGTCCCCCTGCGCAGGGACACTCGCGTGATCGAGCTCAGGGACAGCCAGCCGCGGGCGATGTCGCCACCCCAGTGCACGGGGTAATGACTCCAGAAGGCCAGGCAATCTTCGCCACGTAGTAATCGCTGTCTTCACCACTCAACTGAAAGGTGTAGGTCTGAGCCAGCACGCCGTTGAGGTAGATGTTGACGGTAACATCATTGGCAGGGGTGTAGCTGCTACCCGGATAGTCATGCACAAAGACGATGTACTCACCAGCATAGGAACCGGTGGCGGGAGCAACGATATTAATGTTCTCTGGGCCTATGCCAGAGATGTCATCCAGATCCAGGTTGGGATCGTCGCTGCTGTTGTTAGCCACCCCCCAGTCAACCGAGCCCCCCAGGCCCGGCAGCCCGGGAATGGAGATGCCGCCGCCCGCACAGTTGGAGTAATAACAGTCGTCCTCACTGCGTGGCCCGCCCCCAGTCCACTGTGAACTAGGACGCAACAGGTGCAGGTCCATATCATCGCCTGAGTTGGCCCAATACATCTCAATACGGAAGTTCTCGTTGGGAATGGCCTCGATATTCTGGCTACAGGAGTCGGTCTGACCGTCTGAGTTGGTGACAGTGAGCACCCCCACATAGGTGCCGGCCAGGTCCAGAGTAATGCTGGGCGTCGCGATGGAGTAACTACTGAGCACCGCAGTCGATCCGGTAGGTGGCGTTAGAGTCCATTGATAGGTGAGCGGTTGCACCAGCGAACCGCTGCCGTCGAACTGCTCGGTCTCAAACGGAGATGAGATGATGTCGGGACCACAGATAGCGGTCGGATTCTTGCCCACTCCCTGGGCATTGCCAACAGCCACCAGCGGGATCACCAGCGGACTCTCATCAGGATCATCGCTGAAGACCTGGATTTCAGCTGCAAAATTGCCCTGCTGCTGAGGATTGAAACGAAGATTTAGAAGACCAGAATCACTGGGCTCAAAGGTCTGCTGGGCAACCGCCACCGACTCAAGGGTAAAGTTGAGCTCATCACTGAGTTGCACAGCTCCCACATTGAGCGTGCCCGGACCAGCATTGCCGATGGCGATCTCCTGTACCGCAGACTCCTGACCCACCACCAGAGAGCCAAAGTCGACGGCCTCAGGGGCTGCATAGATGTCGGGAACCGGTTCGCCATCGCCCGCACCGAGAATGGGGATGTAGAGGCCGTCGCCAGACGAACGATAGCAATCCCAGTTGAGCTCATGCTTGACGACCAGGTGCAGGTCCACGGGCAGCGGTGTGCCATGCACCGGGCTGAACCGGACCAGGAAGGCCTGCGAGCCGCCTCGAGCAAGCAACTGCTCTCCTGAAGGCACGTTGGTAGAGATCTCCACATCCTGATCGAGCCGGATCTCATTAGCCAGGTCGCCGTTGTCGTCAAAGATCGCACTGGCCAGGTACATGTCACAGATCTCAAGATCAGCCGTTCCGTCGTTGGACATCACCAGCTCAACCTCAGAAAAGCTGCCCGTCGCCACCGAGCCAAAGGCCAGGACCGATGCAGCGAGATCTTCCTCCACAAAGCCGCTCTCTTCGGGCCAGATCAGCGAAAACCTCGGCGCCAGAGCGGTCAAGCTGTCATCGCTGCAGGCGCTGAGCAGAGGCCCCATGCCAACAACAAGGCAGGCAGCTGTAAGCACCAGAGAGAGCGATCGGAGAGATGTTAAGCCCATGGAATCTCCATTGCGAAAAGGAATGTGCGACGCATTCTGATGCCAGCTTAGAGCCTTGGCAAGCTCAGACTCATGAATGCCCCCGATCATCTGGCCGCCGATCAGGACCGCTCGTCCGTCTTTTTAGCTAAAAACACATACCTGTATGGTAAGAATACTTAAACTCTCAGTAGGAGTGACCCAATGAAGAGCAGTCCAACGCCATCCCTGGCCCTGGGCAGCACCCTAAAGGCCGGGCGCAAGCAGGCTGGCCTGACCCTGGCCCAGCTTGGCACCGAGATGGGACTGGCAAACGGCAACTTCATCGGCATGGTCGAGCGCGGTGAGCGATGCCCCTCCGACGAAGGCCTGGTACAGATGGGCCGACTGCTGTCCCTCGACCCCCGCGAGCTACTGGCTCTTAAATACCGCGACAGCCACCCGGCAGCCTTTGAGGTACTCCTGAGCCCACCCCAGCCCCGCTACCCAAGGCTGCGCCGCATGCTGCTGGCGAGCTGCGCTGACCCAGAGCAGATCGCCGCTGAGCTCGAAAGAGCTGCGTATGGCCTGATGGAACAGCTCATCTTTCGGATTCTGCTGCAGCGAATCCTGCTGCCCGCGCTCCGCGCCGATCGCTACGCGCCTCGTCGACTGCGGGAAAAGATGGCAGCCCACCGGGAACTGCGCGAAGGCCAGCACCTACCACCAGACATCTTCGAACAGGAAGCGCAGACCTTCATCCCCTGGGTCCGAGGTGAGCTGCCTATGCTCAGCTGGGAGCTTAACCCGCACAGCATGATGCTCCGGTTGCAGAGTGGTAAGCGAGACCAGGAGGCAGAAGAGCTGTCTCTGCTCGGACCCAGCGCAGCAAGCAGCAAGGCAGCAGGCAGCCACGCCGATCAAGCCGGGTTGAGCGAGATCCTTGCCCTACAAGGCCTGGAGGCCGATGAGGTGGCCGAAGTGCTGGACCTGATTGAATGGAAGAAGGCACGCCGCAAAAGGGTCCGCACCGACGCTGACTGAAAAAGATCGATAGCTCCTTTGAATGAATGGAGGATTGACCGCGTCATAGCTGCACACTGGCCGGGCCTGTTTCGCCCGGACGCAACCTGGAGCAGCCCATGCACAGCCGAAGCCTTACCGTCCTGGCAAGCGTTCTGATCCTCACCATTGGCCTGCAAGGCTGCTTCGTCATCATCGAGGAAGACGACCGCGGCGAGCCGATGCCAACCGTCTATGACGACGGACCGCAAATCATCAACGCGCTGAGCTACTGGACCTGCGATTACAGCTCTCCCGACGCGCGCTACTTCTTCGAGTTTCAAGCGGTAGTAGACGACCCCGACGGCTGGCGTGATGTGATCGAAGTCAACATCTACTTCTTCGAGACGCAGAGCGCCCGTCTGGTCAGCGGCTTCTCCATGCACGACGAAGGCGAAGGCACCTGGGGCGGCATGGTCTGGGAAGATGAAAGCGCCATGTACTGCGGAGAACCCATGGATGTGATCATCGAGGCCATCGACCAGTTCGGCGAACGTGACAGCCTGGAGATCATCTACTGAGGAACCGAACAGCCCACTGAACGGCACGGCCCTGGACGCAGGGCTCCGGTGGCTCTATCTTCCTTCATATGGCCGACATCCTCCTCTACTCCACTCGCATGTGCGGCTTCTGTGTCCGGGCCAAGATGCTGCTTGAGGAAGAAGACATCCCCTTCCGCGAGATCGACGTCACCTTTGAGCCAGAGCAGCGAGCAGCGCTGGTCGAGCGCAGTGGCGGTCAGCGGACGGTGCCGCAGATCTTCGTCGGAGATGTCCATGTCGGTGGATTCAGAGAGCTACGCAATCTGCAGCGCAGCGGCCAACTCGAAACGCTGCTCAAAGAGCAGGGAGTCCTCGACCGACTGCCCTGAACCTGAACACTCAGTCGCGGCGTGGACCGCGAGCTTCCAGGGCCTCACGCAGCCAAAGAACAATCTCTGAGGTGTCGGTGCCAGGGCCAAAGATAGCAGTCGCACCGCGCTCCTTTAGGTACTCGTGGTCACTGCCCGGAATGATCCCGCCACCAAAGAGCAGCACATCATCCATGCCCTGCGCATCGAGAGCTTTGCGCACCGCAGGAAAGAGACTGCAGTGCGCCCCACTTAGGATCGACAGGCCAACCGCATCGACGTCCTCCTGCAGGGCAGTGTTAGCGACCGCTGCGGGGCTCTGATGCAAGCCGGTATAGACCACCTCAAAGCCCGCATCTCGAAGCGCTCGGGCCACCACCTTGGCGCCACGGTCATGACCGTCGAGACCAGGCTTGGCAACCACCACCCGATAGACAGACGACACTGATCAGGCCCCCTGAAACCGAGCGGTTCGCTTCTCCAGAAAGGCGCTCATGCCTTCCTTCTGATCGGCGGTCTCAAAGCACTTGCCAAACATGTCGGCCTCCTCCTGGAAGCCTATGGAGGCATCAAATCGTTCCCCATTTGCGCAGCTCTGCTTAGCGAGTCGCAGCGCGACCGGCCCCTTGGCGCTGATGGTCTCGGCCAGAGCGATCGCCTCAGCAAGCACTGTGCCTTGTGGATAGGCGGCCAGTCCGATACCCAGCCGCACTGCTTCATCAGCCTTGATGGTGCGCCCGGTAAAGATCAACTCACGGGCCCGCTGGGCCCCGGCCAGGCGAACCAGCCGCTGGGTCCCACCAAAGCCAGGGATTACCGCAAGGTTCACCTCTGGCTGGCCCAGACGCGCCTTCTCGTCCAGCATGATCAGGTCACAGGCCATCGCCAGCTCCATTCCTCCGCCGAGTGCAAAGCCATTCACCGCGGCAATGGTCACCCCGCGGTACAGCGACAGCATGTTGAAGACACGCTGCCCGAAGCGGGCGAACTGAGTTGCCTCGGCGCGGTCGAAAGCCTGCATCTCAGCGATGTCGGCGCCAGCGACAAAGGACTTATCCCCTGCCCCAGTGACCACCAATACGGTGGTCCCGCGCTGCTGCTCAGCATCAATGCAGTTGCCCAGCCTGGACAACACAGCCAGGTTGAGCGCATTGAGAGCGTCCGGTCGATTGATCCGCAACACGGCCACCGCGTCACCGTGATGCTCTACTGTAACGAGTTGCTCACTCATGGTTCCGCCTCCTCAGCGATAATCGTGCACACCCCGACCGCTCTTGCGACCCAACAGGCCTGCATCCACGTACTGGCGGAGCAGCGGGCAGGGCCGGTACTTACCATCGCCAAGACCTTCATGGAGGACTTCCATGATGGCAAGGCAGGTGTCGAGGCCGATAAAGTCGGCCAGGGTCAGTGGCCCCATCGGCTGATTGGTTCCCAGCTTCATGGCCGCGTCAATGCCCTCAGCATCGGCGATGCCCTCATAAAGGGCGTAGAAAGCCTCATTGATCATCGGCATCAGGATTCGATTGACCGCAAAGCCAGGAAAGTCGCGTGCTTCTACGCAGGTCTTACCCATGGACTCGGCCACCGCAACGGTAGTGGCCAGAGTGGCAGCCGAGGTCTGCAAACCGCTGATAACCTCAACCAACTTCATCACCGGCACCGGGTTCATGAAGTGCATTCCTATGAACTCTTCGGGTCGCTCCGTCGCAGCCGCAATCTTAGTGATCGAGATAGACGAGGTATTAGACGCGAGGATGCCGCCAGGTTTAACGATGCCATCGAGCTGCTGAAAGATGCGCTGCTTTAACGTCAGGTTCTCACTGACTGCTTCGACCACCAGATCACAATCAGCAAAGTCACCCAGTTCACCGCTCCCTACGATGCGACCCAGAACCTCAGCCGCGGCAGCTTCCTCCATGCGGCCCTTGGCCACCGCCCGGTCAAGGCGCTTACCAATGCCAGCGAGTCCAGCGGCGGCGGCGGCGGCGCTGACGTCAGCGAGAACCACCTCGTAGCCAGCCTGCGCCGCTACCTGAGCAATTCCAGCACCCATCTGGCCAGCGCCCACAACACCCAACTTAGAAATTCCATCCACAGCCATCAAAAAAACCTCTTCTAACCTTTAATTAATAATCTTCAAGATATTGAATTTGATAGTTAAATTAATTACCTCTCGACAACCATCGCGACCGCCTCGCCGCCGCCAATGCACAGCGAAGCGCAGCCTCGCTGAGCGTCCCGGTCGGCCATCTGATGGAGCAGCGTCACCAGGATGCGAGCGCCCGACGCGCCAATTGGGTGACCGAGAGCAACAGCGCCGCCCCAGACGTTAACCCGGTCGGCCTGGTAGCCAAGCTTATCGGCAACCGCGAGCGAGACCACAGAGAAGGCCTCATTGACCTCCCAGAGATCAACATCCTCCACCTTGAGGTCGAGCCGATCGAGTGCCTTCTCAATGGCAAAAGCCGGCGCGGTGGTGAACCACTCTGGGTCCTGGGCGTGGCTGGCATCCCCGACAATCCGGGCCAGGGGCTTTAGTCCTAGCTCACGAGCTTTGTCCGCCGACATGACCACCAAAGCGGCGGCACCGTCATTGATTGAAGAAGCATTAGCGGCGGTAATGGTACCGTCCTTCTGAAAGACCGCGCGCAGCGCTGGGATCTTGTCGGGACGGCCCTTTCCCGGCTCTTCATCCCGGTCCACAACAATGGGGTCTCCTCTACGCTGAGGGACCTCTACCGGAGCGATTTCCGCGTCAAACTTACCGGCCTCCTGAGCGGCAAGGGCCTTCTGGTAAGAGGCAATGGCGAACTCATCCTGGCGCTCCCTGGAGATGCCGCACTCAGAGGCGCACAACTCACCGGCAGACCCCATGTGATAGTCGTTGTAGACGTCCCACAGACCATCCTTGACCATAGAGTCGAGCAATTCACCGTGGCCCATCCGGTAGCCGGTGCGGCCTTTAGGCAGCAAGTATGGAGCCTGACTCATGCACTCCATGCCGCCGGCAACGACCACCTCAGCATCGCCGCAGCGAATCGCCTGACTGGCCAACATGACAGCCTTGAGCCCCGACCCGCAGACCTTGTTAATGGTCATGCACGGAGTACTGCGGGGCAGCCCTGCAAACAAAGCAGCCTGCCGGGCGGGTGCCTGGCCTACTCCAGCAGGCAGCACGCAACCCATAATGCACTCGTCTACCTGATCGACGCTGATCCCGGCGCGCTCGACCGCAGCCTTGATCGCCACAGCACCGAGTTGAGGGGCCCGCAAGGCGGCGAGCGCTCCCTGAAAGGAACCGATGGGGGTACGAACGGCCGAAACAAGGACCACTTCACGCATCTGTCTGACTCCTGAAAAAACGAGAAGATTCTGAAAAAGGTGGCGGATTATACAGATCCAGCCCCTTAGTAACAGAGGGGAGCAAAGACCGGAATTCCCAGGCTATCGAGCACCTCTCGACCCGGCAGAAAGCCAAGTTCAATGAGGAAACCAGCCTCGACCACCTCGCCACCCAGCTCGCGAATCAGCTCAACGGTGGCTCGGGCGGTACCCCCAGTCGCCAGCAGGTCGTCGACCACCACGACTTTCTCGCCCTGACGGACGAGATCGACATGAGCCTCCAGCGTCGCGCTGCCATATTCCAGGTCATACGAGCGCTGAATGCGTTGATAGGGCAGCTTGCCAGCCTTGCGCACCAGGCCGCAGCCAAGCCCCAATTGATAGGCAACCGGCGCACCTATGAGGAAGCCGCGGCTCTCAATCCCAACGATCTTGTCCACCTGTTTGCCCTGCCAACGCTCAACAAACAGATCCACCGAAGCCTTTAAACCCGCACCGTCCTGCAAGACCGGGGTGATGTCCTTGAACAGGATGCCCGGCTTCGGAAAGTCCGGTACGTCGCGAATCAGGGAAGAGATCAGCTCAACAGACATGGCTCTTACTCCAGTGCTGGCGCGCTCAAGCTGCGCCGAGATCCTTGTAGATGAAGTGAAAAGCCTCGTTCCCCAACGCCACCACCGCGGTCACCGCAGCCACGGCGAACAGACAGCCCAGGAAGGAGGCAGGTAGCGGCCGCTTGGCGACCAGGATCGGATAGGGGATCGAGGCCCATAGTTCGAGCGTCGGGGTAAACCAAAGGAGAATCACCCAGATCGGAGTCCTCACGGTCATTGGCTGTCCTGGTGGCCATAGCGCCCGAGCAGGGGAACAAAGCGACAATAGGCAAAATGTTCCTCACGGAACTGGGATAAGTCGCTGAGGTCGCGAGTGAAGCGCTGCAAAACCTGCGACTGCAGGTCCCCAACGGGGATTACCAATCGCCCCCCCGGGGCGAGCTGCTCAAGCAAAGGCCGCGGCACCGCGGGCGCTCCGGCGGTCACCAGAATGACATCGTAAGGGGCAAAGTCACTGCGCCCCATGCTGCCGTCCGAAGCCAGCACTGTGACATTTCGCAGCCCCATAGACTGGAGCTTGCGAGTGGCCCCCTTGGCCAGCTCCCCGTGGCGCTCAACGCTGACCACCCGCCGACACAGCTGCGCCAGTATGGCTGTCTGATAGCCAGACCCCGTGCCTACCTCCAGCGCATTCTCGTCACCCGTCAACTGCAGCAGCTCGGTCATGCGGGCGACGATCCAGGGCTGGGAGATGGTCTGCTGCTTGGCAATGGGCAGCGGCTTGTCCTCATAGGCCCTGCCGGTCAAGACATCGGGCACAAAAGCATGCCTTGGAACCATGGACATGGCCTCCAAAACCCGCACATCACGGATGTCCCTGAGCTGCTCCTCGACCATCCGGTGACGCACCCGCTCAAAGTGACTCACACATCCTCCAGGCCCCAGCCGCGCAGCATGTCACAGGCGGCGAGGTCGGTCGGATCGGTGTGCAGAGCGGTGATCGATGCATAGCCATCGTGCACCGCCACGCAGTCAGTGCCCGGGATCTCATCAAAACGGTAGGCGCTACCACCAATCCAGAAATAGGGTCTGCCCCTTGGATCGCGGCACTCGACGATGCTGTCCTCGTAGTAGCGCTTACCAAGACGGCATACTCTGACACCGCGAATCTCACCGCGCGGCACCGCCGGAAAATTTACGTTCAGGTAGTTCCCCGCAGGCAACCCGTGCTCAAGAACCCGACCGGCCAGTTGTCGGGCCAACTCTGCGCCATCGAGGTAATCGGAGTCCTGCTCAGGCTTGACGTGCGAGAAAGCCAGCGCAGGAATGCCCATGACCGCGGCTTCAAGCGCAGCGCTCACCGTGCCCGAATAGCTGACATCTTCCCCCAGGTTCGGCCCCCGGTTGATGCCGGACAACAGCAGATCCGGCTTGCGGGGCAGTAAGTTCAGCACCCCAAAGAACACCGAATCGGTAGGCGTGCCGCTGACCGCGTAGCGTCGCTCACCATGCTGAGACAGGCGCAGTGGACGGTGCAGCGTCAAGGCATGGGACATGGCGCTCTGCTCAGTGGCAGGAGCAACCACCCAAACTTCACCCAGCGGCGCAGCGGCATCAGCAAGAGCGGCTATGCCGGGGGCATCCAGACCGTCGTCGTTGGTCACCAATATCAGTGGAGCGGTCATCGCGGCGCATCGTACTGACGACAACGCCAGCCGTCCATATGGACCCTAGAATCGATACAAGCTAACAGCTTGAACCGGTCTGCCTCGACCTGACGGCATTACGCCGCTACAGTGCGCCGCCCTAAACCACGGTAATCGGTCACAGCTGAAACGACCCAGCCGCACCGAAAAAGGATTGCGATGCTCATCGTCCTCCACAAGAACGCGACCGAACGCGAGATCAAGGACATCTCGCGCTACGTGGAAGAAGCTGGCCTGAGCCCCGGTCTGGTCCCCGGCGCCCGGCGTTCTGCCATCACCGTCACAGGCAACAGCGGAGCAGCAGAGCTCCCAGCCATCAGCCAGATGCCGGGGGTGCTCCGCGTAATTAAAGTCACCAAGCCCTACCGGCTGGCAACCCTGGAGGGGACCTCCGGCGAGCACAGCCATTGGAAAATCGGGGCAGCCAGCATCGGCAAGCAGGCACCGGCGTGGTTCGTTGCCGGCCCCTGCTCCGTAGACAGTCGTGAGCGACTGCTGGAGACCGCACACTTCGTCAAGTCCATTGGCGGCCAGGCCCTGCGCGGCGGCGCCTTCAAGCCACGCACCCACCCCTATGCCTTTCAAGGCCACGGTGAGGAGGGGCTTAAGTTACTCGCTGAAGCTCGCGACCAGACCGGACTCCCCATCGTCACCGAGGCTATGGACCCAAAGCAACTTGAGTTGGTCGTCAAATACGCCGACGTAATTCAGCTCGGCGCTCGCAACATGCAGAATTTTTCCCTGCTCAAACAAGTCGGTCAAACGCGCACGCCAGTCATTCTAAAACGGGGACTGGCGGCAAACATTGACGAGTTCCTTGGTGCTGCGGAGTACATCCTGGCCGAAGGTAACGAACAGGTAATCCTGTGCGAGCGGGGTATTCGCTCCTTTGGCGACCACTGCCGCTTCACCCTGGACATCGCTGCAATCGCTGCACTGAAGTCCCTCACACACCTACCGGTGATTGCCGATCCCAGCCACCCTGCAGGAAGCCGAAAGCTGGTCGCTCCATTGGCCAGAGCAGCCCTGGCGGCCGGCGCGGACGGCCTGATTATCGAAGTCCATCCGGACCCACGCCATGCCCTGTCAGACGCTCAGCAAGCGCTCCACTTCAGCGATCTAAAGAGCCTGGCTCAAGACGCCCGAGGGGTCGCTGGGGTCCTGAATCGCGGCTTTGGTGCTCCTACTTGAGCAAGCCCAGTGCCGTAGCCTGATTCAGGTTCGCCTGGGCGAGCAGTGACACCCCCGCCTTGCCGAGCACATCGTTACGGGTCTTGTCAGCAAACTCGGCGGCGAAATCGACGTCACGGATGCGGCTCTCTGCTGCATACAGATTCTCGCTGTAGCTCTGAAGATTACGAGAAGCTGACTGCAGGCTGTTCTCAGCGGCACCGTAAGCAGCGCGCGCAGTGTTGACCGTAGCAGTCGCATTGTCGATGGCAGAAATAGCGGTCTGAGCATTCGCCTGGCTGGTCAAATCAATGCTTCCGGCGTCCACACCCAGGGTCGCAGCGCGGCCGTCTTGCAGGTTCACCGTCATGCGGTCGTTGGCAGCTACGTTGCCCGCGCCGACCTGTACATCCACCGATGGAGTTGAGCCGTCACCCAACTGGATACCATTGAACTCGCTGGAGTTGGCGATTCGGTCGACCTCCGTCTGCAACGCGCTGAATTCAGCTTGCATGGCCGCCCGATCGTTGGCGTTATAGGTCCCACTGGAAGCCTGCACTGCCAACTCTCGCATGCGAGAGAGACGCGAGCCGGTCTCTGCCATCGCTCCCTCGGCGGTGGCCACCATGCTCATACCGTCATGAACGTTACGACTGGCCTGCTGCAGTCCCCGCATCTCGGCACGCAGACTCTCTGAAATGCCCAATCCAGCCGCGTCATCCGCAGCCTGGGAGATGCGCAGGCCACTGGCCAGGCGGTTGAAGTTTTTCTGTAGTCGACTCTGGCTGGCGCCAAGGGTCTTCTGCAACAACTGTGAGCTGATGTTGTTGTTTATTCGAAGGGGCATGAAAATCTCCAGACAGGGGTCCGCGCCCGATCAGGTTCGAGGATCATCCAGCTGATCGCAAGCACAACATCAGACGGGAGCACAATTACCGGCCAAGGCGAAGTGCACGACTCACCCCTCTAGCAGCGCTGGCTGAATCGTCATGACCAACGTGCCAATAACCCGGCAAAACAGGACGCAAGGCCACAGCCCGTTGAACACAGGACAACCTTGTTCTATATTCCCGCGGCGCCGCCACCAAAACCTCCCCCCACCAATCTGACAAATGCCTGAAACGCAAGCGGATTTTGAGTCGCCACGGGAGTGGCTACTGCATCGAATGCGCCACTCCTGCGCCCATGTCATGGCTCAGGCAGTGCGCGACCTGTTCCCCGGCGCCAGTCTTGGCACCGGCCCGGCGCTGAAGGACAGCTTCTACTACGACATCCGCACCGAGCCACCCATTAACGAGGCCGATCTGCCACGAATCGAAGAGCGGATGCGAGAGATCATCAGCAGCGGCAGCGACTTCGTGCAGCATGATCTCAGCCGCACTGAAGCTGAAAAGTTGTTCGAGGAGCAGGGTCAGGAGTTCAAGCTCGGCCTCATCAAAAAGATCGACGAAAACACCTACTCCACCTACAGCCATGATGCTGGTGGTTTTATTGACCTGTGCCGCGGGCCCCACGTTGACAACACCCGCTCTCTGAGATTTTTCAAGCTGATGAGCGTGTCTTCCGCCTACTGGCAAGCAGACCCCAAGAACCCCCAACTGAGTCGTGTCTATGGCACCGTTTGGGATACGCCAAAAGCACTCAAGCTCCACCTGAGGCGGCTCGAAGAGGCCCGCAAGCGGGACCACCGCAAGCTGGGCAAAGAGATGGGCCTGTTTACGTTCTTCCCCTTTGCGCCCGGTTCACCGGTCATGCTGCCAAGAGGGATGGTGATCTACCGACAGCTGGGCGAGAAAATCCGTGAACTGGTGCTCGGCAATGGCTACCTCGAAGTACGCGGGCCGATTCTCTGCCATCAGAGCCTGTGGGAACAATCCGGCCACTGGCAGGCCTACAAGGAACACATGTTCCTGCTCGGCGAAGACCACGACGAAGAGGACGAGGGCGATGGGCCCGGACGCTACAGCCTCAAGCCAATGAACTGCCCGGTGCACATGAACATCTTCGGTATGGAGCGACGCTCCTACCG
>DJIF01000084.1:143054-190317 GCA_002433485.1 Deltaproteobacteria bacterium UBA6601
GACACCCATCACTTCGTGCGCGAGCAGCAAATCGGCGAAGAGATCCAACGCATCCTGAGCTTCGTCGACAGAGTCTACTCCACCTTCGACATGAAGGTGTCCCTGGAGCTGAGCACGCGGCCTGAAAAAGCGCTGGGGGATCCAGCCCTTTGGGAGCGCGCCGAAGCAGCGCTCCAGCAAGAGCTGGAAGCCAGTGGTAAGCGATGGAAATTGAACCCCGGTGACGGGGCCTTCTACGGGCCCAAGATCGACTTCCATGTCGAAGACGCCCTTGGCCGTACCTGGCAGCTTGCCACCTGCCAGCTTGACTTCGTGCTGCCTGAACGTTTCGACCTGACCTATCAGGATGAAAACGACCAGGCCGCCCGACCAGTGGTCATCCATGTGGCAATGTACGGCTCCTTTGAGCGCTTCCTCGCGGTCCTCATCGAGCACACCGGTGGCGCCTTCCCATTCTGGCTGCACCCCGAACAGGTCGCGGTGGTTTCGGTCTCCCAGGATTGGAACGACTATGGTGAAGAAGTCACCGCAGCACTTCGCCGGGTAGGTATCCGCGCGGTCTTTGATGGCAGCGCCGACAAGGTCAACGCGAAGATCGCCAGAGCCACCAAGGAGCTGCGGGTTCCCGCAGTCGCTGTAGTCGGTGGGCGCGAAGCCGAAGAACGCGCCATCTCGCTACGGCTTCGCGGTGAAGGCCGCAAGGGCAGTCGCGCCCTGGAAGACTTCGTCGCCTGGTGTGTTGAACAGAACGACGTCCACTACTGATTCGAACCAGCAAAGAGCGAGAGCATGATCCAGGTAAAGGGACTCACCAAGTATTACGGCTCATCACGAGCGATCTATGACCTTGGCTTTACGATCGAAAGCGGTCAGATCGCTGGCTTCCTCGGGCTCAACGGGGCCGGCAAGAGCACTGCGCTGAAGATCCTGGCCGGCTACCTTATGCCTACCTCTGGCACCGTCAGCATCGAAGGCATAGACCTGCTAAACGAACCCGAAAAGCTCCGCCCCCGCATCGGCTTCCTGCCTGAACAGCCGCCGCTCTACCCCGAGATGAGCGTGCGCGACTTCCTGGGCTACCTGGCCCGGTTACGGGGGTATCCTGCTGGACGCATCGGCGCCCGTATCGAGGAAGTAAGCGAGCGCACCTCCCTCAAGGAAGTCCTCGGAGCCCCAATCGAGACCCTGTCCCTCGGCTACCGGCGGCGAGTGGGAATCGCCCAGGCCATGGTTCATGACCCGGCCCTGGTCATTCTCGACGAGCCCATTTCCGGGCTCGACCCGGTACAGATCGTTGAGATGCGTCACCTGATCCGACAGCTTGGCGGCGACCACACCATCCTGATCTCTTCCCACATCCTCAGCGAGGTAGAAGAGACCTGCGACAACCTGATCTTATTGCGTGAGGGCGAGCTGGTCGCCCAGGGCACCGAGTCGGACCTGTCCGAACGCTTCAACTCAGCGCTCTCACTGCGAGCGGTAGTTCGTGGCGCACTGGACGCCGCTAAAGATGCACTGGGTGCCCTGGAGGTGGTCCAGGAAGTGCACAGCGAAGTGCTGCCCAATGGCGACGCTGCCTTTGACATCACCCTGCTTCGCGATGAGCCGGAAGCCATCGCCAGCAGCCTGATCGCTGCTGGCCTAAGTCTACGCCGCCTTGAAGCTGGCCAAAACCAGCTTGAGGGGCTGTTCCTACAAGCAACTACTGGAGGCGGAGCGAAACCATGAGCTCCATCGTTCTGATCGCTAAGCGCGAGCTGCGCGCACACTTCAAGAGCCTTATCGGCTACGTGGTTATCGCCGCCCTGCTGCTGTTGGACGGACTGATGTTCCATGCCTATGCCCTGGGGGATGGCAAGAATCTCAGCTCTGAGGTGCTGCGGGAATTCTTCTACTACAGCTCTGGGATGACCGGAGCAGCGGGGATCCTGCTGTCCATGCGGCTGCTGGCCGAAGAGCGCCGCGAGGGCACTCTGGTACTGCTCTACACGGCACCCATCAGCGACTGGCAGATCGTCCTCGGCAAGTGGCTGTCCTCCTTCCTGTTTGTCTGTCTCTTCGTGGTGCTCTCCCTGTACCTGCCCCTCATGATCGTGATCCACGGCTCCGTCCACCCCGGCCATCTATTCTCCGGTTACCTGGGCCTCATCCTGGTCGCAGCAGCGACTACGGCCATCGGAACGCTGTGCTCATCGATGACCTCCCACCAGCTGGTTGCTGGCATTCTGGGCGCTGTGGTGTTCCTGCTGCTGGTCACGATGTGGTTCACCGCCCGCATCGCCTCCCCTCCCCTGGATGAGCTGCTCGCCTACAGCGCATTCTTCGACAAGCACTTCCAGCCCTTTACCCGCGGGGCTATTCACACTCGCGCCATTGTCTACTACGCATCTGTGACTTTTCTCTCCCTACTTGGGGCGCGGGTCGTGCTCAGCACGAGGAGGTGGCGCTGATGCGAAACCTAGTCCCCCCCAGTCTCTATATTGCGAGCCTCGTACTGTTGCTCATTGGCGAGCGGATGTTCGGGCCAGGCTACAGCGCCCGACTGCCGCTGGCCCTTGCCGCCGGCGGCGCAATGACCGCTGCCCTGGCAGCCCGCGGGATGCGCTGGCGAGCGGCAAGCGGCGAGACCCGGCGCGTCCTGGCGCGACTGCTGCCCAGCTACCTTGGCGGTTTCCTGGCGTTTGGACTGTACGCCTTCTGTGCAGAGGGCTCCCCGCTCAGCGAGGGTTTCAGTGACGAAGCGCTGGTGCTGAGCAAGATCACGTTCTTCGGACTGCTGTTGCTATCCACCCTCCCGCTGTTGCTGATGGAGACCAGTCTGCTCTCCATGTACGGGGCGCGGCGACTGGAGACCCGCAGACTTTTTGAGTCGGGCCAGGCGGGACTGTCTCTGGCTCTCGCCAGCGCTCTGGTGATCTCTCTCAACTATCTGGCGAATCACCACGACAGCCGCTACGACCTGCGCACCCTCAAGGATCTGCAACCATCGGCGGCCACCAGCGAGATGGTTCGAAACCTGAGCAAGCCCATTACCATCAGCCTGTTCTTTCCACCGGCCAATGAGGTGGAAGAAATGATCGCTCCCTACTTTGAGGAGCTGGCTGCGGTGAGCAAGCAGCTGAAGCTGGAGCAACTCGACAAAGCGGCCAATCCAAAGCAGGCGCGTGAGCTTCGGGTGCGCAAGAACGGCACAGTGGTTCTCAGCGATGGCGAAAACCATGAGAGCATCAGCCTCGGCACCGACTCAAGCCGCGCCCGCAGCAAGCTCAAGAAGCTCGATGGCGATCTGCAGGGCAAGCTCAACAAGGTCACCCGCAGTCAGCGCATCGCCTATTTCACGGTGGGCCACGGCGAACGCTCGACTGCGCCCAAGGACAAGGACCCAGGCGGTCTCAAGAGCCTGAAGGAAGGCCTGAAGACCCTCAACTACAAGGTTAAGAACCTTGGCGTAAAGCAGGGACTTAGCGAGCAGATTCCAGAAGATGCGACACTCGTCTTTGTGGTCGGTCCAAAGGGCCCCATGATCGAGAGTGAACAGGACGCATTGATTCGCTATGTGCGGGATGGAGGAGCGCTGTTCCTGCTGCTTGACCCGGAGGTCGACAAGGACCCTGAGCTCGATCCGCTGCTGCAGACCCTCGGACTCCAATATGACAGCGGCGTGCTAGCCCATGAAACCAAACATGTAACCCGTGATCGAGCCATCTCAGACCGATCCTTCCTGGCCACCAACCGCTTCACCACCCACGCCTCAACCAGCAATCTGGCCAAAGGTGGACCGCGCATCTTCACCCTGTTTGACGAGAGCGGTTCCCTCAACAAGCTAGAAAAGGCGGAGACCGACGCCGAAGTTACCTTTACCGTACGCAGCGCAGCTGGCACCTGGGCCGACCTGGACGGCAACCTTAGCTACGACAAGGCAGCCGAAACCAAGGGTAGCTTCAACCTTGCCGCCTCGGTCCAGCTCCCCGCACCGGAGGATGGCGAAGGAGTCGGCGGCAGAGCAGTGGTCACTGCAGACGCTGACGCCCTTGCCGATCTGATACTGAGCGTAAGCATGGGCAACCGCCAATGGCTTGCCGACTCGCTGCGCTGGCTTGAAGATGAGGTCAAGCTGTCAGCCCAGGTCGCCGAGCTCGAAGACGTCGCGTTGGTTCACACACGAGATGAAGACAAGGCCTGGTTCTACGGCACCAGCCTCGGCCTGCCCCTATTGATCCTGAGTTGGGGACTGGCCTTACGAGCCCGCCGCCGAAGGAGCGCATCGTGAGATCCATGGAGACCACGTTCTACGGCGTGGCATTGATCATCAGTCTACTGCTTTGTTGGAGCAGCTGGAAGAGTGAGAGCTCGGGCCAACAGCAGACCAACCAGGGCCCGATCGTGGTGTTCGAGCCGGGTAGCGGCGGACTCAGCGAGCTGCACTGGCGCGGCGAAAAAGCGGTTGCATCCCTGTCGTTCGCAGGCAAGGGAGAGGAGCAGACTGCCTGGGTTCAGGCAGGCAAAAGAGAGCGCATAGAAGGCCCCCAAACAGCGCCCGCAGGGGACGACGACGACTCTGCCAGTCAAGCCAGGGAGCCAGCCAAGCCCGTTTACGGCGAGCCTGCGCTACGCTCCTTCCCCGGCGGCAAGCAGGTCGCCGAGCTGATCGAGCGCTTTAAGCCCCTGGTAGCGCTCCGAAAGTTCAACGATCTGGACGCTGCGACGCTCTCTGAAATGGGTCTGGACGATCCCGCATCGTCCTTGACCGTCAGCTCGCTGAGCGGCAAGAAGCTGGAGTTGAGCATCGGTGACAAAGCCTACGGCAGCAGCGACACCTACGCTTTGGAGACCGGCACCGCCAACGTCTACCTGCTCAGCAGCAAGGTGCTTGGCGCGCTTCGGTCTGCAGAAGGGCGTCTGATGGAACGCAACATCCTCGGGTTTGACGCTATGGAGGCCAGCGAAGTCCGGCTGAGCGCCCCTGGCGGAAGCACCCGTAAGCTTCGTCATGAAGGCACCCACGATGAAGCGAATGCCTACTGGTCCGACCCCGATGCCCCAGAGCAACAGGAATCGACCGATGGCTTTATGAAGAAACTTCTGAACCTGCGGGCTATCGCCTACCCGCTGGACACGGAGCGAATCAGCGATGACCAGGTGGAGCGGATACTGCGTGCCGACTTCCCCGGCAAGCCGGCGGCACACATTGAGTTGGGTAGAGTCCGGGATGAGACCCGCTCTAAGGAGGATGAGCCTGCCTGGGACTGGCATGCTCGCACCCAGCTAACTCGCGATGTCTGGGTAAAGGTGAGTCGAAACAGCGGCCTTGAGTTATACGACAACCTGCAGAAGCTTCTCGATCCTTGAGTTCTCGCGCGTCCTCCACCAGGCGGACTTCAGCGCGACTCCTGCCTGACCTGGTTGTGCTGCTGCTAGCCACCACATTGGCCGCTTGCGCGCCGTCGCTTGGACCAGGACCAGATCAACCTTCAGGAATCTGGCTCCAATTGACCAGCGGGCTCGGTGACAACCAAGCCATTGAAGATGGTCATGTGCTGCTGGTCGAGCGCGGCTCACAAGGAGGCGTCCACATCTATGGAGGGCTCCGCACCCGCGGCATCTACAGAGGCTCAGAGGACGACTACCAGGCGCTGCTCAGCGGCGACCGGCCCTTAATTGAATTCAGCCTCGAGAACGCAGACGGAGTACTCTCCAGCCCCAACGCAATGCGGGACCTGCTGACCATCGAAGACAGCGGCGCGATGGTTCTGAGTGGCCGCAGAGTGGTATTTCGGCACTATTCCGAGCTGCCTGACGACTGGCAGTCTCTCGACTGGCAGGAGATCGAGGGACGCCTCGAACAGGAAGAGATGATCTTCAGCGTCCTGATCAATGACTCGCGAGGGCGAGTCCTGCAGGATAGCGCCACCGTTCGCATCGACTTCCCGGACTCTGAACAAGGCATGATGGGACGATGAAGAACCGCTCTTACGAGCCCGCCAGAGCCCTACTGATCGCAGCGTTTGTCGGTGTCCTGGGCTGCCAGAGCAGCAGCCTTCAAGATGCTGCAACTGCGATCCAGGAAGGTCCTTCTCGCCCAGCACTTAGCATCAGCGCTACCTTCGGTGGACTCTCACGCCTTACGGCGCGCTGGGGAATGGAGCAACGACGGCTGCGAGGAGTGCGCAAAGGAAGTCGCGTTGAGTTGGAAAACGGCTCCACAGCGATACTGGCTGTGACTGCACTGGACGCGCCGATCCGAGTCGACAGCGATCCCAACTGTCGCTCCTGTGTGCTGCTCCGGGGGACTCTGCCCCTGAAGTTGGAGACCAGTAACTCAGCAGCGACGGGCAGCACCCTCATTGAGCAGCCCGAGCGATGGAAGGCGAGGTGGCAACTTTCCGCGCGCCTGCAGCCGGCCTGGGTTGCTTCTGGACTTGAACTCCGCGCAGTTCCGGCGGTTCCGGAATCCGTATCTGCTGACCTCAGCTGGCCGGGACAGCCGATTCAGCCAGCTGAGCTTCACTCTGCAGCCAGGGACCTGGCACTGGAGGTGGTGCGTGCTGAAGTCATGCAAACCATCTCCCAGTTAACTCTCCTGCACCTGGGCCGCTGGCCGGGCGCTCAGGAGCAGTTTCCTATCAGCAACATCCTGACCCTGATCCGCCCCCCACTGCTGCACCTGGTGCTGAGCAGCCCGGTGAGCGATGAAATCGACCCGCGCGACATTCGCCCTGGAGTGGGCCAGGACCTGACCATAGGCATCAGCCCTTCACTGCTGCTAAAGCAGCTCCGGGCCACTAAGCGGAGGGCTGACGATGAGAGCAGTCAGCTGCTGGTTCTAACCAGCGAAAAACGCGCACTCCGCTACCGGGTCCGCCACAGCTATGGCAACGACCTGTTCGAGGCTGACGGCCTCACGGTTCCTGGCCGGCGTGGCCAGGCAGTCCGCTTTGATCTGCTCGGCCCACCCGAGCTACGCCAGCGAAGCGGCAAGCTGCTGCCGACGGAAGAGCTACGCGTCAGGGCAGCTGGCGAGGCCCTCAAGCCCATCTCCCAGTTTCTGGCCATGCTGCGAATCCACGGGCCGGGTTCTATTCCAGCGGCCCTCGACATCGCCCGCTACGAAAACGGCTCACTGCGGCTTGAGTCGACCTTTACTGACCCCCGGGCCAGACCTACTGGTCCACCTCCGGCCCATCGGAGCGTTCACCCGTCTCCGGCTCGTCGGCCAACTCCTCCGCCTGCAGCAGAGGATCCTGACGCTCCGAAACCAGCACCTCTAAAGCCCCCTTGGGCCCACCCCGACCCGTTGCCCTCGCCCTGAGCCATTGGCCCAGCAGCGGAAACAGTTCCTCTTCGACCCGACTGCCGACCAGCAGATCACCGTGGCCGTAGTCATACTGAGTCCCCCAGCCCCGCCCCAGCACCACAAAGCTCTTGTCCTCAGAGCCCAGCAGCTGGTAGCCGGCACGGACCGTCCAGGGCGGCACGATATGGTCCACCCGACCAGCGACCAGCAAGGCTGGGACCTGGATCTGGGCGAGGCCATCACTGTAGTTACGGCTGCCGTCAGCGCTGGTAAGTACACCGCTTTCAAGCCATGAAATGTACTGGCGAACAGTGGCCATAGAGACGTTCTCCATGGCCTCATTGACCATGCCCGTCATATCGGCCAGGTCCACATTTTGGTGATTGACAATCCCATGAAGCAGGTTGTTGTCAGGCGCAACATGAGCCAGTGGAGCCAGCAGTCGCCCCGCCCCTCGGGTACTGAACTGACCCCGACGGGGCAGTCCAGCAGCAGCCTGCGCTGCCCGCTGCAACAAGCGTGAGGGCTGCTCAAAAGCACCTGGTGAACCGATCGCAATGATCCCGGCAATGTCGTCAGCACGTGAATGCTGCAGACTCAGGTAGCCAAGGATCCCCCCCAGAGAGTGACCAATCCACCACACCCGCTCAGCGCCGCTCTCTGCCAGAACGTGGTCAAGAACCGCGGGAATGTCATGGTCGACCATGTCTTCGAGGGTCCACTGCCCCCGCCGCCAGGTCCTGCGGTCAGGAGCCCTGGAGCTGCGATCGCCGCGCAATTCCGGCAACCACACATCGAAGCCAGACTGACTGAGATACTGAGCAAGATTGCTGCCCGGAAGCATGAAGTTGTAGCGATTGATAGCGGTGCCATGCACCAACAATACCGGCACGCCAAAATGAGGAAGATCACGAGCAGTGGCCGCGGGTGGCAGACGAAACAGCGACAGCTGCCAGCCGTCGGCGGTGCGCAGTCTTGCCTGGTAGTGCTCAAGGCTGACGGGGTCACGGATCGGCAGAGCCGCGCAGGCGCTACACAGCAGCAGGACCAAGCAGGGAAACAGGCGCACCATGATCACGGTCTCCCTCGGCGGAGCCACTGGACCACACTGCCATCCACATCGCGAGCTGAGTGGCGGGACAGGAGCATCCCAAGATGGCCGTACTCTTCAAGATCACCGTTACCGCGAGACAGCACCAGCAACTGCGTTACTGAATCGGCTGCCAGTGATCGAAGAGCCGGAAGCACATCTTCAGGAGGCGCCAACGGATCGCTGGCGCCAGCAACCAGCAGCCCGGCAGCTGCGATACTGGCCAGGCCGGTGCTGTAGTCAACCCAGCCTTCCCGATCTCGCGCAGCGCCCTGCTCAAACCAACGGAGCAGATCTTCCACCAAGGCTCGAGGCGGCGGGCGAGCAACCTTCGCGCTGTGCACCGCCTGCAAAACCTCTGCAGGATGACGGGCCTGATCCAGCTGCGCTGGCGCCGATGAAGGTCTGGGCCCGGACCGTGGCCGCAGGCCGGTGAACAACAAGCGAGCCACCAGTTCCGGGAGCGGCACCTCATTAGCCTGCCAGCTACGCAGCCAGCGCAGCAGCAGCGGCGACGGCAGAGTCCATGAAAACCTGGTCCCCAAGGCGACCCAGCGCTGTTGCGGCAGCTTCTGATCCGGCCGCGCCGCAGCTGCCACCGGGAGGAAGCCACACAGACCATGCCCAATCCAGGTCACCTGGCCACCACCACCGCGCCTGGCCAGATCCGCCAGCAGCGCTGGATAGACCTCTCGGACCACCGCATCGAAGCCTCGCACCTGAGCCTGAGAGCTGCTCCAGGGATCAACCAGATAGACCCGATAGCCAGCCCTGGCCAGGCTCCCCGCGAGACCGTCTCCATCGCGGGCGGTGAACACCTCGCTGCGTTCGGTAATATCAGGACAAAGGGCAACCACCTCGGCGTCCCCGCCCGGGGGATGACCCCGCACCACAGCGTGAGGTTCCTGGCCCAGTTCAGTCGCCATGACCGGATCGGCCGCCACAATCAACAACACAGCAAGAAGCGCCTTTACCAGCGCCGTGTTGCAGAGAGAACCAAGAAGCGCAGGTTCAGGACTCAAAAGCCGATCCCTGAAGCCTCGCCTGTGGTATGAGTTGAGCCGCCTTCGGGTTCTCATCCAGTATCTCCAGCCGCCCGCGAATGCAGCACTCATTCAACTTCGAGTCAAATCCGCTTCAGCAGGCCTCCAAGGGAGGTCGGCCAAAGCCACCGCCTGACGACGACGAGCCGCCAGAGGGTGACAGCAACGTCTCGCTGCTTGAGGCGACCCGTGAACGGTATCTCAATTACGCGCTCTCGGTCATCACCTCCCGGGCACTGCCCGATGTTCGCGACGGTTTCAAGCCGGTCCAGCGGCGTATTCTCTACGCCATGTATGCCAATTTGCGGCTGCTCCACACCGCCCGTTTTCGCAAGTCAGCGGCAGTGGTCGGCGAGGTCATGGCCCGCTTCCATCCCCACGGCGATCAAAGCATCTACGACGCCATGGTTCGTCAAGCCCAGCCTTTTGCGCTGCGCTATCCGCTGGTAGAAGGGCACGGCAACTTCGGCTCACTTGATGGCGACCCGCCAGCAGCAATGCGCTACACCGAAGCACGGCTCCGGGCGCTGGCCTCGGAGATGCTCGAAGAGATCGACCGGAACACGGTAGCCTTCAGAGACAACTACGACGGCACTACCAAAGAGCCGATCGTGCTGCCATCTCGGGTGCCCCAACTGCTGGTCAACGGCTGCACCGGCATCGCGGTCGGCATGGCTACCAACATCCCGCCGCACAACCTGCGCGAAGTCTGCAGCGCTGCGGTGGCTCTCATCGATGAGCCCAAAAGTGACGTCGCTGCCCTGATGCGGCACATCGACGGGCCCGACTTCCCCATGGGCGGTGAGATCCTCAACAGCCCCGAAGAACTGGGCCAGCTCTATGAGACGGGTCGAGGTACGGTCAAGACCCGCGCCACCTACCACATCGAAAAGGCCAACCGACGGCGCTACATCGTCATCACCTCGATCCCCTTTGGCCAGAACAAAGCCAACGTGGTGGAGCAGATCGGCGATCTTATCCGCGACAACAAGGTGCCCCAGCTCACCGATGTACGCGATGAGAGCACCGACGACATCCGCATCGTCTGCGAGCTCAAGCGCGGCGCGGTGGACACAGTGGCGATGGCTTACCTGTACAAGCACACCAACTTGCAGACCAACTTCCACGTCAACATGACAGTGCTACTGCCCACCGCCAACCCTGAAGTCGGGACCCCGGCGCAAGTCGGACTGGTCACGGTACTACGTCACTTCCTGGACTTCCGCTTTGAAGTGGTCAAGCGACGCTTCGAATATGACCTCGCCCGGCTTGAGCGCCGCATCCACATCCTCAAGGGCTTCGCCATCCTGTTTGACGCCCTCGATGAGGCCATCGCGCTGATTCGTGCCAGTGATGGCCGCAAGGACGCAGCCAAGCGCTTGATGAAGCGCTTCCCCCTGGACGAAGAGCAAACGGACGCAATCCTCGACCTCAAGCTCTACCGTCTCGCCAAGCTTGAAGTCGAGGCAGTACTGGAAGAACTGGCGCGGCTTGAAGCTGAGGCCAAGCGGATCCGCGGCATCCTCCGTAGTGGCAAAAAACTGTGGGGAGTGGTCCGCGACGAACTCATGGAGGTAAGTCATACCCACGGCGACGAGCGGCGCACGCTGGTGGGCTCAGCCTCGGCCGATGACTTCGTCTTTGATGCCGAAAAGTACATCGTCAAGGAAGACACCTGGCTGATCTTTACCCGCGACGGCTGGGTCAAGCGGCAGCGCGGCTTCTCCGATGTCAGCACCATCCGCGTTCGCGAGGGAGACGCGGTGATGTGCGCATTCCGTGCTTCAACCCGCAGCACCGTGGCCTTCTTCAGCGACCTCGGCAAAGCCTATGTACTGGGACTGGACAAGGTGTCCCAGACCTCCGGCTACGGCGAGCCGGTCCAGCGCTACTTCAAGCTCGCTGATGGTGAAAAGATCGTCTCAGTGGTCTCCATGGATGAGCGGAACCTGCCAGAATACAAGCTCCGCATCGCCGTTGAGGACGAGGGCGACGCGGTAGAGGACAGCGGCGAGCACCAAGTCACCGAAGCAGGGGCCAGCGAGGACGACACCGAGACGCTGCGCTCGACTGCCAGCCAAGGTCCGGAGCCCGACCCCAGTACAGAAGACACCCAACAGGCCAGCGCCGAAGATGCGCAGGACTGGGAAGAGGTCGGACCGCTGGCAGTAGCCCTGACCCGCGCGGGCAAAGGCCTGATCTTCCCCCTGAGCAACCACGAAGAGAGCTCGACCCGGAGCGGCCGCAAGTACTGCTCCCTACGCAAGGTCAAGGGCATCGTTGACGGCGTAGTACGGGTGGTGCCGCTGACCGGGCCCGACTTCAAGCTGAGCCTCGCCACCTACCAGGGCCGAGTCCTGATCTTCCCGGTCGAGCAGCTCAAGCTGTTGCGCTCCACCGGCATGGGGGTCAACACCATCCGACTGGGTAGCGGTGACTACGTCATCGACTTCGAGCTGAATGCAAAGCGCAGTCGAGGCCTTGAAATAGAGACCTCACGAGGCCGCCAGGTACGCATCTCCGAGCGACGCTACAGCGTTACCCGCAGGGGCGGAAAAGGGGTTGAGGTGATCAAGCGTGGCACTCTGGCCGCACTGGAGCGAGAGGCCTGGATCATGGACCCCCGCTCCGGCCAGGAAGAGGAAGAACTGATCGACGAGGACGACGAGGACCTGCTCGAGGATGAGCTTGAAGGTGAGGGCGGGGATGACAGCTGAATCCTCCTACTCCGCCAAAGACATCACCGTCCTGGAGGGGCTGGAGCCCGTCCGAAAGCGCCCCGGCATGTACATCGGCGGGGTGGGTAAGGACGGTCTTCATCACCTGCTGTGGGAGCTGGTAGACAACTGCGTTGATGAAGCCATGAACGGCTACGCGACCTCCATCGCCGTGACCATTCACGCCGATGGCTGCTCGGCAACGGTGGCGGACAATGGGCGAGGCATTCCCGTCGACATTCACCCTAAGTATCAGCGCTCAGCCCTCGAGCTGATCCTGACCACCCTCCACGCCGGCGGAAAATTCGACAACAAACTCTATGAGACCAGCGGGGGCCTCCACGGAGTGGGTGCATCGGTGGTCAATGCCCTCAGTCAGAAGCTGGTGGCTACGGTCAAGCGGGATGACGCCACCTGGGTCCAGGAGTTCAAGCGCGGTGTAAGCCTTGGGCCCATCGCCAAAGATGGCAAAGCCCGCGGTACCGGAACTTCTATCTTCTTCCGCCCAGACCCCGCGATCTTTGAAGACGTAAGCTTTGAGGTCGAAGAGGTGGCTGAGCGTCTGGAGACCAAAGCCTACCTCAATGGCGGCCTTAAAATCGTATTCCGAGACGAGGCCAACAAGACCAGCCAGACCTTCCATCACGAAGGCGGAGTAGCCGACCTGATCCAGGCCAAGGTACTCAACAGCGGCGCGACCCCCACCATTGACACCTTCTTTGTTCAGCGCAAGGAAGAGCAGGGCTTTCGGGTCGAGGCTGCGGTGTGCTGGACCGACGCCACCCGAGAGAAGGTCTCATCCTACGTCAATACCATTCCAACCCAGGACGGCGGCACCCATGAACTGGGCTTCCGAGACGCCGTGGTCAAGGCGATTCGAAACTACATCGAGACCCATGACCTGCAGCCCCGAGGGGTGAATATCAGCGCCGAGGACATTCGCGAAGGGATGGTCGCGGTGATCTCAACCTTCATTCCCGACCCACAGTTCCAGGGGCAGACCAAAGACCGCCTCAACAACCCCTCAGCGCGGGGGATCGTCGACGCCATTGTTCGCCCCGATCTTGAGCAATGGTTTCACCAGAACGCCTCCGTTGGCGAGGCGGTCGTCGGACGTATTGTGCAGAGCGCCCGGGCCCGGGCAGCCAGTCGCGCGGCCGCCACCCAGGTGCGTCGTAAAGCCTCAGTGTCACACCGCCTGAACCTACCCGGCAAGCTGGCAGACTGCAGCTCGACCAGCCCAGACGACTCCGAGCTGTTCATCGTCGAGGGCGACTCCGCCGGCGGCTCGGCCAAGCAGGGGCGAGATCGACGGACCCAGGCCGTGTTGCCGCTACGGGGCAAGGTCCTCAACACTGAGCAGGCCAACCTCAGCAAGGTTCTCGCCAATAAAGAGCTCGGCGATGTAGTCAAGGCGCTGGGCTGTGGACTGGGCGATCACTTCGACATCGAGCGACTGCGTTACCACAAGGTCATTCTGCTCATGGACGCAGACAGTGACGGACACCACATCGCCACCCTCCTGCTGACCTTTATCTACCGCTATTTACCGCGCCTCATCGAAGGTGGGCACGTCTACCTCGCCCAACCACCGCTGTACCGAATCATCTCTGGCAAAGACACCCACTGGGCTCGCAGCGACGGACACAAGGAGCGAATCATCGGCTCGCTGCGCAAGAACAGCAAGCCTGAAGTGACCCGCTTCAAGGGACTCGGTGAGATGATGCCCGCGACACTCTATAGAACCACCATGGACCCAGCCCTCCGCAGTATCCTGCAGGTTGCGATCCCCAGCGACCAGGTGCTTGAGACCGACCGGGTGATCAACGACCTGATGGGCAAAGACCCAAGCAAGCGCTTCGACTTCATCATGGGCGGCGCCGGCAACGTGGCGAGCCTCGATATCTAGCTGAGAGCCGCGATGAGCGCGCCGGCACGCGAAGCCCAGACCGTGGCAGACAGCCCCCAGTCCAGCACCTTGAGTCGGGGCCCTCTGACGGCACTGGTGGGTCTGTGCATCGCCCATATTGCACTGGCTTTCCGCTGGATCTGCGAGCATGAGTTGCCCAGCGGAACCCGCGACGAGTTCTTTATGGTAGCGGAGACCTTTGACATCGCCTGGCAGCTGCAGAACCTGCCACTACAACAACTGGCGGTCCATCCGCTGCTGATCGAGAAGAGCTACTACCCTCCCCTGTCCCGGCTCCCAGGTGTAGCAGCTTTGTTGGGGGGCGGAGACTACGACGCCATGATCATGGCCCAGTGGATCTGGATTCCGGTGCTCGTAGCCGGAACCTACTGGGCAGCCAGGCAACTGCTCGGGCCCTGGGCCAGCACCGCAGCAGTGAGCCTGCTGCTGGCAGGTCCTGGAGTCCACGACACCTTCCATCGCTATGAGCCGAACCTGGGAGCCCTGGCTCTTTCTGCCTGCGCGCTGGCAGCCTGGCTCCACTCCAAACGCCTTCATGAACGCCGCGGAGCGCTGCTGCTGGGCCTACTACTGGGCCTCGGCCTGCTATCTGACCGGCTCGGTGTACTGCCTCTGCTGATCGCCCCCATGGCGCTCTCAGCACTCAGCTCGCGGCCACGGAGTGCGGGCCTTAAAGGGCTGGCCTGGGTTGTGCTCGCAGCGATCACCGTGGCGGGCTGGTGGTACACAGACTTCTACGCACGCTTTGCTCACGAGCTGATCCCGCAGCTCTCCAGTGGCGAGATCTCGGCCCTCGGCCTAGATCTGGAAGACCGCCCACCACTGCTGCTGTGGTGGACTCACTACCTGATCCTATGGCCAGACTCGCAGCTCGGTCTCATTGGCGGCAGCCTGGCGCTGCTGGGCTTAGTCGCAATGCTCTTCCAGCGCAACCAACCCGCCACCCGCGACCTGCTCTGGTGGCTGCTACCCGGACTGCTGCTGTTCAGCCTGATCCAGAAGCGCCAGCCTTTTTACACCCTGGGTCTGCTGCCACCGGCCTGCATCTGCGCAGGCTGGCTGCTGGAGCGCATAGCCGCTCGCTGGGCAAGCGGCGGCAGGATGCTGGCGATTGCCTGCACTGCTCTGGCCAGTGTGCCAGTCATCATCACCAGCTCCCCGCAGGTGCCCGATGTCCCGCCCGGGCTACGCGACTGGACACTGAACTCCCGCTCCCCCCTTCCTGAGCACTGGATCGGCGAGCGATTCCCTATGGGTGGTCCACCCCAGGACGTTGGCCTCCGCCTCGAACAGAGCATCGATAGGCTCAGCAGCGCGGGCCTCGCCAACAGCGACCTGCTGCTGGTCTTTAGCGACGACGGCATCGTCAATGAGTCAGCGCTCTGGAGCTTCGGCCGCATCCACCGCGGTGACCAGCAGGTCCTGGGCATTACCCTTGACCCACAGGCGGTAATGGAGCGCGGCTCCCAGGCGCGAGCCTTGATCTTCGTCCACGACACGCCCGGTTCCTGGCCCGAAGAACGCAATCTGATCGGCGCCCATGAGCGGTTCTTTGGATTCGCTGAAGAATATGCTCCACTGCTGCCACTGATGGCAAAACTCAAGGATCACGCCAGCCTCGTCGAAGAACGACGACTGGATGTGGAGAGTACGCTGAGTATCTGGCTGTTGAAGGGAGCCCCGCAATGAACGACACCGCTGCCTTCATCGACCCAACGGACCCACACACTGCTCGGCTGGTCATGGCCGTAGGTGTGCTGATGAACCTGCTTGAGAGCCTCGACGATCTGGGCATCTCAGCAAAAGGTGGAGCGCTTCGAGAAGCCGAAGGCATCCTGCAGACCCTTGGCCCTGCTGCAGTGACCTGCGCGCTGCTGCAGGGCAGTGAATCCCTGCGCCAGAGCGAAACCGCAGAACGGGCGGTCAGTGTCTTCATCGGCGCCGCCCTTGAGCGGCGCCAGAAGCTCCTCGCCGCTTTTGACCCGGAAACCCGCGCCCGCATTGAGACACACGAAGCGCAGCGGAGCTGCAGTGCAGAACGCGTCTTACAACTCTTTGTTGAGGCTCTTTCCGGGATGAAAAAGCTCGACATCCTCAAGCGCTGGGGCAGCGGGGGTGGCCTCAGCACCCTAAGTGATGCGGTAGCGGCAGCGCAGCGCGGGGAGCAGGTGGACATCGAGGCACTTCAGCAGCTCGCTCAGGGAGGCGCAGAAGACCCGCGCGAACCAGCCTCTCCGAAATCCTCAGAGCCACTGCCAGAAGAGCTACTCAGCGTGGTAGGCGGAGTCCTGGCTGGAGTGGGTGCCGACTCCCACATGCTCGACCGCGTCATGAGTGGAGTAGTGCCGAGCCAGACTAAGACACCGGCTGGCTACCAGGCCGAAACAGGCGGTAGCCTGCGCAGAACCGAGCCTCGAGTCGGCCGCAATGACCTCTGCCCCTGCGGCAGCGGCCGCAAGTTCAAGAAGTGCTGCCTGCGCTGAGCGCCCCTTGGGGTAGGATCCCCGACCGGAGGTAAATACGCCGATGAAAAGCTGGTTCCTAACGCTCATTCTTGCAGCCGTGTCCGTGTCGCTCTCGGGCTGCATCGAAGACATCCCTGAGGTGGAGTGCAATTGGGTGCTACCGGGGCCAGAAACCCAGAAGGTCCCCTCCAGCGCCGGCTTTAACCTGCGCGTTCAGGTGCGCGGCGCATTCACCGCTGAACAACTTCCAGCGGTGCGGTTCTTCTCCGATCTGGAGCAGGACGGCGCCAGTCACCCCGATGGCATGCTGCTTGAGTCGGGGATCGCCATTGACGAAAGCCTCG
Source organism: Deltaproteobacteria bacterium UBA6601 (assembly GCA_002433485.1). GTDB lineage: Bacteria > Myxococcota_A > UBA796 > UBA9615 > UBA9615 > UBA6601. The sequence continues at coordinate 159,938 of DJIF01000084.1, forward strand.
GCTGTGAAAATGGCTGCCTGGCCGGTGGTCGTTTCGAGAGCACAATTCGCCCGGGGAACCACCAACTGGTAGCCAGAGCTCTGACCCCAAGAGGCAACACTGCCTGTGAGGCGACCCTTGACCTGCTCGTAAACAGCCCACCACAGGTCACTGCAGTGATTCTCAACCCAGAGGCTCCGGCCACCGGAGACGACGTGGAGTTCATCGCCGAAGTAAGCGATCCTGACGGTGATGATTTTCAGGTCTCCAACAGCTGGGTCGGCCCCGAGCCTATGGAGCCGCTGCTGGGCGACACGCTAACCCCCATCCATACTCAACTTGACCAACTCTGGCAGCTCCAGGTAAGCGCCGATGATGGCTTCGACCGGGGAGCCCCTTTCACACTGGATTTCGCCATCGCCAACACTCCACCGGCAGCACCAACTGTCCATATCGAGCCGGATCCAGCCCGACTCGACTCCAAGCTGCGCTGCAGCGTAGACGACCCCCAGGGCTTGGACCCTGACGACCAACAGTTGGAGGTGCTGTGGGCCTGGACAGTGGACGGCAGCGACGCCGGGATCAGCGACGCAGAAGTGGCTGGTAGCCTCACCTCAGCCGCTGAACAGTGGACCTGCACAGCACGGATCAGCGACGGCATCGCCAGCTCAGCGGAGAGCTCTGCCAGCACCACAGTATTGGCGGAACTGAGCTTCAACAGCCCGACTGCAGCCAGCAACCTGCCGCGCATTGCGGGCTCTGGACCTGAGCAGCGGATCGGTGACCTCGGCGGGCTGGGTTCACCCGGCGACATCAATGGCGACGGCCTCTCTGATCTAATACTGACAATGAACGGAGAGGTCTGTCCCAGCGCAACTCCGTTTGACTGTACCGGCCAGGCACATGCCTACCTGTTCGCCGGTTCTTCGGCTGGGCTGCCCGATTCAGTGAACGGCCACAACACCGACTTCCGGCCCGCGCCGGGTCTGAGGATCCAAGCTCCCGCGCGGGTGGGCGACCTCAACGGCGATGGCATCGACGAGCTGGTAATGGCCTACCGAACTGCAAATCCCCTGACCACTCTGGGCGGCGAGATCGAAACCTGGACCCAGGCCAGCGGCATCAGCGGCCTCTATCTGGTCTTTGGCAACGCCAACGGTCACGGCGCGGTCTTTGACCTTGAGGCAGACGCAGTCAAGATAACCGCAACTGCGGAGTCGTCAGGAAATCTGCTCAGCCCCTCGCCCTGCCCAATTGGCGATCTAGACAACGACGGCTTCGACGACCTCGCTATTACCGCACCGGGCGACGACCAATCACGAGGCAGCCTATTTGTGATCTACGGTCATCCCGGCGCATGGCTCAGCGGCCTCAGCCCGGGAACTCTACAGCCAGGCTTCCGCTTGCGGGGAGGCCCACAGAACCTCGACCCGGGCGAGCGTGGCGACGCCCTGGGCATGTCCTGTGCGGGCCGCGTCGACCTCAACAACGATGGGCTGGCCGATCTGGTGGTAGGAGCTCCGCGCGGCGGCGCCGAAGGCAACGGCTGGGTCTTGATCTTCCATGGCGACGGGACTCGCTGGGGCCCTGAAATCACCTCATCCATGGCCGACGTGATCATCTCCGGCGACTCGATCGAGAGCACTGACCCGAGCCTCCAGAACACCCGCTTCGGCCAGGCCATCAGCGCCCTCCACGATTTTGACGGCGACGGCGTCGATGACCTGGCGATCTCTGGCATGGGTCCGCTATCGCTACAAACGGTCACGGTCGGCGACGACGACGACAGCGCGGCCGGCGATGACGACGACAGCGCCAGTGAGACCCTGGTGGAACAAGACGCCGGCACCGTTTGGATCGCTTCGGGCGGGAGCGACAACCTATCTGGATCGCTGATGGCAGCGGACCTCCCCTACCGCATCACCGGCCTGGGCGACCTTGGCTTCTGTGGGCTTCCCCACTCAGTCGACATCAACGGCGACGGTATCGATGACCTGGTCTGCGCCGACACCCGTGGCGATAGCATTGTCCAGGTGACTCCGGCAGGGAGCCCCGCGGTTCGGCTGTTCATGGGCTCAGCTGCGACCATGGCCTCCGAACGCAGCTACGACGAAGCTGAGTTGCTCCTGCTCGCAGCAGGACCAGACCACCAGTTCGGGGCATCCCTAGCCCGCACCACCGATCTCGATGGCGATCTCTATGCAGAGCTTTTGATCGGAGCACCGGGCCTCGACGCTCCGTCCATTGACTCGGGCGCTGCCTACCAGGTCAACCTCGCACCGTGAGCTGAGACTTGGCTTCAAGCAAAGCTCGTGCGCTGTTCGTCGCCTGGAGTCTGGGCGCCGCGGTGGTGCTGCTCGAAGTGCTGCTGCGGCTGGGGGCAGCGCTCATGCCGGTCACCCCTCCGGCCCCCGAAGCCAACACCGAGGCCCTACGCGTCCTGGCCCTGGGCGACAGCTGGGTCTATGGAGCGGAAGCACCGCGCGGCCAGGGCTTTATTGATGTGGTCGCTGAGCTACTCCCGGAGCTGAGTGAGGGCCGCCCCGTACAGATGTTCAATCATGGGCGCAACGGCTCCAACACCGCCCACGTTGCGCTCACCGCCATGGACCAGAGTCCGCAACTGCAGCCCGAACTCCTCATCATCCTGGTAGGACAGAACAACGCCAGCAACTTCTACCGGGTGGCGGAAGTGGAACAACGCCTGGGAGCCCAGCCCGCTCGGCCGCCGCTATCCGACCAACTGCGCGTGCTCAAGCTGGCCCGAATCCTCTGGGCCAACTACCGGGGCAGCAGCGACTATCGGCTCGAAGGACAGGAGCAAGCCCAGCTGCCCGCAATCCCAGCCATCGCCACCGACGAGTGGGGGCAACCAACCCCCCAACTGGATGACCTCCTGACAAGCCCGGCGGCACAGGGATACCTGCAGCGTGAAGTTGAAAGCTCACCACCCGGCACTGGAAGCTCGCAACTGGACCTCGCCTGGCTCCTGCTCTATCAGACAAGCCGACGCGACTTCACAGCCGCCAAGGAAAGCGAACAAAAACTGCTCGACGCCTATTCCTGGCAGCAGCAATCAAGCGCAGTTGCTGCCCCCACCGCCACAACCCCCGCTGAGGTCCTGTCCCGCTATGCGCTGCTTCGCCTGGCACGCGAGCGAGGCGACTGGCGTCAAGTTCGCCATCACGGCGGCGCCCTCCTCGATGTAGCCCAGCGCAACGCGATATCTGATCTGGGCGGCGCGGAAGCGGCGCTACTCGCCGGCGACTGGCGGCGCTCAAGAGCCCTGCTTACGGCCGCCCACAACCGTCTACCAGGCTTCCTCGACACCATCGACCTGGCCAGCCGCTTCACCCCCCAGGCACGCGATGCACTGGTCTATGAGGCACTTGAATTCGAGCCCACCGCCAGCGGACTCGCTCACGAAAGGGCACGTTTCCTCCACAACACCAACGACTATGAAGGCGCCTCAAGCGCCAGAAGGGAGTGGCTTAAGCGCCATCCCCAGGATCTACAGGTTGCGGCCAATGAAGCCACCTGGCTGGTCAACATGGACCGCGGACAAGAGGCCTTAAGCCTGTTAAGCGCGGCGGCGCCCGAGCAACCGATGCAAATGCCGCCTGAGAGCGACGACCCTGACTTGTGGCGTTACTACATCGCCAGCAGTGCTGAGTCAGGCAATCGTGAGGCTGCACTCACAGCGATTCGAGCAGCCCTTGAGCAGGCCCGCGAAGACGCTGCCCTGCTCGGCATGGCGAGTCGAATCCTGGCCGACCACGAGGCCTGCGACCTGCTCCCGAAGGTGGCCAGCCGCTGGTTCTCAATGCGCGGCGACAGCAACGGCTTTGCCCGTCACCTCTCACCATGCATCTCAAGCAGAGAAGCGGCACACCAACTGAAGAACTTACGCGAAGACTGGGGGCCGCTAGGCGACATCGAGGCCTGGACCGCCCTGGTCCGAGCCGGTCACCGGCCCTTTGCGCTGCTCTACAGAGACCTGGACCTGGTGATCGATGCTGCCCGACAAGTAGGCGCTCAAGTGCTACTGCTGAACTATCCCAACCCATCGGAAGACCACGTGGTCCTGCGCGACATCCTGAGCGACTATGCGGCGAGCAGGCCGGTGCACTACCTAGACCTGTGGTCGCTGTTCCAACAACGCTTTAACCAGCAGCAGTGGCAAGATCACCTCGGTCCCAACGGGCACTGCAACGCGGCTGGCTACCGAATCATGGGCGAAGAGATCGTGCGCTTTCTGGCTGAACAGGGAGTACTGGCAGCAGGAAGCTGAGCGCAGTACACTTCCTAGCCCACACCAGCGCCAAACTGCGCGGAACGAGAGAGACGACAAGATGGACCTGTTCAATCCCAGCGAAGAGCACCGAATGCTCCGTGAGATGGTGCGCGACTTCACCACCGACAAGGTGGAACCTCAGGCCGAAGCACATGATCTCAGCGGCTCCCTAAATCGTCCGCTGTTTGAAGCCCTGGGTGAGCTGGGCCTGCTCGGCATCACCATCCCGGCAGAAGGCGGAGGTGCCGGAATGGACGCCACTGCAGCGGTTATCGTCCATGAAGAGCTGAGCCGTTCGGACCCGGGTTTTGCACTGGCCTATCTCGCCCATTCGATGCTCTTCGTCAACAACTTCTACCACTGCTCCAATGACGAGCAGCGAGCCCGCTACATGGCCCCGGTGATCAGCGGCGAGTGGGTTGCTGGAATGGGTATGACCGAACCGGCTGTGGGTACTGATGTCCTGGGCATGGCCTGTGAGGCCCGGCGCGACGGCGACCGTTACATCATCAACGGTCGCAAGACCTTCATCACCAACGGACCTGATGGCCATTGCTTTCTGGTCTATGCCAAGGTCGACGGCCGCATCACCTCCTTTGTGGTGGACCGCGACTGCCCTGGCTTCAGCACCACACCTAAGATTCCCAAGATGGGCATGCGCGCTTCCACCATGAGCGAGCTTGTCTTTGAGGACTGCGAGGTACCAGCAAGCTACCTGCTCGGCGAAGAGGGCGGTGGCATAACCCACATGATGCGCAACCTCGAGATTGAGCGGCTGACACTGGCAGCAATGAGCCTGGGCATCGCAGACCGCTGCTGTGAAATCATGCTCCAATACGCCACGGAGCGAAGCGCGTTCGGCAAACCCCTTACCGAGTTTGGTCAAATCCAGCGACTCATCGCTGAGTCCTATGCTGCAACCGAAGCGGCACGGGCACTGATCTACGCCACCGCGGCCAAGGTCGCACCCGGGACCCGCAACCGCATCGGCACAGACGCCTGCAAACTGTTCGCTGCTCCGGTAGGCAAGCAGGTTGCCGACAACGCCATGCAGGTTCTGGGTGGCTACGGCTACTGTCAGGAATACAAAGTAGAGCGACTGCTCCGAGACGCAAAGCTGCTGGAGATCGGGGGCGGCACCCTCGAGAGTCATCAAAAGAACCTGACCCGAGACCTGGCCAGGAGAGTGCAGGTCTGAGCCATGCGCCGCACCCTGGTTCTGGCCTCCAGTGCAGTCTGGCGAGGCGAACTATTAGCCCAACTCCAGGTGCCCTTCGAACAGGCTTCACCGCAACTCGACGAGTCGCCCTGGATGGCGCGAAACCTTCCCCCTAAGGAACTCACCGAACAGCTCGCCCGGGCCAAAGCCAGAGCCCTCAGTGACCGGTTCCCAGCAGCGCTACTGCTCGGTGCCGATCAGGTGGTCGATTGCGACGGCCAGGTGCTCGGCAAGCCGGGCAGCACTGAGGCCGCCAGAGCGCAGCTTAAACTGCTGGCAGGCAGAGAACACCGGCTGGTTACCGGGCTCTGCTTGTGGGACCCGCTCAACAACCGCGAGTTCAGCACCTCCGTCACCCGGACCATGACCATGCGCAAGCTAACCAGCGCGGAAATCGCGGACTACGTGCAGCGGGACTCCCCTGAACAATGTGCCGGGTCCTATCGAATCGAGAGCCTTGGGATCGCGCTCTTCGCAAGCATCGATGGCGACTCTTCGGGAGTGGTTGGGCTGCCGCTTATCGAAGTCACGAACCTGCTTCGCAGGGCAGGTCTACCGGTGCTCAAGAGGGACAGCTGAAATCAATCGGCAAAGAAACCAACTAACTCATCGTGGCGGGACCGGGCATCCCGCATACCCAGGTCAATCATGGCGCCGATAAAGCTCGGCTCAAACAACAGATAGCTCAGTGCGTCACTCTCAGAGCTGCTGCCGACCACCGAAAGAAAGCGCAGGAAGCGGCCGGTTCCGTCCTCCATGGCGCTCAAGTGCTCTGGCCGAACATGGCGAGCCGCCATGCAACCCAGATCCTCGCTGGGACTTACCCCAAGGCAAGGCACATCTCGATAAGGCACCCACGACTCGGGACCAAGCCGATTGGACAGCGCCAGGTTGAACTCCTCGCCATACTCCTGTTGGCCCCAACGCAACAATCGATTCATGCGCTCAATACGGGCTACATCCTGCTCTGTACGGTCGAGCAGCACAGCATTCATGGTCTTGCCAAGCACCTGTGCCCAGGTCGGCGGCCGCCCCGAGCGCTCCGCAACGATCCGCTCCGCCTCCTCGGCAGGGACTCGCTTGCGCAGACTGATGGCTAGGATCCGGTCGGCGCCGAGGCGCAGCGGCGGTCGCAGCGGCGACTGCTGACCTAGACCGCCATCTAGGTAGTAACGCCCAGCCACCTCGACAGGAGGAAAGATCAACGGGATCGCAGCCGACGCAAGTACATGCTCGGGCCGGAGCTCAGTGGCGACAGGCCGCACCTGCGACATATTGTAGGACCAACGCTGGCGCGCCTCTTCGACCCCCTCAAAGAAGATCACATTACGAGAAGTGGCAAACTCGGTTGCGGTCACCGCCACTGCATAGAGGGCACCGCAGCGGACCGACTCCCTGATGGAGGCCCAGTCCATCTCCTCTTCAAGCATGCGCCGCAACGGCTCCGAACTCAACAGACCCACATCGTGACGCGCTGACCGCCTCCCGATCAGGCCCAGCGGAGCTCGCCACAATCGATTGAAGTCAAGCCGATAGACCTGCTGCACATGCAGCTGGCGCCAGCGCTCAGCAAGGGCCTCGACACAAGCTGCGGGGTCTCGCGCACCCGAAGCAAGGAACGCCGCATTGATCGCACCCGAAGAGGTCCCGACGATAATGTCGAAGCCAATGGGCCTACCCAGCGACGCAGCCAGATCGCCCAGAATGTAGGACAGCACGCCTACTTCATAGGCGCCCCGCGCTCCACCGCCCCCTAAAACCAGCGCATAGCGCTTCATCCAACCGAGCATAGTGCGAATGCACAGCAGCCAGCAATTGGTCGGAGGTGATGAAGAACCCGGCAGGCGAGAGCCGAGTCAGGAGTTATGCACAGATGTGGATGGCTGTGGATAGCTTTATCCACAGCTGTGGACCGCGGCGCCTAAGTATGCTTAACCACAGCATCTTGTAAGCCAAAGATACGCATAGCACTAGATATTGTGTTTTTCCGTTGACCGACACCCAAGGCGCCGATACCATTGGCAGTCCTTGGGGAGTTTCGGTAATTCGCGCCATGCTCGGCGCCATCACCGTCCGACACCGCTTTCCGGCAGTCAAAAAAATCCACGCGGCTTCAGCCAGCGAACTGGGGAGTAACAATGAGCATTGAGCGACGCTATACCGCGGACGTAGAAGACGCCTACAAAGGGCTCACCTTTGTGCCCAGGCGCTCGGAGATCCGCAACCCTGACGGCTCTCAGGTCTTCTTACAGGAAGACGTGATGGTCCCGGACAGCTGGTCCCAGGTAGCGACGGACATCATGGCTCAGAAGTACTTCCGCAAGGCTGGCGTGCCTGCGGTGATGCGCAAGGTCGAAGAGGATGGTGTACCCGAATGGCTACAGCGTTCCGAAGCTGACACCGATGCGCTGGACAAGCTTCCTGAGGAGGAGCGCTATCTCGGCGAACGAGACTCACGGCAGGTCTTTGAGCGACTAGCTGGCTGCTGGACCTATTGGGGTTGGAAGCTCGACCACTTCGCCAATGAAGAGGACGCCCGCACCTTTTACGATGAGCTTCGCCACATGATGGCCGCCCAGATCTGCGCGCCGAACTCTCCTCAGTGGTTCAACACCGGGCTGTTCTGGGCCTACGGGATCAACGGTCCGGCTCAAGGGCATCACTATGTGGACGAGTTGACCGGCCGAGTGCGCAAGAGCCGCTCCGCCTATGAGCGACCCCAACCTCACGCTTGCTTTATCCAGTCCGTTTCCGACGACCTCGTCAAGGAAGGCGGAATCATGGACCTTTGGACCCGTGAGGCTCGACTGTTCAAGTACGGCTCGGGAACGGGCAGCAACTTCTCCAATCTCCGCGGCGAAGGCGAGCCCCTTAGTGGAGGGGGGCGCAGTTCTGGCCTGATGTCCTTCCTCAAGATCGGAGACCGCGCAGCGGGCGCCATCAAGTCTGGCGGAACCACTCGTCGAGCTGCCAAGATGGTGATCGTTGATGTGGACCATCCAGACGTAGAGACCTACGTGAACTGGAAGGCACTGGAAGAGCAGAAGGTGGCATCGTTGGTCACCGGTAGCAAGCTCAACGAAGCCCACCTCAACGCCATCATCGCCGCCACCAACGGCGAAGACGGTGATGAGGACCGGTTTGAGCCGCGCAGGAATCCGCTGCTCAAGGAAGCCATCCGCGAGGCTCGCAAAGCGCTGGTTCCCGACAACTACATCTTCCGCGCCATCCAGTACGCTCAGCAGGGCTACAGCGAACTCAGCTTCCCAGTCTTCAATACCGATTGGGACAGCGAGGCATACAACACCGTCTCCGGACAGAACTCCAACAACACCGTCCGAGTCACTGACGACTTCATGCAGGCAGTGGAGCAGGACCAACCCTGGCAACTACGCCGACGGACCGACGGCAAAGTCAGTAAAACCCTTGGGGCAACCAACCTCTGGGATCAAATCTGCGACGCTGCTTGGAGCTGCGCCGACCCGGGGCTGCAATTCCACACCACCATCAACGACTGGCACACCTGCCCGAGCGGCGGACCTATCCGCGGCAGCAATCCGTGCTCGGAGTACATGTTCCTGGACGACACAGCCTGCAACCTGGCGTCCCTGAACCTGATGCGCTTCTATGACACCCGCACTCACAAGTTCGACATTGAGGGCTACCGTCACGGCATTCGGCTCTGGACTCGGGTGCTGGAGATCTCAGTCGCTATGGCCCAGTTCCCCAGCGAAGCCATCGCGCGACTCTCTTACGATTACCGCACCCTTGGCCTGGGCTACGCCAACCTGGGTGCCCTGCTCATGGTCATGGGGCTGCCCTACGACAGCGACGAGGCACGGGCTATCTGTGGCAGCCTCACCGCCATTCTGTGCGGCGAGGCCTACACCCAGTCGGCACTGATGGCAGAGCAGCTTGGGCCCTTCCCCAACTATGCGGACAACCGCGATCACATGCTGCGAGTTATCCGCAACCATCGCCGCGCCGCCTACGCTGTTGACCCTTCTGAGTTTGAAGAGCTGGCAACCCTGCCGGTCTCCATCGACGCTCGCTTTGCTCCGGCCGACATGCTGAAGGCAGCCCGCCATGCCTGGGATACGGCCCTGGAATTGGGTCAGGCTCACGGCTACCGCAACGCACAGGTGACCGTCATTGCTCCAACCGGAACCATCGGTCTGCTGATGGACTGCGACACCACCGGGGTTGAGCCGGACTTCGCGCTGGTCAAGTTCAAAAAGCTGGCGGGTGGCGGCTACTTCAAGATCATCAACGAGTCGGTTCCACCGGCGCTGCGGCGGCTCGGCTACAGCGACGAAGAAATCCGTGGAATCATTGATTACTCGCGCGGCCACGGCACCCTGCTGGGGGCGCCGGTAATCAACCACGAGACCCTCCGCCGACGCGGCTTCGACGACGTCGCTCTGGCCAAGGTCGAAGACGTCATCAGCACTGCCTTTGATGTCAAGTTTGCCTTCAATCGCTTCACTCTCGGCGACGACTTCTGTCGCAACGAACTGGGCCTTTCCGAAGCCCAACTGCTTGACCCGAGCTTTGATCTGCTCTCTGCGCTTGGCTTCAGCGAGGAGGAAATCCGAACCACCAATCAATACGCCTGCGGCACCATGACCGTAGAGGGAGCGCCGGGCCTGAAGGAAGAGCATCTACCCATCTTCGACTGCGCCAACAAGTGCGGACGAAAAGGGACACGCTTCATCCCCTACCAGGCTCACATCCACATGATGGCAGCCTGCCAGCCCTTCATCTCCGGGGCCATCAGCAAGACCATCAACATGCCCAACAGCGCCACAATCAGTGACGTCAGCGCAGCCTACAAGCTGAGCTGGAAACTGGGCATCAAGGCCAACGCCCTATATCGGGACGGCAGCAAACTGAGCCAGCCCCTGTCTGCGCTCTACGCGCAGGACCTCTTCGATGACGAAGAACTGGATGAAGTTCGTGAGGCCATGGAGTTGCCGCCGGCCGCAGCGGCGACAGCTATCGCCGAGAAGGTTGTGGTTCGTTACCTTGCCCGTCGCCGAAGACTGCCAGACCGCCGCAGGGGCTACACCCAGAAGGCCATGGTCGGGGGACACAAGGTCTTCCTCCGAACCGGCGAATACGATGACGGAACCCTCGGCGAGATCTTCATCGACATGCACAAAGAGGGCGCGGCCTTCCGCTCTTTGATGAACTGCTTCGCCATCGCGGTTTCAGTAGGCCTACAGCACGGGGTGCCCCTGGAGAAGTACGTTGATCTGTTCGTCTTCTCCCGCTTTGAGCCGAACGGGCTGGTCATGGGTAACGACCGCATCAAACTGGCCACCTCAGTCATCGATTATCTGTTCCGGGAGCTAGCAGTTTCCTACCTAGGCCGTAACGAGCTGGCCCAGATCAGCGAGGAAGACCTGCGGGCCGATGCGGTCGGACGAGACGAGCCAGAATGGAACGATGAAGAGATCCTCCAAGAAGGCGTCCTGTTTCCCACCGTCGATGTAGACGAAATGCCAACAGGGTCCAGCGGCTTTGACCGTCGGGCAGCCCACAGCTTTAACAGTCTCCCCGCGGTACGGCCGGTAGCGGCTCCGGCCCAGCAGGCCTCGGCTCAGACTGGAGTTGGGCAAGGGGCTGCGACTTCGAGCGGTAATGGCGCTGGCGCCAGCATTCTTGATGCGGTTGCCCAGGGCTTTACCGGAGACTCCTGTGACAGCTGCGGGTCAATGCAGATGGTAAGGAATGGCTCGTGCCTCAAGTGTATGGCTTGTGGCGGAACCACCGGTTGTAGCTGAGCGAGCAAGCTGATAGCTGAGACGCTGCCGGAGCTCGCTTCGGTGGCGTCTTTGCCTTGGGCTAAGACAACCAACTGCTGTTTCACTCTGCCGCACCCATTGCTTTCACGGCCAGGCCCGCACCTGCAGGCAATTCCGCGGTAGGCTCTGTGCGTCGTGCTTGAGCCCTGGTTCCCAGCTTCTCTCGCGTCCTCAGCGCACCGCACCGTCCAGGTACGCATCGGCTTCGACCTTGAGCCCACGTTGCCAGACCCTGCCCCTGCCTTTGCTGACCCTGACGGCAGCCTCCATCCCGCACTGCTGGAGGGGCTCGCCGCCCTGCCCTTACAAAGCTATCCCACACCAGGGGCCCGATCGGCCCTGGTCTGCCAGGTGCTATCAGAGCCGGGAAGACCAGACTTCACCGACCCCGAAGATCCCTTCCTCGCCATCTACAGACACGCAGTCAAGCAAGATATGGAACCCGAGGTCACCGGCAACCTGGCGCTGCTGTTGATTCGAGGACTGCTAGCCCAGGAGCAACGACAACATCGCCCCCAACTTCCAGACCCTGAAGAGGCTCTCCTCAATCCCAACAATGACCCATGGCAGCATCGACGGGCCCGCCTCCACAGCACCGACTGGAACTCGCTCTGGGATGAGGTAGTCGCCGCCGACGCGCAGTGTCGTGATGGAACGGACTTCGCCTTCGAGCGGATCAACATCAAAGCGGCGCGGAAGTGGTTGCAGTTCTATCGGCTTTGGTGGTCCGTTGGCGAACTGCTCGCTAGCTCGGAGCTCTGTCCCGAAGACCCCGAACAGCTGTACCAGCTAGAACAACAGCTGCAGTATTTTCGACAGGGCTGCGCCAAAGAACTGGGCAGCGACACATCTCTTAGCAGTGCGTCCCTGCTGGACCTCGCCATCCGCCATGGGGAGCGGGCCGAGCAACGCTTCATCGAAGCGACCGGGAGCAGACCCAGTGATGGGCCGGTAAACGCACGCTGGCTGCTCAACCAACAGCTTCGCTCGCTGCGTCACATCAGCCTGGCAAACCGCGAGCACTTCCTCGCACTGCATCAGCTATTGCGAGAGACCGACACTGCCAGAGTCCTCGTCCAGTTGGGCTACCGGGTCGCATTGCTGGACCTATGGCTGGCCGACCAGCGAGGAGAGCAGACCAACGAGTTGGAAGATCGCCTCATTGCTATCGAAGGACCAGAGCATCAGACAACCCTTGGTGCCGCCCTGGGCAGGGTTCTAGGTGCGGTTCTGGTGCGCCGGCTGCGGCGAGGCGATGAGGCTGGGGCTCTGCCCCTGGCAGAACGAGCGCTGCGCCTTGCTCCTGAAGAACTGGCCGTGCGCATGGCCTGGAACGACCTGCGCTACCAACATCGCGCTGGCTGGGATCGAGACCTCCTGAGCTCACTGCGTGCTGAGTACGACCGCTGGGAGGGTCTTCCTGTCCTGATCATGGGCTCCCGAGTAGCAGTGGAGCTTGGCGACGAACGTCGTGGGCGCTGGTTCCGAGAGCATCTCATTAACCGGGCCATCAACTCCCTGGGCTTTGGGCCTTGGGCGGTTCTGGTCAAAGAGTCGCTCAGCGCTCCCCAGGGAGCCAATCGCAGGAGGCTTCTGGAAGAGCTGGAGGAAGAAGCGGACGAACTACAGATCGTGCCCGATGCCGCCACCTGGGCGCTGTTTGGAAGCGCTGACGAGAAGCTCCTCAAGGACACCTGGGCCGACCTCAAGCGGGCCGTATCGGAGCTACTCGCCGACCTTGATGCGGCGGAAAACCTGGTGCCGGCTCAGGTCTCGCCATCGGGAAAGAAGATACAGCTGCCCGCGTGGCGGCAATTGGTGGCCAAAAAGCTACCCCCACCAGATACCGACGGGTTCCCCGCAGCAACCTGGGCACGAGTCCAGAGCCTTCGAGCCGCGGCACCCGAGCTGCGGCGGCCGCCCCTTGCTGGCCGAATCCGCGAACTCCAGGAGTTGCTGTCGCGAGCCGCGGATCTACGCGAACAACTGGCTATCGATGCCGACACCGACTCCTCCCAGGTGCCGGTCCTCAGTGAAACAAAGATCGCCAGTGAACTGAGCGCGGGCTGTACAGCCCTCACCGAACTTATGGCAACCCTGAGTGGCTATCTTGACAAGCCTGGCCCCACCGCAGCCGAAACCGCAGCCGACTGGCTTGAACAACAGATGGACCCACTGCGAGTGGCCTTGCGAGAGCCGCGCGCACTTTCCCTGACCGCTGAACTAGACCGACTCATTGCCCTGGCCCGAGCAGCAGAACGACAGGACCTGACCGCTGATGGCGCGAGACTGCGAGCCGAGGTCGCCCATGCACGGACTTCAGGCGCGGCCGAGGGTCACTTCGACGCAATCGATGCCGGGCTGAACCTGCTCCGAGAGGCACTATTCCGCGCTAAGAACATTCCTTCCGGCAAGGCCTCGCAGCAAGGTGACAGCGACGGCACCATGAGCCTGCACCCCGACTTCGAGCGATTCTCAAGAGAGGAACTGGGGATCCTCCCCGAGGCCCTCCGCAGGGCCTTAGAGATGGTGCGCCTGTTCAACCTCAGCGGCGGGCGAAGGGATCGAAAGCGGCTCAAGGGCAAGCGAGCCCGCGACCTGTTTGAGCTACGCCACCGCACCGCCCACACTGGCGGTCTGCGAGTGTTCTATCAACGGACCGGCCGGGGCTGGCAGGCCCTGGCGGCCATGAGCAAGTACGACGACCGTCAGCAGCGCGATGCCATTGACCGCATTCAGAGGCAGTTCCAGCAAGACTGAGCAGCGCCAGCTCAACCATTGAGACTGGCGGGCGCAATTTTTCGAGCTATTCCTGTAGGTAGCCCTCGCCCCTTCGCGCTGTTTTTCCTCAAGCCCCTCCCACCGATCGCCGATGAGCAGATCGAGAGCGCCTCGTCAGGAGGCAGAAGAGAGAACCATGGAACGCCAGGCCCGCAACAGACTGACCGCAATGGACTCATTCGACAAAGGACTTCGAGCACTCCTGTGGCTCAACCTGGGCGATGCAATCGCGACCCTCACCTGGGTGCAGCTGGGACTCGCTACTGAGGCCAATCCAATCATGAACTGGGCTCTCCACCTGGGCCCATCCATATTTGTCCTCAGCAAAGTAGCGCTGGTCTGCCTGGCAGCGGCCTTGTTGTGGACCCATCGAAGTCACCTCAGCGCCCGCGCTGCACTCATTCCTGCTGCCTGTCTCTACGCCCTTATTGGTGGAGCGCACCTGGGCTTCGCAGTGCTCCATGGGCTGCACTCTGGACCCGTTCAACTCGCTCTTGGTCTGTCACCGTGAGCTCCCGGGTCGCCGATCTGAAAACCTCTGCTGAAGAGGCTGTCTTAGCCTTTCGCAAAGCCTTTCCTACCATCGCCGACCCCCCTTCTTCATGTAGCTGTTCCAGCTGCGAGCCTCCCTTGGCGAGACGCAAAATCCCCGGTCAGCGCCGGGCCCCAGGCACCCCGCTCAGCCTGACCGGCGCCTGCGACTCGACACGAAAGGCTCTACGGCGAACCCGCCGACCAGGGGCGGTCGTGGTCCTTGCTGGCCGCAAGCGCAGCTGAGGTGAAGTCAATCGATGCCCAAGTCGCTCCGCAACAGGTCCCTATAGAGGAGATTTCGAGCTAAACTCCAAAGATGCTGACTGAGGACGCGCTCACCTTCGCGCGGGTAGCTCGAGAACTCGACATCATCAGTGAGAGGGAGCTGCTGGAAGCAGTGGCCCGCTGGGGCGCTGAAGGTGCTCGGCTGCCACTGCGCACGCTACTGGTCAGAAGTGGCACCATCAGCGAGGAAGAAGCTCAGACCATTGCCCGGGCATCGGTTTTTCGCCCCTCAGAGAGTGGCCTTCGAGGGACCGGCTACGAGCTTGGCGAGCTCCTCGGCAAGGGTGCCAACGGAGTCGTGCACGAAGCCACCGACACCAGCCTTCGCCGTCAGGTTGCCCTCAAAATGCACAGCAAAGGCGCGGAAATGAGCAACGTAGAGTTACTGCGCTTCACCCACGAGGCTCAAGTGACCGGCCAACTAGGACACCCTGGAGTGATCCCAGTGCATGACCTGGGGACCCTGCCCGATGGGCGCCCCTACTACACCATGCGCAAGATCGGTGGCAGCAGCCTCAAGCAAGTCTTTGCCAGCCTCAAAGCTCGCGAACCCGAGACCCTGCAGCGCTGGACACCCACGCACATGGTGGTGGTGCTGATGCGGGTTGCCGAGGCGCTCGGTTTTGCCCACGATCGAGGCGTCATTCACCGTGATGTCAAGCCAGCAAACATTATGGCTGGCGATTATGGCGAAGTCCTACTGCTGGATTGGGGGGTAGCGCGAGTGCTGGGCGAGACCCCGGGGGGCGGCCCAGCAGTTGACACCTGGCGCAGCGAAGGCGGGGAAGACCTGACCATCGATGGCACCGTAGCCGGGACCCCCGCCTACATGGCTCCCGAGCAGGCTCGCGGGGACATCGAGGCCATTGGCCCCGCCGCGGACGTCTACAGCATCGGCGTAATCCTCTACGAGTTCTTCTGTGGCAAGCGGCCATTTCGTGCCAGAAACATTCAAAGCCTGCTCGACATGGTCGTGAGCGACACGATCGTCCCCCTGGGCAGGCGCGACCTACGCTTTCCGTTGCCGGTCGAGCTCGAAGCACTGATCATGAGATGCCTGGCGAAAAAGCCTGCTGAGCGCTTCAAGAACGGCTCTGATCTGGCCAAAGGGCTAGAGGGATTCCTCGCTGGATCACGCAATCTCGAACAAGCCGATCGACTACATCAACAGGGAGCGGCCCGACTGCTCGATTACCAACAAGCATCGAACTGGGCCCGCGAAGAGGAGCAGAGATTGCGGCAACTCGAAGCGGAGCTGCCGCCCTGGGCCGTCGGCGATGAACGCGAAGCGGTCTGGGCCCAGGCAGCCTGTTGGGCAGAGCAACGCAGTCGCCGCGACAACCTCTACGATGAGGCCAGCAGTCTGCTGTTGAGTGCGCTGGAGTACTGCCCGCAGCATAGCCAGGCGCGGACGACCCTCGGCCAGCTGTTTCTTCGACGCCTTAATGAAGTGGAAGAGCGAGGTGAGAAGAAAGCCGCTGGGTTCTTTCGCAAGCAGGTCGCTGAGTACGCCCCTGAGCTGCTCCAACAGCGCAACCAAGAGTTCAGTCTGCAGACTGAGCCGGCACAGGTTCAGGTCTCGCTGTTCCGCCTTATCGAACAAGACCGCTTACTGCTGCCAAAAGCGGTTCATGCTGAGCCGCTCAGACCGCCCATCTCCAAACTGCAGTTGGAGGACGGTTCCTACACGCTCCGCCTGGAGGCCGATGGTTACTTTCCGGTTACTGCGGCCTTCGCCAAAGGCCGCCACAGCCTCGAACAAGATCTATCGCTAAGGCTCAAGCTGCCACGGCTGAGCGACATCGCCCCAGGCTTTACTGTGATCCCCGAAGGCCCCTTCCGGCGCGGCGGCGACCCCATCGCCATCGACAGCCTGAGCCCGGCAAAAGTGGACCTCAAGACCTACGCCATCGCCCGCCACCCGGTGACCTGTGGCGAGTTTCGCCAGTGGCTGAACTCAGGAGATGCACCATCAGGAGCACCGCAGTCCTTTCAGTGGTGGAACGAGCTGAGCGAGATCCCGCGCCATGAACGGGACCGACTGCCAGCACTGGGCGTACCCCTGGTACTGGCCGAGAGCTATGCGCGCTGGCTCACCCAGCAGAGCGGTTTTCAACTGCGGCTGCCAGGCAATGACGAGTGGGAGAAGGCGGCCAGGGGCGTAGATGGAAGGATCTTTCCCTGGGGCAACAACTGGGTCGCCACCTACTGCAGCGGTCCTGAGGGCTTCGCCGACAGCCCAAGACCGCGACCGATTGGCTTCTCCGAGCAGGACCAGAGTGTCTATGGCGTCTTTGACCTGGCAGGAGGGGTGAGCGAATGGGTGACTGGGAGCGTGCCGCACAGACCGGAGCAAGCCTGGCTTCGTGGTGGATCGTGGCGATCCCATCCGCGCCACGCACGAATCTGCTCCAGGAGCAGCCTGCCAAGGACCAGCCGCGATAGGACCGTTGGCTTTCGCTTATTGCAGGAGTTGAGCTGAGGCTGACCGAGCTTCGCTAGCGGACCTTACGGGCCCGAACCACATAGCCGGGATTGCGAATCGCATAGCCGATCTGCTTGGGCAAGACCCGCCTTACCTTATTGCCAAAGCCACGATCCTGAACCAGCACCTCTCCTGCAGCGTTGATGATGTAGAGGTGCGGAATGTTACGTTTGCGGCCAAGCCAGGCGCGCCGGCTGTCTTCGTCGGGAAGCAGCAACGGAGCCTGAAGGCCCGAAGCCCTGAGCTGACGGAGCTCCTTATCACGGCCGGCCTGGTCCTCGTCCAGGCTGACCAACACCACATCCAGCTGTGGGTAGCGCTCCTCCATGTCTTTCAAGTACGGCAGCGAAGCGCGACAGGGGCCACACCATGAGGCGGTAAAGCTGACCACCACAGCACCTCGCGGCTGAGCAGCCTGAGGCCCGACCAGGGTAGATAGCGCAAATGGCTGAGCGCTGACCAGATCACGATGGGCCAGTTCGGGAGCAAAGTCCCCATTCACAAGCCCTTTGGGGCTGTCGGGGATGGTCCGAGGATCGGGCAGTCGCTCAATCACCGGCAGGCCATTCTCATCGACGCTCAAACCAGCGCTGGCTGCTCCGGCGATGTTGGCGAGCGCCATAGCAGCACTGGATGCAGACGGCAGGCTTTTCGGCGCAACGGTAGCTGCAGATCCAGCGACCGAACTGGCAGCAGCCGGCGCACCAGAGCCCGCCACATTCTTAACTTCAGCAGCGGACTGCTTAGGTTCAGACTGCTCACTGCTGGCAGGATCCGGCCCCTTGTCAATACAAGCGGCAATGAGCGCCAGAACAGCAACCAGCGCGAGACTGCTCAACCTCACAACAGCTTCTCTAACTCAGGAGTAATCTCGCCAATGGTCTTGTCCCCAAAACCCACCTTCTTAAAGCGAACGACCCCATCGCGGCCAACAAGATAGGTAGTGGGCATAGAGCCCACATCAAACTGCCCCAGAATGAGGTTGCGCGGATCGAGGAGCACCGGGTAGTCGACCCCAGCCTTGCGGGCAAAGATCTCAGACTTGCGGGCAACCGTGTCGATGCCAATCGCCACCACCTCAAAGCCCTGCGCCGCATACTTCTGCTTGAGCGCAACCAGAGCTGGAAGCTCCTTGCGGCAGGGGCCACACCAGGAAGCAAAAAAGGTCAACAGCGTAACCTTGCCCTTGAGGGTGTCGCTGTTCAAGGTGCCACCACCCATCAACTGACCCTCAAATGAAGGCAGTGGGCTGCCCACCATCGACTCCGGCGCGCTGGCCACCACGGGCGTCGACGACACCGCTGAGACCTCCTTATCGGAGCAACAGCGGAAGCCGATGGAGATGTTCTTATGACCGGGACCAAAGGTCTGGTTGGGGCGGAAGCAGCCGCTCTTGTCCTTGGACTTGTAGTTGCCGCCCAGCAGGACCGCTTCGGCCTCCGTCTGCCCAACCCACTCCGCTACGTTGCCACCCAGATCAAAGACCCCGGATGCGGTGCGACAACGCGGCATCGAACCGGTCAGCCCCGGCTTCCCTGTCTTACGATCGAGACTGTCCCGGCACCATCTGGGCTCGTAGTAGTCAGCGTATGGAAACTGATTCCCTTCCACATAATCATCGGCGTAACTACCGCTGTTGTCGTCATCTACTGCGGCAGTTCCCTGACAGGCCTCCACCCACTCACGGGTTGAGCAGAGTCGCTTGCCCGAAGCCTCGCAGGCGGCCTTTGCTTCGTACCAGGTCGCGTTGGCCGGAGGCGCACCCGGCCTGGAGAGGGCCCGGCCCTTGGCATCCACCGACGCCTCGAAACTATCGATAAAAAACGGGGTTCCATAGTCCAGGCCGACCGAAGCCGGAGCCTTGCTCGCCGCCTGAGCGTCCACCGGCGCAGCCGCTGAGCGCTGCGGCTTTTCGTTCGGCGCCCGTCTGCCCAGCTCCTGTTCGATAACGTGCTCCAGGGTGCTGGTAGGGACAGCGCCGCGCAAATAGCGGCCGTTGATGTAGGTCCGCGGCGTCCCCGTAATCTCGATATCGGCCGCCATAGCGATGTCGGCCTTGATCTGCTGCAGCGAGCTGGGATCCTTCATGCACTGCTCAAAAGCTGGCATGTCCAAGCCTGTCTCCTTAGCGTAGTAGCGCAGATCCGCAGCCTTCAGCTTGTGCTGATTCTTAAACATCAGGTCATGCATCGGCCAGAATCGGTCCTGACGACGAGCACACTCAGATGCCAGGGCTGCAGCGCAGGCGTAGCGGTGCCGATTGTTCTTGATGGAGTCGTTGCAGCTGGTGTTCATGGGGAAGTGCTTGAACACAAAACGAACCTCATCCTTGTATTTCTCTTTAAGGGGCGTCAGGGAATAGAACAACTTCTTGCAGTAGCCGCACTGGAAGTCGGCAAACTCAACCACCGTAACTCTGGCGTCCTTAGGACCCCGACTAGCGTCGCTGTCGCTGACCGGAATGAAGTAGTTTCGTTCGTCAATCTTGCGGGCCTTCTCACCAGCTTGCCCCGAGGCTGCCAGTTGCACAGCAGGCGCTGCTGTCGCCAGATCAACGCCCTGGCTGACCTCGGCCATCTTGGCTTCTTCGAAGCTCTGACTGCGGTTGTCGAACCAGAAGTACAACAGCCCGAACAGGACCAGACCAACCGCGGTTGGCACAGCCACAACCGCGCCGAAGGCCGAGTCTCCCTCAGCCAGTCGGCTGCGCGCCCGGTAGGACAGCACCAGAACGCCTACTGCACAAACATCCATGGTCAGACAGAACAGGCAATACACCTCCTCCTGAAAGATCATCACCCACAGCAACACCGCGCCAAAGGCCACTGCCCCAGCGCTGCCGAGCAACATCAAGGTCAGAGCAGCCCGAGCACGAGCCCCTCCCCTGGCAACATAACCGGCGAGGACCGCCAGGGCGCCGTAGACCGGGATGGCAAACACTGTGAGCGGGATTCCGCCGATCTTGCCCCAGGAGCTGAGGTTGAGCTTGTCACAGTCAAAGGTCGCGCTGAATGTGCACCAGGAGCTGTGGCTTGGATCCAGGTGTTTGGCGACAAAGCCCCACAACAAGTAACCCGCTGCCATGCTCGCTACCGCCAGCAATGCCCATACGCCACGCAACCACATGGCGCCCAATCCATGTTCAGGGGCCGTCGTCTTCTGCTCCACCATCTGCTCCAAGCTCCAAGTCTGCTGGTCCAACACTCGAGCTGAAACGGCCACCTTCGCAGCGCGGCACTCATTAAGGTCTCGAGCGCGCGAAAAATATCATGACTCGCAACAAACAGCTCACCATGAATCGTCGCTCCTGCGCGGTTGCCGTGCTATACGCGCGGCGTGGCTGCAACATGCCCAGCTCTGGAAGCGACAAACCTTGCCCGCGGCTACGGTGACCGCTGGGCGGTGAGCGGCATCAATCTACGCCTCGCTACAGGTCGCTCTCTACTGCTGGCAGGACCCAACGGATCAGGCAAGACCACCCTCCTCAGGCTACTCGCCACCACCCTCCAGCCCAACGAGGGGCGCCTGCAGGTACTGGGCAAAAACCCCACCGATGATGCCATGGCAGCGCGACGCCCCATCGCCCTGCTGACCCACCGGACCCAGCTCTACAATGAGCTAACTGCCCTTGAGAACCTGGAGGTATCTGCCCGGCTGCTTGGCCTCAAGCCCGACAAACAGCGCAGCACAGCGCTGCTGGAACGAGTTGGTCTATCAGGACGAGGACAACATCGCGCACGAACCTTCTCGGCCGGAATGCGCAAGCGGCTGGCCTTCGCCAGAATCCTCTTGCAAGACCCCCAGATCGTCCTCCTGGACGAACCCTACGGCCAGCTGGACCCCTCTGGTTTTGGCTTCGTGGATAAGCTGGTTGAGGAGTTACGGCGGCAGGGAAAAACCCTGGTCCTATCCACCCACCTGCTGGACAGAGCCGCACCCACCCTTGACTCAGGACTGATCCTCAAAGGTGGC
This sequence comes from Deltaproteobacteria bacterium UBA6601, assembly GCA_002433485.1. Classification (GTDB taxonomy): domain Bacteria; phylum Myxococcota_A; class UBA796; order UBA9615; family UBA9615; genus UBA6601. The sequence continues at coordinate 181,294 of DJIF01000084.1, forward strand.
CGAATGGCCTGGGTCGGTCCGGCCCGCGACCTGCCAGCAGCCTACGCCCATGAGACCCATCCATGAGCCTCCTGGCCCAATCCCGCGCGGTCTTCCTAAAGGACCTGCTGCTGGCCGCACGAGGGGGCAGCCGACTCAGCGGCGTCTTGTTCTTCGCCACCATGACCCTGCTGCTGTTTTCGTTCGCTACCGAGCCAGACCCCGAGAGCATGCGGCGCCACGCCGCTGGTTACCTCTGGCTGGCACTGCTGCTGAGCTCGCTACTGTCGCTGGGAGAGAGCTTTCGTGCTGAAGTGGAGGATGAGGCCTTAGAAGGGCTACGCCTGCTACCGGTAGACCCACGAGCTCTGTTCTATGGCAAGGCGCTTAGCAACACGCTGTTTCTGGTGGGGCTGTCGCTGGTTTTGTTGCCCCTCAGCCTGGGCCTGTTCGGAGCTGAGGTAAAGAGCTCCCCGGGCCTGCTCCTGGCCTTCCTGCTGCTGGGCACCGCTGGCCTCGCGGCGCCAGGTTCGCTATACGCTGCAATGACCAGCCGTGCACGAGGTCAGGACCTCCTTCTTCCGCTCCTCCTTTTCCCCTTGGTGGTTCCTGTGCTAATCGCCTCTGTTAAGGGCACTGGGCTGTGCTTCAGTGCAGACCCCATGGACCAGCGGGGCGCACTGCTCCAGGTGCTGACGGTCTTCGACCTGATCTACTGGAGCGTCTGCGGACTGTTGTTCGGAAAGGTGATTGAAGAGTGAAGCGGGCTTTCGACAAGGAACACATCATTGGCGTCATCGGACTGCTCATGCTGGCCTACGGTTGCTGGAAGGCGCTGTTCGTGGTTCCGGCCATGAACCACTTTGGAGAAGTTGGTCGAATTTTCTTCATGCACGTTCCAACTGCCTGGAACGCGCTGCTGATCCTCACTGGCTCATTCATCCTTGCCATCGGCGCGCTCTTCAACCGCAAGCCTTCATGGGATGCGGCGCTGACCGGCAGCGTCGAAGTCGGCGTGCTGTACACAGCGCTGCTGGTCGTGCAGGGGTCCATCTGGGCTCGCCCCACCTTTGGCATCTGGTGGACCTGGGATCCGCGCCTCATTACTGCGGCGATCCTACTGATCGCTTTCGCCGGCGTGCTCTCCGCACGGTCTTTTGCCAACAATCAGGGGCAGCGTTTGCGCTGGACCGCGGTGGCTACCATCGTCGCGTATATCGATGTGCCCATCGTCTACTTCATCGTAAAGTGGCTACCCCGCGGCATCCACCAGCCCCACTCCTTCCCCAGTACCGTATCAACGGACTACCATCTGGCACTGCGCTTCAATGCTATTGCCATGCTCTTGCTAGGCATCTGGATGACCTTTCGCAGAGCGCGCTGGATTCTCCAACAAAACGCAGCCACTGCGATGAGCGCGGCCCCCGGTGCAGCGCTAGACGCGGAGGGCAGAACCATGGTCGCAGGGGTCGAAGAATGAAGCAGCTGGCAAGCCTCCTGACACTGATCCCGGCGCTGATGATGGCAGCCTCGCCCGCGGTCGTCATGGCCGAGTCTCCAGCTGACCAACGCGAAGTCTGCGATGACGATGTCGACAACGACGGCGACGGTCTGGTGGACTGCGACGACATCGAGAACTGCTCCAGCTTCCACACCTGCGGACAGATCCAGGGCGGCTGGAGCTGGGTCATCGCAGTCTACGGCCTTAGCTTTGCCGGTTTCGCAGGCTACGCCCTGTACATCACACGCGGTCTGAATCGTGCCCGCAAGGAAGAGGCGGACAATGACCAGGCCCGATGAGCAGGCAGAGACTCTGCCCTGGGCAGGAGCGCCGGTAGCAAGTCAGGAACAGTTTCTCTCGCCCGAAGCGGACCATCCCAACCAGGGGAAGCCGGCACAGGGCAAAGGCAAGCTGTTTGTGGCCGTAGCCCTGATCGTCGCCGCGGCCTCCCTGACCTGGCTGGTCGTCGGTGGCGTCGAACAGAACCTCGTGTACTACCTGACCCCCAGCGAGTTGACCGCCAAAGGAGATGACGCCATCGGCGCCAACGTTCGACTCGGGGGCATGGTCGCCAAAGACAGCATTCGCTGGCGTCCCGAAGAGACCGAGCTCAAGTTCAAGGTCAAAGATCACGGCGCCGAGATTGAGGTGCATGCCAGCTCAATTCCGCCAGAGATGTTCAGAGAGGGAATCGGGGTCATCGTCGAAGGCAGCATCGGCAGCGACGGCATCTTCCAGACCCGACGGCTCATGGTTCGCCACAGCAACGAGTACAAGGCCCCCGGCGACCAGGAAACCGTCGATCTGGACTACATGAGCCAGACACTCGAGGACAACGGCACGTGAACTCCGCCCTCGGCCAGGGGCTCATCCTGCTCTCGCTGGCGACCGCGACGGTCGGCTGCATCCTGGGCTTTGCAGCGGGGCGGAGTGGGTCCGCGGCTGGTCTGCGCTGGACCCGCTGGCTGGCGGGAACCTACGCCACCTCCCTAATCCTCGCCAACCTGGTCATGGAATACGCGCTGCTCACTCACGACTTCACGGTGAAGTACGTGGACATGGTCGGCTCTACCTCAAGCCCGACCTACATCACGATCGTCAGCCTGTGGTCCTCCCTTGAGGGCTCGATTCTATTCTGGGGAATGATCCTGGCGATCTACATCTGGGGGTTCCTGGCGACGACCCGTCAGGGCCACGAGCGGATGACTCCCTACACTCTGGCCACGGTCCTCGCGGTAGGGACTTTCTTCTCCTTTCTCATCGCCGGCCCGGCCGACCCCTTCAGCGCGGTTCAACCGCGCCCCGACTCCATGCACACGGGCCCAAATCCACTGCTGCAGAATCACTGGCTGATGATCATCCATCCACCGGCCCTCTACCTGGGCTACGTGGGCATGACCATTCCCTTTGGCATGGGTGTCTCAGCGCTCCTTAGAGGCGAGCTTGGTGCCAGCTGGATGGCGCTGACCCGCAGCTGGATGCTGGTCCCCTTTGGCTTCCTCACCGCAGGCGTCGTATTGGGCGGCTGGTGGGCCTATGAAGTGCTCGGATGGGGTGGCTACTGGGCCTGGGACCCGGTGGAAAACGCCTCCTTCCTGCCCTGGCTCACCGCGGCCGCCTTCCTCCACGCAGCAATGCTGGAGGAACGCCGAGGACTGCTCAAAGCCTGGACTGTCGTGCTGTTGCTGGTCACCTTCGCGCTCACCATCCTTGGCACCTTCATGACCCGCTCTGGGGTGTTCAACTCGGTTCACTCCTTCACTCAGAGCGCCATTGGGCCGACATTCCTGGTCTTCCTCGCCGTCATCCTGGTGATCTCGGTACTGCTGGTGGGCCTGCGCATGCACTTGCTCAGCGATGAAGGAAGCCTCGGCAGCCCCCTGTCCCGAGACGCCGCCTTCATCGTCAACAACCTGCTGTTTGCCGGTTTCACCTTCGTAGTGCTGGTGGGCACGGTTTTCCCGCTGTTGGCCGAGGCGGTACGAGACATCAAGCTGAGCGTGGGGGCTCCCTTCTTCAACCAACTGAGCGTGCCCATTGGGCTGACCATCGTGTTCCTGATGGGTGTCGGACCGGCGCTGCCGTGGGGCCGCACCAGCGGTAAGGAAGCCGCCTCACTGTTGTGGGTTCCGCTAACCACCAGCCTGATCCTTGGCGCGTTGGCATTGGCCCTGGGCATGCGCCAACTATGGCCTGTGGTGACCCTCATCGTATCGCTGTTCGCTGCCCTGGTGGCGCTACGCGACATGGTCACTCCGGTCAGCGCGCTGATGAGGCGTCGCGGACTGCCTCCTCTGGCCGCCGCAAGTCTGGCCTTTCGCCGTGGCCGCCGCCGCTACGGGGGCCAGATCGTCCACATCGGAGTAGCCCTGGTGGTGGTATCTATCGCGGTTTCGTCCTCCTACCAGGTCATCGAGGAAGGGATGGTCCCCAAAGGGCAGAGCCTGACCATCGCTGACTACGAGCTACGGTTTGAAGAGTCGCGTAGCTTTCGCGAACCTCACCGGGATGTTCTGGAGGCTCAATTTACGGTGCTCCAGAATGGACGCGAGGTCGGCTCGCTCGGCCCACGCCTGAATCGCTATAGCGGCCAGATGAACCCCATCGGCACTCCAGCGGTACTCTCGACCGCGCGCCAGGACCTCTACCTGTCCTTGATGAGCGTTGCCAAAGACGGCCAAGCTGCTGGTCTGCGCGCCTTCATCAACCCAATGGTCTCCTGGCTGTGGGTGGGTGCCACAGTCATGGTCCTGGGCGTGTTGATCGCGGCCTGGCCCAGACGACGCCAAAAGCCCGCGACGAAAGCGGCCGCATGAACGTCGCTCAGACGCCGAAGCCAGCAATCTCCTGGCCCGCGCTGCTGGTGGGTCTTGGTCTGACCCTGCCGCTACTGGGGATCCTGTTGTCGGGACTGTTCCACGACCCACATGATCTGGGCAACCCCCTCGAAGATGAGACCGCACCTCGCTTCACCCTGCCCCGCCTGGACGGCCAGGGCACGCTCTCCCTGGAGCAACTGCGTGGCAAACCGACAATAATCAACTTCTGGGCCACCTGGTGTCAGAGCTGTCCACTGGAGCATCCGGTACTGGAGCAGGCCGCGCGTGAGTTCGGTGACCAGGTGCAATTCGTGGGCATCGCCTACGAAGACAAGTCAGAGCGCCTCAGCGCCTGGCTGCAGCGGGCCAACCGGGGCAGGCCTTCTGCCTATCCCACGCTCATCGACGTAGGCGGCAAAGTGGCGGTGGCCTATGGTGTCTACGGCGTTCCTGAGACCTACTTCGTTGACGCCCAGGGCACCGTAAAACACAAAAAAACCGGCCCCTTCCTGCCCTCGGCTGATCCGACTGCCGACGGCAGGCTGGAACTACGCCGAATCCTCGGAGAGATGCTGTGAGAATCACCGCCGCTCTGCTCCTCACCATGATGGCTACGACCTCAGCCTGGGGCCAGTCCCCGCGCTGGGCAAACGACCGCGGCGAAGACGCCAGCGCCGAGCAGCTACTCACCCTGGGCGAGGACGTCATCGACACCATCGGACCCGCCACTGGGCCGCCACTACAAGGCCCAGCGCTGGCCGCCCGCACTGAGGCCCTGGCCAGCGAGATCCGCTGCCCGGTCTGTCAGGGACAGTCGGTGCAGGCTTCTACTGCGGAAGCGGCACGCAATATGAAAGCCCAGATCGAGGCGCTGGTGGCAGCGGGCTACAGCGATGAAGAGGTACTGCGCTACTTCGAAGCCAGCTACGGTGAATTCATTCGCATGATGCCAAGGGCCGAGGGCTTCAACCTGCTGGTCTGGATCATCCCGGCGCTGGCCCTGCTGCTCGGCGCGCTGGCCACTTGGAGAACCATCCGAAGGCTCGGCGTAGAGCAGCCGGGCCAGGGCAGCCAAAGCACACCAAAGGGACAGCTTAAGGCAGCGTCGCTGAGCACCGAAGAGAAGGAACTCGGCCCCTGGATCGAGCAAATTCGCACGGAATTGGAGTCAGGTCATGGGTGAGGTCGACTGGCTCCCCGGAATCATCACCCTGGGACTCGCCCTGACCGGCGGCGTGTTGGCCGTGCTGCTGCTGCGCAAGACCGAACAGAGCGGCGGCGGCCCGACGGTTGGCGCGGGCGAACAACTCATCCGCGAGCAGCAGGTCGATGACCTGCGACAGCGCAAGACCGAGCTGATGGCGGCCCTGCGCGATGCCATGGACCGCAGCAGCGGCGCTGAGGCCGAACTGGCCGAGTTACGCAAGCTCGAGCTGGCCGCCGCACGGGTCGCCAGAGATCTGGAGCGAGCAGAGAGCAGGGAGCTGGATCAGCGCGCTTCAGCTCTAGCAAGCGGAGCTCCGGCAACTAAGTCTGGGCCAGAACCTAAAGCGACCCCACAGGGCTCGGCCAGTGGCGCCTTCAACGCCTTCAGGTGGATGGCTACCGGCGCCTTTCTACCGCTGGTCGCCATCAGTCTTTACTTCGGTGTCAGCGAGCGAGCGGACGAGTCAGTACCTATGACTGGGGGGAATCCCGCGCTATCCCGGCCGGTACTGCCGACTCCAACAGCAGATCAACCAGGTGGGCCGGTCAAAGGAGTCCCACCCAGCCTGCGCCCGCAACCTTCGGCTGAATTGGACCAGGCCCGCGCCCTTGTCGCCGCTCATCCCGAAGATCCTGAGGCATGGTCGGCGCTGGGTTGGGCCCTGGTCAAAGCAGAGGGCTGGATCGACGTCTTCGAGGCCTCACGTAAACTGCGCGCACTGGACCCCAAGCATCCCGACGCTTTTGTTCTGGAGGCCTCGGTTCGCGTCACCATGGGGCAGCAGGACATCGCGCAAGGCTTGATCACAGATGCACTGAGCCTGGCCCCTCAACACATTCAGGCACTCAGTTTTCAGGGAGCACTGGCGATGCGCCGCGGCGACCCTGCGGCCGCCCAAGCAGCCTGGAAACAGGCCCTGGACGTCGCGGGGCCGGGGCGCGGTTTCGAAGAACTCATCGCCATGGCCAAGAACGGCGGGCCAAGGACGGTGCCCTCAGCGCAACCAAGGCCCTCCTCCTCGCCAACAGCGGGCAGGGCCAGTCCAGCAGCAGCGCTACCGACCACGGCGCAAGAAGCCAGTATTAGCGGTCAGGTGGTGCTGGCTGCAGGAGCACCACAGCCCAACGGCGGCATCCTGTTCATCATCGCACGGCCGAAAGGGATGAAAGTCGGTCCTCCTGCGGCAGCCAAGCGGATTCAGGTGACCGGCTACCCAGTCCGCTTCAACCTCAGCGCGACAGACGCCATGATGGGTGGCCCGCTGCCTACAGAACTCAGCGTCAGCGCCCGCCTGGATTCCGACGGCAACGCCGGAACCCGCAGTCCTGACGACCTTGTAGCGGCGCCAGTGGATGTTCGGTTGGGCCAACAGGACCTGACCCTCACGCTGGCATCGAAACCCTGAACCTGGTTCAGCACAGCAGCATCCGAGCGGTAGAGTTCGGGTCGCCTCAGTTCAAGCGCTTCCATGGCCCCGGCGGTGTCGAGCTACCCCTTGGGGGATCCCCCGCAGTCACCACATAAAGCGCGCGCCGATTGCGCGCCTCATCAGTGCTGTCGGGAGTCGGCACCGCGAGCACGGACTCCCCGTAGCCACGGTAATAAATAGGCACCTCGGCACCCATTTTGCGAAACTGACGGGCCAGGGACAGGGCGCGACGCTCGGACAGGGCCCGATTTGCCGCGCCATCGCCAACCGTATCGGTGTAGCCAGCAACATAGAGTGCGCAGCGCACCCACTGTCCATAGGTAGTGATCGCCTCACGGATCTGGGACCAGGGAGCATCCAGCTTGGGCAGCTCCAGCGCAACGATCTGGTCGCTGCCGGTCTCAAAGTTGACATCCTCATGATCGATGTAGAGAGACCATGGAACGATCTCCACCTCAGCCCAGTAACCGAACATATCGTGGGCTCTTACTACGATGCGAAACACCCTAGCCTCACGCTCTTCAACCCAGCTCAACGGGATCGGATCACCAGCCTTCAGGCCATCGACCTGAACCCGAGTGGTCCCCATCGGTTGTCGGTCATCGGCTAACACCTCGATATCCACATGAGTGGGAGGGTGATTGGTGCGGAGCTCAAAGCTCTTGAGGTCAAGCTTCACGCTGTCGGCCGGAATAGATGCGGTCAGTGGAGTCGCAGCCGCCACCTCGATCCAGGTCTCCTCAACCTCCACTTCACCGGAACTTCGCTTCATCGTCACCTGAACCGTGTAGCCCATGATCCCGGCTGGCTGGGACCAGCTCAAAACCCGCTCACGACCCGGACGCACATCGCTCAGGGCGAACTTCTTACTGAAGCCGCCTTCATCGGCCACCACGTGGATCTCCGCCCAGCTCAACTTCTCGTCAAACGACACCACAAGGCTCGGCTGCTCACCGCGGCTCAGGTCGACTCGATCCTGTCGCAGCCCAATAAAAACACCGCCCTCTGCCACAGGAAGCGCCGCAAGCAGGACCAAGCCAGCAACCAGGACTGCCGGCCCCAGAGGACCCATGGACCGAGCTTTCATCGTTTCTTCTCCTGGTCGATCGCAAACAACTTCAGCTCGCTGCCTTTAGCACCGGCACAGCTCGCCGCAAGGTAGCGCCCAGCAGGCCCCATGACCACATCAACACAGGAGGTGTCCAGCTCCATATGAGCCGTCTTCCTGCGGCTCATACGGTCCATGATGAGGTGCTGCAAAGCCCCCTTCCGGTGGCGGCGAGCATAGTGCACAAAGCGCCGATTCTCATCGACCTGAAGGTCGGCAAAACAATGCTCCACACTACCCTGCAGGTTGGTCCTGCGACGCATCGTCAAATCCGCCCAGTTCAGACCGCAGGCACCACCAAGCCGGGCCCCGTAGACAACCTGAGCGCCATTGGCTGCCAGGGCAGCGCTATCCACGTCGCCGCTGCGCTCGCTGACATCAATGATCACACCGTTATCGGCGTCCACCAGGAACAGTTCATTGAAGTCGACCCGACGATGCTTCACCAGGGCCCTTCGCCCCTCAGCATCCAAGCCGAGTAGCGAGGCTTCACCAGACTCCGGCCACAGCCGCTGTGCAACAAGCCGCTCGCCAAATGCGACCCGAACGGCGCTCCGCTTGCCACCAAGCTCGGCGCTGAAGGCCAGCACAGCACCCGATGCGGCGAGCACCGGAGAGCTTGGCCGCTGAAAAGGGCCGCGCAGCTCGACAGCCTGCCCCTTCCCAAGGTCCAACAGGTGCAAGGCTGGACCCGCAGCAGCTTCCACCACCAAAGCGGCAAAACCACCATCGGCACTCAAGGCCAACCCGCCGTGGGCAGAGACCGCCATCTTGTAGAGTTGCAGCCCATCCAGTCGCCGCAGCACCAGGTACTCAGTCTGCCCGCTACCAGCCTTACCCACACCACAGATAGCAGCAGCCACCAGAGCTCCGCGCGACAATCGCGGTGAACGGCAGCTCCGCGCATCAAAGATCCCGGCAAAAAACGACCAGGGCGAACTTCCGCCCAGCAGCGCTTCGAGGTCCGGCCTGTCGCTGTTA
>DJIF01000084.1:190649-205975 GCA_002433485.1 Deltaproteobacteria bacterium UBA6601
TGTTACCCTTCTTGCCCTTGTTACCCTTTTGATCACCAGCGGCTGCAGGCTGCTCCAACTGCGTTGCCTCTTTCAACACTACGAAGCGCCCATCTACGGGCTGCAGCTGAACTTCAACTGAGCTGACAGGATGCTTTCGCGGCCCCGGAATCGGCTCACTCTGAGCCAACAGCCCGCTCGGTAAAGCGCTCAACATCAATACAATCAGCAGGCTAAGCTTCACCATCGTTCGTCCCAAAAGCCGCGTGAACTGAAGGCATCGGGGCCGAGCCGTTGATCCGCGAGAGCAGGCCTAGTATACAAGCCGCGCCTGCGACGCAGGCAGCCGAACCACGCCTACCGGAGCAACGAGATGGTCAGCCAGCTGAGCGCAGCAGATGTAAACATTCCCGCCGCCGTACCCGCCACCGCCCAGGGCACTTATGTGCGCAACTACCTCCAGGCCACCCATGGCACAGGACGACTCATGCTGTTTGCCGGGGACCAGAAGATCGAACACCTCAACGACGACTTCTACGGCAGCTCACCCATCGGCACGATCCCCGCCGAAGACAACAACCCAGAGCACCTGTTCAATATCGCTTCTCAAGGTCAAGTGGGAGTCTTCGCTACCCAGCAAGGCCTCCTCAGTCGTTACGGCAGGCGCTTCCCAGAGACCCCCTACCTGGTCAAGGTCAACAGCAAGACCCACCTGGTAAAGACCGCGCAGCGCGACCCGATGAGCGGGCTGCTCACCGACGTAGACCGAATTCTCGAATTGAAGGCCAATGCAGGAATTAACGTGGTCGGTGTGGGGTTCACCATCTACGTAGGCTCAGAATTCGACCACCTGCAGATGGAGCAGGCCCATCGCCTGATTCAAGACGCACACCGGGAAGGACTACTCAGCGTGCTGTGGATGTATCCCAGAGGCAGTGCCGTCGCCAAGGAGAAGGACCCGCACCTGATCGCTGGAGCCGCGGGTCTGGCAGCCTGTATGGGCGCGGACTTCACCAAGGTCAACCCGCCCAAGCCCGAAGACGGCAGCAGCAGTTCAGCAGCGCTGCGCGAGGCCACTGAGGCCGCTGGCAACACCGGAGTTATCTGCTCAGGTGGCACCAGCCAGGATGGGGTTGCCTTCCTCACCGAGCTCCACAACCAGATTCATATCGGTGGTGCGGTCGGCAATGCCACCGGACGCAACATCCACCAGCGTCCTCTGGACGAGGCAGTGAGGCTCTGCTCGGCCATCTCGGCGATCACCGTTGGCGATCTGGATGTAGAAACTGCAGTTCGGATTTACCAGGGCGAGGAGCGCTTCGAGCTCCCACGCGTGGCCAGCTGAGCGACGGGCTGCCATGGCCGCCGCCCCCTCCGGCCAGGAGCCAGCCCTCCGCCTGCGAGTCCTAGCAACCCCGCGCCATGATTGCGGAGGCTGCAGCTCCTGTTGTTCCTCGTACCGTATCGGCCCTCTCAGCGAAGCGGACCGGAGCCGCCTAGCGCAGGCCCTACCGCGGCTCCACGAGGCCTACCCAGATCAGCTGAACGCAGCGCCTACCTACAGTGCGCTACACGGCGAACAGCAAGCCCACTTCCTGCGCAAATCAGAGGGCTTCTGTGTGCTCTACCGCCAGGGCCTCGGCTGCACCCTTCACGCCAGTGCTGGAGCAGAACATAAACCACTGGTCTGCCAGCTCTTCCCGCTGCAATTAATTCGCGATCAGGAGCAGATCCGACTGGGCAACCGACCCACCTGCCTACGTGACGCCATGGTCTGGGAAAAAGGTAGCCCTCTGGCCGGCGAATTCCTTGAGCGGGTCCTGCCTCTCAGTCCGCGGGCCCCAAGCCGACCGGAGCAGCGGGCCGAGGCAAGCGTCGTAGCACTGCTGCGACTTCCCGACCTCGACACCGGCACCCTGCTGTCCTTCCTTGCCGAACACCCCACCCCACACAACCCGCCCAGCATAGATTCCTGGCTGCAAGCGCGTCTTCTCGACCTGTTTCAAGCTGCCGACAGCGTGACCGGGGGTGAATTTGACGCCAACAACCAAGGGCCACTTCACCCCAACACACGAACTTCCGATGAATTCAGCGACTTTCGCGATTGGGCCGAAGCCCGATCCGACCGCGACTGGCCAGAAGTTCATCAGACCGCCCTGACATACCTGCGCGATGCCCTTCAGCGATTGGTCTTTCTACGCCAGACCTCCCTGTACCCGGGCTTGGAGTGGGCTTTGTTAGCCTACATAAGCGCCGCTCGCTGGGCCTCAGCCTACTGCCGGCAGGACGGCGACTTCTTCGACATGGCCCGCTTCGGCCGCCTCTTTGCCACGCTATTGATCATCCTCGAGAGCCCGCGCATGCAGCGCGCCCTTGTCCACCAGGGTCCCCCCTTTGCCTGAGCAGCGCCCTCCAGTCGTTCGGCTGCCCCGCTGCTGCGGGCTGGTAGCAATGTGCTTGCTGGTGTGCAGCGTGAGCCCGGCTGGCACAGCAAAGGCAGCAGAGAAATCCGCTACAGCAACACAAGATACGGCCCAGCAAGAACCTACCGCCGCGACGAGAGTCAGCTCCGCAGAGCTCGACCGCCTGACCGAAAGCCTGCGCCGCCCCGGCGCGCGCCTTGTCCCAGCAGTTCGGCAGGTCTTCGCCGAACAACAGGTTGGCAGCACCCCACTTGGCACCTATCTGGCTACGCTACGCTTCGAAGGCTGTCTGGATGTGGTCCGCGAAGAGCTGGTTCAAAGCCTTCACACCCTCCGCGCACTCCATGTCGCAGCGGTCGAGAGCAACTCCATTAAGCGCGTGTGGCGAAGCTGGGAGCTGCTGCTCGATGGACTGAGCGACGACTCCTACTTGCTGGTGACCACCTGGCTGGACTCACCCAAGACCGCTGCTCGCCTGTTTCTGTGCGATGACGGGCTGCCCCGCTCATGGCGAGCGCTGGGACCAACAGCCTACGTGGTGGAAGCGGTGACCTGGTTCGACGTTGCCCTGGCTGAGCGTGAGCACAACATTCGCAAGGGAATCGCAGCCGACCGTGAGCTCGCTGTAATGGAACTGATGGAGCTGCGCCTCGGTCTACAGGATCGCTTCGATATGAGCTACGGTGCCAGCCAGTCCAGCCGCCGGGCTCGCATGCAGCTGCTTGACCGACTGGCGCTGATGTGGGAACGAGCAGTAGAGCCCTGGCACCGAGGCTTCAGCCCACGCGGCCGCCTCAGCGATCCGGACCCTGCTCCAGAGCGTAAGTCTCGGGCGCCATTCTCAACACCGACCGCTGGAATCCAGCTGATAGACCCCATCGAGCTGGCGGTGCGGGATCGGGTGTTGCGCAGCTGGCGCCGCCAGCGGGCAAGCATTGACAGCGACATCAAAGCCAACCAGGAGCGACTCAGCGCGGCTGCTGCAGGCCTCGACGCAACCCTGCAGACTCCGCTGCAAGATCGGCAACTTCGCGAGGCAGCAAGGCTGCGCGCTGAACTCAACCACTCGCTTGCCGATCTGGAGCGAATGGAAAATCGCATCTACACCCTTAAGACCGGTCGCAGCATCGTTGACTCCATGCTGGATCGGGGTCACCGACGCCGGGCAGCACGAAGCCTGAAGCGGCGTGGGGTCCGCCTGCAAGCCCAACGACAAGCGGTCCAGAAGATCATTGAGCGCGCTGTGAAGGCGGGAGCAAGATCCCCGGACCTCCCCCCTCCCAGTGCCTCAGAATCCAGCCCGATTACTCAGCTGGGCCAACCAGGACCGGGCAATTGGCTCGCCGGTCTTGACCGCCCCGAGGCTGGCTTCTCGCCAGGCACTGAGGCCAGCTCAGCATTGCCCCCCAGCGGCTGGGTGGAGCGTGTCTATGAAGGCCCCCTGCCGACCCCATCGGCGACCTGGAGCCAGGATCTGGTGGACGCTATCGGCAGCCGCCATCCCGGTCTGGACGAAGAGGACATCCGCATCCTGCTGGGCCTGGTCCAGCTCGCCTATCGTGAGTTGCCGGGGCGCGCCGCGGTCGAGGCGGCCCTATGGCGCAGCCTGGCCCAGGGCGAAGGGCTGCGAATCCGTGGTGAAGAGACATCTCTCTCTGAGCTGTGGAAGCCAGGACTGAGCCGCTCCGAACAGCCTGCTGTCACCTTCGTCCTGACGCTGTTTTTCTGAACATGTAGGATTCGGCAACTCGGAGGTCGCCTTGGTCCCCTTCATACATCCGCGCTTTGAACTCTTCGGCGTCACCCTGGACTGGTGGCTGATCCTGGTCGTGCTGGGCGTCGCGGCAGCCACTGAGCTCGGCCGAGCCCGAGCGATCCGCGAAGGTCTGTCGGTCAAGCTCACCGTGGACGGCATCCTGTTCGTGGTCGGTATGGGGTTTCTGTTTGGCCATTTCGTCTATCAGATCTTCTACAACTGGGAGAATCTCAGCGCCCAGCCCAAGCTCATCCTGCCCTGGTACGGAGGCTACGCGTCAACCGGCGGCTTCCTCGGGGCCGGTATCGGCATCTGGCTGTTCTATGTGGTGTGGAAGAAAGCCCCCCTGTGGGCCTACATGGACAATATGGCCATTGCCCTGTGTCTCGGTTGGGTCTTCGGCCGGCTGGGCTGTTTTGCCGCCCACGACCACAAGGGCAACCTCACCGACTTCCCCCTGGCCATTACCTTCCCGGACAACTGGACTGCAACCGTCAACGGCCAGGCAGGAACCTGGCTGGGCACCCGTCACGACCTCGGCCTCTACGAAGCCTTACTGGCCCTTGCCCTGCTGATCATGTTGCTGGTCCTCGACCGCAAGACCCAGTGGTCCCATGGCATGCTGGCCGGCTTACTGCTGGTTTGCTACGCCCCGGTGCGCTTCTCCATGGAATTCATGCGCGCCACCGATCTGGCCAACTCTGACCCTCGCCACCTGGGCCTGACTCCGGCCCAATACGGCACCTTCATCACCCTTAGCCTTGGTACCTGGATGCTGCTATCGCGTAGAGGCAAAGGCCGGATGGACCTGAGCGGAGAGCTGGCCCGTGACTACAACGACGGTAAAGTTCCACCACCAGCAGCCCCAGCCCAGACTTCCCCGCCGGCGGCGGGGGAAGCGCCAGGACAGCAACTGGAAGCCGAACCACCGGCCCCCGAAGAAAACGCCAACAACCCTGAGGACAAGGCTGCCGGGTCCGACGACCCATGAGCTCGCAGTCCCTGTGGCACCGCCGCAATCACCGCGCGCAGCAGCCCGCCCTACAAGGCAAGCAGCACTGCGATGTCGTCGTGATCGGCGCAGGTATGACCGGACTGGCTGCGGCCATCGCACTGCTGGACGCTGGTCTCTCAGTTGCTGTTGTAGAAGCGCGACAGGTAGGTGCTGCCGCCACCGGTCGCAACGTTGGCTTCATCCTGGAAGGAGTGGCCGAATCCTACAGTCGCACCATTGAGCTCTGGGGCCGGCAGCGAGCCCGGGCCGCACGACGTTTCACGGTCGAGAATCATGCCTGCCTGGCCGCCCTCATCGAGCGCTTCGCGGTCGACTGCGACTATCGTCGCGCTGGCAGCCTTCATCTTGCCGCCACCGAAGCTGAAGATCAGGAACTCCGTGAAGGCAGCGCACAGCTGAACGAAGACGGCTTTGCAGCCGAATTCATCGACCACAATGGACTGCCACTGTGGGCCCGACAAACCGGCTACCGCAGCGCTCAAATGATTCCTGGCGACGGGGAGCTGGACCCGGTCGCATTTGTCCAAGGCCTGGCTGACGGGCTCCAGTCCCTCGGCGGTCAGCTGTTCGAAGGAAGTCCGGCGCTGGCCCTGGACGCCGGCGAAGATGAAGTCGTGGTGCGCTGCGCGGAGGGTGAAATTCACGCCCTGGGAGCAGTGCTGGCCAGCAACGCCTATGGCGCCTCTCTGGTCCCCTGGCTGAACGGGCGGCTGGACCCGACGCGGGGACAGGTGCTGAGCACCTCTCGGGTAGCTACGCGAATTTTCCCGCGCCCCATTTATGCCTCTCATGGTTTTGAATATTGGCGCCAACTACCCAGTGGCGAGATCGTTATGGGAGGATGGCGCAACCTGGACGCAGATGGCGAAGTTGGCTTTGAAGAAAGCCTCCATCCTGAGATTCAGGACACCATGGTTCGATTCCTGAGAGGACTTCATCCAGAGCTACGCGATCTTGAGGTAAGAGGTCGCTGGTCTGGGATCATGGGCTTCTCCCGAGACTCGCTGCCCATCGTAGGGCCCCAGCCTGGCTGGCCGACCATCTTTCTGGCAGTGGGCTTTACCGGCCACGGCTTTGGCTTCTCGGTCAAAGCAGGCCAGATGCTCGCGGAGCTCATAACGACCGGAGAGAGCGAGCACGCCTCGCTGTTCTCACCGCGAAGACTCAGCTAGGCCAGGCGGCAGGCTTAGGCCCGGAGCAGAGCCTAACTACCAGCCGCAGCCTCGCTCCCAGAGGTCATCCCCAGCGGCCTCAAGCTCCGCCGACCAGGTCTCGTACCAGTCCCCAGCCCGCTGCACAAAGTCGGCAACATCCAGGTCCTCGGCAGCAGCCTGCGTCATCCACTCGCTGTCCAGATCAATGAGCCCCTGTGAATTACCAAGGCCAGGAATCCGGGTCGACAGCCGACTCACACCTTGACCCTCCGCCCATTCATCATCAGCAGCCATGGGCAACATCCCCGGCAGGTCGGACCAGGCCTCAATAAAGGTCATCTCACCGGCATCGTTGAAGGTGAACTCTTCGTAAATGGGACACGGCCGCCCGTCGTGGTCGTCGTAGTAGAAGACCACCCTGCAGCGGGCAAAAGGCTGGGTGGTAAAGAACCGACAGTCACGCTCGAGCACGGTAGACGGATAGAGCTGTAAAAGAGTGTCGGTCGCCAGAATGTTGTCACGGGTGTAGGCGGTCAACTTCAGCCAGGGTGGCCACTCCCAGCGAGCGACCCGCTCGGAGTAGTTAGGTTCACCCTCCCAGTTAGCGGCGCTGTCCATAGTGTCGAAGTAGGCAAGCCCCTTCTCCACGTAATACTCGGCAGCCTGCTGTGGCTCGAGACAGTAAGAAGGAGCCCCCTGTCCGCCGCCCCGCTCGCAAGGGTCGGGGGCAACACAGGCTGCTCCCACGAGCACCATCCAGCCCACAAGGAGGGCAGCCGCCAGGCCGCGCACAGCAGGGACTCGCTCGGCTACCAGGCACAAAAGATTCTTGACCATCAAGTTCAAACCTTCAGGGCAGTTGCCAATTCTTCTACAGAGTGAACGACTGGCGCCCACTCCTGCAGGCGCTCCACCGAGTGATGGCCCCAGGACACCCCGACCGCTCGCACACCTGCTGCGTGAGCCATCTCCAGGTCGTAAGTGGTGTCGCCGACCATCACCAGATCCTCAGTGCCGGTGGCCCGCATAATGGCATGCAGCAAATCAGGGTTGGGCTTGGGGCGTGGCACCGAGTTGCCACCCAGCACCACCTCAAAACGATCAAGCAAACCGAACTGACGGACCACCCGATCAGCTCCGCGCTGACTCTTGCCGGTAGCTACCGCGGCCCGGAACGGTCGCTCCAGCAGCTCCCGAATCCCATCGAACAAGCGCTCATGCTCTGCAGCCTGTGCCACGTAAGCGCGCGAATAGGCCTCGGCCAGGGCCTCAGGATCCTGGCCTGGGCCCAGAGTCTGCATGGTTTGAAGCAGCGGCAAACCAATCAGATCAAGGATGGCCGCAGCGGGAGGACACTGCAGCCCGAGGCTCGACCAGGCCACTCGATGTGCTCCAAGCAGGGCCTGACTGGAGTCGACCACAGTGCCATCCAAATCAAACACAACCAGCATCTACCCAACTCCATGAATTCGATGACAACTCCAGCAACAGCCCCCAACGGAAAAGCTCAACCAAAGACCGGGAACCAACATGCCGTGAATGCCCAAGTTTACCGACCATCCCCTGCGACCTGAAGTTGCGTGAGTACGTAGTCGAGGGTCTCCCGCGCTCGGGACGAGACCACTTGATGATGACACATAGAGAGGTGTCGGATGTCGAGCTCACGCAGCGGCTCCAGCGATGCGCGAAAAGCAGCCTTGTCCCTGATCGCCAGGCGAAACAACAACGGACAGCAGGGGCGCTGCTTGAAGCCCATCAAAGACGCATAGAGACCAGTCATCCCGGTTGCTTGCGGAACAAAGAATGTGAAGTCGGTCGCCAGCAGGGCGCCAGATGGGCGATGAAAGAACAAGGACTCATTGACCATGGGCATACCATGCAGCGGAATGCGCTGAAGCTCGGCGCCGAAGCGGGCATCAAATTCCCCATCCAGCAGCCCGGAAATGCTCATTTCGGGCCGTTTCTCCGGCAGCCCGGGAGCAACGAAGCTAAGGGCTGACGGATAGCGGACCATCCAGTCATCTAGGTGCAAGTGATGCAGCAGGCTCGGCGCGATAAACGCATGCACGGCCCCAAGGGCATCGACAGCCTCACCGAGCGCCGCTGTATAGGCAACCGGTGAATGGATAACCAGCCCGCCGTCTGCGAGCCGCAGCACAGTCATCCGGCCGTTCAACTGCAGCAGGCCGCCGAGCTTAGCGGCGGCAGGCACCGTCCAAAAGCACTCATCAAGTTGGGTTATTGCTGCCATCGGGCGGTCTCCCCATCGAGGTGCTGGCAAAGCTCAGGCCTGCTGCTCGCTGCCTCTGGGTAACGGTAATCAAGAGGAGAGGTTGGTCACAAGTGGCGGACCTCTTCTTTGCGCTAACCATCGGCGAACATGACCCGGCGCGGCGAAACGCCCCCCTCTTGTGGCACAGAATTGCAGCCGATCGGTACAGAACCGTCCCAGACTCAGCAAGCAGCCCTGGACTACCTCGAGCAGGTCGTCAAAGGACGCAACGAACTATTATTGAGTAAATTAAAGGAGCTGTTCCGTTCTGCATTAACCTTTGTTCTCGCTGCCCGTACCTGGCGGGCTTTGAACCAACTCTGGCCAGATCCTCCAGCCGGTTGTTTCTGTGAGGTAGTCCACAGCTATGCACATCGACTCTCAGTTTGACTCCGGCAACATTGAGGTCGTTGAAATACTCTCCGGGGGCCGCGCGAACCTGCGCATTCGCATGGATGCCGGCGATGAGCACATGCAGTGGTTTTATTTTCGGGTCGATGGAGCCCGCGGCCAGGCCTGCACCTTTCGAATCATCAACGCCGGTGATGCGAGCTACCCCAAGGCATGGGACGGCTACCGGGTGTGCACCAGTGTCGACCGCCAGACCTGGACGCGAGTCGACACCAGGTTTGCCGACGGCGTCTTAACGATTGAACATCAGCCCCATGGCCAGATGCAGTGGTATGCGTATTTCGCACCTCACACCCATGAGCAGCATCTGGAACTGCTGTCCGAGTGCCAGTTGTGCGATGGAGTAACCCTCGACCGACTGGGAGCCACTGTCGATGGGCGCGACTTGCATCGCCTGATCGTCGGCGAAGGGCCGTTGAAATTCTGGGTGATCGGCCGGCAGCACCCCGGCGAGAGCATGGCATCCTGGTGGATGGAGGGCTTTTTGGAGCGACTGCTAGACGGGAATGACGCCATCTCAAGAGGGCTGCGCGCAAGGGCCACACTACATGTCGTTCCCCATATGAATCCCGACGGTGCGATCCGTGGCCATTTAAGGTGCAATGCTGCCGGGGCCAATCTCAACCGAGAATGGGCCAATCCTTCGATTGAGCGCAGCCCCGAGGTCTATTTCACCAGGCAGGCCATGGACCGATCGGGAGTCGACTTCTGTCTGGATGTGCACGGCGACGAGGAGCTCCCCTACAACTTCCTGAGCGGAGCCGAAGGGATACCTGGCTACAGCAGCAGTCGCCTGCCATTGCTCTGCGACATCTTCGCTGCCGCTTATGAACGCGCTAATCCTGACTTACAACGAGAGCATGGCTACCCCATCGCCGCCGCTGGTGCGGCCAACATGACCATGTGCACCAATGCCGTTGCTGCCCGCTTCAATTGCCCGGCGTACACCCTTGAGATGCCATTCAAAGACAATGCGGATTCGCCAGACAGGCTGTGCGGCTGGAGTCCGGGGCGCTCAGCAAACCTTGGCGCCAGCAGCTTAGATGCGCTGCTCCACCTGGCCGAGGCGCTGCAAGGCTAAACTTGCCAGCTCCCCTTACACCCTCTACTCCAAGCCGCTGAAGGGCAAAAACCGGCTAATGGCCCGCGTCTCAAATACCGGTTTCCATCAGCAGTACTGATCCTTGTAGAGCTGAATGGGCCCCAAGGCCACGGCAATTAGAATCACGAAGAAAACCGCGAGAGCAGCTGGAGGAAAGCCGGCCAACAGCTCGGGGGTCTGGGTCAGCGCGGCGATCAGCCCCACCACATGCGCAGCGATGCTCATGTAGGCACCCCGCTTCTGACGCTGAAAGAACCACCACAGCCCAACCCAACCCATGACCATGGCCACAAGATGCAGAGCCATCTTGGCGAAGGTCACCTCAACACGTATGTCGCCCATCACCAGAGCGCCGGTGAGCAAACCACGGATGTTGTCGAATGTAGGCTGAACTATCAGCAAAAACAGAAGGGCAAAAGCTCCCCAATGAACAAGCTTGAAGGATTTTGACGGCGCGGCGGATTCGGTCATGGTTCTCACTGGTTAAGGATGGGGTAGCGATCAGATCCTGAGATTATCCAACCCAATCCAGCCCATGTATACGTTTGCACAGCAAATCGCCACCCTACTTGCCAGTTGTCTGGACACCGGCCTTGTTCCTGCCCATTCCTCAAAGGGCCTATAGTCACTGCATGAAGCAACTAACAGCGACCATTTGCCTTGCTTTGCTGACAGGATGCGCCGGCATCCCCGCGACCTCTTCTGATTCGACCGGGGACGGCTGGAGCCACGCGAACCAGCTGAGCTTCGATGGACGCACGCGAAGCTACTCTGTGTACGCCCCTGCCGCACCTGAGAGCCAAGGCCTGATGGTGGTCTTGCATGGCGCCGGAGATACGGTGGAAAACGTAATCTCAGACACAAACCTGGAGGTGCCTGCACAAGAAAACGGCTTGATTGTCGTGGTCCCAGCAGGCATCGACAATGGCTGGAACGACGAGGACCCACCGGGCGGCCAACTGGCCGACGACGTCGGTTTCATTGACGCGCTCGTGACCGACATCAAGGCCGCCCACCCCAGTCTGCCGAGCGACAGAGTCTTTGCGCACGGCTTCTCCAACGGTGGCGGCCTGGCCACCCGACTCGCATGCGAAAGCAGTGAGATTCGAGGCGTTGGCGTCGTCGGAAATTACTACATGTCCATTGCCGCAACCTGCCCCAGGCCGAGCGGGCACTCGATTCCCGGCTGGTTTGGCGCAGGCACCGATGACCAATTGGTCCCGGTCGAGGCCGTTCGCGAAGGGATGACAAGCTACGCCGCGGACTTAACAGATTGCCAGAGCATCGGCCCACTTGAACCCATTGCGCAAACCGATATGCCCGGTGATGTGCTGTGCAAACAGCTAGCTGGGTGTGACTCAGCGCGCCTGTGCGAATACACCGGGCGCGGGCATGAAATGCTGCCCGGAGCGTTTGTGGCAGCGTGGCATTTCTTGAGTGGGGCGGTTCAGTCTCAGAGCAACTGACATGAATGGGCCATCTAGCGCGCCCGGTCCAGCAGGCAGTCTATTGATTCCAACATTCCATGAATCCATGGACTATAGTGACTGTAATGGAGACCAGAGTCAGCGAAGAAAGCAGTTGCGCATCAGATTCACATGATGCGCACAGTCACTCACCCCGAGCCGAGCGCACCCTGCTTGAAGGAGCGCTGTTGTTTCGGGCCTTGGGTTCACCTGAGCGGCTGCAGTTGATGGAGCTGCTGCTCGATCAGGAGCACTGCGTCTCTCAGCTGGCCCAGGAACTCGAAGAGAAAGTGACAACCGTCTCGCAACGGCTGCAGCTGCTGCACAGTGCCCGCCTGCTAAGCAAAGAGCGCCGCGGCAAACACATGTACTACAAAATCGCGGACCACCACGTTCGCGAGCTACTGACCAGCACCTTCGACCACGTAGAAGAAGATCGCCTCACACAAGGCCGGAGAGGAATAGACCGATGACCGATTGCAAAATCCACCCTTCACACGACCACATACATGGCCCTGGCTGTGGCCACCAGGCAATCGACCATGACGGGCACATCGACTACATCCACGACGGACACCTCCACCACCCCCACGACGGTCACATAGATGAGCACAAAATCGCGATCTCGGCCATCAACCCGGCCGCATGTACGACCGGCCACGCTTGCAACGGACACGACCAGAGTCATGTCCATGGACCGGGCTGCGGGCACGAAGCGGTCCCCCATGGCGACCACATCGACTATTTGGTGGCCGGGCACCTACACCATGTCCATGGTGACCATTGTGACGACCACGGACCGGTGACCCTGGCACCCTGAATTCCGCCAGCCCACCTTTTTCTGTTCCCGCGGGAGGCGGACTGCTGCTGACTCGGCGAGCGCGGAAGCTCCCATTGCTCCTCAAATGCAGCCAAAGTGATAGCCCTCTGCATTCCGCTGCCTTAAGGCGACGAGTAGCTACTCCATCAGCTGTAGCAAACCGTCCTTGACGCTGTCGCTGCCGAGCTGGTGTTGGGCGCGGCCCTGCTCCTCATTTCGATCGCTAAGGTCGCGGCGAGAACTCAACATAACTATGGAACTCGCCGTTCTCACCGAACCGATCTACGCCTTCTGGGAGGCGCGCAATCAGCGCACGGTCGAACCGATCCCCTACCGATATGACTTGAGCACAGGATTCATCAGCGACCGCCGAAACGCGCGCTCGAACCGGAGCGGCTTCAAGATCGTCGAGCAAATCTTCGTAGGAGCGGCCCCATAGAGGAAGATGCATCGGGATGTTGCCGAGGTCCCGGCGTTCGGCCAAGGCCTCTTCACGCCAGGACCGAACATGTTCCAGGTGCAGATCTCCAAACACCAGTCGAGCCACATCTACGCGCAACCGAAGAGTCTGAATGCCGAGCACAACACTGTCCATATAATCAGTCCCGGGGAACAGCGGCACGAGCACCTGAGCACAGCAAAGAGCCTCTCTCTGGCGTCGAATATCTTCGACCACTACCTCTTGGTGCGCGACCTTCTCGCTGCGCCCATCAAACGTAGTGAACAGCACCATGGGTCGCTTGGCTTCGCGATTCAATGCCCGCAAGGTCAGGTAGGAGTCCTTCCCCCCAGACCAGAACAACAGGTCGACCGGCCCACCTGGTAGCACTCCCTCAATCCAGGGGTCCCGATGCAAATCAGCACGCAACTCCGGGTCCACCTCTCGGTGCCCGTATGGGCAGTGCCGACAGCCGCAACCACAGCAATCGCCCCGCTGCTCCAGACCGAGCGCAGTGAACACGCGATAGCCGGTACGCGGATCGGTGTAGACCAGCTCACCGCGGTCGCAGGCAGCCTGGTGTAGTTGTGCAATCAACACGGTCATTTGGACATCCCAGTCACCAAGCCAAGAGTCGCTCTCAAATATATCTGGCACTTGATGGCGGTTTGTTCACGCCTCAAATCCCGGCACATGTCGCGCGATGATTGAACGCGTCAGCTGGATAGGCCTGTCCCACGATATGACAGTGCCAATCATGGTGTCGTCAAGCTCGTTGTCGACCGGTTGCCCATTCTGTTCTGATATTTTCAACGATGTCCGATACAGACGTAATGCCTCGCTGCTGTTCTTGAAGCGTAGCTCTACATGGTGCTTATAGCGTCGGCCCTCCATGTGATCTCGAACCGTATCGACCTCATCCCAATCGAAGCTCAGCTCAGCACCACCTTTGGTCGTAAATGCGATGCCGTGCGCGTCGAGGCGCACCCTTTGTGGGATAGGGCGCGCAGCGTTGAACAGATAAAGATTGAGAGCAGCTCCACCCCCAAGGAAAAGGATAGGAAAAAGCCAAAACGTGGCCCCAGAGGCTGCAAATAAGCCAACGCACAACAGCGATGGTAGACCGGCCGTCATCATCAGGAAGGTTCTATTGAATCGCTCGTATGGGCGCAGTTCCAGAGATTGTGCTGCATCGTCGATCATGTTGTTGCCTCTAGCATGACCAGCTGAGCTACGCCGGTCTTAGCCCGTTATTCTCCTGCCGCCAGGCCTCGTTGGCCAAGCCACAGCGATTGCAGGATGAGCGCACGCCATTGCAGGTCGGTTTTGTCGGTGGCCCGTTGCCTACCGTGACCGCGACGAAAGAGGGCCTCCCGTCCTTGGCTTATTGGTTGGGTTCCCAGACATTGAACCGCAGTGTGATTTGTTCCGTAAGCGCCTGCAATCACAACACTTACCGATTCCTGTGTCAGCAGGCGTCCCCGTTTTTCCCGGACATTTCTATTCTCGGGCTCAGAGATGCACTGCCTGAGATCAGGCCGTAGCTCAGGGACGTCACTCAAAATGTGCCTACAGCTTCTCTGCGTAGACGATGCGTTCCAAGGCCAGAGATTTAAGCTGACGTCCGGTCGGCTTTACATAGACGTCAGCAAGCTCATCGTATCCAAGGTGTTCCAGAATCCGCCAGCCATATTCGTCCAGGAAATCAGCCACTTCCTCGGGGTTCAGACCGAAAAGCCACACCTTGTCCTTGAGGACCAACGTCTTGTACAGGTCCTCGTTGTCATAGAAGGCTCTCCCTTCCACGAAGTCCTTGCGAACATAGGTAAATACCAGGCGACTTCCCGACTGTGCTTTGGCCAGAAAATCAAAGACCGTCTGGATGCCAGCCATGGTGAGGTATTGCGTAACGGCCTCCAGGACGAAGAAGGTCTTCATGTCGCTCGAGTAGCCATGTGAAGCCAGCGCGGACCCCAGCTCCTGTGCGTCAAAGTCAACTGACACGAAGCGCAACTGCTCCGGGATCTCGCCCAGCGCTTGGTTGAGTTTCGACCGCTTGAGCTCGATATTGCCCGGCTGATCAACCTCGAATACCGGGCCTTTTGCCACGGCCGGAAGCCGAAAGGCCAGCGTATCGAGGCCAGCTCCCAGGTTGACCAGGGCATCGAGATGCGTGGCCTCCGTCACCTTGGCATCGATATAGCGCTTTCGAACCGGGAAAATCGCCCAGACTCCCGGCCAGCACTTCTCCGTCCACTGGATCATCCACTCCCTGAGCCAGGCGAACCCCAACAGCCACACAAAGACCTTCATACCAAGGGGGATAATCCTGCCTGCCAGGCCATCGTCGAGGAGGCGCTCATCCCTTGGGAAGTGTTGCTCTATGGCGATGTTCACCGCGACTGAAGCTGCTGTGTCAGCTGCCTTCTTCGGCATATTGTTCCCCCTATGGTCTCACCTACACATTGAACCGGAAATGCATCACATCG
>DJIF01000098.1 GCA_002433485.1 Deltaproteobacteria bacterium UBA6601
GTCAGCGGTGCTGTCATCGTCGTCGAAGCTGTTGTCATCGTCAGCGGTGCTGTCCTGGTCTGCCGGGGCATCCAGCAGGCCCAGGCGGCAGCCACCCAGGATCAGACTGAGCAGTATCGTCGCGTTCAGGATTCGACTCATCTGGCCTCCTAAGCAGCTGAGCGAGGGCTATGGTTCAGCGATAGACCTCTGCCGAGTCCGACGACAAGCGGTGGGGGCTAGGCCAACCCCATCGTTACCTGCTTGTGACGATTGATGTTGTCGATGTTCGAAACCAGGTGGCCTTGGGTCAGCTGCAGTTGTTTGGTGGGTATGATTCATCCAATTGAACTGCACTCCCCGGTCCTCCAGCACGACCTTGCCAGAGTTGAGCTTTGCTGGCCGGGCTTGAGGCTGCTGATCTTGCAATCACTTCGGCTCAGGCTTCGGCAGCGATGGCGTGCATCATGAGTTCTTCGATGGGGACGATGCGTAGAGCTGAGATGTGGGTGCTTGCTAGATGCACGGGACAGGCCTTGCCCTGCTGGTGAGCGAGTCGCCAACTCGCTGCGCAAACGCACCACTGATCTCCCTCGACCAGACCCGGGAAGCCGAATTCAAGCTGGGGTGTGATCAGGTCGTTGCCCTGTTCCTGGAGAAATTCCAGGAACTCGGTGGTTACCCGAGCGCAGACGGTGTGTGAGCCCACATCGCGGGCGTCGGTGTTGCAGCAGCCGTCGCGGTACCAACCGGTTAGGGGCTCGTGGGAGCAGCTCTCAAGGATGCCGCCGAGAACATTCTGGGGTACTTCCATGGCGCCATAATGACACCGACTCAAGTGACCTGCTCGAGGATCTGTGTAAAATCCCGCGGCCCATGTCCGAGGAATTGAATCAGGCTCATTGTGTTCCCTGTGAAGGCGGCGTTCAGCCGCTCACTGAGGAGCAGTGCGATAAGCTGATGCCCCAGGTACCGGGCTGGCGTAGGGAGGGCAGCAAGATCCATCGAACCCTCGAGTTCGAGGACTTTGTCGCGCTGATGGACTTTGTCGGTCCCCTGGCGGCTTTAGCTGAGCAAGAAGCCCATCACCCGGACTTCTGTGTCCACTACAACCGTCTTGAGTTGACGGTCTGGACCCATGCCATTGGTGGCCTGTCGCGCAACGACTATATCCTCGCCGCGCGGATCAATGCCCTACTGAGCGACTGAGAGCTGCGCTTAGCTGCGCTTCGGCGCTTGCTGTTGGGTGAAGTTGTCCTTGTAGGGACCGCGCTCGAGCAGCCACTCCATTTTCTCTTCTAGCAGTCGGGCTTCGTGATGCAGGTGGTCCTGGGCCGCCTCGCGTAATCCTTGGTGGGCCAGGTAGTGGGCGCTCCAGGTGCTGCTGGGGAGTAGACCCCGGTGCAACTTGTGATCGCCCTGGGCCCCAGCCTCGAAGCGGCTCATGCCCGAGTCGATGGCGTATTCGATCAGGCGCTGATAACACAGCTCAAAGTGCAATCCTGGCACCGACTCAGAGCATCCCCAGTAGCGGCCATAGAGGTGTGCTCCCCGGGCAAAGCTCAAGCTCCCCGCGATCCAGTTGCCGCCTCTGCGGGCCAGCACGGCGACGCTGCGATCTGCCAGCCGAGCCGGCGCCTGCTCCAGGAAGAACTGCGGGCTCAGGTAGGGAATGGCGCCCATCTTGGCGATGGTGTCGCGGTAGAAGCCGTGAATGGCTTGCCAGTGGGAGCTGTCCAGCTCTGCGCCGCGCAGCAGTACGATCTCGACCCCAGCGTCCTGCAGGCGGCGTCGTTCGCGCAGGATCTCGCCACGTCGCTTGCGCTTGAGGTCGGCAAGGAAGCTGGCAAAGTCCTTCCAGCCACGATTGGTCCAGTGATACTGGAAGGTTCGACGCACCAGGTAGCCCAGGGATTCCAGACCACGGGCCTCTTCTTCCTTACAGAACAACAGGTGCACCGAGGAGCAGCCCGCCTGCCCGGCCAGCTCCAGGGCGGCCTGGCCCAAAGCGCTGCGGACCCTTGCTGGGTCGCTGTCGGGATGGACCAGCAGGCGAGGGCCACTGACTGGAGTAAAGGGCACCGCTGCAGTGATCTTCGGATAGTAGCGAATCCCGGCGCGCTGGCAGGCTGAAGCCCAGGCCCAGTCGAAGATATATTCGCCGTAGCTATTGGAGCGTAGCCAGCTTGGTACTGCGCCGTGCAGGCTGCCTTGCGAGTCGTGCAGCAGCAGGTAGGCCGGTAGCCAACCTGACTTCTTGCCTACCGAGCCCGAGTCTTCCAGGGCGGCAAAAAAGCGGTGTTCAAGGAAGGGGTTGTTGGCATCCCCCAAAGCGTCCCACTGCTCTGCATCGATCTCGTGGATCGTGGTGGCGATGGAGACAGGGAAGGCGTCTTCTGTCATCTTCATTCTGCGGCACGTTAGCAGTCGTGCTTATGTTCGCCGCCATGGAGGCCTTGCAGATGAGTGTTGAGCTCCTGGAAATTCGGCGTCGTACGGTGGCCAACTATGCCGGTCGCGCCGAGGACTTCTGGGAGGGCACCCGCGGTCATGATGTGGAGCAGAACATCGACGCGTTGCTGGGGGCTCTCGGTGAGGGGTCTCACCGCATCCTTGATCTGGGCTGTGGTCCGGGACGGGATCTGCTGACTTTTACCGAGCGCGGCCATGAGGCCGTAGGCCTTGATGCTACGCCACCTTTTGTCGAGATGGCCCGCGCTCACTCTGGTTGCGAGGTATTGCAGCAGGACTTTCTTGCTCTTGATCTCCGGCTCGCTTCTTTTGACGGGATCTTTGCCAATGCGAGTCTCTTTCATGTTCCGAGCGGGCAGCTTCCGCGGGTTCTGAAAGAGCTGGCCGCCGCCCTTCGCCCGGCAGGCGTTCTGTTCAGCTCGAATCCGCGCGGCAACAACGAAGAGGGCTGGCGTGGCGAACGCTACGGCGTCTTCCATGACCTCGCGAGCTGGCAGCGCTTTCTCGGCGATGCCGGATTTGTTGAGGTCGAGCACTACTATCGCCCCCGGGGCCTGCCACGCAGCGAGCAGCCCTGGCTTGCCAGC
The DNA here is from genome assembly GCA_002433485.1 of Deltaproteobacteria bacterium UBA6601. Lineage (GTDB taxonomy): Bacteria > Myxococcota_A > UBA796 > UBA9615 > UBA9615 > UBA6601. Next base: position 3,039 of record DJIF01000098.1, read on the forward strand.
GTCTGGCGTAAGTATGGTTCCTGAGCACTTTGCCGCCGGTGGTCGCTCAGCGCTGCTGTTAGCGTTGCTGGGCTTGAGTTTTTGGCTGGGCGCCTGCGAGCAGAGCCGGCTGCGCTATGAGGAGCAGGAAGTGCGACCGCACACCAGCCTGATCTGCCCGGGTGATCCCTCTGGACTCTGTGACTTCAGCGAAGAGCAGGGACTCAGGGTCGGCGCCGCTGCGGTTTCCATCACTCCTATGGCATGGGAGACCTGGATTGATGAGGACGGCGATGGTCTGTATCGCTCCGGAGTCGATCGCTTTCTTGATTGTGGTGGTGACCGGCTGTGCCCGGACGACGACGGCTATCCCGGGCCGGACGCAGGTGAGGGCAACGGCCAGTTTGAAGCCTTGTGGTTGGCAGGATTTTCTGTCAGCCGGCCGATGCAGAGCGTAGCTGATGACATCTGGGCACGGGCGACGGTGCTGGAGCAGGGTGAGACTCGTATCGGGGTGGTGAGCCTCGATCTGGTCGGCTTTTTTTACGATGAGGTGCTCAGTGCCCGTGAAACGGCGGCCCGCGAGGCGGGCTTGGATCATGTGATCATTGCCTCGACCCACGTCCACGAGGCACCGGATACCATGGGTATCTGGGGACCGAATCTCGCTCGTTCTGGCCAGAACGCTGACTACATGAGCCAGGTACACCTGGCGATCCAGGACGCCCTTGCGCAGGCCAACCGCGACAAGGTCGAGGCAGAGGCCTACCAGGGCTTCTGGACCATTGATGACAGCGCCTGGTCCGGGAGCGGGATCAACAACATCAACGTCGATAGTCGGGCGCCGCATATCACTGATCCCACCGTTTGGACCTTGCGCTTTGCGGCACTGGGCAGCGGTGAGACCCTGGCGACCTGGATCAACTTCGCTAACCACCCCGAGGCTGCTGCCTCGCGCAACGTGGCGATGAGCTCGGACTTCGCCCACAGCCTGCGGCTTACCGTGGAGGAGGGCGCATCGCAGGGCCCGCAGGGGCCACTAGCTGGCCTGGGAGGGGTTGCCCAGTACCTGCAGGGTGCTTGTGGCGGAATGATGACTCCGCTTGGGGCGTCCACCGTAGATCTCGATGGCACGGTCTATAGCACCGGTAGCATTGAAAAGGCCTACGCCGTGGGGCGGGTCACCGGCTACCACGCACTTCAGGCGGTCGCTGGCGAGCAGCACATTGCCGTTCCCAGTTTGTCCTTGCGGACCCGCCAGCTGCTGCTTCCTGTCGAGAACCAGGCCTATCACTTGATGTTGAACCTCGGCATCATCGATCGGGAGGGCTACAACTACGACTCGGACAGCTTGATTGATCGGGACAATATTCCTGATTTGATCACCGAGATCAGTCTGCTTGAGTTGGGCTCAGCCTCAGCCCTGACGTTGCCTGGAGAGCTGCTCCCCGAACTCTTGATTGGTGGCTACGATGGGGCCCATACCGGCCCCCTTCAGGAACTGGTGAACCCGGACTCCAGCTCGATTCCAAACCTCGATGAGGCCCCCGATGGCCCTTACCTGAGGGACCTGATGCCGGGAGAAGGGCGGATGTTGTTGGGGCTAGCTAACGATGAGCTGGGCTATTTCATCCCTGACTATAACTATCGGCTCCATGAGCAGCGTCCCTACCTTGACGAGGCTCCGGGGGATCACTACGAGGAGACCAACTCACTGGGGCCGAGCGCCACTGGCCTGTTGCTGACCGCCACTCACGAGCTGCTTGCCTTTGAGCCTCCTGAGCTGTGATGGCTGCGGTGCAGCGCTCTCATAGCTCAGCGTACGTAGATCCAGCCGCGGCGGTTGTAGCGGTTGCTCGGTGACCAGCGGAACCCGCCTGAAGAGATCTTTCGAACTTGAATGCTGCCACCTTGGGTGTAGCAGCCGAAGCCGACGGCTGAGTCGTTGGAGCCGCAGTCGGTCTCGTTGTTCATAGTGATTCCATAGCGGCAGCGATTGGCGCCATTGTTGCGGCTGATTTGAAAGCCCCGTGCATTGCAATTGGGTTGGTTGTCCCAGTTGCTGTTGGCGACATCGATCCAGTTGAGGAAGTCGCTGCGCGAGTAGGTGACGTTGAGCGACACGCCATCGAAAAGATCGAGAGCTGAATCATGGGTGGTCGAGAGGATGTGGGAGTTGCCTTGATTGACCAGATCGAGGCGGATCTCAATGAATGGCAGGCTGTGGTAGGCCGCGTTTTTCATGTTCTGGTTGGTGTCCGGGTCGGTTGTACCCTCGTTCAATAGCGCCGTAGTGCTCCAGTAGGTGGAGCTGTAGCCAAAGGTGTCGGGGTCGCTGTCGTTGGTCATCAGGATCAGGGTCCAGCCGCCGCCGTGATTGTCCATGTCGCAGTAGACCTGAAAGGCCGGGTTGGCTGAGTCCGGCTGGATCCAGTACGGCCCGCTCGAGCTGTTCGGAAAGTTGTCGGCGAGCAGCCTGCAGGACCCGATGGAGCAGCTGGCGCTGGACCCATTGAAGCCCTGGCCTGGCTGGGTGTCGTCGCAGTCGTCATCGCTGGTGCCGGCGATTCCATCTGCGCCACAGGTGGTGAAGCCGTCACCGTCCTGATCGAAACCTTCGTCGATGCTTACGTCGCAGTCCTGATCGATGCCATCGCAGACCTCGGTGGCCGCCGGGTAAATGCTGTCGTCGCTGTCGTTACAATCGTCGTCGCTGCTGCCGGTGAAGCCGTCGACTCCGCAGCTGGTGACCCCGTCGCTGTCACCGTCGAAACCTTCGTCAAGGGTGGTGTCGCAGTCGTTGTCCTGACCGTCGCAGGTCTCGGTGTTACCGGGGTAGTTGAGCAGATCGGCGTCATCGCAGTCGTCGTCACTGGTACCTAGATTGCCATCGGGACCGCAACTGGTGACCCCGTCGCCGTCGACATCGAAGCCGTTGTCGATCAGCAGATCGCAGTCCTGGTCCAGGCCATCGCAGAGCTCAGCGACCTGTGGTGAGCGGTTCGGGTCGGCGTCATCACAGTCGTCGTCACTGGTACCTAGATTGCCATCGGGACCGCAGCTGGTGACCCCGTCGCCATCTCCATCAAAACCCTCGTCTACGCTGTTGTTGCAGTTCTGATCGGCACCGTTGCAGCTCTCGATATTGCCGGGGAAGTTATCGCTGTCGCTGTCGTCGCAGTCCAGGGGATTATCGATGGAGTTGAGTGGGGGACTGCAGCTGGTGACGCCGGTGAGGGGATCGCCAAAGTCATCCCCATCCGAGTCTGCATACCAGGTGGTGGCGTCGAGAGCTGCGTCATCAACAGTTCCGTCGCAGTCGTTGTCCTCGCCATCGCACAGCTCTAGGCCCCCTGGATTGGAGGAGGCCGAGCCGTCGTTGCAATCGTCACTGTTGGCGCTGGCGCCGGGTGGCAGGAAGCAGGCCGCGACCGTTGAGCCTGGGTCTCCGTAGCCGTCGCCGTCGCCGTCAACGAAGAAGGTGTTGGTAACTCCTTCATCGACTGCTCCGTCGCAGTTGTTGTCGCTGTTGTCGCAGAACTCGGAGGCTCCGGGGTAGCTGCTGGCGTCCAGGTCGTCGCAATCGTCGTCGTTATCGACGAAGCCGGTCGGCGCATTGCAGGCCTGCTGGCTCCAGCTTGATCGACCAAAGGTGTCCCCGTCGGCGTCCAGGTACCAGGTGGTTTCGCCGTTGGCGCCAGCTTCGTCCACCTCGCCATCACAGTTGTCGTCAGCTCCATTGCAGCTCTCGGTGCTGCCGGGGTGAATGGTGTTGTCGTTGTCGTTGCAATCTTCGCAGGCTGCGTGACCGTCGCTGTCGTTGTCGACATAGCCGGTAGAAAGATCGCAGTTGTAGTCGTTGGGGTCGCTGCAGTCGCTCTCTGAGGCGCCGGGATGAAAGCGAGGGTCGCTGTCGTCGCAGTCCCCGGGAAATGCCGAGTAGCCGTGCGGCTGAAAGCATGAAACAACCACGTTGGTAGCCGAGCCGTAGCCGTCGCCATCACTGTCCAGATACCAACTTGGGGCATCGCTGGCGCCGAGCAGCGAGTCGCCATCGCAGTTGTGGTCGACGCCGTCGCAGAGTTCGTCTGCTTCCGGATGAATCGTTGCATCGAAGTCGTTGCAGTCGACCTTCGAGCCGTGTCCGTCGCCGTCGTTGTCTCCTGGGCTAGCGGAGTCGTCGTCATCGGACCCAGAGTCATCG
>DJIF01000154.1 GCA_002433485.1 Deltaproteobacteria bacterium UBA6601
AGCACCAGATCCAGGCCCCGCTCCAGCCCCTGTTCAAGGAGGGGTAATTCCCCATCCTCTGGACCGTCACAGGTGCGCACTTCGCCGCGCAGAAAGGTGCCAGGCTCAGCATAATCAGGACCCGGCGGCACCGGCGGTCCGGGGGGAGAACCATCCATAGAGCCCGACTGACAGGCACCAAGGACTGCCCAGGAGGCGACCAGCAACAGAGGCAGGCAAGACCGGCATTGAGAGAGCACGTGGCAACACCGTAGCCAGCACCCTCTTCCCCGGCAAGGGCACCGAAGCGGCCCCACGGGAGGACTCACTTTGGTGGACTCTTAACAGAGAGCAGGCGATCAACCCCAAGCTGTAGGGTCACCGAGCCGATGGGCGCGGTGATCACCACCGCAAGGACACCGGCACAAAGGATGAGTTGAGCGTCCTCGACGCTGAGGGCAGAGGCCGCGCCGAGGGCCAGGACTCGGTCCAATGGCAGGGCGGCAAAGGCCGCCTGGATGGTCGCCTTGGGAACGTAAGCCAGGGCGCAAGCGAGCCGCTCTGGCCCAGTGAAGCCCGCGCCAACGGTGGCCAGGTAGCTGCCCACCAGGCGGCCAAGTTGCCCCATCAAGACCACCACCAACACCGCAGCCCCAACGCTCACCACCGGCTCCAGGGGCAAGGCCGCACCGATCAGACCAAACAGAGCGTATTGGGCGACCTCCCAGCAACCCTTGAGTTGCGCATCGAGGGGCTGCACCTGATTGGTTAGCAGCGCACGTAGGGTCAAGCCGAGAGCCACCTGAGCGAGAATGAACGAGAACTGCCAGCGCACCCCAGCCCAGAGCAACATAAGCCCCACCACCAGCACCGCGAGCAGCAGTCGGCGAGCATGGCGCTCGGCTCCAACAAGCCGCATGGCCCGAACCAGTCCAAGACCAGTCAGCACACCAGCGGCAGCTCCTACACCGACCTTCCAGGCCAGAGCCGGGAGCAAATCACCCAGTTCGCCACTCCCAACCAGGGCTGCATCCAGTGCAAGCCCCATCAGCACCAGAGCGAAGACATTGTCGAGGGGGGCACCAACCAGCAGAGTCTGCAGGACCGAGCGCTCACGACTGCCCTGTGGCCGTGCACCGATCAGGGCGAGCAGTCCCGGCAGCACGATGGCCGGTGATAGAGCTGCAACCAGAAATGCCAGCACCGCCGCAGCCAGCGGATCCAGGCGCAACAGCCAACGCGATGCAAGCCAAAGGACAGCAGCGTCAGCCAGCAACGGCAAGAAACCAAGGCGAAGACCAACTGAGCCGACCCGGCGCAGTTCAGCTACCGAAAGCCCCAATCCTGCACGCAGCAGGAGCACGGTGGGCAGCGCGACCCGCAGCGGCGAGGAAAGCGAGTCCAAGCGCAGCGCCTCCGGCCCGAACGGTAGCTGCAAGCGGGCGAGCAGCACCCCAGCGAGGATCATCCCCAGCAGTGGCGGAACGCCGAGCCGCGCGGCGAGGCGAGCCAGCAGCCAGGCGCAGCCTCCAAGCAAAACCACATCCATCAACAGAGCCATTACTGCGACTCTAGACCAGCCGAAGGGTGGCGCGCTGCGCTTCTCAAGCACTCAACTCCATAGCTGCAACCCGCTCCCACTTGCTACCCTGCGGCCTGACAAACGATCAACTACTCAAGCCGCTGCGAAAGAACCATGGACCCATTTCTCTACCAGTACGGTATCGGCGGGGCGGTGTTCGCTCTGGGACTGGTATACGGCAGCCGGCAAGGTTACCTGGGCCTGCGGGGTAGCGGCCTGCGCAACCTGTTCGTCTGCGTTGCCGGGCTACTGGGCTTTATGCTGCTGCAGGGAACCCTCCAATACGCGCCAATGCAGGAAGCTGCAGCGGTCCCCTACCAGGGCGGCTACCAACGTAAGGCGCAGCTGGGCACCTCGCTCGACTACGCCATCATGGTTGCCTATTTCGGCGCGATGCTGCTCATCGGCACCTGGTTTGGACGGGGCAACAGTTCGACCCGCGACTTCTTCTTTGGTGGGCAGCGCTTCTCCTGGTGGCTTATCGCGTTCTCCCTGGTCGCCACTACCATCGGCTCCTATAGCTTCGTTAAGTACAGCAAGGTCGCCTTCAGCTTCGGCACCGCATCGAGCCAGACCTACCTCAACGACTGGCTCTGGGTCCCCTTACTGCTGTTTGGCTGGCTGCCAATTCTCTACTTCAGTCGGGTGGTCTCCATTCCCGAGTACTTCGAGCGCCGTTTCGGGCCCGGCGCTCGCAGCCTGGCGACCTGGCTGCTGCTCGCCTACCTGGTGGGCTACGTCGGCATCAACCTGTTCACCATGGGGCAGGCCCTCAGCATTCTGCTGGGCTGGCCGGTGCTGGGAGCCGCAGTGCTGGTCGCCTCAGTTTCGGCCGTCTACGTGACCTTCGGGGGGCAGACCAGCGTCATCATGACCGATCTCTTTCAGGGGGCGATGCTGTTAGCAACCGGTCTGGTTCTGCTGTTCCTCGGCATGGATTACCTGGGCGGCGCATCCGCCTTCTGGGAACACCTCCCGCGCGGGCACCGAACCGCCTTTCCCCACTTCAATGCAGACCCCAGCTACCCGGCTGTCGGGATCTTCTGGCAGGACGCCATGGCCAATTCCGCCATGTTCTACTTCCTGAATCAGGGCATGGTAATGCGACTGCTCTCGGCCCGATCGGTGGAGGACTCCCGTAAAGCAGTCATCGCCATGATGGCCATCCTGATGCCGCTGGCCGCGGTCGTCGTGGCCTCTGGTGGCTGGGTCGCGAGAGCCCTGGTTCACGCCGGAGTCCTACCCCCTGACATTGCTCCAAAAGAGAGCTTCTTTATTGCCGCAGAATTCCTCACTCAGCCCGGCGTATTCGGTCTGGTAATGGCCGCGCTTACCGCCGCGCTGATGTCCACCGTCGACACCCTGATCACCGCCATCGCCGCCATCATCGTCAACGATGTATATAGACCACGCCGACCACAGGCCACCGACCGGCAACTGTTATCGGTCGCACGCTGGTCCTCAATCGGCATCACCCTGTTCGGGGTCGCCCTGGTGCCGATCTTTCAAAGTTTCGGGTCCATCTACTCAGCCCACGGCGCCTTCACCGCAGCGGTGACCCCGCCCCTGGTAATCGCCCTGCTGTTTGGGGTTTTCTGGCGCCGCTATACCTCGATAGCAGCGCTTTGGACCATGGCCCTGGGCTCCCTCATCATCGCTGCCTCAATCCTGTGGCCGCAGATGATCGCTCCCTTTGCGCATGGCGTGGAAATGCGTGAAGTCGGCGACGGCTTACTGGCCGGAAAGGACCAGTTCAAGTTCATGCGCGGCTTCTTCGGCCTGGTGGTCTGCGCCCTTATTGGGGTAGTGGCCACCTTAACCAGCCAGGCCCGCCCACTGAACGAGATCCGGGGGCTCGTCTGGGGAACCATCAGCGACGCCATTGCCAACTACAAGGGCAGCCCCGGCGCCGAACAAAGTGGTCCCTGGGTTGCTGCCTCAGGGCAACCCTGGCAGCAAGATGAAGTTCGTGGTGAAGCGCTCCTGGCGGTGGTCGCCATATCGTCAACGCTAGCCGAACAACTAGGGGCCGCTAGAGAGGGTGACCTGCTCTATGTAAGTGACGCGCGCGTCTGGCTGGGCGGGCTGCGCTCAGCCCACGCCGTGGTCGGCACCATTTTCAAGGATGACAGCCCCGTAATCCGGATGGGCTCAGGACCCTATAAGGTCGTCATTGCCAGTGGGCGCGAGGATGCGCTCCTCAGAATCCGTAAGCTCTATTGATCAGCAGAGCCGGGCAACTCATCGGGGGATGCTGGACGGGTTGACCTGCCCTCCAGCCTCACCGTACCGTTTTGTTGGACCCTGCATCGTCACCACCGCAACTCGCTCAAGCGGCATCGGAGTCTCCATGAAACAGATCACCCTGTGCCTGCTCTCCGCCATTCTGTCGCTTCCTTCGCTGTCACTGGCCACCAATCTTCATGACCAAGAAGCTGGCCAAGAGAGCAGCTGTCCAGCGGACTGCGCTAAGCCATGCTGTG
>DJIF01000146.1:0-288 GCA_002433485.1 Deltaproteobacteria bacterium UBA6601
GCTTGAGAGACAGACTCTGCTGGAAGCGCAGGTACTCTCGCTTGCTGGGCTGCAGGAAGTTATCTGTATGAAAGCCGCTCTCGAGACCGATTCCGAGCAGGCCGAACCACACCCCAAGTCCGAGTCGAAATTGAATCCCAGCGTGGGACGGTTGTTGATAAAGCCACCGTGCGCCGAGGCCGAATTCTACCTCGAAGCGGCCGATGCGACGCTTCTCAGGGTCGAGGAGCCCGGTCTTTGTTTCGGTGAAGCGCCCAACTTTGGGCGCAGGCCGGTGCGGCTGCACCG
>DJIF01000146.1:597-8809 GCA_002433485.1 Deltaproteobacteria bacterium UBA6601
AGGCCGGTGCGGCTGCACCGAGCGTCGCTCAGCGCTGGTTGTCTCGGTGATCAGCTCGGAGTCCGTGGGTGCATCAGCCCGAGGTGACACAGACGCTGGTCTGCCTTCTCCAGCACCGGGCCGCTGCTCGCTCGTTCGTCCAGCTTCGATTCGGTCGGCAATGGCGCAGTGCTTAGGGTCGCCAGAGGCATAGCAGGCGCGTCGATAAAGCTCGGCACTTCTGCTGGGGTTCTTGCGGATTCCGCCCTTGCCTAACTCGGTCAGTTGAGCAAGTCGTAGACAGGAGCGGGTATCAGCTTGTGGTGGCTGGCCCGGGCGGGCGATGTCAGAGAGTTCTGGAGCCCGGATCTCGTTGCAGCCCTGGGTCCAGGCTTGAATGGCCTGAATCATGTCCGGCTGGATGTTACGCGCCACCGCTTCCGGGCGTGGGAGCAGGGCACGTGGGTTGAGATACAGGTCGCCCCACATTCCGCAGGCCTGGAGCGCTCCCAGCGAGCAAGCCCGCTGAAAGCTGTCGGCAGCGGCTCCCAGATCTAGCGAGACGGTGCCTTCGGGCATCACAAACTGCAGGCCTGCCTCCATTTCGAGGTACATGCGCGCGACCAGCGTGCAGCTATCGGCGCTGCCGAACCGACATCCTGCTTCCAATAGTGCGGCGGCCTGCTGGAGGTTGGGCTTCTCCACTCCCTTGCCCTGGCGCCAGCTGCGCCCGGCGCTCAGACAGGCATTAGCATCACGTTGTTCCACACAGGCAGTCTCCAGCGCCTCAAAGGGAGACTCGAGGATCAGTGGTTCTGCTGCTGGCGGCCGGTCCTGGTCGGCACCGTCCTGGTCCTGCTCGTCCTGTTGGTCGTCGTCATGGTTGTCTTTGAGTTGGGTAGATGGAGAGCCTTCAGGCGGGGCTGCAGCGTGCCCGTTGGCAAGGGCATTACTAGGTAGGTAGGGCGCTGTGAAAAGGGTCAAGATGAGCAGTAGCAGCCCTGGCCCTAGGTAGTTTTTGCGGAAGCTTGCGCGCAGAAGTTGGTCCAGCATCACGGTCCCGGTTAAGAGTCGGCGCAACAAATGGTGATGGCAGGGAGTTACGCTCACAGATGCTCTAATATCCCGTGTTATGTGCGATTCGCGCTACCCAGATCGTGGCTTATCTCAGCCTGGCCTTATCTGTCTGGTCCTTTTTATGGTGCTGGTGCAGCCATCAGCGGCGTTGACTCAGGACGCTTCTCCCCAACAGTCCGAGGAGCAAGCGCCTCCAGAGGAGCCTGAGGCGGAAGCTCCTCCAGAGGAGCCTGAGGCGAAAGCGCCTCCAGAGGAGCCTGAGGCGAAACCGCCTCCAGAGGAGCCTGAGGTGGAAGCTCCTCCAGAGGAGCCTGAGGCGGAAGCTCCTCCGGTACCGGCTGAGGGCTCAGGCGGGCCGGCCAGTGCTGCCGATTCTGCGAGCGCATTGCCAGAGCAGCAGGAATTGAGCCCTGCGGAGGTTGCACTGTTGGCTCAGCAGGTTCACACAGAGCACTGTGCTCCGCTCTACGGTGATGACCGAGCGCTGGCTGGCGAAGGCTATGCGGTGGTAGGGCCTGCCTGGGCGAAGGTCAGCGTTGCCTTTCGCCAATCTGGCGAAGCCTATCTCCTGTACTGGTCTGGGCTGCTCAGTGAGTGCCTTGGGCGGGAAGCCGATGCGGTAGATGATTTGAATGCCTTCGTCAGTGACGAGAAGAGTGTGCCTCTGGTCAGTATGCTTGCCGACGCGAAGTGGCGGCTGCGCCGTCGCGCAAGAGCAGCCACTAAGGTTGCTGGTGGCCGGTCTCGGGTGGGAGGCACTGCCGGGGCGTCTGCTGCTGCGCGCTTTATTCCTGCTGTAGTGCTTGGCGTAGTTTCAGGTCTCGGCGTAGCGGCTACTGCGGTGCAGTGGGAGGAGGCGAGCTCTTATCATATCCCCCAGATGGGTGATGGTGGGGGAGGGCTTCCTCGTGCAGTGCTTGAGGACCACCTTTTTGAGGTGCGGGGGATTACCGAGCGTGTGGTTGCTTTTGGGGCCGTTTCTGCGGGGCTTGGCCTGGGCTCGGTCCTCTCGGCGGTACTCGCCCGAGCTTCGCTTCGTGGTCCGCGTGGCCGGCCGGCGGCGGTAGATGTGTCGGTGGGCATTGCTCCGGATCTCAACGGCGCCGGATTGGAGCTGAGCGGCCGATGGTGAGATCGATGTGCTGCACCTATAGGGGGCTGCTGCTGCTACCTATGTTGTTGCTGCTGGGTTTGGCTGGGGCCTGTCATGCTCCGTTCTACATGGACAGGATCGTTTGTCAGGGCCATGGTCAGTGTCCGACCGGATATCGCTGTGACTATGAGCCGGGAGATGCACTCGGCCTGCTCTCGGTCTGCACTCCTGGGGAGCCGATGGGGGCTCCAGGGGGCCTTTCGGTAACCCGGGTCCGCTTTCCCGGTTGGCAACTCGACTTCGGGATCGTGGGTCGGCTTAGGTCGTCCAGGGCGGAACTCACCAACGTTCCGGACCTCATCGCTAAAGAAGTGTTTGGCTTGCCTCTTATGTACTCGTCAGACTATGGCTCTGATGGACAACAGGAGGCGCGACATACTGGTCCCGAGCAGTGGCGCGGGTCAGCCGAGGATTGGGGCCATGAGCCCCCGTCGACTCTAGATCCGGTGTTTGTTTCGCGGTCGCTGGAGCGGATTAACCTGCTGGATCGTCATGGCGGTCCGCTTGCGGCGGATGATGGCGAGCCCGATGCACTGGAGATGCCTCGTCAGCGCTGTGGTAATGGCCTCTCTTTGTCCCTCAATAATTCGCCTGGGGTGCTGGCTCCCGGGTCCAGCTGGACCGCTGAGTCGAGTGAGGCTGAACTATGGCCCGACCTGTTGGCTCCTGCCATGCCGCCGGAGATCAGGCTGCAGAGCCCGCAGTTGGTGCAGGATCACTGGCTTATTCATCCCCGCCAAGGACTTGAAGTTCAGTTAGCTGATCCGGATCAGGAAGCTGGAGAGAACAACCTGCTGTTTACCTTTGGACTGGGTGTTCTAGACCATGAGGTCTCTGATTGCAGAGAGACCGAGTGCTTCAATGGCGAAGACGATGATCTTGACGGCAATGTGGACTGTGATGATCGCGACTGTGAGGGGGTTTCGGGTGCCATTGATCCAGATAGCGGTGACGCCCCGGTCTGTGGTGAGCGGAGCTGCCGGGATGGCATCGACAACGATGGAGATGGTCAAGCCGACTGCAATGACGATGACTGCAGCTCCGAGCCCTGCGGTTACGTTTCGGCCCAGGCATCTGGCTATCCGGTAGGCGCGGATGGTCGGGTTTCGCTCGACTGGGAACAGCTACCCCCTGGGGTTGTCACCGGTGCGGAAAAGCAGTTCATGATCGGCTGGACTCGAACCCGCAGTAGAGTCGCTGTTGAGCCTACTGAAGGGGTCCATAGCCTGCACTTGAGTTCGTCTCAGATGCATGTCTATAAAGCACGAGTCCTGGAGGCTGAACAGAGCATTGTCGACGTGTTCGAGGTCAGCCCTGGTGAGCGCGGTCATGTAGAGGCACGGATTCGCCCTTCCCCCGATGGTGGCAGCTGGGTCAGCGATGCTGAGTTCTGGGTTCGCTTGTCTGACCCCGATGACAACGTTGCCGCCGGGTTCCAGGGTGAGCATGGTGGCGGCTCTTCGGTGAGTCCCGGCGCAGACGGCAGCATTGCTTTTGAGTTTTCTGACTCAATGCTCTGCAGGGACCTGCTTGAGCTGAGGCTGATGCGCAGCCCAGATCCGGATGGTAGCTGTGAAGATTGTGGAGTCGGGATTCTGGATCATCGGCGCCCTTCCCTGCAGTGCGATGACTTTAAGGAGGGCGAACTGCTTGATCCATCTGAGCTCAGACTTGGCCAGGTTATGTGTGGGGTGTTGCCCGGTGAACAGGTTTTTAGCGAGGACTCAGATCTTGCAATCCCCCATGGTCATTTCTGGCACTTTATGGCTTACGCAGGGCAGAGCTACAGATTTGAACTCCATTCGGATCGTCTGCAAATGGACAGCGGGCCGAATCTCCAGATGAGTCTTTTGCTGCAGCGCGATGATGAGTATGAACTGGTCTCCCCCAATGAGGATGGCGGCCTCTCCAACTACCTGGAGCAGAACCACTGTGGCAGTGACCCGCAAGCCGTCTGGACCTCCCCGGACAGCGGCACGTACTACATCCATCTGGGATGGGAATCTGAGTATCGCGCCGATGGGGCTCCATACAAGTTGCTGGTAGAGCCCCTCTAAACCTGCACCCTGGTGGTCGCAAAGGGCGCTGCGCAGCCCGCTTCATCCGCGTTGATCATCGTGTAGACTTGAGACCTTAACCACGGAGGCAGCTCGACCATGCGAATTTCAGTCCTTTGGGGCCTGGCCTTTCTGGCTTTGATTCTCTCTCCTCTCTCGTGCACCCCGGACCCTGTTGAGGGACAGAATCCGGGCGAGTGTGTCGATGGTGCAGACAATGACGAGGACGGCATGTTCGATTGCGCCGATCCCGACTGCATACCGGCGCCTGATTGCGCCGGAGATGACGACGACGCCTCTGGCGACGATGACGACAGCTTTGCCGATGATGACGACACCGAGCACGGTGACGATGACACCGATCACGGTGATGACGACTCGGCCGGACCAGACGATGACGACGATGACTCGGCTGGACCGGGTGATGATGACGATAATCAGGGGCCCGGCGAGTGGACCAATCCCGGCGACTGTGAGGATGGGATCGACAACGATCAGGATGGGCTAATTGACTGCGCAGATCCCGATTGCGGCAATGACAATCCAGAGTGTGCGCCAGGCGACGACGATGACGATGACTCGGCTGGACCGGGTGATGATGACGATGACGGCACTCCTGGCTCGACCCCTGAGATCTGCACCGGCGGCATTGATGAGGATCAGGACAACTACATCGATTGCATGGACTCGGACTGTAATGGCGATCCGGCCTGCAGCGGCTCCGCTTTTTCAGGAACCCTGGTCACCGACAGCGATAACCCCCACACCTGCAGCGTGGCAGCCTCTGGGCCGACCAACTGTATCGTGACGCTGGGCAACGCCACTGCCGGTCACCAGGATCGCATTGACCCGGGCGAGATAGCTGAGCTTGCCGTGGGCCTGACCAGCAGCCACGGCGATATTGGCTCGCTGAACATGAGCCTGCTGTCGCCGGGCGGTGCGACGGTGGTCTTGTTCAGCGCTGGGGCGGTCAGCGGCGCCGACTTCGACGGCACGGTCCTGGTGGACAACATGGGTTGTGGTGGCACCTGCCCCTCGATCACTTCCAGTGGCGCTCCTTACTCAGGGGACCACAGTCCCGAGGAGAGTCTCTCCAGCTTGAGTGGCTTTGACATCAATGGCGATTGGACCTTGAGCGTGACCAATTCGGGCACTACCGCAGGCACCGTCACCTGGTCCATTCTCGCTGTGCTCCAGTAGCGGGGAGTGTCGGCTGGATAGCCGTCTGTTGACCGGGCCATGAAGCCGGACCAAGCATCGCAGGGACCTGGCTTGCGCAAGCAACTGCTGCTCGGCTTGCTCGGCTTCTTGTTCAGCTTTGTCGCCATGGGTCTGGTGTTGCCTGGCACCTGGCAGGTACAGCGGGAGCAGATGATTCGCGTCTCCCAGGAGTCTCTGAGCGCTGAGGTAGCTGACCTTTCCAGCTGGCAGCGGTGGAGTCAATGGCGCGCTGAGCTGGACCCCTCCATCCAGCTTGAGCTGGGTGAGCTACAGCGCGGAGTCGGCGCCACCCAACGTTGGGCAGGGAAGACAGTCGGACAGGGGAGCCTGAGGATCACCGAGGCGGATCCTCGCGGTGGGCTGCGCTTTGATCTCGAGCGGGGTGCGTTGGCTTCGCGGGCTCAGCTGCTGTTTGAGGAAGCCGGTAATGAAACCCGCGCGGTGTGGCGCGAGGAGGGCGATCTCGGGCGTGGCCCGCTCGCCGGTTGGCGGGCGTTGGTCATGGATGGGCTGCTCGGTCCTCAGCTTGAGTCTCAGCTGGTCGAACTTGCCCGTTATGCAGAGCAGGCACGGTGAGCAGCTGGGCTATCGGTGATGTGCAGGGCTGCTTTGCAGAACTGCAGGACCTCCTGACTGCGATTGCCTTTGTGCCGGGCAGGGACCGCTTGTTTCTGCTGGGAGACCTGGTGAACCGGGGGCCGAACTCCCTTGATGTGTTGCGCTGGGCCTTTACGACACCGGGTGTGGAAGCGGTACTCGGCAACCATGACCTGTGGCTGCTCGCCCTGCATCAGGGGCTGGCAGAGCAGCGTAAGGGAGATAGTCTGAAGCAGGTTCTGGCTGCCTGCGATTGTGACCAGTTGCTGCGGTGGCTCCGGGGCCGTCCCATTCTCATGGAAGCGCAGGGCTATGTGATGGTTCACGCTGCCCTGCACCCACAGTGGACCTGGCATCAGGCGCGGTCCAGAGCGCGCAGAATTGAGGCTTGCTTGAGAGCGGACCGCAGTGAAATGTTGTTGCGGTGTTATCTGAAGGGTAGCTCGGACACTGGGGAGTTGAACTCCGCAGTGTCCGAACTGGCTCAGGATCTTGGGTTCTTTACTCGCTTGCGCTGCCTGGACGCTGATGGGCGTGCGCGACGAGATGTGGTCGGCCCTCTAGCAGAACTCCCCGAAGGCTGTCTGCCCTGGTGGCGCTGGCCGGGAGCTTCGCGGGCCGGGATGAAGCTGCTGTTTGGTCACTGGTCGGCGATTGGAGTGCACCGTGAGGAGGGCATCTGTGCGCTGGACAGCGGCTGTGTGTGGGGTCGTCAACTCAGCGCGTTCTGTCTTGATGACGAGCGGCTGGTGCAGGTGGAGGCGCGGTCTTCGTGATGGGCCAGGCTGCCAGTAGAAGCTCGTGTGTCGCGCCAGAGGCTCCTCGCTTGTCGCGAGTTCCGGCTACTGTGGGGATTATGGCGATTCGATTTCCGTGGATTTTGTTGGTTCTGCTGGGGATGACCCTGCTGGCTTGTGAAGCTGGTGATGACGACGACAGCGCCAATGCTGGGACTCAGCTGGATGACGATGATGACGACACCGCTGGCGACGACGACACCGCTGGCGACGATGACGACACCGCTGGCGACGATGACGACACCGCCGACGATGACGACACCGCCGACGATGACGACACCGCCGACGATGACGACTCTGGTCACGAGCGGCCTCCGGAACCACCGCCGGATCCTGAACTGCCCGAGTGCCCTGCGGGCATGATTGGGGTAGCTGGAGGCAGCTACGAGCTGGGCGAAGATGATGCTGACTGGCTGATCCCCTCACCCAGCAACTCCTGGCGCAGTGAATACCCGGGTCTGGATCTGTTGGGTCTCACCACGATGCCGCTGGTGACGGTGCAGATCCCAGGTTTCTGTATGGATCGCTTTCCCTTTCCAGGGCTGGAGGGCGAGGCCTGGCCGGCCGATGGCCTCAATTTCGATACCGTGGCGTTGTTGGATCAGCAACTCTCAAGTTACGGTCGGCGCGCCTGTACCATCAGCGAACTGTTGCTCGCCGCAGCCGGCCCTGAAAACTGGCGTTTCCCTTACGATCCTGCCGAGCGCCTGCCGGGTCTTTGTGAGGAAGATGACTTCAACCCTGGCCCTATCGGTCGACTTGCTTCTTGCGTGAGTCCTCTCGGTTTCAGGGACTTCCTGGTGCGGAGCACCTGGGCTCGGTTGGATCCTGCCCTTGCCTCTGCCCTTGGACCTTTTGGGATGCCGATCTTTCCGCCGTGGGAGGGTGCGACCTTTGCCGGATCACAGAGCTATGCAGTGTATGGCGGTACCAGTCGCGAAGGAACCTTCTATTCCCATTCCAACTTTGGCTTGCATTCCCATACCGACAGCGTCGAGCTGTTTCTTGATGATGGCTTTCGAGTCTGCGCTGCGCCCGGCCTGCCGGACCCAGCGGTAGAGGTCGCGTGGCAGGAATTTCGCGACGAGTTCCTGTTGGTTGGGAGCTATCAATACTGGTTGGGGCTGGAGTAACCGATGCTTGGCAGGTCGGCTCTGTTCTTCTTGTTGTTGGGCATAGCAGGCTGCGGCACCGCCCTGGAGGGGAGCGCCGATGGTGAGTGCAGCGACGGCGCCGACAACGATGCAGACGGTAGCTACGACTGTGATGACTCGGATTGTGCCGAGCAGCTTGAGTGTCAGGGCGACGACGACGACAGCCACGGAGATGAC
>DJIF01000099.1 GCA_002433485.1 Deltaproteobacteria bacterium UBA6601
GACGACGACGACAGCAGCCCAGCCGGCGACGACGACAGCAGCCCAGCCGGCGACGACGACAGCAGCCCAGCCGCCGACGACGACGACAGCAGCCCAGGTGACGATGACGACAGCGTGGTCAATGCGTGCCTTCCTGATCCAACCTGTTCTCCCTGTACCTCAGACACCTTTGAAGGAGCCTCCTCGTTAGGCAACACCTGCCAGACCGCAACCTGGGCAGATGGACTTGCCTTTGTCGGCGATTCTTCCATCACCATTTGCCCCGCTTGCGATCAGGATTGGTATGAGCGGCTGGTCTTAGTGGGCAACATTTATGCGTTGACGCTCAGTTTTGATGATAGTGAGGGTGAGCTTCAGGCTGAGCTCTACGACACTCAGTTCCCGCCCAATCTGCTCGCCTCTTCGGTGTCGATTGGTGCTGGCGAGGTGGCTCTGGCTTATACGACGACTGCTACCGACATCTACCGCCTTAAGGTCTTCATTCCCCCAGGGCTTGATTACAACGGCGCGGCCGGAAACCCCTACAGCATGCTGATTGTGGATGGGGCACCCTGATCAGTCGGTGCGTTGTTGGCGGCTCAGGCTGAATTGAGCAGGCCGTAGCTGGACGCTGTTTTAGTGGGTTGTTCGTGCCTTAGACCACCGAGCGCATGGCTGTCATTAACTCCTGGCGTAGCGAGTTCATGGTCGCTTTGGCGTGGTCTGCGACTTTGGTGTCTTCGGACTCCATGGCCGACTTGGCCATTTGCAGTGCGTCGATGAGGTCCTTGGGGTTTGAATTGACGGTAAATCGCTTGGGTACGGGCACCACTTTCTTACCGGTCTTCTGAGCCTCTGCTTCACGCTCCTGCCTCTCAAAGGTGCCCGCGTTCTTTAGTGCTGCACCTTCTTCCAGGCCCATCGCCTTGACCGCTGAACGCTTGGCGTTTACAGCCCCGGCCCGGGCATTTGCTGCACCCCTCCAGCCCACATGGCCGCGGCCTTTCTTTTGTCCTCGTTTCTTCCAGCTGCCCCCATCAGCGGGTTTGTCGTGCTGACCGACCAGGCTGCGCTTAATGGCGTGTAGCGGGCTCCCCACGATGAGGCCGAGGTCCAGCTTGAGGAGTAGCTCCGCCGCATCTTCATCGCCGGCAGTGGCTGCGTCCAGCAGCTGCTCGGCGGTCATCCGGCGGTGCTTGCCTCGGGTTCCGACGGCGCTCTTCCAGAGGGCTTTCCCAGTGCGCCAGGCGTTGCGGAACATTTTGCCGATACCGATACCCAGCTTCATGGCGAGCCCGACCGCGGCGCCGACACCGGCAAAGGCAGCGCCGATCAGGGTGATGATCGAGGCGCACAGGCTCGCCAGGGCCACGCCGAACATGGTCAGGGCATCCCAGAAACCGCGTTCAACCTTCGCTGATGCGTATACGGCGCTCTTGTGCGTCTTGGAGCCGCGCTTGTTGGGGTCTTTGCGCAGCTTGTTGGCGGTTGCATCAAAGGCCGTCCACTTGACCCACTTGTCCTTTACGGCGAGCGCGCCCAGGACTACCGAAACCACATCAAACAGGGCGCCAACGACACTCCAGGCCTGAACCCCCTTGACCGTAGCGGCCAGCGCGCCGTCCATTCCTTTGGCTTCAGGCCCATCGGCAAGGGTCACCCCGGCACTGTCCATCTTCAGCGCAGTCTTCATGTCGCTGCCGGCAGTCTTCAGACTCTTGATGGTAGACGCGCTGCTGCCGACCACCGTACCCAGGGCCACCGCGTTTTCTGCCCGGTCGTCTTCCTTGAGGTTATCGAGCCGTCCTTTCTCAGCCGGCTCCTGAGCGGCTGGCTCCTGAGCCGCTTTGCCCTGCTTGGGGCCCCTGCGCTTGAGCTGCAGGCTCTTTTGATTCTTATTGGCGCTGGGCGAGTACTGCTGCATGCCCGCGCTGAAGCTCATGCCCTCTGCACCCTGGGCTCCCGACTGGCTGGCACTGCTGGTGCCTGCCTGGTTCAGAACTGCCGGGGCCGATTGAGAGCGTTGCTTGCGAGCAGAGCCAGGCATGAGGGAGCCTTAACGAGAAGAGGGAGATGGGTTCGCAGTTGTCAGTCCCGAAGTGAGCATAGGTGCCCCATTTCGAGTCTCTAAAATTGCACAGCGTGGAGGGTAGGAAAAGGGTTTGTTGAAGATGTGCTGCTGGCTGCTTAGTTGCTGAACCAAAGCGGCGGCATCTACGGTCTAAGTGTGAGGGTTGATTGGACCACCGTATTGCTCCGGCACTCTTAGCTGTCTTGCTTGCCTACCGCCAAACTTTGTTTCAGGCTTGCTGAATCAGTTGGTTAGCGCTGAACTCATTGCAATTGGGGGGGTGATGCACAGCGGTCGACTGCTCTGTTATCTGGCTCTCGGTGGTCTGTTGCCGCTGTGCTCTTGTGCCGCCGTCGATGGTGCCGCTGCTGAAGCTGGGCAGCAAGAGCTTCATTTCGAGCTCTTAGGTAGCTGGTTCTATAGTGGCGCAACCGCGGCGCTCAGCAACACCCTTGAGATCTCTGCTGACGAGCTGCTGGAGATCGGTGACTACATGGGCAGTGGCTGGGTGGCTCAGATGGACATTCTGTCTTGGGACAATGAGGCCGATCAGCTGGGTCTGGAGCTGGTTGAGGTAGAGGGGCAATTCTATCCCCATCGCGTCGGTGATCTTCTCTACTTGAGTTGGCGCCTGGAAGAGGACTCTATGCGGCTCTACACCTCTACAGTCGACTTTTTGCTGCCGGAGGGAGGGACCGAAGGCGATGAGTTCATGCTCTATTCACCGGTGCGGTGAGGCTTCGCTGCAGCTGGCCTGTCAGCCCTGATTGTTGAGTAGCGGCAGCTTAGCCCGCTGACCAGAACCCGGCTATCCGGTTGCTACCATGAACATGGTCAAGAAAGGTTCGCCGAGGAACAGCGCCAGCCCATGGGCCACGATGACTGGGGTGAGGCTGCGTCGGCCCCAGAGAAAGAAGCCAGCCATGATCAGGCCAATCACCATCCCTACAATGAACCCGGCCAGGCTTAGGGTCCAGATGGAGTGGTACAGGGCGAAAATGGCGCTTGAGATCAAGGCTTGCCGCCATGGACCGACTTGGGCTTTGTCCAGGTAGTTCATGACAAAGCCGCGGGTAACCAGGTCTTCGCAGGCGGCGATGATGAGTCCACCTACCGCAGTTGCAAGCCGAAGAATGCTGAGCTCAAAGGGGTCGGCGCTGGAGTCGATCTGGTGGATGTAGCCCATCACATTGAAGGCCGCCCACAAGACCCCAAAGACGACCGCGCCGAACACCGCAGAGCGGCGGGTCGGGCTCCGCCAGCCCAGGTCATCGAGGGTCCAGCCCAGGCGCCTTACCCAGCGCACTGTCCCCACCGCAAAGGCGACAAAGACGAGCGTGAACAGGGCAACGATCAGAGCAGTTCCTGAGCGAATGCCAAGTTCAGCTCTCGCGTAAGATGTGATGGGGCCGAAAATTGGTCCGGCAATCAGCACCAGCAAGCCGGTCAAGGCGCCGAGAACTAGCCATGGGCGCGGCGCTTCGCTGCTGTTCATAGGACCTCCTACTGCCCTGCTCGGGCGTGCTCTTTGTGATGATACATAGTGATGCTGCTGTATTTGTCCGTTTACAGGCAGTTGGCACGTGTCCGTTTACAGGCAGTTGGCACGTTTTGCGGGCGGGGGTAGTCGGTATTTGTTGGAGTGCCTTGTTAGGCTTGCTCCGGCTGTCTGCTTGTGCCCACAAACGGGGTGCCGGGGGAATCAGGAGTAGGGTTGTGGAACTTAATCTGGAGCGAGGACTGTTGCTGTTGAGATGCTTCTCTGTGGCCGTTATTTCTCTCTGGATTGGCGTTGGCGTTGCCCTGGCGGCGCCGGCTGAGCGGGTAGTGCAGCAACAACCCGAAGTTTCGCTGGCTCAAGCAGCTGCTGTGGATCCGGTGCTCGCCGAGCTCGAGGCTGAGGTGCGCCGCTATTACCGCGGCATCGGGGCCGAGCCTGATGCGACCGAACTGGTTGCCGGTGTGCGGGCTGCCTCGGCACTGTTGCTCGATAATGTGTCTTTGGTGGCGTTATCTGTAGCCATTGATCGGGCCATCGCCGCGCCCGATCGCGGCGCTTCAGGATCCTTTGAAATGGTCATTGCCCAGTATCTTCGCCCAGCTGTTGGTGATGCTTCCGTTGTTGATGAGCAAGGCCGTAAGCTCTGGCGCACCCAGCGGGTGGGCACCGGTCTGATGATTTCTGCTTTTGTGATGCAGGGTTTCAGCTTTAGCGCCACCATCTTTACCGCGGTCGGTGCAACGGGGCTGAACGAAGGTCCAGCAGGCCCAGGGCTGTGGATTGTGCAGGCCGCTACCATTCCCTTTGCACCTGTCGGTGTTACCGGTTTCGCGCTGCGCTTCGGCAGCAAGAGTCGAGCGGAGCGCGTGCGCTGGACCGGTGTCGGCCTGTTTCAGGCAGCGGCCTACTCCGGCCTGTTGGGCAGCTTCAGCATGGCTGCGGCGTTTTCTCCGAGCACCGGAGAGGAGGGGCTGGTTCTGCTTCCGGGGATCTTCAGCCACATGACTGCCGCGGTAGCCTTTGCCATCTCAGGCGGTATCTGCCTGGGAGTCGCCGGGTCCCTGGAGGCATCCCCGAGCTACTCTAACCAAGGACAGCAGCTTGGCACCAGAGGCTCTAAGGCGTTGGCAGTGCCGACTCTGGCCCTTGGCGCTCAGAGCTTCTTGGTGGGCCTCTCCGGAGTTTTCTGACCGCTTCTGGATAGCTCTGGATGGGGACCAGAAAAACTTCTGGGTTGAGCCTGACCGAGCGAGAAAATTTTCGCTAGTGTTGCCGATCTCAACATGGAAAAACCGTGCAGAGCACAGTGAGTTCTGCATAGAAAACAGGAGAATGAGATGGCCAGTACCTTCACCGAAGCCGTACAGAATTCCCAGCAGGGAATCCCATTGCTCAGCCCTGCTGAGGCCAACGACGCGCTGGCAGCGGATGCCAACACGCTGCTGCTCGATGTTCGCGATTCCGATGACCTGAACCTGACCGGGATCATCAAGGGCACCGAGAATGTCTCTATGGGCACCCTTTATTTTAAAGCCGATCACAGCATGCCTGCTGAGTATCAAGCGCCCTGCTTGGCCGATAAAGATCGACCCATCATTACCACCTGCACCTTGGGGCTGGTCGCCTCTATTGCGGCCAAGACGCTCAAGGACTACGGATTCACCAATGTGAAGATTCTTGAAGGTGGCAATGTTGCCTGGAAAGAGGCGGGACTGCCGCTCGAAGAGGCCTGACCGAGCCAGCTTATGCTGAGCTGTGAGGCGGTGTTGGCGGTGGCCGCCTAAGGTGGTCACCCCAACCGCCTCTCGGCTTTAGCTGCAGCCATCGGTGAGGTCGTTCAGGCCTAGCCTTGCGTTACGGTTCGTGCACCCTGCTTAAGCAGCCACAATTCCAGCCGCTGTCGTTGGTCGCCCTGAACCACAATGTCGGTCCCCTCCAGGCTTGCCCCACAGCCTATCTGTTTGCGGATCCGTAGGGCCAGGGATGACAGGTCATCTTGTTCAGAAAGACCTCTGGGGCTGAGTAGGGTCGCTACTCGCCCGCCTCGCCCTTTCTTCGATATGCGCACGATCCAGCGTTGCGCCCGCACCACCACATCAAGGGAAGCAGTACGCTCCTTGTTCGGCTCCTTTATTGGCTCGGCTGACGCATCGGAGCTGAGGGTAAAGCCCTGCGCCAGCAACAGCTCGGCCAGGGGTCCGCTGTTGTTTTGAGCCGGGCCGTTGGGCTGGCTTGTTGGTTGGCGGCGTTGCTTGCCCTTGGCTTTGCCCATGGATTTGTCCGTCGTCCCGCTCTTACCGGTGCTGCCCCTGGCGAACGTGGGCCAGCTCCCCGGGTTCAGAATGAATTGACCAGGTGCCGCAGACCCGGTTGTGGTCCCTGCCCCCAGATGGTCAGCGTCATGTCGGGCTCCACTACGCTGATGTGCGGCATGGCGGTGACATCAAGGTAGCCCTGTAGCTGTAGTTCGGTGTCTGCCAGCACCGGAATGTGTTCGTTTGGCCATTCATCATCCCAGTCCGAGGCGTCTTGTTGGCTCACAGGAGTGCCTTGAGAGAACAGCACGGTCAACCAGTACAGTTCGCCAGAGTTGACCTTTTCTCGTAGCGCGACAAAGTCATCGTTCCACCAGCCCAGCTCATCGAGTTCGCTGGTGTCGCCGTCGGAGAGCCAGGCAGCCAGAGATTTGCAGGGGTCGCAGAACCAGGTGCCCAGATCGAGGACGATGGGCACACCCTGACCAGCGAAGTCATAGAGGTCAACTTCATCGCCGAACTGGTCTAAGGCGCGGAAGCGCGGTACCAGCAGGCCCTCGCTTGTTTCCTGGTCCCAGCCGGGGTCGGCAATGGAGTCTTTGTTGATGTTGTAGGGCCAGCCTCCAGCGTAGATCAGGCTTGCCGGATCCAGGGCGTCAGTTCCAGCATGACGCTCCTGAGAGTCGGTATAGCCATCTGCGTCGGTATCCGCGAGCGTTGGGTCGGTCCCTAATTCAGCTTCGATGACATCGGTCAATCCATCGCCGTCGGAGTCCAGGTCGGGGTCTGTGCTGCAGGCCGCGAGCGCGAGCATACTGCAGAGCGTCAGAAGGCTGCGAGGCATCGGGAGCTCCTCAGTTTCGGTCGCATTGGAGATGTAGTTGGGCCTTTTGTCTCATCCTAGCCTTACGGCGGTAGCGGTAGGCAAGGGAAATGGGCTCAGCCGGCGGTCTTTAGTGGCGCCGTAGGGCCTTGCGCAGGGAGCGTAGCCTGCGGCGCAAGCGGGTGCGCCGGGATGGGCCGGGAGTCGGTTCTTGCCGATCGACCGGCGGTTTCGGGTCGGGGGTTCTGTGAGCTTTGACCTGGGGCTCTTCCAGGGGTTGGTTGGCGAAGCTTTCTACCGGCCCATCGGCCCAGGCCGCGAATCCGCCGCTCATGGAGTAGACCTCGGTAAAGCCTTCGTCCAGGAAGAATGCGGCCCCGCCCAGGCTCGAGTGGCCATGGTAGCAATAGACCACCGTGGTGCGGTCCTTGGCGGCAGTGGCGACAAAATCCTGCACGTTGTGATCACCGACGTTTAATGCACCGGGAATATGGCCGGCGCGCCATGAACTGGGGTCACGAACGTCAACGAAAATGGCTTCGTTGGCTTCCAGCAGTGCGAGGGCCTGCTCGACGGCAAGCTCGGGAACCTTCATGGGCCCATCATGGCACGGTCTGGAGGCTCTGCCACCGTCCTCATCCAGGTCGGTCCCTCTCCGAGGCTTTAAGCTCTGCTACTTGAAGCCTTTGCGGCGTTGCAGATAGCCCTTACCTCCGCGCACTTTGCCAGCTTGTTTGCTCTTGCTGCGTCCCTTGCTCTTGCCCCTTGCCTTGGAGCTGTAGGGCGACCTCTTGAAGGAAGGTCCCTTTTGCTCATCAAGATCTCGAGGCCATGCGCGAGACAGGTGTACGTGACGGCCGCGGATGGTGAGGGTTGGAAAGTCGGCGATGGCCTTGTCGATGAGTTCCCCAGGCAAACCGATGAAGACTTTGTTGGAAAACAGGCTGATGCGACCGATGTCCTGTCCTGAGATGCCGACTTCATTGGCCAGTGCCCCGACAATGTCAGCAGGTCGGACCCCAGCATCGCGACCGATGCTCATGAACAACTCTCCTGGAGTTTGGGGTCGCTCTCCGCGAGATTTTCTGCTCCCTTCAGCTCTTCCCTTGCGCCACTCAGGTCGGCCACTCTGGTGGGGAATTGGGTCTTTGTTCAGCTGTTTTTTTGCGGGAGCAGATGGCTCTGCTGCTGCCATGGATGCCGGCCTCCCAGGCCCGCTTTTGGATCGAGCAGGCGGCTTGGAGGGCTCTGGCGGTGGATACAGATCGATGCCTCGCTGGCGGCACAGTAACTTCACCGCCGCGGTAGCGATCTGCACTGCATCCAGTTGCGAGCCCTGCTGGGCATGCTCGAGCCATCCTTTCAGCTCCGCCAGATCCGATGCGGTGCTGGTTGCTTCCAGTTCTGCCCACAGGTCCTGGCGCTGTAGTCGAGCGATTTGCTCCAGGGTAGGCGGTTTCTTCTCTTCGAGCTCGTAGTTGATCGCTCGCTCAAGGTAGCGGAGCTTGCGCTGTTCTGTCGGTGTGACCAGGGTTACCGCGACTCCTTTCTTACCGGCGCGCCCGGTGCGGCCAATGCGGTGCACGTAGGTCTCCGAGTCGCTTGGATAGTCGTAGTTGATGACTCGGGTAAGGTGACTGACATCGAGTCCCCGCGCGGCTACATCAGTGGCCACCAGTACCGAGATTCGGCGGGCCCGGAGCTTATTCAGTACCCGCTCTCGGGCCCGTTGGTTGAGATCACCGTGAATGGCATCAGCGGGCACTCCCGCTGCACTGAGGCCATCGGCGATTTCAGCGCAGCCACGCCGGGTACGGGTAAAGATCAGGGTCGCTTCGTGTGGGTCTACCGCAAGGATTCGCTGTAGGACGTCCAGTTTGCGATGCTGACGCACTCGCACCCAGCACTGCTCGATGTGGTCCACGCTGAGCGCTTCACTCTCCACCTTGATGTTGATCGGATCGACCAGGAAGCGCTTGGCAACCTTGGCGATGGGAGCCGGCATGGTCGCGGAGAAGAGTGCGACCTGGCGCTGCTCGGGAAGGGCCTCGAGGATGGTCTCGACCGCTTCCAAAAAGCCCATTCGGAGCATCTCGTCGGCCTCGTCGAGCACCAGTAACTCCACCTGATTCAGCTTGAGGGTGCCCCGCTCGATGTGATCGATTACCCGGCCTGGCGTTCCGACCACAACTGTTGCGCCCTCTTTAAGCGCCCGAAGCTGGGGTGGATAGGGTGCTCCTCCATAGACCGCCAGGCCCCGCACCGGCAGCCCGGTCGCGAAGCTTCGAATTGCATCTGAAACCTGTAGCGCCAGCTCTCGCGTTGGGCAGAGCACCAGTGCGCGAACCGCTTTCCCTCCTTGCTTGATGCCCTCAAGCATGGGTAGACCGAAGGCGGCTGTCTTGCCGGAGCCGGTGCGTGCCTGGGCAATTACATCCCTACCCGAGAGCATTGCTGGAATGGTCTCAGCCTGAATGGGCGTGGCAGTCTCGAAGCCAAGCTCTGCTACGGCGCTGTGCAGAGCTGGATCAAGGTCAAATTGGCTGAAGGCAGTCATAGGTACTTTCCCTAAGGGGGCCGCATCATTTACGGCATGCAGTTCAGGAAAGCCAGGGGTGTTGCTGTTCAAGCCCGTGTTAGCGTTTCTCCAGTGGCTCGAGGAGGAGCAATGTTGAGATCATCCTGGAGTGGGTACCTTTTACTGGCTTTATTGCTGGGTTGCGGCGGCTGTAGTGCTGCAACGGACGAGGGTCATGACTCCAGCCAGGCAGATGATGATGACTCCAGCCAAGCAGATGATGATGACTCGGCGGTGAGCCATGATCCGGGAGATCCGACCTGTCATGCAGGCTTCACGGATATGCCGGGAACCCAGGCCCACGAACACGACCTTGTGGAGTGGCGCAGTGCTGATGGCACGACCTGGTTGGAGCATCGCCTGTTTCAGGCTTGTGCCGATGTCCCGAGTCTTGCTCACGACGGCGCCGACACCTGGCTAGCTGTGTTTCAGTCATTTCAGGATCGGCAGGATCAGACCCGCTTCGATAAGGTCGCCTTGCGGCGCTCCAGCGATGGTGGCGAGAGTTGGACCGCCGCTGCGCCCATCAACCTGATCGGCCTGCCTGCCGAGGCTGCCCGCCCCTTTGATCCCACCATCGTCTGGGTTCCTTCCGAGGCCCAGTGGCGGCTGTATTTTTCCATGAGTATGAGCGGCAGTCTCGAGCTCGATGAGAATGTCTGCACTCACTCTGCGGTTTCCGTTGATGGGGCAGATTTTTACTATGAGGACGGAACCAGATTTTGCGCTGATGGGGGACCAGTCATTGATCCGGCTGTGGGGCTGCTCGGCGATACCTGGTATTACTCTGCGCCCCGCGGAGCACCGCAAGACGGTGCTCACCTGGCCAGCTCTATGGATGCTCTGGTCTTTGTTGAGGGAACACCAATTCTCTCAGACAACAATCATGCCTGGACCGGTAATTTTGTTGAGGTCGATGGGGGACTGAGATTTTATGGACGGGAGGTGCTGTTTCCTAATGGCAACCTCCTGTGGTGGTCGAGCACGACCGATGGCCTGTCCTGGAGCGACTACACCCAGACCAACATCCCCGCAGGCAAGGATCCCGGAGTGATGCGTAGGCCGGACGGAAGCTTCGTCATGCTGGTTCCCACTCAGCTGGACTGAAGCGAACTTTTACAGGGCGACTCGAGCCGGGCCTCGGGGCGGGGATGCGCGAAATCCCCAGGCCATGTCCTGGCCCATCTTCGTCGAGATGAGCGAGCCGGACCTGCTGACTACCTGGTCTTTGTTGCCCCATCGGGACCGCCCGATTACACCGCTCTGAAGTTGGTTCGACCTGGCGTGGCTAGCGATTAGATCCCTAGGGGACCGCTCCAGATGTGGTTGCTTTCCATGGGTCTTTAGCGACGCCTTGCCCGGGTAGCCGGTTGTGCTATAAATCCGCTCCAATGCACCATTAAGTAGATAAGGATGGCTATGTTTCTATGCCGCGCTCGCTCTCTCGGGCCCTTGTTGTTGCTGTGGTGCTTCCTTGCTGCTTGCTCAGATACCTCTCCGTCCAGCCCAGTGGCTGGCGATGACTCTATCGGCGTTGATAACTCGGTGCTCGATGACGACCTGGTTGGTGATGACGATGACTCTACCGCCGACGATGATCTGATCAGCGACGACGACGACTCCAGCCCGGTTGCCGCCGATCCTTTTGCCCCTCTACCCGATACCAGTGAGGCCCTGGTCAACACTTCGTTCAGCTTGCAGGAGGTACTTGAGCTCAATTCGCTTCATGAGGCCTGTCAGGCTTATGAGGCCAACCCCAGCAGCCGGCGGTTGATGCTGCTTTGCGGCAAGTACCAGTTCTTCTATGAGGGCTTTGAGATGCCGGGCCTGCCGGTGGCGCTCTTTACTTTTCTCAACGAGAATTTTCAGGACCAGCTGGGGACCAGCTTCTCCGGTCTGGGTCGCATCCCAAACCCATACTCCCGTCACGGTGAGCCGGTTGGTTGGGGGACTGGCGCTCCGCTGGGCAACATGGAGACCATCACCTACACCTGTGCTTCCTGTCACTTTGGCCAGCTTTCCGATGGGCGCTACTCGGTCGGCGCACCCAACTACGACCTCAAGTATGGCCAGGAGTTGCTTACCTTTACTTTGTTCCCTCAGACCATCCTTCCCTTCATGTTCAATGATTCAGAGCACCACCCGGAAGCGCTGGAGCTGGTACAGCCGCTCCGTGATCGAGTGAGTGAGAATCCGCTCATAACCCTTGGCTTCGGTATGGACATGCTCCCCGCGCTGTTTGCTGAGCGTCCTGAACTGGCGCTGACCTATGAGTCTGAAGGGCAGCTGGCATCATGGGCGCCGGGAACTCTGGATTTCTACATCTCTCCCCAGCCCATTGAGGACGACACCCATGTGGTGGTGAAGATCCCAGCGCTGTGGGACATTCCGACTCCTGAAGAGACGGCCGCCTGGGATATGGGTGGTGCCCAGCTGACCTGGAATGGGATGGTTCCTGACACAGAGACTTTTGTGCAGGCCTTGACCTTGTTGTTTGATGCGGACTTCCATCCTGACTACAGCACGCCGCTGGCTGAGTACATGTATACCCTGCGTGCTCCTGAGAACCTCTCGCCGCCATCTGATGCTGCCATCGCCGCTGGCCGAGAGGTCTTCAACAGTGCCGGCTGTATCGACTGTCACAATGGACCTAGAGGCAATGGTCTGCGGCTGTTCAGCTTCGAGGAGATCGGCACCGACGACGCGTTGCGACGGGTCTTGGATCCAGACCTGGATGGAGAGCCATGCTGCGGCTTGTCGGATGCAGCGGCGGGACAGCCGATGAGCCACAAGGTTAAGGCGCCCCGCTTGAGCGGTGGCTGGAATACTGCCATCTTTCTGCACAACGGCTCGGTAACTTCGTACGATGAGCTGCTGTGCATTAGCGGCCCCAGGCAACTCAACACCGAGCCCATCTTCGGCAATCAGGGCCATGAGTTCGGCTGTGATCTGGATACCGAGAGCAAGATGGCGTTGGTAGACTTCTTGAACTCCTTTTAGTCACGCTACCGGGACAGCTCGGCTCGGAGCATTGCTTCTTAGCGACTCTCCAGCGGCCATAATTTTCGGCCAATCCAGCTTCCGGTAATGCTTAGCAGCAGGCGACTCTCGGCATTTCGGCCCAGCTTGGGAATGGCCAGACTATGGCGTACTGCAAAGGTGAAGCGGCTACTGGGCTTGGGGCTTAACACCACCGCCAGCCCCATCCATGGCTGGTAGCCACTGCGTCCAGTGGTGATCCCATCTTTCATTCCCGCCGTGAGCCACTCCATCCCGCCCGAGAGCGCCAAGGTGGTTTGCGGATTGAGGAACCAGGCAGCAGAGAGTTCAGCGTTGAGGGCTATTCCGGGGACGCCGAGGTCGGGTCGGTCAGGGCGTGGTAGGGAGAGACCGGCCTGTCCGCCCACCGACAGGCTCATGCTCCTGAAGGTCTGCTCCAGACGAAGGCTTGGGAGGAGGGTCAGCCGTCCGGTCCCAGTGGCTCGTGCCGGGTTGTTGTTGGGAGCCCGTTCAATGGGTACGCCGGTGGGAAGCGTCAGACCCAAACCCACAATGGGCACTGGAAACCGCCGTCGAGGGCTGGGCGCGAGGGGCTCCCACTGCATCCAGAGGTTGAGATCACCGAGACCGGCCCCATAGTGGTCGGTGCTGCCAAAGCTAAGCTTCTGCAGCAGGATCGGCAGCACCACGCCGGCTTGCAGCTGAGCTTGTGGGCGAAGTGTCAGCCACGGGGAGAAGGTCTGCAGCAGGGACTCTTCACCGCGGACTCCGCTCAGCTCTCCTCCATCATTCCAGCGGCCGGTAAGGGCCCTTAGCCACCAACCTGCTCCGATGGCGAGGTTCTCAGTGGTCGCGACCTGGCCGGTGCGCCCCGGGGTATTGCCCACTCCACAGCAGGCTGCTGCGAGCCCCTGCTGCGGCAGGGCGCAGACCAGAGCGAGGATCAGCATAGCCAGCGGACCGCCGCTGGCAGGCTGCCTCGATCGCCTCACATTTCGCCCGCAACGTCGACGTCGATGGCGAAGGACTCGGTAATGCTAGCGTCGCTTACGCTGCCCTGAATCTGCCATGGCCCCCCCATGGTGAAGAAACTGGACAGCAGCCAGGTGTCTGAGCTGCCCGCTACCGGACTCACCGTGGACTCCTCGCTGGAACCATGCCCCATGGAAGGCATCGAGATGTCGGCGCTGAGGATCAGACCGTTGGCCAACTCGGCCCCGTCCGTACGCTCCACAGATAGCCGAACTTCGGCCCAGCCTACAGCGTATTCCTGCTGATCGCTGCTGATCTGCCAGGTGTTTTGATCGCTGCTGCCTTCCCCCAGGGGAGTCGGCTGGGCGCAGCCGGCAAGCAGCATTGCCAGCAGCGCAAGCAACAGCTGAACCGCGGGTGAAAGGTGTCGTTCAGGACGGCGCACTCGAGGGCACCAAGGATGTGTTTCAGATGACGTAATGCTCATCATTTTTTCACTATGCAGCGATACTGTACTGGAGTCGAGGCGGAGGAATGACTCCACCCAGGAAGTCTAGCCCACCTTTGACCGGCTACAGCGGATATTTTCTTGCCTGGGCTCCTCTATAGTAGGGCTATGAACAGTACTACCTTGTCGGTCGGTCAGGCCGCCCAACAAATGGGCTACGCCGCAGCCGAACCCACTTCAGCGCGGGAACGACAGCGGCTGGAACTCCGCATGCTCATTCGGTTTCGCTGGCTCACTGTGATTGGCCTGGTGGGCCTGCTGGCCACTGCTGGGCTGTGGGACTCTGCCCCTACGCTGCTGGCCGTGCTTGGGGTAGCCGCGGTGCTGGTCGTTATCAGCAATGTCTGGTTGAGCAGCGCCTTGTTGCATTTGGCAGATGTCCAGGCCATGTCGGGCCGCTGGGTGCTGGTTCTCGACACTCTGCTTTTGACCTGCCTGCTGGCAGCCAGTGGTGGGGTGACCAACCCCTTCAGCGCCTTGTATCTGATGTATGTGGTGCTCGCTGCGATGCTGGCGCCGCCGCTGTGGGCCTGGGCGCTATGGATGCTGGGGGTGGCCTGCTGGGGAGCGCTGTTTTTGCTGCCCAACGAACACCTTCATCACATGGGCGGTCACCTCATCGGTATGTGGGTGGTTTACATTCTGTTGGGGCCGTTGCTGGCTTACGTCCTGATTCGTCTGCGTCGTGAGCGTGCCGAACTGCAAGGGCGACTGGTGTCGATGCGGACGCAGCAGGCTCGAGCAGAGCGTTTGGCATCGCTGGGCACCCTTGCGGCAGGGGCTGCCCACGAGCTTTCGACGCCGCTGTCGACCATTTCGGTTGTTCTGCATGAGCTACGTGCTGGGATTGATTCGAATTCTTCGATAGCTGCAGACCTCACGCTCATGGCTACAGAGGTGGAGCGCTGTGTCGAGGTCTTGGAGCAGTTGTCTACGGATGCGGGCTCCGGAGTGGGAGAGTTGGCAGACTCCATCACCGTTTCTCAGCTCATTGACGACCTGTTAGCGCGCTTGCCAGCCTCGCTTGCTGAGCGAGTGGCACTGGAGGTTTCCGTAGCCGATCTCTGCATCGTGGTACCCCGTCGTCTGTTGGCACGGGCCCTTAGAGGTCTGGTTAAGAATGCGGTGGAGGCTAGCGCCTCTGGCAGCAGCGTTATGTTGCGTGCTGCCAAGGCCGATGGCTTTGTGCAGCTCGAAGTGGAGGATTGTGGTGGTGGGATGCCAGCAGAGGTGATGGAGCGAGCCACCGAGCCTTTCTTTACGACCAAAGACCCCGGTCAAGGGATGGGCTTGGGCTTGTTCGTAGCTCGCTCGGTGGTCGAGGAACTCGACGGTCAGCTGGAGATCGTGCGCAGCGGCGTTGACACCGGTACTCTGGTACGGGTCTTGCTGCCGGCTGTCCCGGCCCTCGCGCAAGCAGGATCTTCGGCAGGAGCATCGTGAACGACTCTGTTTCAGACCCTGGGGAGGATGGCGATGCAGGTAGGCAGCTGTTGCTCGTTGACGATGACGAGATCTTCCGGACTCGACTGGCCCAGGCTTTTCTTAAGCGCGGCCTAAGCGTACAGGTTGCTTCTGACCATGGCGGTGCCCTTGCGTTGGCGCGAGAGCAGCCGTTTGAAATGGCAGTGGTGGATTTGAAGATGCCGGGGCCATCGGGCCTGCAGCTTATCCAGGACTTGCGTCAGCTTTGCCCAGAGATCGAAGTGGTGATGCTGACCGGTTATGGCAGTGTGGCTACAGCGGTAGATGCGGTCCGGTTGGGCGCGGTTAATTACCTCAACAAGCCAGCGCACGCTGACATGATCCTGGCTGCGTTTGAGCGGGGCCGTCAGCCGCCATTGAATCCCCCTGCGGCAGACTATGTGCCGCCATCGCTGGGTCGGGCCGAGTGGGATCTGATTCAGCGTGTCCTTGCCGACTGCAATGGCAACATCAGTCAGGCCGCCCGACTCCTGGGGCTGCATCGCCGTAGCTTGCAGCGAAAGCTGGCTAAGGCGCCACCTAAAGACTGACGCTGTGCTTGCTCTGGCGGAGCTGGCCGAAGGGTTAGTCTTCGCCTTGGAGGAAGCTTGGGTCAGTCAGGGCGGAAAGAAAGTCGAGCAGCTCGGCTCGCTCGCTGGTGGTCAGTTCGAAGCCGCTGATGAGAGGGTCTTTGTAGGGGTTTAGGGAGCCGTCTCCGGCGTAGGGGCCCTGCTCGATGATGCGTCCGCCGCGCTGGTAGTGGTCGAGCACCTCTTCGAGGTTCTCGGCGCTTCCATCGTGCATATAGGGAGCGGTCATAGTGACGTTACGCAGGCTGGGGATCCGGTGCTTGCCGTCGTCCTCGACCCTCTGAGTGAACTCCCCAATCCCCATGTTTGGTGCTGGGTAGCGGCTGCGGGCGCCTCCCCAGTAGCTCTGTGGGCCGCCTTCGATGTTGTAGAGACCCGTATTGCGGAAGATCTCATTAACGCTTAGTTCCGCACCAGTGGCCGAGAAGGCGAGCGACAGGAAGGGCCCAGCGTGACACTCGCTGCAAGCTAGTCGCTCGGACTCAAACAGCATGAGTCCGCGCTGCTGGGATAAACTCAGTGCGCTGCTGTCTCCTGTGAGCCAGCGGTCCCAGGGGGATTGCAGAGAGACAAGACTGCGCTGAAAGCTTGAAACTGCGTCAATAAAGCGGTCCCAACTGAGCCGCTCATCTGGCTCATCTGTGGGAAATGCGGTAATGAAGCCTTGGCTTAGCTCGGGGCTGGAGTTGACCACCGAGATCAGGCGTGCAGTATCGTAGTGGTTGTCAGACCCTTGGATGAATCCAGCACCCATTTCCACCGGTGTGTCACCAAACAGTGGATTGAGGATCTGTTGCTCAAGATCGTCGGTGGTCAGGTTGCCCCAGTTTAAGAAGCTCGCCCAGGCGAGGTTTGCCAGGCTCGGTGCATTGCGCGAGGTGCGGTCGCCTGTAGCTCCCTGATGGACTGCCTCATTGACCGAGAATGCAAGCTCCGGTTCATGACAGCTAGAGCAGGCAAGCTGGCCATTCAGGGAGAAGCTCGGCTCGAAGAACAGCGCTCTACCCAGCTCGACTGCCTCTATCGTCATGGGGTTGTCTTGAGGCAGCTCAGGCTCATCTACGTAGCCGGGTAGCTGCCACTGCCATGCTGTGGTCGAGGTCTGGTGCGAGTCGCAGCCGGCATCCGTGCACTCAAGTTGGACGCAGCCGGCGTTACTTAGCGCGCAGGCGATGGCTAGCAGCAGGTAGCGATAGAGCGAGCCAGCCCCGGAGTGGAGCCGGTGCGCTGCTTGGTGTGTCCCAACTACCAGGCTGGCTCCTCACCACTTGGCATGAGGACTTCGAAGCCGGTTGAATGGCAGTGGTTGCAGCCGCCGCCAGGGGCGATGGCCATGACCATCTTGAGCTCGCCTTCAGCATCGAGCACTCGGGCGTAGTAGTTCTCGACTTGATAATTGATGTCGGGAACAGCGGTGGCATACCACTGCCCGTGCGCATCGATGGGCAAGGCGAGCTTCAGCTCCCAGCCAACCAGTTTCTCTTCCAGGGGAATGGGTGGACCAAAGCGAATAGCTTGTTCTGCAGTCCCCAGCTCGATAGTGCCGCCCTCTACCCAGGGTTCGCCTGCGGAGTTGTAGATGGTGCCGGCTGCTACGTATTGCCCCTCTCCCGGTCCATTGGACTGGTGGCATTGCATGCAGTTGGCACCGTAGCGTGGGTCGCCAGGAGGATGGCTGCTGGTGCCTCCTGAGACGGAAACTGCGGCTACATCGAGATCCGTCGGTCGCTCGTAGTCTGGATGCGGCCAGCCACTGGGGTTGTTCACATCGAGGGTCGAGACGTCCGGGTAGGGAGGGGCTTCGCCGGGCGTTCCGCTGAAGTCAACAACGCGGAAGGCGCTTTGCGTCGTGGTGCCTGCCGCCCCGCCTTCGGTTTCGGGCAAGGTCAGACCGATGGCTCCGAACATCTCACTGCAGCCATTGGGTTCGACATCCTCACCGTCCTGAAAGTCCGACAGGTTGCGCACAAACATGCAGCCATTGCCGCGGTTCAGGTCGTCGCTCGCGTAGAAGCGTGCCAGATCAAACTCGACCGCCTGGTTGTCTATGTTCATGTCCAGTTCAATGGTCGAGAGCAGGGGCATGGAGCAGGCATAGGGCCCAGCGATGTCGCCGCTGCTGCTCTCACAGCCCTGCGAGCCTGGATGAAAGTAATAGGCTTCTTTGACCTTGTCGCCGGTGGTGGCTTTGACATCGATCTTCATGTGGCGGTAGCCCGAGGCCCAGGTCCACTGCATCCCATAGGCATTCAGAGGAGCCTCAGAGACGGCGCCGTCTACATGGTTGATCTCTTGTGGTACGCCCACTTTAAAGCGTACTCCGCTATACGCGCCTTCCGGAGCAGTGCCGACGATAAAGCCTCTGGTCGCTGATGTACCGCGAATTGCGCAGGTCTCCGAGCTGGTATCGGTGAAATCCAGTAGGGCAACTGCGCCGGTCGAGCCATCAGCGCGGCTGTACTGCAGCTGAAAGTCGTTGTCGTTATCGAGCAGTAGCTCTACTGCCGTACCTTCTTCGGTGAGCAGCTGTACGTCATGGATGTAGAATCGTACGTCACGTACATCAATGCTTGAGGCACTTGCCCCGAGTCCTTCGTAGACCTGCCCGCACTCCAGCGCAACTCCATTTACGTTGGCCACAAAGGGAATGGTGAAGCTGGGATTGTCGGGCCCGACGTCGCCACAGGACCACAGCAACATGGCGACCAGAAGAAAAGGGAGCTTCAGGCGATTTTCGATCAGTGGCATTCCTAGGCCCTCCCTCATTACTGCCGATGCTGAAAACGCTGGCATGGCCGATTCAGAATCAGCTCAGCCTTATATCTTCAAGGTTTGAGCTGGCCTTGAACATGTGGTTACTTGCCGCGCGTCAATTCGCCGCACCTGCTCATCTCTCACTAAGAGGCGGGCTTGCTGGTTGCACTGCTGTTGCTAAGCACACCATCCGCACAGATTGTTCACACATCTGTCGACAATAAGACTATGATAATGAGAATCATTTTCAGTTAAGGGTGGCCAGGTGAAGTATCTTTTCAACCTTCAATTTGTTTGTTTACTTGCTTGGCTGGTAACCGCTTGTGCGGTGCCCAGTGCTGACGAGGATCTCGATGATCAGGAGCCTGTCGACGCTCCGGATGAAGAGGAGCTGGATAGCATCCCTGATCCTGGCAGCGACTATGCTCCGTTTCGCTGGTACGACGACGGTGGCTACCATGGCACTCCTCAAACAGCGCAGGTCATGGGCATTGTTCTGGAGATTCCGGAATACATTCAAGGCGGCATCGATCCAGAGACCGGCAATCATTTCTTCGTTTTTCGCACCGCTCCGGACCAGACTGACTTCGCAGTAAGCCTTCGCAATGCGTCCTCAGAGATCGAGCATGTCCATATCCATGACGGGACTGACCTTGTGTTTGGTGAAGAGGTGCCGCCGAGATTGGTGGTCAGTGCAACTCATGTCCTGTGGGACCTTGAGGGGGATACGATCTACGTTTTAGAGGTGCACAGCCCCCAGGGTGGCTTCTTCTGATGATGGCTGGCCGCTCCGGGTGAGCGGCAGATATTAAGCGCTCAATAATTGCCGCTAGCCCCACAGGTCGGGCTGTGGTTGGCACTCAGTACTTCGTGGTTGAGCAGCGCTGTGAGCGGCAGTGCAGTTCTACAGAACTGGACCTAAGGCGGCTGCTCACCAGCTTGCTTGATTGTTGGTGGCCTGCATTCGCCTGCCGCTGGGTAGCTGCCAGCCAAGGCAACCTTCCTGATAGTGATTCGCTAGAGTTTGGCAGGTGCTCCCTGGTGTTAGTTCTTGAGTGGTGGGCAACTGTGGCATGGAGAAGCGAAGTGCGGGATATGCAGATCAGGTTTTTTGGGCTGCTCCTTGGTGTGTTTACGCTGACCTTGATCTCTGCTTGCCAGGTACCCGATCCAAAGCTCCCTGAGTTGCCTGTCCCAGACGGGGCCCGGTCGGGCTTGATTGTGCTTGTACATGGGTCGGGGGATTCTCCGGCAGACTGGCCTGCTGAAATGGAGCAGGCTGTGGCTGCCCAACTGGCGGAGCCTTCGACTTGGGACCTTTGGGCCTATGACTGGGAGGAGGACGCGGCTCAGCGGCTGGTTGCGGCAGAACTGGGCCTGCTGCACGGTTTCTACCTCGGCGAGACGCTGCTCGAAAATGGTATCTACCGTCAGGTGCATCTCATCGGCCACAGTGTCGGCGCCTTCGTGGTGCACGGGGTGGAGCAATGGCTAAGCCAATCTGATGCTGCTGAACTCCTGCTTCACAGCACCTATCTGGATCCTTTTGGCGGACGCGGTAGTGACTGGGACTTTGGCGAGCTGCACTTCGGTGAATCGGCCAGCTTTGCAGAGGCCTATTTCAATCGCGACGATCCCGCCCCATCAACCAATGGTGCTCTTCAACAGGCGCACAACTTCGATGTCACGGAGGCTAAACCTGACGGTTTGAGCGGGCGGGACGGCCACTGGTGGCCGGTGCAGTTTTATACTGATTCAGTAGCAACAGACACCGCCGGGATCGCGCTCAGTTCGGCGGTCAATCAGCTCGCCCTTGAGGACCTCCACGAAAGCTGGCCGCGCGGTCAGGAGACCAGCCTTCCTTGAGCTCTCAGTTGCTTGTGTCTGAGGCCCAGGAGGGCAGGTCCGTCAGCTCTTCGACTTCGCCTCTTAAGCCGCGGATAAAAAAGTAGATGACGCTGCACAGGCCCATGGCCAGGCCAACTGCAACGCCGGCGTCGATGATGCCACGCCAGGGTTGGGGTAGCTGCCGGATCAAGACCACCAGGGTGATGATGCCGATCACCAGGGCCCACCTTACGATGAGGGTCTTGCGGCTGGCGTGATAGAGCGCCATACAGAAGATCGGCGCAAAGATGAGATGGCGTATGGGCCGCTTCTCGGCCAGATAAAAGGCGCGGGAGGCGGTGCGCGGGCCAACTTTCTTGTGAAAACCTTTCCAGCCTTCGGCGTAGCCCATGTAGCCCACCCACAGCAGCAAGAATGCCCAGTGCCCTGGCCCCATTGCACCTTGCTCCATGGCCTCGATGGCCATTGGACTCAGTCTCAATACCGCCCGATACAGGATCCATACCAGGCCTGAGATACCCCACAGTGCGAGTAGGAAGCGTTGCAGCTGAGCGTTCATCTGGGGGCTTGAGGTTGCAACTGGTTGAAGGCGACTCAGCCGGCGGGCTCAGAGTGGACCGCATCCAGCATTGCTTGCACGCTGGCGATTGGGGTCTCTGGCATCAGGCCCTGTCCCAGATTTACCAGATGTCCCTGCTTGGGAATGGAGTTCATCAAGTCGAGGGTTAGCTTGTGGGTGACCTCCGGTCCAGCCAGCAGTATCGCTGGATCCAGATTCCCCTGCAGGGTCATGGTGTGGCCTGCAGCCCGCAGAGCCGCCAGGTCGACCCGCCAGTCGAGGGAGAAGGCGTCGGCAGGTAACTGCAGCACGTCATCCAGTAAGTGGTAGCCATTCTGTAGATAGAAGATTCTTGGCACTCCGGTTGCGGCGGTCTCTTGCAGCAGGACCTCGATGTGTGGACGAATCAGTCGTCGCCAGTCGGTTAGTGAAAAGATGCCTCCCCATGAGTCGAAGATCTGTAGGGCGTCGGCCCCAGCTTCGACCTGGGCTTTCATGTACAGCGCGCAGGTCCTGGTGAGCCGCTCCATCAGCCGACCAAATGCAAGTTCATCGCTTTGAGCAAGCGCGCGTAG
Organism: Deltaproteobacteria bacterium UBA6601; assembly: GCA_002433485.1. Taxonomy (GTDB): domain Bacteria; phylum Myxococcota_A; class UBA796; order UBA9615; family UBA9615; genus UBA6601. The sequence continues at coordinate 21,478 of DJIF01000099.1, forward strand.
GGCAGGAAAGCTTTTCTTGCTGCCGCCCTGCACCAGATAGGCAGCGATCGAGAGTGGCGCCCCGGCGAAGCCGATCAATGCACAGTTCTGGTCCAGGTGGGGCTTGACCATGGTCAGCGCTTGAGCGACTTGTGGGGCAATATCCTGTTGTGCCGGGTCGGGCAGCGCCTCGATCTGGGCGCGGCTCGTTAAGGGTTCATCTACTACCGGGCCCGGAGCGAAGCGGACATCGATCCCAAGGGCCGCGACCGGTGACATCAGATCGGCAAAGATGATCGCGGCGTCCAGCTTGAACCTGCGCAGGGGCTGTAGGGTCACCTCACAGGCCAGCTCTGCAGAGTCAGACAGCTGCTCAAAGCTGTATTCCTTGCGCAGTTCCCGGTATTCGGGGAGATAGCGGCCAGCCTGGCGCATGAGCCATAACGGTCGGCGCGCCACCGGGCGCTGGGCGATTGCGTCAAGAAACAGCTTGCTCATGGGGGGTCTCCCGAGGTGAAGCGGTAGCCAATACCCCGCACCGTGTGGATGTATCTGGGTTCGTCCGGACGCGGCTCAAAGCGCTTACGTAGGCGCACAATGAAGTTGTCGACCGTGCGCGATGAAGGAAACACCTCATAGCCCCACACGGCATCGAGGATTTCGTCCCTCGAGACGACCTGTCCCTCCCTGCTGGCCAGGGTCTGCAGGATCATCGCTTCCTTTTGAGTCAGGTCGTGGGTGCGACCATCGAAGGAAGTTGCACGCATCGCTCGAATGTCGAATTCATTACCGCCAAAGGAGATTCGCTTCGTCTCCTGGGAGGCCTCCTGTAGCCACAGGCGTCGCCGCAGGATGGCGCGGATCCGCAGCAGAAATTCTTCCAGGTGGAAGGGCTTGGCGAGGTAGTCGTCGCCGCCGGCTTCCAGTCCCCGAATGCGATCTGCGCTCTCTCCTCTGGCGGTCAGGAACAGGATGGGCACGCGGCGCTTGGCTTGTCGCGCCCTAGAACAGACAGTGTAGCCGTCAAGTCCGGGCAACATCACATCCAGCACCACCAGGTCGAAGTCGCGCTTAAGGATCGCATCGAGCGCCAGATCGCCGCGCTCGATGTGCTCTACCCCATAGCCTTCAGCTTCCAGGTTCTCGCGGATCCCGGCTGCCAGTGTTGGTTCGTCTTCGACCAGCAGGACTCTTGCAGGAGAATTCATAGGGACCGCTGCTCCAGTCTGGCCGCTGCTCGGCGCCAATGTACCGTGAAGGTTGCTCCGGCCCCCAGTCCCTCGCTTGTCGCCTGGACGCGACCGCCATCGAGTTCCAGGTAGCGCTTAACGATGGCCAGTCCCAGGCCGCTTCCAGGAGTGCTCCGACTCATTTCGCTGCCGACGCGGAAGAAGGATTGAAAAATATTGGTTCGTTCCTGGGGGGGAAAGCCGATGCCGTCATCGGTGATCGTCAGTCGGACCTCTCGGGCTTGGTTCTCCGCGCTCACCACAACGGTCCCTCCACCGGCTGCTGCCGTTGCGTGCAGGGCGTTCTCGAGCAGGTTTCGTAGGACCACCCGCACCGCTGAGGGGTCGGCAAGTACGGCCAGGTCGGCGACGATGGTCGATGTGATCTGGACGTCGCGACTTTTTGCTCGTTCTGCAAGGTAATGGATCTCGCTTGCGGCGGCTTTCTGTAGCGAGACAGCTTCGGGATTCAGTTCAATGTCACCCCTTGCCAGTTTGGTGGAGTCCAGGATGTTGGAGATCATCTTATTGAGGCGCCGGATGTCGGTCATGATGCGCTGCAGGTGTCGCTTCCTGCTGTCTTTATCTCCGTCGCGCCGCTCCATGGTTTCCGCGGTCAGCTGTAGGCTCGCTATGGGGCTTTTGAGCTCGTGAGAGACGGCAGCGACGAAGTCCTCTTGCCGGCGGCGCAGGGTCGCTTCGGCCTGAATGGTTCGCTGCAGCAGCCACATCATCACCAGCAGAACGATCAGGAAGAAGCCACCTTCCCAGCGGTATTGATTGATCCTTGAGTCCCGCTTCTGCTGCAATTTTGCCAGTGCCTCTTCGCTGATTGGAGCGAACTCACCGGCTGGCTCAAGATGGGGGAAGTGGGACTTGACCTCGCCGCTTGCGACGCCCAGCTGCAAAAGTTGCGTGGCTGCCCGCTCATCGGCCTCGTAGACCGCTGTCATTCGCGCCAGCTCTTGGTTGCTGTGCTCGGTCTGATCCCAGATCCACCAGAAGACCTGCGCAGAGGCGAACAACAACACGCCAAAGAAGACGATGCGTAGACTCTGATTGACCTCGATATGGGGCATGGTTCTCAGGCTGACAGGGATTGTTCGACTGTCGCCGCCAGCCGCTCGATGTCGGCTCGGCTGTGGGCGAGGGATAGGAAGCCTACCTCATAGGCTGAGGGGGCGATGTTGATGCCGTTTTTAAGGAGGCTGTGAAAGAGCTTGCTGTAGCGCTGAGCAGCCTCGGCTTCGATGGCCTCGGCCGAACGCGGCGCTGCGCCGGGCTGCAGGGACATCCAGAACACTGAGCCTTCCCGAATCAGGCGAGCGGGTGCGGGCGAAGACTCCAGTACCTTACCGAGGGTGGCGTCCAGGTGCGCTCCGAGCTCTTCCAGCTGCTTCCATCCGTGGTCACGGTTCAGCACCTTGAGAGTCGCCAGACCCGATGCCATCGCCAGTGGGTTCCCGGACAGTGTGCCGGCCTGATACACAGCTCCAAGTGGCGCGAGGTGTGCCATCAAGTCGGCTCTGCCACCGAAGGCGCCGACGGGCAGGCCACCGCCGATAACTTTGCCGAAGGTGACCAGATCCGGGGTAATGCCGTAGCGCTCAGCAGCACCGCCGCGGGCAATGCGGAAGCCACTGATGACCTCATCAAAGATGAGCAGCGCGCCAGCTTTGCGAGTCTCATCCCGAAGGGTCTGCAGGAACTGCTTACGCTGGAGCAGCAGCCCGTTGTTGGCTGGCATTGGCTCAATGATCACCGCCGCAATGTCATCGCCTTCGCGACGTAGCAGGTCGGTTATAGCTGCGCTGTCATCGAGCTGTAGTACCCGGGTCGGATGGGTGGTGTCTGCGGGAATGCCGGCACTGCTCGGTACTCCAAAGGTAGCCAGGCCAGACCCTGCCTTCACCAGCAGCGCATCCGAGTGACCGTGATAGCAGCCGGAAAATTTAACGATGCCATCTCGTCCCGTGGCGCCTCTCGCCAGGCGGATCGCGCTCATGACGGCTTCCGTGCCCGAGCTGACGCAGCGGATTTGATCGATACCAGGGTATGCGCTGATAACCTCCTCTGCGAGCAGAACTTCGTCTTTGCAGGGCGCTCCGTAGGTTGTTCCTTTCGCCGCCGCTTCGCAGATCGCGGCGACGACTTCGGGATGGGCGTGCCCGAGAATCAAGGGCCCCCAGGAGCCTACGAAGTCCAGGTAGTTGCGCCCGGCGGCGTCGACCACCTGGGCTCCTCGCGCTTCTTTGAGTACCAGGGGGGTGCCACCCACCGCGCGAAAAGCTCGTACCGGGGAGTTCACCCCACCGGGCAGCACCTTCAGGGCACGTGCGAAGATCTTGTCGTTTTGATTCACAGCCATCCTCCGGCCAGGGCCTCCCGGGCATGGTAGGTGATCAAGATGTCGGCGCCTGCCCTGCGCATCGCCAGCAGGTTTTCCATTGCGACCTCTCGTTCATTGAGCCAGCCGCGCTCTGCTGCTGCCTTGACCGAAGCGTATTCCCCCGAGACGTTGTAGGCAGCCAGCGGTAGAGATGAGGTCTCGGCCACCGCCCGAATTACATCTAAGTAGGCCAGTGCCGGCTTGACCATCAGCATGTCGGCACCTTCCTCCTCATCCAGCGCAGCCTCGCGGGTTGCTTCTCGAACGTTACGGATGTCCATCTGGTAGCCCTTGCGATTGCCGGTCCCGGGTGCTGAGTCTGCAGCATCACGGAAGGGCCCGTAGTAGGCACTGGAGTATTTGACTGCGTAGCTGAGCAGGGCGGTTTCCTCACAGCCACTCTCATCCAGGGCATCGCGCAGGGTAGCGATACGGCCGTCCATCATGTCGGATGGAGCCACAACATCGACGCCCGCCCGGGCGTGGGCCAGGGCCATTTCGACCAGCGGTGCCAGGGAGGGGTCGTTGTCGACTCTGCCATTGTCGTTCAGTACGCCGCAGTGGCCGTGGTCGGTGTAGGGGCAGACGCAGACGTCCGAGATCACCAGCAGGTCGTCGCCAAAGGCGGCTTTGATTTCGGCGGCCGCCAGCGGAATTGCGCCGTCGTCTGATGCTGCGCTGCTGCCGTCTGGTGACTTGCTGCCTTGCTCAGCAAGGCCAAACAGCAGCACGCTGCGGATGCCGAGTTTAAGATCAGTTTCGAGCTGACGGAGCAGCTCGGTCCGCCCCTGCCGTTCGATTCCCGGCATCGAGTCGATGGCCTCTCTGCCATCAGCTTGGGGCAGCACAAAGTGCGGCATCACCAGCATGTCTGGGCTGATGCGGGTCTCGGCGACGAGGTTTCGGAGGGCTGCTGTGCGACGAAGGCGCCGCGGTCGAATGCGTCCTGGTTTAGTGATCATGAGCAATCCTCCAGTGCTTGTAGAATGGCCTCAAGGCTACGTTCAGTTGCTTCAGCCAGCACCTTTAGCCCGGCAGCGCGAGCGGCTCTTGTGGTGGTCGGTCCGATGGTGATTGCCGGCAGGGTCTTTGCCACCCTGGCCTGGTTGAGCAGTCCTGTCACCGCTGAGGGACTGGCCAGCAACATCAGGTCAAGGTTGGAGGGGCCGAGTGGGGTCTGCTCGGGGCTCGCCGGGACCGGGCCGCTACGGTAGACATTGAAACGCTGAACAGTTGCGCCAGCAGTCTGCAGGCGACGTTCTATGGTGTCGTCACTGAGCGCAGTTAAGGCTGCGATAACCTGGCTGTTGGGCTGTAGACGCTCGAGCAGGCCGCTGCAAAGAGACGCAGCCGTTCCTTGGCTGGCCTTGAAGTCTACGCGTCCGAGCAGCTCAGCGGCGCTCCTCGCTGTCGCCGGGCCTACTGTTGCGATCTGCACCGAGTCAGGGACTGAACTGTCGGCGATGTTCATGAGTTGTGCGACGGCCTGAACCGCGCGTCGAGAGCAGAGAACCAACCAGTTCGCTTTGCTGAGTGCATTGTGCAGTGCTTGCGCCGTAGCTGGGTCTTCATCAAGCTGGCACTCAATGCATGGCAAGATCACTGGGAAGGCTCCCAGTTCTGTGAGCCGCTGTGCCCAGACCCTGCAGTCGTCCGCGGCTCGAGTTACCAGGATCCTTTGCCCGGTCACCGCCTTCATGCGCTTAGCTCCTCGATGATCTGGGCAGTCAACCGGTCGAGTGAGTTGGGCTGGCCGGTGGCGTAGGACCGACATAGCTTCCCGTTTCGTTCCAGCGCAGCGTGCAGGGTACAGCCCTGATCGTGCCATGCCAGCCAGACGCCGATTGCGGTCTGGCAACCGCCCTCCAAGGCAGCGAGTACCTGTCGCTCCGTGTGTGCCGAGAGGTGCGCGCGGCTGTTGTCGATTGCAGCGATCAGGGCGCGTGCCGGGCTGTCTTCCCTAACTTGCACTGCGAGGGCTCCTTGTGAGGGGGCCGGGACAAAGGATGCCGGGTCAAGCCGTTGTAGTTTGAGCCCTTGCATCGCCTCGTTGGCGGCGCTGCCCAGCCGCTCGAGTCCGGCGGCTGCCAGGATAATTGCGGCGAAATCCTGTTCTCGGCATTTGCGCAGCCGGGTGGGAACGTTGCCGCGCAGCGGAGCTACCTCGATATCCGGTCGTAGATCGTGGAGCAGCGCTCTGCGTCGGGCTGAAGAAGTACCGACCCGTGCGGCGCGAGCTAGGGGCAGAGCCTCGGCCTCGGTTGCCAGCAGAAACCGCTGGTCGATGATCAGCACATCCGCCGGGTCCATGCGTTCTGGCACGGCCGCGATGCATAGGCCAGCGGGCGACGTTGTAGGCAGGTCTTTGTAGGAGTGAACCGCGAGGTCAATGGTTCCGTTCAGCAGTGCCTGCTCGATCTCACGGACGAAGACACCCGGTGGTCCGACCTCGGCAAAGGGTTTGTCTGTGATTTCATCGCCGAGGGTGGAGATGGTCACCAACTCGCAACTATGCCCCAGCGCCTCCAGGGCGCTTGCAACCTGCCGGCTCTGGGTTGTTGCCAGCAGCGAAGATCTGGTTCCCAGGCGCAGCTTCATTGTCCACTCTCGTCGGGAAGCAGGCAGCTGCTGTCACGCGCCAGCTCCACCAGCCGGCGGGTCATGGGGTCATTGGAGGCGCTCAGGAAGGTGCGAACTGGCTCGATTCCCGATTGGGCAGCGAGGGCTCTCAGACCGACAGCTGGGATGTGTGCCAGGCGTCCAGCCAGCTGTTCGGCAAAGGTCAGCACTGCGGCTTTCTGCTCGGGGCTGAGATCGATGAGCCTCTTCCCGAGTTCGCGCTCAAGAGCCCGGAAGGCGGTCTCCTGATAGACGTTATAGAGCTCCCCAATGAGAGGGGAGAGACTGCGACCGGCAACTTTGCTGCGCAGGCGCTCGAGGGCCTCGTCGACCAGCTGGCGGGCGCTGGCTTGTTCGGCGTGGCGCTTGGCGCTGTTGGCCGCTGCGAGCGCATTGATTTGATCCATGTCGATACGCTCCAAGCCATGCTGTTTGGCTGCTGCGCTGTCGATGTCGGGGGGAATGGCCAGGTCGATGAGCAGAGGCTTGGGCTCGTCCTGTTGCCCAAGAGTGGTCAGAAAAGATTCGCCAAACAGGGCCTGGGGGGCGCTTGTCGCGCTGATCATGGCGCGCAGGGTTGGTGGATTCTGCAGCAGCTCATCGAGGCTGAGGACCGAGCCGCCGAAGCGCTCGGCCAGGATCGCCGCACTGTTCAGGGTTCGATTTACAAAGATCAGCTCTGCGCTTTGTGCGGCGAGGCTCTCGGCGCAGCGCTCGGTCATCTTGCTGACCCCGACCAGCGCGACCGGACCGGTCTGTACCGCCAGCGCTTCACGTGCGGCGTCCACTGCGATCTCGGCCAGGGAGATTCGTCCTCGTCGCAAGCCGCTCTCAGTCTGGACCCGCTTGCCGACCTTGAGGACCTGCTCAAACAGCCACATCAGCTGCGGTCCAAGGCAGCCTGCTTCCCGCGCCTGGTCGATGGCGCGGCGCAGTTGCCCGGCGATCTCTTGCTCGCCGAGTTGGGCTGAGTCTAACCCGGCTGCCAGTAGAAACAGATGCTCGGCTGCCCCCTCGCCTCCCCAGATGCGAAGTTCCTGCCGGGCAGCCGATGGGTCGCTGCCTGCATTGAGTTCGCGATAGATTCCCTCACGGATTTCATCAACCCGATGCTCGGGACCCAGGACACAGCTCAGCTCGACACGATTGCAGGTCGCCAGATAGCAGAGCCCGGGCAGGTCGAGGGCCTGCTGTAGAGCCTTGATCCGGTGCGGCTGCTCGGCGCTTGGGATCGTGTAGGCCTCGATGCGCTCTGAGGACGCGTGTCGCCAGCTGATTCCAAAGACGTAGACATTCTCCACAGTCTCTGACTAGCAACGCACCGGACAGCGATTGTCATGGAAATGTCACAGACCCCTTGATTCCTGCCAGCGCAGCAACTCCTCGCTGATGACCACGCTGAGGGCTTGGATGTGATCTTCTCGGTCATTCAAGCAGGGGATGAGGCGCAGCTCTTCGCCACCCAGCTCAAGAAACTCTTCACGCGCAGCGATGCCTATTTCTTCAAGTGTTTCAAGGCAGTCGGATGAGAAGCCTGGACAGATTACGTCGACCGTCTTGACCCCCTGGCCCGCCAATTTAGCCAGAATCTCGAGTGTTGATGGGCCGAGCCAGCGAGTGGGGCCAAAGCGACTCTGGTAAGCAAGATGAATCGCATTTGCAGGCAGCCCGATGGCTTCTCTGAGCAGCCGGGCGGTCCGTTCACATTGATCACGATAGGGCTCGTTTTCGTTCAGGTAGTGCAGCGGGATGCTGTGGAAGGAGAGCACCAGCGCTTGCGGTCGTCGTGCCTTGAAGGCTTCGTCGATGGAGTTGAGTAGCGCCTTGATGTACAGGGGATGGCCCTCATAGGATCGGATGATGTTCAGATCTTCCGCTGCGACCAGTCCGTTGAGTTGGTCGATGATGCTGCCGGTCGTGGTTCCGGAGTATTGCGGATAGAGGGGAAGACAGAGAACTCTCTTGCAGCCGGCTGCCTTTAGTTGAGCAGCAGCGCTCTCCAGTGACGGTGTGCCATAGGCCATGCCCAGCGCGACTTCGATTTGGTCGTCAAGGCGCTGATTAAGCTCGCGTCCAACTCCCGATTCCTGTGCCCGTCCGTGGATCAGCAGTGGAGACCCTGCCGGGGTCCAGATCTTTCGGTATGCCTTGGCGCTGCGAAAGGGACGCAAGGTGAGTACAAAGAGGTAAAGGATCGGCAGCCATATCCAGCGACTGAGCTGGATGACCCTGCGGTCTGACAGGAAGTCGCGTAAGAACCGACGTACGGCGCTGTAGGTGGGCGCGTCAGGGGTGCCGAGGTTGGCCAGTATTACGCCAATACGCCCGCTCATCAGGGCTCCTGCTCAGCCAGCCAGTCGCGCGGGTGCAAGAAATAGCGCAGCAGGCGCTCTTCTTCACTGTCCGGTTCTGGGCTCCAGTCATAGCGCCAGTGCACTACCGGGGGTAGTGACGCGAGGATCGATTCGATCCGACCTCCAGATTGGAGGCCAAAACGTGTGCCGCGATCCCAGGCCAGGTTGAATTCAACGTAGCGGCCACGGCGATACAGCTGGAAGTCGCGTTGGTCTGGCCCGTAGTCGCTGTCTTTGCGGCGCTCGAGGATCGGCAGATAGGCAGGTATGAAGTGGTCACCGAGGCTCTGCGCAAAGGCAAAACAGTGTTCGAAGCCGCCCTCATTCATGTCGTCATAAAACAAGCCGCCGATACCACGGGCTTCGGCGCGGTGGGGAAGGTAGAAGTAGCGGTCGCAGTTGGCTTTCAGGCGCGGATAGAGGTCTTTGCCGAACGGCTCGCAGGCCGCTCTTGCGGTTTGATGCCAGTGAACGGCGTCAGCTTCAAAACCGTAGTAGGGGGTCAGGTCGAATCCGCCACCAAACCACCACTGGGGGGCACCTCCTATGCCGTCACTAGAAAAGCAGCGGAAGTTGGCGTGCGCGGTAGGAGCATAGGGGTTGCGCGGGTGGACGATCAGGGAAACAGAGACCGCCTCGAAGCCTTGCCCTCGCAACTCAGGACGCCTGTTGGTCGCCGCCTCAGGAAGGGCTGAGCCAACGGTATGAGAGAAGTGTACTGCGCCGCGTTCGATTACATCCCCACCGTCGAGTACTCGCGGTCGCGACAGGCCACCGCGTTCTCCCTCAAGGACCAGCCGTTCAAAGCGCTTTGATGAACTCTCGGTCGCTTCCAGGCTCGCACAGATGCGGTCTTGAAGGTCCATGAGGTAGGTCTTGACGGCAGGGATGTGAGAACTCACAGCGGGCTATCCTACTGTGTTCGAGGACAAGCTGCTGCTGGCCTGGCTCACCGCTGCTACTCCTGAAGCGGCTGCCCCCTCAACGCCTACGCCGCGCAGATAGTTACCCGCCAGGCGCAGAGGGCCCAGCTCACAAGCGGCGCGTTCTATGGATTGGATGAGTTGGTTATGGCCCGGCTGATACTGGGGGAGCACATTCTGCCAGCGGGTGATCGCATGAAAGCAATGCTCTCCTTGGCTTCCCAACAGCACCTTGGTTGCTTGCAGGGCGCGCTGCAGCAGCTCGGAGTCTGCTGCAGCCAGGGCGTTCGGATCTCTCGCGCCACCCATCATTACCTCCAGCAGGACCTTGCCTTCGGGGGCTCGGCCGTCAAAGATCGAGCTTGAGAACAGGATCCCCAGGATCGGGTCGGCCCCTGGCAGCGGAGAATCCGAGCAGCGCAGTAGGCCAAAGCCGTCAAGCGGGTGAGCGATTGCTTCCCTCGCGAAGCCCAGGGCTACCACCGCTATGGGTGCGTGATAAATCGCTCCCAGTTCTACCGAGAGCTGGGGACTCAGCGGTTGCAACAGTTGGGCAGCGACCGGTGCGGGAACGGCCAGAGTCAGCCGCTCAGCTTGGAACTCTTCGCTGCCTCGACCCTCAGCTGCCGGGCTCTGGCAGCACACAGTGAACCCGCCCGCATACTTCTTGATCGCAGTGACCTGTGTCCCAAGCCGCAGGCTGGAGCCGAGCATTGTGGCGAGGGAATCGGTCAACTGTTGGAGGCCCTGGTCAAAGGACAATAAGCTGTGGACCCCTTCGCCACGCTCTTTCCTGGAGCGTATGCTGCGTGCCATTCCGACCAGGATGCTGCCGTGTTCCTGCTCCAGTGCAGAGGCTCGTCCAAAGGCCTCGATCCCAAGCGCAGAGGGATGCCCGCCGAAGATTCCAGCGCACATGGGATCCGCCAGTCGACTGCTCGCTTCCCGACCAAACCGTCGGCTTACAAAGTCTTCGATGCTCTCTTTTGGTTGGCCGCCACGTGGGATGAGGGGCTCAGCGAGGATCCGTGCCTTGGCGCCGAAGCTCAGGAGCTTGCTTCGCCACAGTTCTCCGGGACCGTGGGGGACCGGGTGCAGTGCCCCTTTGGAGAAGACGTAGCGCGTCTGGGACGCTGGGTTGCTAGAGCGACATTCGTCACTCAGGCCGGCTGCCTCGACCAGCCGGCGCAGCGTAGGAGCTGCCCCGGCTATGGTTCGAGGCCCCTTTTCCAGCAAGAAGCCTTCGGTTCGAAGGGATGAGATCACGCCTCCCACTCGGTGGGCAGCTTCAATGATGGTGAACTCCTCGCCTCGCTCCCTTAGCTCGTGTGCTGCGGCAAGACCTGCTATTCCTGCGCCGATAATCAGATGCGTCATGGACGGGCTCCAGCGAGATGGGTGCTTCAGACTGATCGATAGCTGATGGCTATATTCAAGCAAAGGCAGGACTTTGTTGAATGGAACGCTGGCCTCTGCTGGGGTGCGGAACCAATCTGATGGTGGAGCTTTGGTACTGCGAATTACTAGAATTCGCTCATCTAAGATCTAAGATCTATTGTATTGGAGTCCAGAACAAGGCACAGTCCCCCCGCCAAAGCGGAGGGACTGGCCCTCTCACCCCCGTACTGAGGCATTATTAGGTCAGTAGTTAGCTCGCGCTAAGATCCTGGAGCAGAATCTCGGCATCACAGTCCAAAAACGAAACAGCGGAGGGGTGCTCTTTCGTTGTGTCCACCCAGGTAGGTTGCAAGGTTGATGGACATGACCGTGATGGTTGCGACCGTGACGATGCTCCAGGATCTAAGCTGGTGCGAGGCCTATTGACTCAGTCAAGAGGTTCAAACTTGAATTGGATCTCAGTGAAAATCGCCTCCTTCAGCTGTTGAACTGAATTCAGCCAGCTCGGCACTGCGAATCATCGCTGCGACCTCGCTTGCAGTTTGCTGCACCGCTAAGAAATCAGCAGTTCTCAGGTGCACGACGACTGGTCCGAAGTGCAGGTTCACGCAACCGTTTGAGCAGAAGTCGATCGCACACGGAAGGTGCTGACTGGGGACCTTGAAGACCGGTCCCATGTGGGAATTCTGCTTCATGCCTTGCTCTCCGGTTGCGAGTGGATCAAGTCCGCTTGGCGTAGAACTCGACCACCAATTGAATATCGAGCGAGAATGGGACTGTCGTAGCGGGGGGTAGTGCCAGCATCGTGATCACTCCCTCTTCAAAGCGCAGCCATTCGGGACGGTCGTGAGTTTGCTCGATGGCCTCGGTAACCGTTGCCAGTTTGGCGCTCTTCGGTCGCAGCTGAACCTGATCGCCGACCTTGAGGCGAATCGAGGGGATGTCAGCGCGTAGGCCATTCAGCAGGACGTGGCCGTGGGAAACCAGCTGTCGGGCTGCGGGGATGGTCGGGGCAAAGCCAGCTCGGAAGACCGCGTTGTCCAGACGTCGCTCCAGCAGCTCAAGCATCTTGTCGCCGGTTGGTTCGGGACTGCGCTGTGCTTCGACCACGACCCGGCGGAGCTGTCGTTCCGTGACCCCGTAGTTCAAGCGCAGTTTCTGCTTCTCTTCGAGTCGAACTGCGTAGTCCGAGCGGCGTCGCCGCGCAGAGCCGTGGTCGCCTGGTGGATAGGGCCTGCGGTCGACAGTCTTGCGGGAAAGCCCTGGGAGATTAACTCCCAGTGCGCGCATTTTCTTTACTCGAGGTCCGGTGTAGCGGGACATCACTAACTCCTATGTTCCACCCTTGAATATCTCGGCGGGTGGAGAGTGTTCCTTAATTGATATTGATTTTCAATATCAATATTAAAAAATTCGGTCTTTTGCACTGCTGCATCCGCTTAAGGGCAACTCAACCCGGTTTCTCCTGCTTCGGATACTGCCGAATCGACGCTATTAGGCGGATCAGATACGCTTATTGCAGGTCGCTAGCTGGAGTACTAGATGTTAATTCGATCTTTTTGGCTGCTGCTGTTGCTTGGCCTACTCGTTGTCGTCTTTCCTTCTTGTGAGGCAAATGACGACGACAGCGCCGCTGATGACGATGACAGCGCCGCTGATGACGATGACAGCGTCGGTGATGACGACAGCGTCGGTGATGACGACGACAGCGCCGGAGATGATGACGACAGCGCTGGTGAT
>DJIF01000053.1 GCA_002433485.1 Deltaproteobacteria bacterium UBA6601
TGTACCCCATGGCTGTGATAGGAGCCAGTCAGCTGGTCAGGACCCATGGATTCCTTGAGTCCGTCTATTGTGAGCTATGGACTCAGGTGATGAGAAACCGGCAGCTGAGCTGGTGCGTAGGGTGCTCGCTGGGGGCCGACTGCGCGAGTTCCTCCATCCGGTAGATGGTGGGCCGGCCCGGGAGCGAGAGCTGGGCCGACTCGCAGTAGGCCTGAGGAGCCTGACGGTGGGCCCACCAGAGGAGCCCTGTGGTCAGTTGTTCTGGCAGGAGGTAAGCGATGAAATCGCCGCGCTCCCCTTGCAGCTGCCGCGGCTCAGGGCCTCCTGTGATGGCAGTGGAGCCTGCTGCGGAATGCACCATCACATGCCGGTCACCAGGGAGGAGCGCGAGGGAATAATGACTCTCCTCGCCTCCAGCTGGGAAGCGCCGGCGCCGCTGGAACTTCTGATCCATGAGGCTTATGAGAACGGCACAGATGACAGCTTCAACATCGCCTTGGTCAATGGGAGCTGCGCCTTTCATCGTCCTGATGGGCTCTGTGAACTGCACCTTCAGGGCGGCCCTCTTGCTAAGCCTATGGCTTGTCGCTCCTTTCCCTCGCAGTTGGTTCTCTGCGGTGACCGTTGGTACTGCAGCTTGAGGCCTGAGTGTTCTTGTTTGCAGCGGACGGCAGTTGAGGGGGCAGAGCTGGGTCATGAGCAGCTTGCCTGGACCAGCCTGCAGGGATTTCACCGCTATGTATTGAGCGTTCCCGACCAGGTCCGAATCACTGCTGATCGTAGCCTTTCGCGTAATGACTACCTGCTCTGGCTGCATGGCACTATTGATCGATTGGCCCGAAGTTTTGAGCCGATCGCTGAACTCCGATGCGCTGCTGCTCAGCTCGACCTGGGCAGTCCTGCCCCCGATCCCGGTGTACAGAGACCACCGGGTGAGTGGCTCCAGGCCCTTGTTGATGTGCTTGCCGAGAGGCTCTCATGGATGGGCGATTCCTGGGCCGATGGCTCGGTCTATGAAGTTGGGCTTCGCTGGGCCTTGCAGTGCGCCCGAGCAGTAGCTGCGGATTCCCAGCTACTGGAGCCTCAGTGGAGCGCTGGACGCAGGCGAGACTGGGCCAGGCGACAGGCATCGCTGCTGTCCATGGTCTTGCATGGTCACGGTCTGCTGGAGGTTGCCGAATTGGGCAGAGCAGTGACTGATCTGGGGCATCTGGCCTGGCTCGCGCGCGCCAGTAACGCTGTGGTAGCTGCGGAACAACTGGACCCTCGTCTCGAATCGATGACGCTGTGGTTGTTTTTCTGGCGCAGTCTCGAGTTACATCGACTCTGAGCTCTGGACGGAGCCGCTTGCTTTGGTGGCTGCTTGTTGCGAGAGTCCCACATCGTGATTGGCCTTCCTGCGATTGATGAGCCGCTTGTTGCCCGTCATCGGGAGCGCCGTAGACTTCTCAGCGCTGCGGTTGGGGGGCGGCCTATCCTGCTCATGGGACATCGAGCTCAGGCTCGCAACTTTCTTGCCAACCAACGCCCCTTCCGTCAGGACTCCACCTTTCTGTACTTCATGGGTCTGTCGCGGCCTGGACTTGCTGCCCTTATTGAAGAAGGGGGCGAGACGACCCTGTTTGTCCCTACAGCTGACCCGGGGGATGCGCTCTGGCATGGAGCGCTTGCGCCTCCGCAAGCCTGGGCTGCCAGCGCGGGCGCTGAGCATCTCGCTGAGGCACACCAGCTGCAGGCCGGGCCCTACCTGACCTTGCCCTGCTGCGAGCCCCTGGCGAACGCGTACGCCGCTGAACTAAGCGGTCTCGCCCTTGACCCGAATCGCCCGTTAGAGAGCGGTTCGGCAGAGCTTCGCCGGGCGGTGATTGAGCAGCGTCTGGTTCGAGATGACTTTGAACTGGCGCAGCATCGTCTTGCCATAGAAGCAACAGAGCGGGCGCTGCGAGTAGCAATGGGCGCTACTCATCCAGGGGTGAGCGACATTGCGGTAGAGGCCCTCATTACCGCGGTTTTCGCATTGCACGGGATGGAGCCCGCTTACGCTCCTATCGTTACCGCCCGTGGCGAGGTGCTGCATGGGCACGCTTCTGGTGAGAAGCTTGCTGAGGGCCAGCTCTTGTTGGTAGATGCCGGTGCCGAGTCGGCTGCTGGCTACGCTGCTGATATCACTCGAACCTGGCCCGTCGCGGGAAAATTCGACGCGCGCCAGCGGGATGTCTATGAGGCGGTACTGACGGCCAACAAGGTGGCGACTGCGCGGGTCGCCCCAGAGCTCCCATATGGAGACGTGCATCTTGCCGCTTGTCGCTCTCTGTGCGGTAGCTTGACAGACCTTGGTCTGTTGCGAGGTGAGGTCGACGGGCTCCTTGAGCAGGGAGCTCATGCAGCTTTCTTTCCCCATGGTATTGGCCACCTATTAGGCCTCGATGTGCACGACATGGAGCTGCTGGGGGACGAGGTCGGGTATGAAGTGGGGGCTTGCAGGTCCGAGCAATTCGGCCTGAGCTTTTTACGTTTGCAGCGGGCCATGCAGCCGGGGATGGTGGTGACCATTGAGCCGGGCCTCTATTTTGTCCCCGAGCTGTTGGGTGATCCTGAGCTGCGAACTCGGCTTGGTGACAGTGTCTGTTGGGATAAGGCCGAGACTTGGTTGGGCTTTGGAGGGATCCGGATCGAGGATGATGTGTTGGTTACAAGCACCGGACATGAGGTCCTGAGCGCCGCGATCCCGTGTAGGGCTGAGGCAATTGAGGCGCTGGTGGCAACGGGTCCCACTCCTGAACAGCGGCTGCTTTCCCGGACGGTCTTCGACCGATGGTAGGATTCGGCTCCTTCCGCCGCGCTGGCGGTTATTGGATGCCCAGGAGCTCTCGTGGCTGAGGCGAGCAGCAGCAGCACGGTTGGCAAGTTGTTGCTGATCCATGAGGACACCGACGTTCGTCGCTCCTTGACCGCAGCCTTTCAGGGTGTTGGTTTTAAGGTTCACGCGGTGGTCCGTATCAGCAACGCCCGTAAGTTCATCACCGAGGGGCAGATTCGAGCGGTGGTGCTGTCTCAGGAGGCCGGCCCCGACTACTTCCCAGAGCTGCGGGTGTTGCTCTCTGAATTGCCAAAGGCTGCTTTTGTGGTCTTGATGGATGAGGCTTCTGATCAGGATGTCAGGGCCTGCTTTAGGCTGGGGGTCGGTGATGTACTGGGCGATCCACCAGGGCCGCTGGAGGTGCTTGCTTCAGTGTTGAGCTTGCTTAAGCGGGATGGGCCGCGCGCCGGCCTAGTTGCGTCCGGCGAGGCGCAGCATGTGGCCTTGATCCATGCCGATGAGAAGGCTCGCGAAGCTTATGTGGACGGACTCAGTCGGCTCGGACACTTCGTCTCCAGCGCCGATGAGACTGCCGGTATTCGTGTCGCAGCAGGTCGTCGTCACCCTTCCATGCTGGTGTTCTCCGTCAACTGTTGGCTCGACGGTGGCCCGGCCTATGTCCGCCGGCTGGCAGCTAAGAATGCAGATACTCGGGTGATTTTGCTGGGCAGCGCTCGCAGCTTGCGTCGTGAAGAGGAACTGCGCGCCTCAGGGGCTCAGCAGCTGTTGGTAGAGCCGGTGCCAGCCCTTGAATTGGATCGATGGTTTGTCGAGCTGCTTGATGAACCTCCGGCCGCAGAAGGCCTGGGCGATGAGGATGTGGATACGCAGCGTAGGGCTGCCAAGGCTAGCAGCTCCGTTGCGCGCGACCGAAGCGGGGCTCGAACGGCGCGCCGGGGTGACGAACCGCTTCGCGATGAGGTTGTGCAGCTGGCGGAATCTTTGCGAAGTGGTAACGCCCGGGTGTCGAATCTTTCGCCGGTGGCCATGGAGCTACAGGCCATGTCCATGGACGGTCAGGCAAGCATGCCAGAGCTGGTGGAGAAGATTGAGCAGGATCCCAACCTGGCGGCGGCGACCCTGCGTTCGGCGAATTCCGCGGCTTACCGAGGAATGCCCCGGGTTATTGATCTTCACGCTGCTGGTAAACGTCTTGGTACCCGCCGGCTCTCGGAGGTCGCTCAGACAGAAGCGCTCAAGGGTATTTACAAGGGGCGTACGAAGGGATGGGGCCCCCTGTTGACGCGCATGTGGAGACACACCGTTGTTACTTCTCATGCAGCGCGACTGCTTGGGGAGCGCCTTGAGCTGCCCAGTCAGGGTGCGATCTACACCATGGCCTTGCTCCATAACATCGGTGAGGTCCTGATCGTAGACCTCTATCGAAAGTCGAAGAAAGAGGCGCCTAAGGACGGGATCGCTACCGGCTCCCTGGTGGAGGACATGCAGCTTCGCCACTGTGCCCTGGGGGCCCTCCTGCTCAAGTCCTGGAGTTTCCCGCCGGCACTCGTCTCTATCGCGCTAAAGCATCATGATCCCAGTGATCTGGCAGAGGGTACTCCGCTTGCTCGGCATGCCTGGCTTATCGGTGCCCTGGCAGCGGTAGCGATGGACGGCCCGACCCGCTACAAGGACACTCCAGATTGGGGTCCGCCGTTGCCTCGGGCAGCAGCTGTACTTGGGATTCGCCAGGAAGAGTTTGAGCGGACCGTCGAACAGGCCCATGAGTGGTGGGCTGCCCAAGGCGACTGAAGCGGTGTCTGGCCTGCGTCGACTGTGGCTGTTGCTGACCGTTGAGCAGTGGCGAGCCCTGCGGCGTCAGTATCCTATTGATCCAGACGCCTCTGACTCGCTGCAGCTTCGGGTGCTTGGCCTCTACCTGCTGGCAGCGTTGGTGCTGATGGTCAACGATTACTGGATTGTCGATAGCTTCAGGGCCTTACTGCCCAAGGACATCAGTCGCGGTCCGGATCGAGAATTCTACCGACGCATCTGGTGGGCGTGGTTTCTGTTCTTGAGCTACAGCGTACCGCTCGCTCTCTACGCGCGCCTTGTTCTGGGAATGCGGCTCGCTGAGTTGGGGCTTAGCGGACGGGGCTTTCTGCGGCACGCGTGGATTTATGGGCTGGGCTTCCTCGTCGTCTTGCCACTGGTGGTGATGGTCTCTGATGACCCTTCTTTTCTTAAGACCTATCCCTTCTATAAAAAAGCTGGCGAATCGCTCTCTCGGTTGTTGATCTGGGAGCTGAGCTATGCAGCTCAGTTTGTTGGCCTGGAGTTTTTCTTTCGTGGGGCCATGCTCTTTTGCGGCGTGCGCTTGTTGGGGCCCTGGGTGATTCCCTTGATGTTGTTTCCCTACATGATGCTGCATTTCAGCAAGCCTGAGCTGGAGTGTCTCGGTTCCATCATTGCCGGCCTTGCGTTGGGGGTTGTATCGCTGCGGACTGGCTCCATCTACGCTGGGATGTTGATTCACATCAGCGTGGCTTGGACCATGGACGCTCTCGCCCTTCATCACAAGGGCGTCTTGGAGAAGGTGTTGTCCCTGTGAGTGCTGATCAGGCGTCGTTGGCCCCCGAGATTGAAGGACTTGTCGAGTTGTGCCAGATGGGCGCTGGCGGCATGGGTGCGGTCTACCGAGGTGTCGAACAAGAGAGCGGTGAGTACCGTGCGGTCAAGCTGTTGCGTCCGCAGGCTGGGCGTTCAACACCGGCACGGCGATTTCGCGGCGAGTTCAACGCGATTGCCCGCCTGCGCCATCCTGGCATTGTGCAGGTCTATCGTTATGGCACCTGCCCGCAAGGTGAGTACTTCGTTATGGAGTGGGTTGATGGCGGTGACTTTTGGACGGTTTCTGGGCGTACCGAGCCCTTAGCTCGAACCAATCGCAGGCCGCTCGACCCACGCTGGTTGGCCTCAACCCTTGCTACCGTCACCCAGGTCTGTGAGTCGTTGACCTACCTCCACGGCCATCGGATTCTGCATCGCGATCTTAAGCCAGAGAACATCCTTATTGATGCAGCCGGTCGCTCCCGGCTGGTGGATTTCGGGATTGCCAAGCCCATGGCCAGGGACCCGATGGTGCCGCTCACTGCCGAGGGTGAGACGGTCGGTACTGCTCGCTACATGAGTCCCGAGCAGGCCCGTGACCTGCCGTTGGATGCCCGCACTGACATCTACTCGTTGGGGGTGATTCTGTATGAGGCCATCTGTGGTGAGCCTCCCTTTACCGCAGAGTCACTCTTCGATCTGATGATGGCCCATGTGGTCACTCCAGCGCCGCCGGTGCTGGAGCTGGCGCCAGATTGCCCGGCTGCGGTCGCTGAACTGATAGGCCGGATGCTCGCTAAGGATCGCAGCGATCGGCCCAGTGACGCTGCGGCAGTTGGCCGGGTGCTGCTGGGTCACCTCGGTGGAGTTGGTCTCATTCCGGCTGGTTCGCAACCGAGCGCCGATCGGGATGAGCTGCGGATTCTGGTCTCCCGAGCCGTTCGTGATGCTACTGGTGCCGGTGCATCGACGGCCGAGATGATCGAAACCTATGGTAGCGATGAGCTCGATGATGAGATCTCGACGCAGCCGTTCTCAGCAGTGCTGGCAGGCCCAGGAGCTGGTGCTTCGGGAGCGTCTGGCCATGTCCTTCCCGAGCTTTTTGCCCCGGCCTTTTGTGGGCGAGATGCCCTGGTTGAAGCAGCTCTTGCGGTGGGCCGGGAGGCGGTCGGTTCGCCGGTTACCCATTGGTTTGTTGGTGATGAGGGCAGCGGCAGAAGCCGGCTGCTCGCTGAGCTGAGAGATACCTTCCGGTTTGAGCAGTCCATGGTCGTCCTGACCGGTCGTGGGCTTGACCCTGCCGCGGGTCTTTCGGCGATTCGCTCGCTCTTTGATCAGCTACCCCAGTATGTGAAGGGCTTGCCATCCGCCCTGCTGGCCGACCTCCTTGGGCCTAGCGTGAGCTTTGCCATTGAACTCAGTCCAGGGTTGCGGGATTTTCTCCCCTGGGCCGATGAAATCCCAGCTGGGATGGATGCGAGTTCTCGGCGAGTACTTCGCCTACAGGCCGCTGAGCGGTTGATCGCGCTCGCTGCACGGGTTGGTTCGGTGGTGCTGTTGGTCGATGATGCGGAGCGGGTAGATCCCGACTCTATGGAGTTGCTTCGCCACCTCAGCCAGGCTGCTGCCGATGACAATCCGATCCGAGGACGGCCCGTTTTCCTTGGTATCGCCGGTTCGGGCGAGGGACCTGACTGGGCGGGTCCACTGCGGCCCATTGAACCTCTACAGAGCAGTGATGTGGCCTTGTTTCTGCAGACCGCGCTGGGTTGGAGTGAGCAGCCCGGGCGTTTGGCGCAGCGGGCGCTGGATGAAGGGGTCGGCGGAAGCCCAGGCCCGCTGTTGGACTGGATTCGTGGTTTGGTTCACCAGCTTGCTGAGCCCGATATTGCGGCCCTTGAAGAGGGACAGCTGCTGTCGGTGGCTTCGGGGCAGGGAGGGCAGCGTGCGCGGCTCCTGCTGGCCGGGCTCGAGCCCCTTACCAGGGAGTTGTTGGGCCTGATCTCTTTGGTCGGCAGGCCAGTTGTGCTCGACTTCCTGGTGGCCTCTGGTCACTGGGATGAGGACCTGTTGGTCGAGGCTGTGAACGCTGGCTTGCGACGGCAGCTGCTGCAGGAGCGTCGTGACGGTCAGAACTGGGGTCTGGAGCTTCAGGATCGAGAGGTTGGTGAAGTCGCCTGGGACCTGCTGTCATCCCAGGAGCGTCGGGCTGCAGCCGAGCGCTTTGTAACGATGGCTCGAGGTCAGTTGCCGTTCTCGCCGCTCCAGGGAGGTCAATGGACCGCTCCGATGGCGAGGGCCTGGCTCAGGGCAGGAATGCTTAAGGAGGCCTTGCCGGTGTTGGCCGCCGCAACTCGCCAGGAGCAGGCTGCGGGACGGCCGGCTTCAGGGCTGCTGATGGCCGGCCTATGGGTGGAAACTGCACGTCGCGAGGGTAGCCCTGCCCTGCCGGTTGCGTTGGATGCCAGGGCCCAGTTAGCTTCGGAGGCCTGCGATTGGGAGCAGGCACTGGCGGATCTCGATTCCCTCGCCGAGATCTATGCCGATGACCCCGAGCGCCTGCTGGTGATGCTGACGACCCGCGCTACGGTGTTGCAGCGCTCTGAAGACTACGAGTCTATGGTGGATGTGGTTGAGTCGGCTTTTCGGGTGGCGCTGCAGGTGGACTCTTCCGGGGAGGCCCTGTTTCGACTCTCGCACCTGTTGGCCAGCGTAGACCTGCGTCAGGGCTTGTTGCTGAACGCGCGCGACCGATGGCTGGGGATTGCTTCGCAAGCTGCCGCTGCTGGAGTTGAGTACTGGGAGATGCTGGCCTTGAGCAGTGCGGCCACCGCCCAAACTCAGTTGGGCAACTATTCAGCCGCACTGCGCAGCCTTCAGCGGGCGCGCGAACTCGCCGATGAGCTTGCTGATCAGTTGACAGCTCTGCTCCTTGAGGTCCAGCGTGGGCTGGTCTTGAGCCTGCAGGGTGACCCGGAAGAAGGCTGCGCTGTCCACCTTGCGGTGGCGGCGACTGCAGAGGATCTGGGTGCTGTGCGTCTATTGGGGAGGGCGGTTAGCTATGCGGGGGAGTCGTGTCGTCGCATGGGTCTCTTCGATGAGGCTTCCGCCCATCTGGAGCGTGGGGAGCGGATTCTGCGCGCTACCCAGCAACCCGGCACACTTGCGCTCTGTCTTGCAGAGCGGGCGCTGTGCTGTCTGTCCCAGGGCCTCAGTCAGGAAGCGTATGACTTCGCCCACAGCGCCTTGATGACCGCCTCTCTTTCGCCAAGCGTGCTGCTGGAGATGGAGCGGGTTCACGGTGCGATGGCCCGTGCTGCCGAGGCCGCTGGTGATGCCGAGATGCTGGAGTCTGCGCGGGCTTCGGTGTGCAGCCTGCTCGATCGGCAGGCGCGTCGGCTGTCGCCCGGCCAGATGGCTACTTGGCTGGCGGTGGCTCCTCGCCTTGAGGTGGTTTCCTGCGTGGGGTGGCGGCCGCCGGACGGCCGGGATGAGTGAGGTCTTAGACCTACAGCCTTCGGCCGAGGAAAGCCTTGATCTGCTGTCCTTGGGTCGACGGGTTTTGCAGCGCCGCAAGGGCCATCGGAGCGCTACTGATGATCTCATTGCAGCCTGGGTTGGTGCCAAGGCCTGTCCCGGGGCGCGCCAGGTCTTGGATCTGGGCTGTGGGCATGGGACGGTCACCCTACATCTCAGTGAAGTGCTCGAGGATGCGTGTTTTGTTGGGGTTGAGGTCAACCCGATTTCGCTGGACCTGGCCCGCAGGAATATCCTCCTAAATGGGCTCAAGGAGCGGGTGCAACTGATCGGCGCCGATCTGCGTGGCTTGCCCTCTGCTCAGGGTTGGCTCCACGAGGGCGGCTTTGATCTGGTTACCGGAACGCCTCCTTTCATGCCACTGGGTAGTGGCGCCTTGGCTCAAGATCCGCAGCGACGCGCAGCCCGCTTCGAACTCAATGGCGGTATTGAGGATTATTGTCTTAGTGCCGCTCGTTTTGTCGCTGCAGGCGGCTGGGTCTCAATGGTGATGGATGGGGCTCAGCATGGGCGGGTGTGCAGTGCCTTTCGGCAGGCATCTCTGCAGATCTGTCGGGTGCTGGCGGTCGTGCCCAGGGCGGGTAAGGCAGCTCGCTATCTCGCCTATCTTGGCCAGCGGGCAGCGATGCCCCAGGTGGGCAGTTCTGTTGCTGCCATTGATGGTGAGCTAGTGGTGCGCAATGAGCAGGGCCAACTGACTCAGCAGATGCGGAGCTTGCGGAGCTTTCTGCGCCTTCCCAGGGCTACCTAGTGAGCGAGAATCTCACCGAGTTCTTCTATGCGCTTACTCCAGAGCGGGTTCTGGATGCAGTGGAGCTTGAAGGGCAGCGCTGTACCGGTCGCTTTATTGTCCTCAATTCTTACGAAAATCGCGTTTATCAACTGGAGCTTGAGGACGGTAGCTTTGTGGTCGCTAAGTTCTATCGGCCTGGACGCTGGGACGATGAAGCGATTCTGGACGAGCATCGTTTTCTGCTCGATCTGCAGGAGCGGGAGATTCTCGTTACGCCGCCGCGGCTGCTTAAGGGGGGCGCTACCCTCGGCGAGGTCGAGGGGATTCGCTACTCAGTCTGTGATCGAGTGGGTGGTCGGGCCCCCGAGGAGATGGACGACGAGCAGCTGCGGGGCTTTGGTCGCAGCCTCGCTCGGATCCACGCGGTCGGCCGGTTGCGTGAGGCCGACGCGCGCATCGATCTGGATCCGGACATTCTGCTTGCCGACAACCTGGATACACTGCTTGACCACGACCTGCTACCCGACTCGGTGGCCTCTGCTTATGAGGATGCAGTCTGGGAACTGCATGAGCGAAGTACCCCGCTGTTCGATGAGGTTGAGTTTCAGCGCATTCATGGTGATTGTCACCTGGGCAATCTGCTGCGCACTCCCGTTGGCCTGGTCTTTCTCGACTTCGATGACATGGCCATGGGCCCGGTGGTCCAGGATCTGTGGTTGATGATCGGCAGTAGGGACGCTTGGGGGGAGCGCCGTCGCGATCTCATCCTCGAGGGCTATGAGTTGATGGTGCCCTTTGAGCGCTGGACGCTTGCTCTGGTAGAGCCGTTGCGAGCGATGCGAATGGTCCACTACACCGCCTGGTTGGCGCGCCGCTGGGAGGATCCTGCCTTTAAGCTGGGCTTTCCCGACTTCGGTACCGAAGCGTGGTGGAACCGCGCTTTGCGCGACCTACTTGAGCAACTTGAGCGGCTGCGCGAGCTGACCTGATTGGTGTGGGCTTGCTCAGGAGGGGACTTGTGCTACCAGGCTGTATTCCTGGGACCGATTACCGGCAGAGTCCTCGACAGCGAGGGTGACCGGGTAACTCAGGCCCGGCGCTGCGTTTAGGATCTGTAGGTCGAAAGTATAGGTAGTTGCGCAGTTGGGGCTTGCGTCACCGGCTGGAGCGAGGGGGGCCAGGGGATTCTGGCTGATTGCATAGAACAAGGTGACTGGTGTCAGATCACAGTCGTAGTCCTCGATCTGGATACTGAATTCGAAGGTGCTGGTTCCGGGAATCCAGACATAAGTGACGTTGGTAATGATCGGGCTGCCGTCGTTGGGGCTCGAGTCATCGTCCCCGGCACAATCGGGGGAACCAGCACAGTTGGGATCATCGCAGTCAAACAGGCCGTCCTGATCGTTGTCGGCACCGTCTGCGCATTCGCCGGGCTGATCTCCTTCAAAGTTGTCCTGGCTGTCGTCATCGTCACCGGCAA
>DJIF01000138.1 GCA_002433485.1 Deltaproteobacteria bacterium UBA6601
CGACTCGGCCAGCGCCGATGACGATGACTCTGCTGGAGTCATTGTGGTCGGCGACCCAGGAGAGGCCTTCCTTGGCCGCAGCTATTGTCTGGATTGGGACAGCGTAGACTTTATTCGTCCAGCTGGATTGGCTGGAACCCTTGCTGGCTTCGGTATCTCGTTGAACAACAGTCGATTGATTCTCAACCCGGTGGCTGTCGACCTTGCTGTCGGCCAGCTCTCCATGCTGGCTGCAGTGAGCGCTGGAGCTGGCTGTTCGCCGGATCCGAGTCTGGGGGTGCTCGATCTGACCGCCACTCAACCGGGCAGCTATGTGCCGCCGCATTTTGCTGTTGGGCCGCAGGATCTTGTGGTCAGTGTGTTCAACCTCTACGACGCTGAGCTGGAGGGGGACTTCACCGCCGACGCCAGTCAGATCGTTGCCGGCAGTCTTGTCGGCCTCATTGATATTGATGTCTATGCCTCGGTCCTTTGCCAGAACCCGGTTGGTGCAGGCAGCTGGCCTTGCGTCACCTGTCCTGCAGGGGGTAATTGTGTGGAGCTTGAGGCGGTCAATGGAGTGTGGACGGACAGCGGTCTCGGGCCGCTTTAGAAGCAGTGCAAGCTGAAGAGTTCAGTCTACGGTGTCAATCCAGACTCTAGCGTTGCCGAAGACCAGGGTCTGACAGGCCAGACGACCGTCCAGCGGCTTGCCCATGATCTTGAGGATTCGAGTCTCAATCTCCCGTCGTTCGGAGATCTCGCCTTCTGCTTTAGCGATGTGACACTCACCGCAGCTGGCCAGGCCGCCACACTCGTGGGGCAGGGCGAGTCCAGCTCGGGTTATGGCGTCTAGTAGAGTCTTGCCAGCATGGACCGCTACGCTACAGTCCCGGTCCTCAATCCGAACCTCGCAATCAGGCCGCTTCACCGAGCTCATCGCATCGGCAGTCTCAGCTGGCGTTGCTGACTCAGCTTGCTCAGCGCCTTGTCGATGGTCTCGAAGCGATCCGCGGAGCTTGCCCAGCAGTCTGCGGATCATCGGCTTTATCTCAGGTTACGATGGGCAGGGACCGATGGCCGGGTACCGCTTCGGCCTCTTCGGCCTCTCGGGCGAGCCGCTCTTCCGTTGCCACCGCGGCAGCGAGAATGATCGATTGAGCAGCCTGCACAAAGGCCTGAGAGACCGGGTGGTCGACCTCTGCTTCGACGATGGGCATGCCGTTGTCGCCTCCCCGGCGTACCATCGGTTCGAGAGGGATCTCAGCGAGGAAGGGAATGCCGAATTGCTCAGCTGCTTTGCGGGCGCCGCCAGTAGCGAAGATATGGTGCTTCTTGTCGCAGCCGTCGCAGATAAAATAGGACATGTTTTCGACCAGACCGAGGATCGGAATCTTCACTGAATCGAACATGGCGCGTGCCCGTACTACATCGGCAAGGGCTACTTCCTGGGGAGTTGAGACGATCACCGCTCCGGTGACCGTGAGCGCCTGGGCAAAGGTCAGCTGTACGTCACCGGTTCCAGGGGGAAGGTCAACCACAAGGTAGTCTAGAGGACCCCAGTGCACATCCCTTAGAAACTGGGTTACGGCACTGTGGAGCATGGGGCCACGCCAGATCATCGCTTTGCTGGGTGGAATGAGAAAGCCCATTGACATGACCTTAAGGCCACGGATCTCGTTGGGGTCAATGTGCTTTCCGTCGCTACTTTGGACCTCTTTGTGGAGGTTGAGCATGGTCGGGATCGAGGGACCGTAGATGTCAGCATCGAGCAGGCCTACCTTCTTGCCCCCTCGGCGCAGCGCGCTGGCGAGGTTGACTGCGACCGTGCTCTTGCCGACTCCTCCCTTCCCTGATGCGACCAGGATGATGTTTGCGACCTGGTCTAGGCTCGGAAAACCTGGGCCCTTGGTGTTGTTTGCCATTTCTCAACTCTCCTTGCCGACTGGAAGGGGCCGTCCAACTGTGCTCTCTACCTATCTATAGAGGGGAGCGCGAGTCGCGCCACCCTTGCCGTTTAGGGCCGCGCAGTCAAGCAATACGTAGACCCTGGGATTGGACTTATGCCAGGTCTCCTGGTCAGACGGACATGCCGCCATCGATGTCGATGCAGCGGCCGGTGAAGAAGCCACACTCGATGATAAAGCGCAGGCCGGCGAAGATTTCTTCCGGTTCCGCTGCTCGTCGCAGAGGCACGGCTTTGAGCATCTTCTCCAGGACCTCTGGGCGCATGCCTTCGAGGATCGGCGTGCGGACAAAGCCTGGTGCGATGGCGCCGGTGCGGATTCCGTAGCGCGAAAGTTCTTGAGCCCAGAGCTTGGTGTCGGCTACCAGCCCAGCCTTGGCCGCTGAGTAGTTCCCTTGTCCGGGGTTGCCGTGACGCGAGACCGAGCTGATGTTGATCACCACGGCGTCGGCTACGCCACCATCAATGCATGCTGCGGCGAATTCTCGAGTACAAAGGAAGGGGCCGGTTAGATCTACGTCGATGACCTGCTGCCACTGCCCCAGGCTCATGGTCCTGGCCACCTTGCCGCTTTCCCGGTCGACCTTCACCAGCATCCCGTCGCGGAAGATTCCGGCGTTGTTCACCAGCACATTGAGCCCGGACATGGTTTCCCAGGCCCCAGCGATCAGGTCTTTGACGCTCTGCTCTTCAGCGACGTTGGCGGTAGCGGCTGAGATCGAACCTGACAGTCCAGTCCCGGCACTGACCGTCTCGGCAAGCCCGTCTTCGTTGATGTCTGCGGCTACTACCTGGGCCCCGGCCCGAGCCAGCTCGATGGCGAAGGTTCGTCCCATACCGCTACCGGCACCAGTAATGATCGCTTTGACTTCGTTGAGCTCCATCTCTTCTCCATGCATCGAGCGGGTTTATCCCGCGCCGCCCATTTAGGTGGGGCGCGATGTATACCAGTCTTCGATGGGATCTTCTCCTCCAGCGCTTCGCTCTGTACTCGCGGGTCTGCTGCTCGCGGCGGTATTGGCAACCGCAGTGGTCTTCAGTATGGCTGAACGCAGCTACTTGATCACCAGCAGTACGGCCCAGTGGTTGGCTGCCTTCGTGGTGGCTGCAGGTGTTGGGTTGCTTGCTGGACTGCGGCGCTTGTTACCGCCGGTTTCAACAGCCCTGGCTCAGCCTCTGCTGTGGCTGGCCGGAGTGCTGACTGTGGCGGTTATGGGTCGGCATCTTGTCGATTCGCTGGCTATTGCGGCTGCCGAGTTGCCAATCAGCGCGTCGCTGCCTGGTGGCTTTGATCTTGGCGATGGCCTGCTGTGGCTGGTGCTGGTAGTTGGGCTTGGACTGAGCGGGGGATTTGAGCCGCCTAAATCGAGGTCAGGACTACGCTTGGCGCTAGGGTTAGCCTTGCTGCTGGCGCCTGCCTGGATCCTGGTGGCGATGACCTTGCAGCCCGCCCGTCTGGATGCTGTCTGGCCGGGGCTCGACTTTGTCGGCGCGCCCTGGCAGCCCCTGCTGGCACTGGCCTGGGTGTTCGCACTGATGGGCTGTGAGCGCGAGCGGTTGGCCGGCAGGCGTGGAATCGCTACCTGGGGCCCGATGCTGTTCGCAGTCGGCTTGATCGTTTTTATCCCGATCTGTCTGCTGGAACTCAAAGTGACTTCTGCGTTGACCAGGGAGCCCGGCGCGGTCCTCATGCGTCCTGGCGCTGTCGTATTTGGTTATTTTGGTGGGCGAGTCGGTGCGGGATTGGAGGCCGCAGCAACGCTCGCAGGCGCCTTGTCAGTTTTGGTTTTCAGCGCTCGTTGGCGGCTGGCCGCTGGGGTGCTGGGTCGGGCCGAACTCATCGTCGCTGCGACCCTGGC
This sequence comes from Deltaproteobacteria bacterium UBA6601, assembly GCA_002433485.1. Lineage (GTDB taxonomy): Bacteria > Myxococcota_A > UBA796 > UBA9615 > UBA9615 > UBA6601. The sequence goes on from DJIF01000138.1 coordinate 3,805, forward strand.
AGTCCTCGCAGTTGCCTGTTTCTCGCTACCCCACTTGATTCTACTGGCCTCCCTGTTGGGTTGGTCCTCGGTCATAATGGGTCTGCCGACGCGGGACCTGGATGGATGAAGGGAGCCTAGAGAAGGTGCAGGCAGACGATGCAATGGCGATTCTCGCTGACGAGAGGGATCTGCTCTGGTTGGCCATTGAAGGGGTTGAACAGGCTGGCGCTGAGCTGAGCTTCAATGTGCACATGCTTGCTCGAGAGGAGCCGACCGAGCCGCCGGTACCCTTTCTCTCTGGCTATGGCTATCGAGAGCCTCTGGCCGGACTTCGGGCGCTGGTGAAGGAACTCGGAGCAGCGGCAAGCGGTGAGGTCATCGCCCTTCGGCATGATCCGATCAGCGACGGGCTGTCCATTGAGTTGAAAGCGCAGCGCGGTGGCGAGAGTTTTGAAGTGGTGCTGTGGTTGGATTTACTGCGGATGAGCAGGGCTATGCGAGCCCGAGCGACGCGCGGTCGTCAGCAAAGCGGGCTGCGGTTTTTCTGCAGCCGTGGCGCGCTGGCCCAATTCAGCGCTCAGTTGTCTCTGTTCCTGACCGAGTCACGAGCCCTGCAGTAGCCGGTGCTTCGACTGTTAGCTTCCATGGCTCTGGTCCGCGCCCGGCGGAATCCTGGCTATGGGTTGGCCATGGTTGGCTGGTTGCTGTGCTGCAGTTGCTCACCGCCGGCTGCAGCGCCGCCCCGGGCGGTGGCCCAAGAGCAGGCATCCTCAGCCTCACAGGCCAACTGTTTGAGCGCCGTTGCTCCGCTTGATTTTCGGCCCGTCTCGCGGTGGCTGAAGCATTGGCAGCGCCTGGATGACAGCGATTGCCGCCCCGGGTCCTGGCTGCTTCGTTCTCCCGAAAAAGGCCAGTCATTACAAAACTTTCGTGACCAGCTGAGGAATGGCGTACGGCCGAATTCGTTGCGGCTGGGCATGTTGGGCAAGCTGAAGTCCAAGGACCCGGACCTGCTGCCCCTGCTCGCGGAATTTATTGCTCTGTTCTTTCAGCTTGAGGTTGCTGCGGCAGATTCGCCTGGCTTGGACGGCCACCTCCTCGGCGAACGACGGGGAGTTGCTCCGGGACAGCTTGACGCTGCCGGGCTGCTACAGCGGCTGCCTGAGACGTGTAGTGCCAGCGGCTCAGCCTGTCTGTGGCTGACCGAGGAGGACCTCTACATTGAGGGTCTTCAGTACGTCTTCGGCTTGGCCCATTTTCAGCGTAGGCAGGGCTTGGTCTCGTTGTTTCGCAGCTACCGGGCGCCACCGCCTCCCGGCGTGGGGGCTGAGGGTTCGCAGGCTGCAGTTGCAGCGCTGCGGAGGCTGCTCAAGGTGGCCGCCCATGAACTGGGCCACCCTTTTTCCTTGCAGCACTGTGTGCACTTCCGGCACTGCTTGATGGCAGGGACCAGTTCGATTCGGGAGAATGATGCGGGGCGTCTCGCCCTTTGCCCCCTTGATCATGAAAAGCTCAGGTTTGCCTTGGGATTTGATCCGACTCAACGCTTCTTGGAACTTGCTGCTTTTGCAGAGCGCCACGGTCTCCACTCAGAGGCCCGCTATTGGCGTCAGATGGGTGCCCTTTAATGGACTGTGGCCCTTCCCGGCCAGCTGTTGTGGTTGCATCACTTCCGCGCCTTGTCTGTCTGTGGGTCTTGAGCACACTGGTTCTGCTGGCTGGCCTGGCTCGTGGAGAACCAACCGGGGGCCTGTTGTATGACCCGGATCTGGAAGTCGATCGGCCGTTAGCATCGGAATTTTATGGTGTGAACGATTACCTCGGCTTCCCTCACCAACTCGGTCCGGTTAGTGCCCCCTTGAAGGCCAGGGAGCTTAGTGAGTCGCTGGGTTGGATGTGGCGCGATGGAGATCAGGAGCTGGCCCTGGGGACTTATGAGGAGCTTCTTGGTGATCGGCAGCTGCGAGCGGAATTGAGCAGCGCCCTGGGGCTCACCGATCTGTTGCTGGCGAGTCGGCAACACAGTCTTCGTTTTGCCGTGCTTGATGAGCACTATGCTGAGACCCACCTGGAGCAGCTGTTGCTGTTTGAGGACTTCTTCGTCGGCCGCTTTGCAGCCCGGCTGCTACTGCCCTATGAGCGGCCCGAGGCGCCTGTGGTCCTGGCTCTGCCAGGCCATGATCGGGATGTCTATGAGTTCTGCGTCGAGTTTGCTTGTGGTGATTATCTTGCTGCCGGCTTTGCGGTCGCAGTATTGCAGCTGCGGGCCGATGAGAGCAGTCACACTGAACACCGGACGGCCGCCTATCTGTTGGCTGCTGGCTTTAACCTGGCGGGACTCCATGTATATGAAGCCCTGTTGCTGACTCGGTACCTCCGTGAGCTGTCCAGCTTGGCTCCGGAAGCCGTGGTGCTGCTGGGTCACTCAGGGGGAGCAGTCCTGGCTGCACTGCTGAGCGCGCTGGAGCCAAGCTATGCGGGGGCTGCAATTGACACCACCGCGATGTTTACCGAGGACATGAGCGGCGGGCTGTTGTGCTCAAGCAGCCATCTCCTTTATCCGCATCACCCCCAGCTGTCGGCCTTGGAGGAGCGTCCGGAAGTAACCCTTTATGAATATGGCTTTCCGGAAGGTAATCAGGCTGTGCTGGCTTTCTTTCATGGTGTTTCAGGTCATCTACAGAGCCTGCCCTGAGGCCGTTCGCGCCGCTTTCCAGGGGCGGCGCGGCCCTGGTCCTGAAGTAGTTAGTTCGCAGCTGGGACGCCAGTGCTCGGCTCTACCAGGGCTTCTAGGATTTTTTCCAGCACCGCGTTGTGCACCAGTTGCGCACCGTCGTTGGCCGCGTCCTGAATGACCTGAAGTGGGTTGAGCCAGGCGCCCGGTCGGTCCTGTGGTGCAGTTCCGGTGCGCACTACCACCAGGTCGAGCGAGGGAATCACCTCAATGAACTGGTTGCCCAGCCCGACCGCGCAGAAGGCATCGTCCGGGGCGAAGTCGTGCAGTACACCGGCCTTCGGCTCAAAGCTTACTGAGTCGAGGGTCGGCTGCTCGCCGTTCAGCCACCACCAGTAGCCGTAGCCGCGGTTGAGCTCCGTGGATGGAGATGTGGCGCTATCGATCCATTCCTCGCTGATGAGGCGCTGGCCGTTCCAGCAGCCGCGGCGCAGGTAGAGATAGCCCAGGCGGGCGTTGTCCCGGCAGGACATCCTGGCGTTCATAAAGAGGGCCGGCTGACCCTGGTTGTCACGCTTCCAGCGTACGTCCATTCCCATTGGGTCAAACAGGTGCTGGTCAGCATAATCGTCGGCCGCCATTCCGGTTGCTGCCCGCAGCACCGGCTCCAGCGCCTGGACCGAGTGATTGTTGTACTCCCAGAGCTGACCGGGCGGGTTCCGTAGCGGTGCGTTGACTGCCAGTGCTGTCATGTCGCCGGCCAGCGGCATGGTGAAGTTGTCAGCGACCATGTTGAAGCGCAGTCCCGAGCTCATTGCCATGAGGTCGTGGAGTGTCACTGCTTCTTTGGCGGTGCCCTCCCAGGAGGGGATCCAGTCTGCAGCAGGACTGTCTACTGAGTGCAGGTCACCACGCTCCAGCGCGAGCCCGACTACGGTGCTGGAGATGGACTTGGCTACCGACCAGTTCTTCACTCGGCTGGAGGAGTTGGTCCCCTGCCAATACCACTCTCCGACGATGTCGCCGTGGCGGATCACCAGCAGACAATTGGACTCGTTCTGCGCGGCCATGGCCGCGGCCTGGTCGAGGAGCTCCCTTGAAAAGCCATGTTCTTCGGGTGCGGCAGTGCTCCAGTCAGGAACTGGGAAGACGGCGTCGGTTGAGCAGGAGTTGCCCTGATGCTGTGGGTCTTGCGGCTCGTCGTCGTTGGCAGCCTGATCCGGGTCAGATAGGGACTCAGACGGGTCTACTTGCGCTACTTCGTCGACTGGGATTTCTACACTCAAATCGCTGTCTTGTTGGGTCTGGGCCCAGTTTTCGGGGGGCTCTGCGCTCCATTGCGTGCAGCAACAACAAGTCGTCCAGAGCAGTAGGGCAGCTAAGTGGCCAGGAGATCGTCGAGGGGTCGGGTTCATGGTTATTACTTACAATACTGTAAGTAGCCAACCAAGGCTTTTCTTGACATTCTTGTAAGTAGAGATGAAGCGAAGCTCCCGAAGAAGGCGACGAACTGCAGAGCAGGCGCGTGATGAAATCCTTGAAGCTGCCGAGCGCTTGCTGCTCGAAGATGGGGCTTCAGCCTTGAAGATTGCGCGCATCGCTAGCGCTGCGCATATGACTCATCCAGGGGTTCTTCATCACTTTGGCAGTGTTGATCAGCTCATTGAAGCCCTCCATCTACGGATCAGTAGGCGTCTTCGCGACGATCTTCTGAGCCTGTTGGCTGGTGGCGATGGCGGCGGTCAGGAACTCTTTTTGCAAGCAGCTACGCGACTGGCTGATCCGGCTAAGGGGCGGCTGCTGGCCTGGGTCTTGGCTTCTGGAGGGGCTCCTTTCCCACCAGCCGAAGAGCAGGGATTAACTTCCATCGCCGCTGCGCTCAGTGAGGGGGAGCATCCCGATCAGGTCGCTCGCTACAAGGTCCTGTTGGTGGTGCTGGCGATGCTTGCCGAGTCTATGTGCGGCCCCGAGCTGCGCGGTCGGCTGGGCCTGGAGAATGAGGACCCCCAGCGTTTTCGGGGCTGGTTGCTTGGCCTGCTTGCCAGACCTTGACCGGAAACTTGCGGTTGGCTGCTTAAGGAGTTCAGCCGTCAATAAACGGTGAGAAGGGCCCTTGTGCCGTGCGGCTTCTCGTGCCGCTCTTGGATTCCACGGTCAACAAAAGGCAGCGCTCGTGTGCTTGGAACCTAGCTGAGCTTCCGGCAGGAAGTCGCAACAGGCTGCCGACCGGCAACTCTCCCTGCCACAGGCTCTCGCCTTGAGGACCGTAGAGTCCGCCTTCAAGTAGACCTTGTACAACGAGGAGGATTGGATTCTTTGCTTGCTGGGCTTCAAGCTGCCACCGGCGGCGGAAGGGCAGTCTGCCGTTCAAGCCGCGTAGGCCTAGGGTCAGGCTTTGATTGGCGAACAGCGTCTTGCTGCCTGCCAGCAGCCGCCCACTGGACAGTCGAGTGAGGTCCATTGGGCGCTGCACCATCCTGGGTACAGATGTGCTGATGATGAGTGCTCGCTGGCTTTTATCGCTGCTCGACAGGCTCCAATGGGCGTCGTTGGGCACCTGGGCCAGTTGACTTTGTTGAAGGGGCTCGTCGCGTTCTGCACCGTGTTGCTCGGCCCCCGCCCGTTCGCGTCGTTGCTGCAGTCGAAGGTCTCCTCTAAGGGCCAGTATCAGCTGGCCCTGGCCCGGCGGGACCCAGCGCTCGTTGCCGGCCGGTGCGCAGAGCTTGATCGCAAAGCCGGCCTCTTGCAGCAGGCGCACCGGCCCTGCTTCAGCCGGCACAGACTGTTTCAGCAGCTGGATGGGTGCGCTGAGCTTGACCACGGTCCCGCTGGTGTCGATGGCATGAGCCCGGCTCAGTTCTCACCCTTGTTTGGGGGAGTGTCCGGTCCCTGAGTGATGCGAACGTTGCCTCCCCGATCGATCCAAAGACTGCGCTGCTCGACGAAGGCCTGACTCTTGTTGCGCAGGGTCAGTTTTGCGTAGCGGCCGTTGTTGGCGAGGGTGAAATCGCTGGCCGGGTTGTCGAGAAAGCCCTTGTTGTTAAACAGCAGGCCGGTGCAGGAGCTGTTGGTCGTGAAGGTGGTCGTTGAGCTGCCGCTCTCCAGGCTGATGCCCTTGTAGAGCTCGGTGTTCGAGTCATTGCTCCAGCCTGCCAGCTCGACTGGCTCGGTGATGGTCGTCCAGAGGCCGCTGAGAGGAGCTGTTTCTTTACGGATGGTCAGTGTGATCAGGTAGAGGCTGTCCGAAGCGCCACCAAAGTTAGCGTCTCCGGTAAAGCTCATGCAGTGTCGGTTGGCGGTGGTGATGGCCATCTTGCGGGTGTTAACGATGGAAGAACGCACGTGCGAGGTTGCGCTGCTCAGTCGCATTCTTGAGGTCCAGACCCTCAGGTTGGGCACGGTCAAGATGGCCACGATACCCATGATTACCAGCACGATTACCAGCTCAATGATGGTGATGCCACGGCGCGATTCGCCGCACCTTGAGGGGGGGCAATTGGCGCTGCTGCAGCGGTGGCGCTTGTTCACGAACATCGTGGTTACTCTAGCGCACGATCGAGCCGGCCACCCTGTCCCTTTGGATCAGCTTCCTGCTGCGCGCCGACTCGGTGGGCTGGGGTGCAGCCCTGAGCTCGTGCGCTGACGACCAGTCAACAGACGGTCGTATGCTGATTGCTCTACGTGTTAGATTCCCCGTCCTTCCTCCCGCGGTACCCAGCGTTGGGCCGCCTGATCAGTAGAGGGGTTGGTTAACCGCCCCCTGGAGTGCGACAGCAGATGTCTCAAAGTCCTCACGTTCGAGTCCTCATTATTGGCGCCGGCCCTGCTGGCTTGACCGCGGCGATCTACGCTGCTCGTGCCGAGTTGAAACCTCTGGTCGTCGAAGGTCTGGTTCCCGGTGGCCAGCTCATGTTGACCACTGATGTAGAGAACTATCCGGGCTTCCCAGATGGCATTGGTGGGCCTGAGATGATTCAGCTGTTTCGGTCTCAGGCTGAGCGCTTCGGCACTGATTTTCGCTACGGCATGGTGAGCCGGGTCGACACCTCGCGGCGTCCTTTTGTGGTGGAGATCGATGAGGACCCTGAGGATACGGTCCTTGCTGATTGCATCATTGTCAGCGCCGGTGCTGATGCTAAGTGGCTGGGACTGCCCGATGAGGACCGCCTACGCAATTATGGGGTCAGTGCCTGCGCCACCTGTGACGGCGCTTTTTTCAAGGGCAAGGAGATGGCAGTTGTAGGTGGCGGCGATACGGCGATGGAGGAGGCCCTGTTCCTGACTCGCTTTGCGACTCGGGTTCATGTGATCCATCGCCGTGATGCTTTCCGCGCCAGCCGGATCATGGCCGCCAGGGTCAAGGCCCATCCTGACATCGAGATTCACTGGAATTCTCAAGTGGTGGGGATTGGCGGGAGCCCGGAGGAGGGAGTGACCTCGGTGACCCTCGAAGATACCCAGGATGGTAGCCACAGCACCCACGCCTGGCAGGCGGTGTTTGTGGCCATTGGTCACAAGCCGAATTCTGATGTTTGGAACTCCCTGTTGGAACAGGATGGTCTGGGCTACATCAAGACTGTTCCGGGCTCTACCTACACCAACATCCCAGGCATTTTTGCCGCCGGAGATGTACAGGACTCTATCTATCGCCAGGCGGTGACTGCCGCCGGCACTGGCTGTATGGCTGCCATTGATGCCGAGCGCTGGCTGGAGAGCCAGGAGTCGGTGGAGGCCGATTCGGCTGCTGCTGGCGATAGTCAGGGGGTCAGTGCCAGCCTCTGATGCTTGAGTCCAGGCCCCGGGTTGTGGTTCTGCCGCTGCGGTGCGCTTCCAGCTCCGTTGAGCTGGCTGCATTTGCGGCGGGAATCACGCGGGACCTGCGGGCCCTCCTGGCGCGACTGGGTGAGTTCATTCTTATTGATCGAGAGACGGTCATGCGTTGTGCCCCTGGAGGCACAGAGGGGCAGCTGATCCCCGAGGCCGATCTGATCCTTGCCGCTGAGCAGGCTGACTTCCTGGTGGCTGGCGAACTGGATGAGGCCGGCAGCGCGGTTGTTGTTCAGTTCGCGGTTTTCGCCAGGGGACAGCGTTGCGTGCATCATGCCGGACCGTTGAGCAGCGGCAGTCTGCATGACATGCGGTTGGATTGGCTGTTCGATGTGGTCAAGGCGACCGGTATCAACGCTGACCCGACCGCTGCAGTTGCCGGTTATGGCAGCGATGAGCTGCCAGCCTATCGGCTCTACTGCCTGGGCACTTCTCCCGGTAATGCTTTGCTGGAGCGGATCGCGCTGCTTGAGCAGGCGGTCGAGGCAGACCCCAACTTCACTGAAGCATGGCTGGCCCTGGCCGACTCCCTGGAGGAGCTTGAAGACTTTGTCGGTCAAAGTGAGGTGCTGGAAGAGCTGGTAGAACGGCGTCCTGGTCTTGCAGAGGCGCACTATCGGTTTGCGCTCGCGCTGCGTCGCGACGGCGCGCAGGTGGCCGCACGCACTCAAGCCCAGCGCATCACAGAGGATGACTCTTCAGCCTTTGCCCAATACCTGGCAGGCCTGGTGTTTGCGGCCATCGAAGATCCGCTCCGCGCACTGGAGCGCTTCGCCCTGGCTCAGGACCGCGGCTGCACCCGCTGGAGGTTGTTTGCGACGGAGGCGGAGTGCTTTTTTGCGGTCGGGCGCTATCGCGAGGCCATTGCCTCTTGGGAACGGGCGCTGGAGGTTGAGTCCCAGGTGCGCGGGCTGCTTGGTCCTTTAGCCCTAGCGCACCATCGCCTGGGTGAGGGCGAGCGTAGCGCAGCGCTGTTCGAGCGGGCAGCCGAGCTGGAGCCTGATGAAGTAGCGAGTCATCGAGCTTTGGGCAGCTATCTGCAGGATGAGGGTCGTCACACCGAGGCTCTCGATAGTCTCTCGCGGGCCATTGAGCTCTGTCCGGATGACGCTCTGCTCTACAACAATCGAGGTTTTTCTCGCTTTGAACTCGGCCATATAGAGGGTGCCCGTGAGGACTTTGGAGCAGCTCTGGCTCTGGCTCAGCATGGTGAGTTGCCGTTCTATATGCACCTTAATCTGGCGCGCTTGGAGCGCGGCGATCATAAGCTGGCTGAGGTCTCGAGGTTGTTGGTTGATGGGGGAGAGGCGGTTCGTGAGGGTCGCTGCGCTCAGGCCATCGCGTCGCTGCAGGCGGCGCTTGCGATCTTTCCCGAATCTTGGAAGAGCTGGTTGTTTCTGGCTCTTGCCTATCGGGAGCAGGGCCAATGGACTCGCGTCGCTGATGCACTGGAGCAGGTACTTAAGCTGCGCCCGGATCATGTCGGTGCGCTGGGCGAGAAGGCCCTGGCTCTGTTGGCTCTGGGCGAAATGGAGGAGGCCTATCTCAGCGCACTTCGTGCCGCTCAGTTGGCTCCAGATGATGCCGGCGCGCTGGCGAATCTGGCTCTGGTCAGTATGGAAGGAGGCCGCTTCGCAGAGGCCAGACAGTCCCTCCGCCAGGCGACTGACTTGGATCCAGCAGATCCGATAACTCAACGCTGCTGGGAGCGGCTCCGGGACCTGGAGGGTAAGAATCCTTCTTGGTCCTTCGGCTGAGGCCTATATTCGTTGTCCTCTTTGCTGATATTGGCTAGTGTCGCCGGCCTCATCAGATCGGGCGTTTTGGCTGCGGGCTCTGGGAGGTTGTCATAGTGATCAGTTCGATTCCCGAGCAGATGCGTGCGCTCATTTATGATCGCAGTCTCGATCCCTGGGAGACCAGTAAGGGCCTGCGCAAGGTAGAGGTGCCCAGTCCGCGGCTCCAGCCAGAGCTCTCAGGCAAGGACCGCAGCGCTGTGATCATCCGCACTCTCTATGCCGGCTTTTGCGGTAGCGATCGTGGGATCTGGTTTCGTAAGGCATTCCACGAGATGATCTATGACTCTCTCGATGACGAGGCGCGCGATCGGCGCATCGTTGGCCATGAGCTGCTCGGGCAGATCGTTGAGGTCGGTGACCGGGCTGCTGGCAAGTACGGCTATAAGGTTGGCGATGTCGTCAGCACAGAGAGTCATCTTGTGTGCGGAAGCTGCTACCAGTGTCGCGTCGGTCAGAACCATGTCTGCGCTGAAGATAAAATCATCGGCATCTCGGTGGACGGTTGCTTTGCCGACTACATCAAGCTGCCTGCCAAGGCGCTGTGGAAGACCAATCTGAAGCGCATCCGTCCCGAGGTTGCCGCTATTCAGGAGCCCTTTGGTAATGCGGTTCATGCCTGCACCAAGGTCCCTTTGCGGGGCAAATCGGTGGCGATCTTCGGTACCGGCACCATCGGCTTGTTCGCTGTCCTGATTGCCAGAGGCCTGGGCGCAGGTCGGATCATTGGCGTCGACCCAAATCCGCTTCATGCTGATCTGGCGCGGCGGCTCGGAGCAGATGAGGTCATTGAGCCTGATCTAAGGGGTGCTGATCCGGTAGCGGCTGATGAGCAGGTGGTTACAGCGATTCGGGAGGCCACTCAGGGCATTGGTGCCGACGTGAGCATGGAGATGAGCGGTTTCAACTCAGCCTTCAACACCGCCATCGGTGCGACTCGGCGCGGTGGTGAAGTTATTCTGTTTGGGATTAAGGACGGACCGGTTGTGGTCGAGTCCTTCCCTCGCCTGGTGATGAACGGAATCGCCCTGCACTCGGTAATTGGCCGCCAGATTTTTGAGACTTGGACGGTTACCCGTTCTCTCCTTGAGGACCGCTCCAATCGGATTCAGGAGTTGATCTGGGAGGTCATCCTTGGTGCGGGCCAAGAGACCATCGTGGATATCGCGGATTGGGAGGCTGAGAGCTTCGAGTCCTGCATTACCCGACACCCCAAGGCGGTCATCCGCTTTGCGGGCTGGGACGCTTAGAGAATCGTTCGGGGGCTTTTGTCGCCCGTTACAGGAGGAAGCTGATGTTTTCCCAGCAGGTGCAGTCCATTATGGCCGGACAACTGGCCGAGATCCGCGATGGCGGACTCTATAAAGAGGAGCGGGTCATTGTCACTCCCCAGAGCGCAGCCATTTCGGTGCGTGGCGGTCAGGAGGTCATCAACTTCTGCGCTAATAACTACCTGGGGCTTTCCGATCACCCCCAGCTCATCGAGGCTGCCAGTCGCACCCTGCGTGAGCGGGGCTTTGGGATGTCTTCAGTGCGCTTTATCTGCGGCACCCTCGATATTCATACGGAGCTGGAGGAGAGCCTGTCTCGCTTCCTCGGAACCGCCAATACGATTCTGTATTCCTCTTGTTTTGATGCCAATGGTGGTCTCTTTGAGACCCTTCTTGGTCCTGAGGATGCGGTGATCTCTGATGCCTTGAATCATGCTTCGATCATCGACGGAATCCGGCTCTGTAAAGCTCAGCGTCACCGCTACGCAAACAGCGACATGGGTGAGCTGGAGGCGCGGCTTAAGGAGAGCAGCGGGGCCCGCATTCGTCTGATCGCCACCGATGGTGTGTTCTCCATGGATGGTTATGTAGCCAAGCTGGAGCAGATCTGTGATCTAGCCGACCAATACGATGCGATGGTGATGGTTGATGACTCGCACGCAGTGGGCTTCATGGGACGGACCGGACGCGGCACTCATGAACACTGTGGGGTTATGGATCGGGTCGACATCATCACTGGCACCCTGGGCAAGGCCCTGGGCGGAGCCAGCGGTGGTTATACCAGCGGGCGCAGTGAAATTATTGAGCTGCTCCGCCAGCGCAGCCGACCCTATCTGTTCAGCAATACCCTGGCGCCGGCAGTGGCCGGAGCGGCCATTGAGGCGCTGGCTATGCTCAGTGAGACCACTGAGTTGCGAGATCGCCTTGAGAGCAACACCCGTAAGTTCCGGGATCAGATGAGTGCCAGCGGTTTTGAGATTCTGCCCGGGAATCATCCCATTGTGCCGATCATGCTAGGTGACGCGCGGCTGGCCGGCGAGCTGGCTGCCCGGGTGCTAGAGCTGGGCATCTACGTCATCGGTTTCTCTTATCCGGTGGTGCCCCGTGGGCAGGCGCGCATTCGGGTGCAGCTGAGTGCGGCTCATACTGATGAGCACATTGCTCAGGCGGTGGCGGCTTTTGAACAGGCAGGTCGCGAGTTGGCAGTGATCTCGTAGTTAAGCCGGCCCTTCAGGCCAGCAGGGCCAGCACCACGACGACCACCATTACCAGGGTTAGTACGAGCTCGCTGACGGTTCCGAGCAGGGCCCCGATGACCGCCCCAGCACCGGCCTTAAGAACTTCTTCACCTTGTTTTCCCGTGGCCAGATGCTCTGCTAGCAGTGCTCCGCCGAAGGCGCCCAACAGAGGGCCAAGCAGTGGGATCGGGATTGCGAAGCCCAGCATTAAGCCGATGATCGCTCCGGTCGCGCCCCAGAGGCTTGCTCCGGTGCGTTTTGCGCCCAGCGCGGTGACCAGAAAACCGCAGCCCAGAGACATGAGGGCCAGGGTGGCAATGCTCAGCTGGATACCGAGGCCAAGGGGGTGCCAGCCGGTCAGGAGGCCATGAAAGAGGACTGCAATCCAGATCAGGCTGGCCCCTGGAACGCCCGGCAATACGCTGCCAATCAGGCCGCCCAGGAGCGCCAGGGTCAGCGCCAGGTTGGCGAGCATCGGGAGTACTTCGGCAACGTTGCTCAACATCTTCTCCTACCAGTAGTCCGTGCGGAGGGACACGCCAGGACCTAAAACGAAGGTCTGGCAGGCCAGCCGTTGATCGCTATCAGCACCGGCGCCGGCCAAGACCCTTGCTTCGACGCTTTCGATGGAGCTTAGAGCGCCCTCGGGAGCCTGCACCCGAACCAGGCATCGCGCACAAACAGCCACGCCAAGGCAGGACGATGCGATGGGCTGGTCGGCTTTTCGGAGCGCTGCAAAGAGGCTCTGGTCATGAAACACCTGCAGCTCCCTTGCAGGTCGCCCCGCAAAGGAAGATTGGCACTGCACGATGAAGCTGGATTCGGAGGGCATTCGCCTGGGTAGGACTGTTTGAGTTAGTCTACCAGCTATTGAGCGCAGCTATGTGCTGCGAATAGGGAGTTTCGAGGCCCATGAGTGAGACCATCTTCTCCAGAATTATCAGGGGTGAACTGCCTGCTGACATCCTCCACGAGGACGATCGCTGTATCGCGTTTCGTGACATCAATCCCCAGGCCCCGGTTCATGTGTTGGTGATCCCGCGTAAACCGATCCTCAATATCACTGCGCTGGGTGATGAAGATGAGGAGCTTGTAGGGCACCTTTTTACAGTGGCCAGAGACCTGGCCGTGAAGCTGGGGATCTCAGACTCAGGATTTCGTCTGGTGATCAATAACGGGGTGGACGCTGGGCAGACGGTGGATCACCTGCATGTGCACGTGCTTGGTGGACGCAGCCTGACCTGGCCGCCGGGCTGAGCCCGTTTAGCGCTGCACCGAACCGGTTAGCTCCTGTCGCTCGGGTCTTTTGCCATGGGTTCCGCAGTGCTCCAAGCACAAGCGCCGGCTAGAGCCTAAAGCTGCGGGCAGCGCCAGCTGACTGTGCGTCGCTGCAGCCAGCCTACTCGAAGCCCCACTTTGCCTTATTAGCGACAACCTCAGCGGGGTCCGGCTGTTCGTGGTCGACCTCTTCCTGCACCTCGAAATCGTCTTCATGGTCGGCCATCTTGTAATTGAGGTCGATGTCGTCAGCGAACACATCGGGTACTTCGTCCTCTGGGAAGATCGCTTCCCAGGGACAGGCGGGCTCGCAGGCGTTGCAGTCCACGCACTCTTCGGGGTGGATGTACAGCTGGTTTGGGAAGGTCGCTTTGTCGTCGCCCTCATAGGTGTAGAAGCAAGAGACGGGGCAGACCGCCACGCAGGCTGTATCGATACAGTCGCGGCAGAGTCGAGTGACGATGTAGGTCATGAGGTCCTCAACGTAGTGGCTTCTGAGCCGGTTTCCATGAGGCCAGTATCCAGTGGCTGCTGGCGCAGAGCAAGGGTTTGCGAGCCTTAGCAGTGCACTTTTTCGCATTTTTCGGGAACAGGATCTGAGTTCACTGTGTCTTACCTGTTGAAGGCAGCTGCTCGGTGTCGTGTGCAGGGCTAGTGAAGGCACCACAAGCTGGCAGGTGGCCCCCCGTTAAGGGGCGCAGTCCCACGCCCAGTGGGCCGAGCCGGTCGATTCGCTAGCACGATTTTGCCGGTCGGTTTAATAGAGGGAGTTTTCGCCATGACAGAACGACGTAGTGACGCACTTGCGCTGTATTACGACGCCATCCGAGCCCATCCTGTACTGAGCGCACAAGAGGAGCGTGCTCTGGCGATTCGCTGGCGTGACCATGGCGATCGGCGAGCCGCCGACCGTTTGGTCCTCTCCAACATGCGAGCTGTGATCAAGATTGCTGGAGAGTATGCAGGTCAACATGCATCCTTCGCCGACCTGGTCCAGGAGGGCAGTCTCGGTTTGATGCGCGGGGTGGAGCGCTTTGATCCGGACCGAGGGGTGCGCTTTCTTTCCTATGCAGGATGGTGGATTCGGGCCTTTATCCGTGACCATCTGCTGCGCACCCGGTCTTTGGTGCGGCTGGGCACCACTCAGCGGCAGCGAACGGTGTACAGCCGGCTAGGTAAGGCCAAAGCTCAGGTAGCTCGAGAAGGTCTTGAAGGAGAGCAGCGCATGAGCCGCTTGATTGAGCTGATCGGAGTTGATCGGTCGACCATCGAGAGCATGGATGGGCGTCTCTCAGGTTATGACGTCAGTCTGGACGCGCCGCTTGGTAATGACTCCGACTCCGCATTGAGGGGAGATTTCATCGCCGACCCTGCTGAACCGGCAGATGAGTTGCTTGGAGAGGCGCAGGAGCGCCGGCTTGAGGGCACGCGGCTCGCTCTGGCTATGGCACAGCTGCCTGCGCGGGAGCAGGAAATCTTGCGTCGCCGTCATCTTGCCGACGACCCAGAGACCCTCGAAAGGCTGGGGCAGCGCCTCGGAGTCAGCCGTGAGCGGGTACGTCAGCTTGAGGCACGAGCGCTGGCGCGGGTGCGAAGTTCGATTCATGAAGAGTTGGCCGGTGAGACTGCGGGCTCTCTTGAAGTGGCGTGAGGGCTGCTGTTGTCTCGCGGTCTGAGTGCCTGAATGTTGCCTATCGGACCCCTTCGGGAGGGAGTTCCTCCCAGTCGGACAGCAGCCCCTCTTGATCAGTTGAGCTGAGCAACTCGACCCGTAGGGTTCGGAGCGTCCACAGTGCGTTGCGATTGGCCCCCGGCAATACTCTGAGGCGAATCGTGAGTCGGTATTCACCGGCCTCAGGCTTGAAGGACATGAGGTCAAAAGGCTCCAGCCGACGAAACCCGGAGCTGAGCAGGGTTCCTGCCGGCTCATAGGCCATGCGCAGGCGGTTGCGACTCTTGTCTTCGCCAACTTGTCGCAGCTCACTCACGGGTATCATGAGGACTCGCTCCTCACGGAACTCGCCGGGTCCTTCGAGGACCACATCTAGGACCACCCGATAGGCGGTATTGGTCCGCGCCCAGCCCATGTATTTGGCGGGGTCGAGCTCAACGGTGAGGCGGACCTTGTGGCGGGGGCCCGATGTGGTGGCGGTGGTCACCCAGCCGCGGACCTCGTGATTGCGACCCTGGGGGCGCTGCTCAAGGGTGCTGACGACACTGCTGCTACAGGCCGTGATCAGCCCTAACAAACACAGGGCAGCGAGGCGCAGTAGAGCCACTCCTGGCATGAAAGATTGAAGTCGGCGGGCAGTCATCACCGGTCGAATCTCAGCATGCAGCGGGTCCTGCGGCAAGCAGTTGCTCCATTCATTGTCTTGACAGCGCACACTCACGCTGACTACCGTTCAATAGGTCTCTTTGTCGAGAGACCGTGAGCTGTTGCCCCGGCGGATTATGGGCCTTGTAACGAGCTATCTCTTCTCTTCCCTAAATGACGGCGCTCTGCCGTATCTGCGTGAACCGGTCTTAGAGGTCTTTGCGCGGGTGATGGAGCATAAGGGTGTGACCACCCGCGAGAGCTTTCGTGAGCTGCGTGACCGCAGCGATATGGTTGAGTATCAGCTGAGAAAGGCGAAGAAGTCTGTGGGCGAGCTGGATGCTGAGCTCCAGGAACTGGCCGAGGGCTTGGGCGTGGAGCTTGGAGGAGCAGGCGAAGAGTAGTTGCTTGAGACGTTGTTCCTTCCTGCGGCGCGGAGCGGAACAACTGGCGGAATTGGCGCTGCAAGCGGCCGTGCCGCGAAAGGAGAGTTGCGATGGGAAGCTTGAGGAGTCTGGTCTTTGGCGGAGTTGCTGAGCGTCTGGTGCCGGTGCTGCACACGCCGGTTGAGGACATCATCTATGAGGTTTTGGACCAGAAGGGGCTGCCCAGTCGCTCTGAGGTCCGTGATTTGAAAAACAAGCTTGAGCGTCTGGAGAGCAGCGTCGGTGAGATGACCGAGGCGCTCGAGGGCATTCGCGGGCAAATGACGGAGATCAATAAGGCTGCGCTTGAGGCTAAGGAGGCGGCTCCGACTCGTAGTGCTGCGGCGACCAAGATCTGCAAGGTTGATGGCTGCGAATCCAAGGTTCGGGCTAAGGGTTACTGCGGTAAGCACTACATGATGTGGAAGCGAGGCACTCTTTAAATAAGTGGCCCGGCTAGGCAGTCTGTGAGCGGAGTCTCACAGCTGTCGACGACGTCGACTTAAGCCGCTCAGCAGCAGCAGCCCCACGATGGCGGCAGTGCTGGGCTGTGCATCATCCCCTGTAGCCTGTTGGGGACAGCCGCTGCAGCCGGCGCCTGCTGGCTCTTCCGGCTCAGGGGCCGGGGGGTCATTGTTCCAAACGTCGCCATCGACGGTGATCTCGCCGGCAGCGAAACCTTGGATTGAGCCTTCAGGGCGGGAGGCAAGCGAGAAGTAATAGGTCGCTCCGGGCTCCAGAGGAGGATCTGAGTCCAGGGTGAGTTCGTACTCAAAGTCATCTCCCATGCCGTCGATCGCAAGGTCAAACTCTGCAGGCACCGGTACTTCGAAGTTGCCCAGCGGCTGAAGGTCGTGGTGAATGGCTTCACCACGGCGCACGTGCAGGCGCCAGCCCAGGTTGGCGTCACTGCGCAGGAAGTCCTTGATGCGGAAGCGCAAGCGGTAGGCATATTCGCCAACGTCCAGGCTGAACTGGTTGCCGATCGGGATGTTCACATCGCCAAGGAAGCCGACGTGGACCATGTACAAGGTGGGCTCCTGATCTTCGTCCAGGCGAATGACCCGGCCGCAGCCGATGACTCCCGAACTGGTGCCATGGGCGAGGATGGCGTCGTATTGTTCCTGGCTGATCAATGCTTCCTCAAGCATGTCGTCAGCAGTGTCGACCAGTGACTGGCCAGCTTCTTCCCAGTTGACGTCAGACGCCCAGCTGCCGAGAGCGCCGTAGACCAGGTCTGCGGTGAGCTCAGCGCCGATGTTGGGATCCGTAATAAGGTTCCAGCCCAGGGAGCCCCAGATCTCGCCGTCCCGGTGGCTCTCGCCAAACAGGTCGGTTGGGCAGTGTCGGTCTTCTTCCAGGTCGCGAATTGCTGAAGAGCCAAGGCTGAAGCCGCCTGCTGCGTACTCACCGAGCAGAGGATCTCCGGTCAGGACCAGCGAGAACAGGTCGGCTGTCCCTTCATTCAGGGCCCCGGTCGACCACTCGACACCGTAGCTGTCAGCGGCGATAAAGCCGGGATTGACGATCCGGCCGAACACGGAGTGGCCGAACTCGTGATAGATGACATCAGCGTCGTAGGCATAGTCATAGGTTGCGGTTTGACCAAAGGCTACTTCACCGATGCCGTCGCCGTCGGCATCACCCCAGAAGGCATTATTGTATTCGAAGTTGACGATGCTCTCGATGCTGGATTGCTGCAGGATTCCGAAGTTGTGGGTGAACAGGTAACGATCGCGGAACCAGCGTGAGATTCGGTCCAGATGGTAGTACATCTGCACCTCGGCGAAGGGGTCCTCTGATTCAATGGGCGTGGGCTCATAGAAGTAGTCACCGTTGCTGTCCACTTCGGCGATGGTGGTCTTTTCCGAGCAGTCGTTATCGCTTTCATTCCAGTTGGTGCAGGAACGTACCTGGGCGTACTCACCGAGCATTCCAGAGCCAGTCACCCCGAGGATGTCGACTTCTTCCAGGTCGCTGACATCCGGGTTGGTCGGGTAGATGTCGGCGCGGGCGTTCCACAGGGTCTTCTCGTGGTGCAGGGGACTGCCGTCGTGAGCGTCGAAGAAGAATCGCCAGGTGCCAATGGGCTTGGCTGCGCTGACATCGATCATCCAGGTGAGTCGGGTATTTCCGCGACCGTCTACGATGACGCGGAGTTCGCCACGGGGAGGCCACAGGCTGCCGCTGCC